>NZ_JAGBKM010000030.1 GCF_017498085.1 Psychrobacter coccoides
GCTACTAATGAAATTGTCGCTTATGTCTGGGGTAAACGCGACTTAAAAACGGCTAAGAAGCTAAGAGCACGTCTTAAGCAACTAAAAGTCAGCTATTACTCTATTAGCATGGACAACTGGGACAGCTTTATAACTGCCTTTAAGCCAAATAACAAGCAGGTTGGCAAACAACATACCGTAGGCATAGAAGGTAATAACTGCCGCCTTAGACACCGATTACGTCGAGCCGTTAGAAGAACCTGTTGCTTCTCGAAAAAGCTTGATAATCACTTTAAAGTATTTGATCTGGTGTTCTTTTATGTCAATTATGGCTACGTTTGATGCCAGCATACTTTTTAGAACACCACCAAATTGCGATCGTGACATACACGCCACCGTAGGCGGCATAAACTCTGCCAACGGCGGTTGGATGTAGAGTCAGTAGCCACACAAAAGCAGCCAAACTAAGCGCACTAGGGACAAGAAGCCATATAGACTTACCTTCTCTTAGCCATAAGTATGGTAAATAGCAGCCTACAATCTCTGCTAATGCCGTAATGGTAAAAAGCCCAACGATTTTTAATTCAGACAAAAAACTTACCCCTTTAGTCATTGGTGTTGTGGCGTTAGCGTGTATCGTCTCACTATAAAAAAACTTTCAAAAAACACACTATTATGTACATTAAATCTTCACTAGCGACCTGAGCCTTCAGCACTCTCCACCCAATCAAACGCCTCCAAAATGTGCATCCATTGCTCATCAAACCCCGCTGTTATCAGCACAGGCTCACCGGTGACGGGATGACTAAGCGCTAAACGCTGCGCATGCAGCAGCATCCGCGTACACTCATATTGACTACGAAAAAATCGATTGTGCCGTCCATCACCATGACTGGTATCGCCCACTATAGGATGAAATAGATGTTTCATATGCCGACGCAGCTGATGCTTGCGCCCCGTCTCGGGTATCAAACGCACGAGACTATAGCGGCTGGTGTCATGCTTTTTTGAGACTGCAAATGGCAGCTCGATCTGAGCCAGACGTTGCCAATGAGTCACTGCTTCTTGTGCAGGCTTGTCCAAATTGGCAAACTTGTCAGCGATGGCATCGGGCTTAAAACTCAATGCATAATCAATAGAGCCTTGCTCAGGCATAAAACCACGTACCACGGCCAGATATTGCTTACTCACGTTATTTGTCGCAAAAGCGTCGGTAAGGTTGCGTGCCACAGCAGCGCTTTTGGCAAAGAGCAACACTCCTGAGGTCGGTCTATCTAACCGATGCATCGGAAACACATGGCAGCCTACTGCATCACGAGTGAGCTGTAGGGCAAAGCGTGTCTCACCTTTATCCAGCCAACTGCGATGTACAAGTAACCCCGCTTCTTTATTGATCGCTACCAAAAAATCATCTTCATAGATGATCTCTATTGTTGGAGTGATGCTGCTGCTTGTGATATCCATGTTTTTAGTGCCTATACTGTAGAGACTCTTTTAATATACTCAACCGTTACAGATTTAGCCAAATTAACGGATGAGCCGACATTCAGGTCATACTTCAGAGTTAAAGCCACAATGATAAAAAAAGCACCAAACCTTATCGCTGAGAGCTGGTGTTTATCCAACGTTGCCGTAAAACCACCCATTTCAGGGGGTGGAGGTAAGGCAACATGATTGCTATAATCAATCATCTGTTAAATCAAGCTATCTACAAAAAAACAGCTAGGACAAGTATAAATTGCGAGTACGCAGTGTCTTAACTGGCAGGTGGTTTTCCAAACACACTCTCAAACTGGCTCGTGTCAACAGACAATCTTAACAGTAGAGTCAGCTTGAAATAAGAACCTTAGATGCAAGGTGTGACTTGCAAGGCGGTAGCCAACTCTAAGGTTTGCGGTGGGGCTTCACCGTCTAGCTGTAGGAATCCCCTCACTTTAGGGAGGAGAGGAAGTCAAAGCAGTTCTTTACGCAGCTGAGCAGGGGTCTTTGGTGATAATAAACCAGGTGCGACATCAAACACGGTTTTTGCACCAGTCTCACCTGCCAAATTCATTTTATGGGCAGCACGTGCATAGGCCACGAGCACGCTCGCGGTAAACTCAGGATTACTGCCAAGCTTTAATGAGAACTCTAGTACTTGGTCGTTTTGCTCATTTTGCTTATTATCAATGCCGCTGACGCCACTACGGATGACAAAGCCACCATGCGGCATTTTATTATGTTCAGAGGCAAGCGTTTGCTCATCAATAAAATGTACTGTGGTGTCATAGTCGGCAAAGTAGTCTGGCATGGTTACGATAGCGCTGCGCACGGTATCGGCATCCGCACCGTCTTCTAGTACCACATAGCATTCGCGGACGTGCTTTTCACGAGTGCTCAGTGTGGGCTGCTCGCCGCTGCGTACTCGTGCAATGGCAGATTCTGAAGGCAGGGTGTATTGTACACCTGCTTTGACACCATCCACACGGCGTACCGCATCTGAGTGGCCTTGGCTCAAACCTTTGCCCCAAAAGCTATAAGTCTCTCCGACTGGTAAAATAGCTTCTCCATATAAACGATTAATAGAGAATAAACCAGGATCCCAGCCCACTGACAGCATGGCAACCTTGCCCGCTTTCGTTGCAGGTGCGTCAAGCGCTTCGAAGTACTCAGGAATTTTTGCATGTGTATCGAAGCTGTCGACGATGTTAAAAAGACTGGCAAGCGCAGGTCCTTGCTCAGGCAAGTCAGACCTGGAGCCGCCACATAAGATCAGGACGTCTATGTCGTCTTTATACTGCTCGATATCATCTATAGCGTACACAGGTACGCTGTCATCGATCAGGGTAACAGATGCGGGGTCTCGGCGGCTAAATACACCGACCAGCTGCATGTCAGGACTGTGAGTAATAGCGGCTTGAGCGCCGCGGCCGAGGTTGCCATAACCGGCAATAGCGACTCTAATGGGTGTTGTCATTATCATGGGCCTTACGTTGGTGTCATAGACAGTCAGCTACTGGTGCTATGATAGGTATCACGTCATTGCTATTTGGCTGTTGCCATTACGCTCGTAGTAAGCTGCGCTGTCGTAAATTGATGATTAAAAGCAGTCACAATGATTTTAAATAACTGCCATTACAAGTGATAGCCTACTTTACAGATTTGAGCCCATCGATACAAGGTTATATGACTGATTGAATCGAGCTATAAGCTGATCACTAGTACTTTCTATAAAAAAATCCTTCACCATCTAATGAGACGATGAAGGATTAAGTCATGCACAAGAGTATGACTCTTTATTACTCAGGATGATACTTTATTACTTGCGTACAATAAGCCTGCGGTTATGAATCAGTATCATTCTACCGTGACCGATTTGGCTAGGTTACGTGGTTGGTCGACATCGGTACCACGCATCACCGCCACATGATAAGAGAGTAGCTGCACAGGCACGCTATAGACGATAGGCGCAAGCGTCTCACAGACGTCAGGGATATAAACCACATGCAGACGGTCTTCAGCGACCATTTTACTTTCTTCACTAGCGAATACAAATAACTCACCGTGACGGGCATGGACTTCTTGCATATTGGCCTTGAGCTTATCAAACATACTGTCTTTCGGTGCCAGTACGACGATGGGCATATCCTTATCAACGAGGGCCAGTGGTCCATGCTTTAGCTCGCCTGCTGCGTAGCCTTCAGCATGAATATAAGAGATCTCTTTGAGTTTTAGTGCCCCTTCTAAAGCAATCGGAAATTGCAGACCACGCCCTAAAAACAGACAGCTCTTCTTATCTTCAAAGCTTTCACTCATTGCTTTTATAGATGCATCTAAATTTAGGCTGGCATGCAGCTGATTGGGCAGCTTATGTAGGTTTTCAAGTAGCGTGTATAAACGCTCATCATCAATACAAGACTGGGTCACGCCCGTTTTTAAGACCAGAAGCATCAGAGCAGCAAGCTGAGTGGTAAAGGCTTTGGTTGATGCGACGCCGATTTCAGGGCCGGCTAATGTCGGTAAGAAAATATCCGTCTCACGCACCAGTGAGGAAGTGGGTACGTTACAAAGTGCTAAGCTCACCAGACCAGTTGGACTATGCTTTTGAATTTCACGTAGGGCAGATAGCGTGTCTGCTGTTTCGCCAGATTGCGAAATACAAATCACCAAAGAGTTGTCAACAACCACAGGGTTGCGATAACGGAACTCACTGGCCACCTCAACTGAGCATGGAATACGTATTAAATTTTCAAACCAATATTTAGCAACCAGACCGGCATGATAGCTGGTACCACACGCAATAACTTGTACGTGGCGGATGTTTGACAGCTGGGTTTCATGGCGCTGTAGGAAGTCATCACGCAGTTGATATGAATGAGCAGTTTCAGTACTCTCTAAAGCCATATCGAGCGTACGAGCGACCGCATCTGGCTGCTCGTAGATCTCTTTTAGCATGTAGTGCTTAAACTCACCCTTATCTGCATTATATTGCTTGGCATCAATCTCATTTATCTTACGGTTGACTTCGATACCATCAGCATACACTTGGATATCGTCACGCGTGATTTTAGCGATATCGCCTTCTTCTAGATACATAAAGCGGTTGGTAACGGGCAATAGCGCCAACTGATCTGAAGCGATAAAGTTCTCACCTATACCCACACCAATGACTAAAGGCGAGCCTAAACGTACCGCAATCAGCTCATCTGGACTATCCACATGGACAATACCTAGGGCAAAAGCACCATGTAATAGTGGGGTAATGGTACGTACTGCTTCCATCAAGTCAGAGGACTGCTTATAAGCATCATGAATCAAATGGGCGACGACTTCTGTATCAGTCTGTGAGGTAAACTCATAGCCTTTGGCGAGCAGCTCCTCTTTGAGCTCGGCATAGTTTTCGACGATGCCATTATGGACGACAGCGATTTTACCGGAGACATGGGGGTGGGCGTTACGCTGTGCCGGTTCGCCATGAGTGGCCCAGCGAGTATGAGCGATACCGATATGACCGTTGAAAGTATCTGGGCTGCTGGCGACAGCGTCCACCAAGGCTTGTACTTTACCGACTTGACGCTCACGGTGCAGTTGACCATCACGGATGATAGTCAGACCAGCGGAATCATAACCACGGTATTCAAGGCGTTTTAAGCCCTCAAGTAAGATATTAGCGATATTACGCTCAGCTACTGCGCCGACAATTCCGCACATAAGAATTCCTTAGATTTAGTGTTTGATATTTTAATGTCTATTGGTATAGTCGAATCCAAATAAATCAGATACGTAGCTATCAAGTCGCTTAATGAAAAGTTATTTTTCTTGCGTGCTGTGCCTACGCCGACAGATGCTGCGAAAAACAAATCCTTATCTCGCTGTATCGTTTTTATATCGAATTAACTATATCTATCAAAGTCTGTTTATAAGGCTCAAACAGAGCTTAATGATGTCTATACTGATAAATATAATAAAGCAGCACCACAAGATTGCCGTACTGCTTTATTGATGCATTCATGATCTCGATGCCACGGTCTTTACTTTTTTGTTGGACGCTGAAACCCATCTTTTTGTACTTGACGAGCACGGCCCAAAGCCAGCGCATTGTTGCCAACGTCATGGGTAATCACCGAGCCTGCAGCCACTGTGGCGGTATCACCGATAGTCACGGGCGCCACAAGACTGGCATTAGAGCCGATAAAGGCGTTATCTGCAATAATCGTTTGTGATTTGTTGGCGCCATCATAGTTGCAAGTGATTACGCCTGCACCAATATTGACTTTCGTACCGACGGTAGTGTCGCCAACATAACTCAAGTGGTTGACCTTACTGCCATGACCAATGGTCGACTTTTTAATCTCCACAAAGTTACCAACTTTGCTGTTGTCTGATAATACGGTCTCAGGACGCAAATGAGCAAACGGGCCAATATCGACACCCGCCCCAACCTCAGCACGATCGATCACGCAGTAAGGCTTTACATGACAAGCGTTGCCAATATGAGCATTTTTGATGACACAACCTGCCTCAATATAGACGTTGTCACCTAGGGTGCAATCCCCTTCAAATACCACACCGACATCGACAAACACGTCTTGTCCTGCACTTAACGTCCCGCGAATATCGACACGGCTAGGATCCGCAAACTGCACTCCTGCCTCTTGTAAGTCAGCGACCAGCTTTCCTTGCCAGGTACGCTCTAAGCTTGCGAGCTGTTGGCGGTTATTGACACCTTCAATCTCAAAAGTATGCTCAGGCTCAATGGCTGCAATAGCGATACCGTCAGCGACAGCCATTTTGACGATGTCAGTCAAATAGTATTCTTGCTGCGCATTGTCATTGGACAGCTTGGGTAGGTATTTATGCAATAAAGCATTATCCACGCAATAGATACCACTATTGATCTCTTTGATGGCTTGTTCATCAGCGCTGGCATCTTTTTGCTCAACGATGGCTTGGACATTACCTGCGTCATCACGTTTTATACGGCCAAGCCCAAAAGGGTCGTCTACGGTAAGCGTTAACATAGACATGCCATCAGTATTGGCATGTTGTAAGTTAACTAATGTTTGGCAGCTGACTAGGGGTACATCACCATATAAGATCAGGCTCTGTCCTTCTTTTGGCAGCTCATCAAGTGTTACCTTGACTGCATGACCAGTACCCAGTTGCTCAGTCTGAGCGACCCATGTAATTGGCAGGTGGGTATATTGACTATTCATAGCACTCTGTACCTGCTCACCACCAAAGCCATGCACCACGATTGTCTTTGAGGCAGTTAAATGATGACAAGTATCTAACACATGGCCGAGTAAAGGCTTGCCTGCTAAAGTCTGCAAAACTTTTGGCTTGGCAGATTGCATACGTGTGCCTTTACCGGCAGCGAGAATGATTACAGAGAGGGAAGAAGTCATAAAAGCCCTATTATAGGTGTAACAAAATATATTTTATTATAGCGCAAATGTTGAGAAAGTACATATGCATTTAAGTGAATATTTATTAAAGAGCGTGTCCGTGTGTCAGTGATAGTATCTATAAAGTTAACAAGATTACACGACTGAATGGTTTGGGTAGGACTGCAGTGCTGGTTTTTTAAACGATAAAGGCCATCACGATGAGCCATACGATAAGTGCCATCACACCAGCGATAATATCATCGAGCATGATGCCTAGACCACCTGCGACTCTTTTGTCCGCCCAGCCTATCGGTGGGGGCTTGATAATATCAAAAAACCGAAACAGTATAAAAGCGATAATAAGCGCCAAAATAGACGTGCCCTGTGAGATATCATGCCAAAAGCTGTCTGTTGCTCCAAGCATATAAGAAAGTGGCAATAACGCTATCCACATACCTGCCCATTCATCCCAAACGATATGCGGATTATCATGACCACCCATCAATGCCGATGTACGGTCACATATCCAGATACCGATAAGGCAAGATAAAATAGTAAGGATAAAAAACGGCACAACTCCCAAGCTCATCAATGGTATAGCAGCGATCAAGCCGCCGACCGTGCCCCAAGTGCCGGGTGCACGGCGTGGCAGACCACTGCCCAAACCGATGCCGAGCCAATAGATGATACGATCAAGCACACCAGCATTTGCGGGTAGAGGCGGGCAGTCGTTGGCCTTACTGATATCAGGCTTGGATAAATGATGATCGGTCATAGGCTAACCTGCAAAATGTTGGTAACCCGTCAGATTGGGATAAGTGTCAAATGGCGCAGGCGCCGCTTGCGTGATGACTTGATTATAAAAAAGCAGTTTGGGGTAGGGCTGCTGCGCTGCTGCGACCACCTCACCGATACAATGGACAGGGGTGTCGCTACTATCAATAGGCAGCTCAATATGGGCGGGCAAAGTAAAGGCCAGCTCATAATCATCGCCACCAGTCAGTTGATATAACAGGCGTTTAGATAGGTCAATCTTTGCTAAGGGTTTACTGGTTGGGAGCTGCTCTAAATAAAGGTGCATACCAACGCCACTTTGCTTACAAATATGGCTAAGATCTTGATAGAGACCATCAGAGATATCTATCATCGAAGTTGCCCCAAGCTGCGCCAATGCTGCGCCAAGCTTGACTCTTGGTGTAGGCATATGCAGTCGATGCGCCAGCTCTAAGCCTGAAGTGTCATCGGGATGTTGGAGAGCATAAGCCGCATCACCAAGTGTGCCTGAGACATAAACCTTGTCACCGACTTGCGCACCCGAGCGATAAATGGCGGGTGTATCTGAGGTCAGCAATCCTTGGGCGCTAATGCTTAACACTAAGGTGTCATTGCGCGTGGTGTCGCCGCCGATAAGACTAACACCAAACAGCTGGCAGGCGTGAAACAAGCCTTTAGCAAATGCGGTCAGCCATGACTCGTTTGCCAAGCGCTCAGGTAATGCTAATGCCAATAAAATACTGTGGGGCGCCGCGCCCATGGCGGCGATATCTGAGACATTGACAGCGACCGCCTTATAACCAATAGCAAACGCTAACGTGTCTACTTGCTTCCAATCAGGACTAAAATGTCGACCCTGTACCAAGGTATCGATACAACTGACTAAACGTGAGCCGGTAGGCAGCGCCATTACTGCAGCATCATCACCGATGGCTTTTTGTATGCCAGCAGCAGCTGAATGCTCAGCTTGCAACTGCAAAAATATACGCTCAATCAGCTCAAATTCATTCATGATTCGTCTTGGTCTTTGGTTTTGGTATGAGAAGCGTCCTGCGTTAGTTTGTGGCTACGGCTGCGTTGCACATTGGTTTTGTTGGCACTGATACGAGGTCTTGCTGGTTTACTGTCGGTAGTTGGGTCTTTAGCAAGGTTGTCTGTCGCTGCATTCGTTTTGGGTGCTTTTACAGAGTTGGCAGATGGTTTTTGAGACGTGCGTAAATTGGCCTTAATATCCGCTTGTACTTCGACATCACGCAGATCGGCTGCCATTTTATCGAGGACAGCGTTGATAAGCTTGTGTGCATCGGTGGCGCCAAAGTGGTTATTGAGCTTCATCGCTTCATCTAGTACCACTTTATATGGGATTTCTATACGGTGTTGTAACTCATAAGCGCCAATCAATAAAATAGCATGCTCTACGGTATCGATTTTATCAAGGTTACGGTCTAGATACTGGCTAATCAGGGTATCTAGCGCTTCGATTTGCTCTGGGATATCACGCATCATTTCGTGATAGTAGCCGATATGTACCGTATGCATGGCATTGGTGGCACGGGTGCGAGCAGCGATATCGTGCGGTGCATTGTCTTTCCAGCCCAGTTTGCCATCCTTATCAAAGCGGCGGTCAGTGAGCAGCCATTCATACAAACCTTGCATAGCAAAGCGTCTGGCTTTACGCACAGCAGTGTGACTGGTCTTATAAGAAGACTCACTCATATCAAATTTTTGCGGTTCCGCAGCGCTACTTGCATGCTCTGTGGTAGCGGTATTGTCTTGTGCGGTTTTTGCAGCGCTAATGGCACGCTTGAGTTGGTCGGTCATAGGGGGTCAGTACCTAAATGTTAATGACTATAGCTTAAACAACTATAGGGTAATAAATAGCATGATTGCAAAAGTAACATGGTATAAGAAAAGCATAGAAATGTTAAATAGTAGTCGGCTGACAAATAACGACAGTCGATTTTTAAGCTATCGCTCGTAGGTTAGGGGTTACCCAACCTACATAAGCTTAATGTTTATACAGGCTAAATACTTAATAAGAGCCATCTTAAAGCAGAGTGATGGTATTTTTTAAGCAGGCTTAGTCGTCATCGCCATTATCATAGTCGTCATCGATATCCAGCTGTGATAACACCGCCAACATCTCAAGCACCACCATCGCCGCTTCAGAACCTTTGTTACCTGCCTTAGTGCCAGAGCGTTCAATCGCTTGCTCGATGCTGTCGGTGGTGATCACGCCATTGGCCACAGGGATATTATAATCGATAGCGACACTGCTCAGGCCCTTAGCGGACTCACTGGCGACAAAATCAAAATGCGGTGTGCTACCACGGATAATGGCGCCTAGCGCAATGATGGCGTCAAAGCGATCTGACTCAGCCGCACGTTGGGCAACGAGTGGCAGCTCAAAAGCACCCGGCACACGAATCACAGTAATATTGCTACCCAATACGCCATGGCGCAGGAGGGCATCGATAGCGCCATCAACTAAAGACTCGACGACAAAACCATTGAAACGACCCACGACGATACCGATTCGAGCCCCTTCGTTCTGGTGCAAGTTGCCATCAATATGAGTAATGTCATTGCGCTGCAGTTGTAAGTTTGACATAAAAAATCCTTTGAGTAAGTAGCGTGTTAAGCAAAATCTTTATATAAAATCTCGATTGTTTTCAATAGCTAACTGACAAAAACAAATAAGTGGCGCTATGATAACATTTTTTGCATAGGCCGTTGCATTTTACCAAGTCTTATAAGCGCATAGGGATGCCTTGTGCTGCCATATATGTCTTGGCCTCTTGTACGGTGTATTCGCCAAAGTGAAATATACTGGCAGCCAGCACCGCATCAGCACCACCTTCAAGCACGCCATCCGCCAAGTGTTGTAAGTTGCCCACGCCACCTGAAGCCACAACAGGGACATTGACTTGATTGGTAATCTCACGCATCAGTGCCAAATCGTAGCCCTTTTTGGTGCCATCACCGTCCATTGAGGTGACCAATAACTCGCCTGCGCCAAGATCGCTCATTTTGCTTGCCCAAGCGACCGCATCAATACCAGTCGGCTTACGTCCGCCATGGGTAAAAATCTCCCAGCGTGGTGTGAGGATGCCATCTACCTCTATATCAGCGACACGCTTGGCATCGATAGCGACCACGATACATTGATTGCCAAATTTTTGTGCCGCCTCCCCAACGAACTCAGGCGTAAATACGGCGGCCGAGTTAATCGCCACTTTATCAGCCCCTGCATTGAGCAGATTGCGAATATCAGCGATTTTGCGTACACCGCCACCGACGGTCAGAGGTACAAACACCGTCTCTGCCATACGCTCAACAGTATGATAGGTGGTATCACGCTCATCACTGGTGGCAGTAATATCCAAAAAAGTAATCTCATCAGCGCCTTGTTCGTTGTAGCGCTGCGCTACTTCGACAGGGTCGCCGGCATCGATAATATCGACAAACTGCACGCCTTTGACCACACGGCCATTGTCCACGTCCAAACAAGGAATGATACGCTTTGCTAACATGTCGCCTCACTTATTAATTAAAATCAGCTACTAAAATGCACAAAAAAAACTATTTAAGCATTCTAGCAAAATTAAAAAGTCCACATCATTATAATCCACTCATTACTACCGTTTTATGAGTGGCGGGTTTTTGCACAGGTTCAGTATGCCTTAATAACAGATAGAAAGTATCCTGAACTATACGTTTTTGACTTGGAGTAAATATCGAGAGGCATCAAAAGTCAGCTGATATGCGTTAACATGTATTTTATTGAGAGATTGCGAGTGGTTAGGGTGGTCAAATATCTCAAGAATGGAGGCGACATCGTCATAGCCGATGCTCGGCTCAATCTCTGCTAGATCATAGGTCCACCATTTCGATGCAAGAAGTGCAGTAATTATTTCGGGCTCAAAGCGATATTTGAGTATTTTTGCTGGGTTGCCCGCAACAATAGCGTAAGGCGGGACGTCTTTAGTCACGACAGCGCCAGCACCTACTATAGCGCCTGTATGGATGATAACACCTGATTTGATAATGGCATGATGACCAATCCAAACATCATTTTTAATCGTTACGGGGATGTTTGTGGTTTTAAAAGTCGATTTTCGAGTCAGCTTTTTATTGTATTTATCATCTATTAGTTTAATACCGCCTTGAAAACAAATAGGATGAGTGGTCAAAAAATCGATTGGATGATTGTACAGACCGATGGTAACGTTTTTACCGATTGAGCAGTATCGACCTACCTTAGCATTACGTATCTCACAGCCACCGCCAAAATATGTCATAAATCCGACTTCGCAAGGGTTGATGGTCTTGAGGTCTTGTAAGCAGGTCGATTCTTCTACTCTTAGTAAGCTGCCTATACGTTGAGGTTGCGTATGCAAAATATTTAGCTTGTTTATTTGTTTAATAATCGCTTGTTGTTTAATGGTTTTACGATACCAGTTTTTAATAATTTTATTTCCATCAGGACTACGCTACATTTAGTGCAGACTAAATTACCACGATTTAAAGATATTGAGTATGCAAATAGAGCTTTGAATTGAGGAGGTCTAAGCGTTATCATTTTCAAGTCAATATATCAGGTAGCGTTTTACTATTATATTGTGATTACTAAGTAAAAATGTACAGCGAGCGACTGGTATAGTAACGGCTGCAACTTGGTAGATGCCAGTCAGTCTATTTTCGGTATAATGGAGCAAGAAGACACACTGTCAATTTGAATAAACCTGTTTTAAAAAACCTATAAAAGAGAAGCCTATGTCTGTCTATACCCAGTTAACCGATGATCAGTTTGCCGCCTTTTGTCAACGTTTTGGCGTGTCGTTTGCCCGTGCCATTCCTATCACGCAAGGCATTAAAAACTCAAACTGGTTTATTCAGACAACTGACGATGTGGAAGGCAAGCACTCTTACGTGTTTACCTTATATGAAGAGCGTCCGCCTGAAGATGTGGCAAAAATGGCAGTCATCCTCAATCAGTTGGATGGTAAACTGCCAGTCGCTGCCCCTTTAGCTATTGTTGAGCCGGAGTCATCAAATGCCAATATCGATTCACGCTACGTGATATCGTATCAAGGTAAAGGCATTACGCTCGTGCCGTGCTTGGCAGGTGCCCATCCACAGCAAACCACGCAAGCGATGTGTCATGATGTCGGGGCTGCATTGGCCATGCTACATGAGACCTTACAAACCTTACAACCTGCACAGGATTACGGCGTGCCCCTTTATCCATGGAGCGAAGTGCGTGATCGTGAGATCCAGTTTATGCCAGGTGATGAAGCCAAATTGATGAGCGATATTTGGCAAGCTTATCAAGATCTACCATTGATAGATTTACCAAAGGGCTTGTGTCATCTCGATATGTTTGCTGATAACACCTTATGGGACTTGACTAAAGGGCATGAAAAGTTAACAGGTCTATTAGATTTTACTGAGGTCAGTGTTGAACATTATGTGATGGATATCGCCATCACCATCAATGACTTTTGTACCACTTGGGGCGATGCGGAACAAGGTGAAAGGGTTTATTTTGACCGTGAAAAAATGACGGCTTTTTTACAAGGTTATGAGTCCAAAAGAGCGCTTACTGATATCGAAAAACGTGCCATGCCGGTGATGCTTGCCAAAGCAGCGGTGATCTTTTGGCTGCTGCGTCTCAATGTCATCCATTACAACCGTACCGAGGGGCGTACGGGCGATAATATTATGGTTAAAAACCCTGACCTTATGAAGCGTCTGGCTGCGTACCATTGGTCCCATGTCGAAAAAGCGCAGAACACGGTGTTTATCATTGTCGATAGCGGCAGCAATGAGATAAAAGGCGTGTTTAGTACGATAGAGCACGCCGAGCAAGCGCTAAGTCAGGCAGCTGACAGCGCTAATCTAAAGGTTAGTGAGCATGACTTAGACCCAATGGTTTAGGTGATTATCATAAAACCCAAGCGTGATGGCGTAAAAATATAGTCTGAATATAAAGCCATTAAGGATTTAAACGCACTACTGGTATAAGTTTTACTTGCGTGCTGTGTACTCAGAGGCTGCATAAAATTTCTCCCAGTAGCGCTATGACATGTTTAGAGTGTATCGACTATAAGCGAGCGACTGCGTGCACTTAAAACAACGAAGGCGAGCATTTCTAGGCCATCAGCGTCTAAACCATCATACTGATACAGTAGATACTTTCAAACTTAACAGGTGATCTCATGACCGATAAAGTAGATAATTGGCATAAGCTGGCACGCTATGACACCAATATACAAGGCGAGCTGCATGCCAACTTGCTGCGCAACAATGGCATCACTGTCTCCTTGCAAGCGCTCAGTGCCATTCCAGGTATGAACTCTGGCATCGTACTTTGGGTGCAAGAAGAAGAGCTGGCTCAATCCCAACGTATATTAAACAATATTGACACTGATGGGGATGTCGAAACAGCAGCCGAAGCCTTGCTTAATAGTATGAGTGATGCCGAGCTCGGTATCGTCACTGATAATCAAAAAGATCGTACCACACCAAACAATGAAGGCGGTAAAGCGTAAATGTGTCAATTATTAGGAATGAACTGTAATACCCCGACCGATATTGGTTTTAGCTTTGCAGGATTTCGTAAGCGTGGCGGCATGACGGACAGTCATGAAGATGGCTTTGGTATTGCGTTTTTTGAGCGTAGTGAGTGTGATGAAGCAGAGATAGAAGACAATGACTCTACGGGACTGCGATTGTTTCATGACAATCACCCAAGCCACTTATCGCCAGTCGCTGACTTGGTCAATAACTACCCAATCAAGGCCATGAATGTCATCGCTCATATTCGTAAAGCCACGCAAGGGCAAAACTGCTTGGCAAACACACATCCTTTTGTCCGTGAGGTCTGGGGCGAGCAGTGGGTATTTGCCCATAATGGCCAGATGAATAGTGAGTTCATCAAACGCTGTCAGCGCCTACAAGACAATGGCAACGCCTCGCACTGTCAGCCAGTCGGCAATACCGATTCTGAGATGGCGTTTTGCTACCTAGTCAATCGCCTAAAAAGCACCTTCAAAACCCGTCCTGATGACAAAACCTTGTTTAATTTTTTAACCACTCAATGTCGTTATTTGTCTGCCAATGGTTTGTTTAATTGCTTGATATCTAATGGTCGCTGGCAGTTGGCCTATGCTGGCAGCTTGCTGTTTTATCTCACCCGTCAAGCGCCATTTGGTGAGGCGAAACTGGCCGATGATGATCTAATGATTGACTTTGGGGAAGTGACTACCGACACTGATAAGGTAACGATTTTGGTAACTGTGCCTTTGACTGAAAACGAGGACTGGCAACAGTTGGCAGTTAATGAGTGCCTTATATTTCAAGCAGGCGAGATTATTTATCAGGACAGTCCTAGCCTACGTAAGTTTTTGACCATCGATGAAGGGATTGCGATAGCGAGAGCAGTTGGGGCGAGTGTGTAGAGGGCTAGGGTAAATAAACCCCGCAGCAGCGCTTAAACTTCTCCCCTGAGCCGCAAATACAGGGCTGTTTTTGCGTGACAGATATAGAAACAGTCGGGTCGAGAAAATACCAACGCTTCTCATTACCAGCTTTATCTTTTACCGTCACAAAAGTGGACAGCTCGTGATGCGCTTGCAAGCCATCAGCGCTATTAAAAGACGCTTTAAATTCAACTTGCGCATGACGTTTACCAAGCTTTGGCGTATGTTTGACGACTTCTAAACCCGCCCATTTCGTCTCTTTTGCCCACGCTTCAATTGCTTGAACATCGAGCAAGCTTTGCTGTGCCGGTAGCGTGGTCTTGACGATATATTCTGGAATGACTAATACAAAAGCACTATAACGGCTGCGCATTAAACGCTCTGCACTGTCGACTCTCACTGTATCAGCATGACTCACATGACTATCGACGACTCCTTCATGATAAGGTTGACAGCAGTCTTGATAAGCCAGTACTGAGCTTGTAGAGGTCAGTGGCGGATTGATTTGACATGGACAGGATTGTAGCGAAATGGACATGATGCACTCGAATAATGGTTTGTTTCAGTTGCCCTACAGATTTAGTTTAGCCAGCTTTTTAGAGTTTGCGGCCACAGTCCGAGTTTGAGCTGAGCCCAAGCCGTAGGGTCGCTTAACTGCTGCCAAAAGGCTTCAAATGGCGGCGCAAAGTAGATCAGTATAGCAAGTATCACATACAGCAGCAGATACCACCACCTATCTTTATGCTGATAAATTTTCATCGCTGTGCCTGATGAGCGCTTCAATCTTGCGCCCATCAAATCCACGCTGTAGAGCTCATCGAGTAGTAGGTGCACCATAGCGCCACCGAATAAAAACAGCCCATAAAACCAGCTGGTAGTAAGCGAATAGTCTAAACCATAATAGTTCAAGCACGTCAGTCCAATGCCTAAAATCGCCATATAAGGTACGGAATGTATGACGCCGCGATGCACCGTCATATTGGTAAAAACATAAAACACCACATAGCGCATAAACCCGTAGCCTGCTAGCCAGAGCGCTATCAACGCCAGTAAACTAAACTCACTGCGCCAATGCATCACCAGTGCAAAGGCAAAAACAAAAGAGACTACATTAAAGCCAATTTTGATGGGCGTAGAGTTGTCTGAATCAAGATCAGGTAATAGACCGCCCATGGTGCCAAGCGCCACGCACATCAAGAATCCTGCGTCATCGATGAAGCCCGCTTTATAAACCGTCAAGCCAAGCGTACCACTGACGATGAATGCGCCGTTTAAGTGGGTGTTAAAATTTGCCATAAAAACTCATCATAAAATACCAGTACAGATAAAACAGCCGATAAGCGGTCAAAAAAGCGCATTATGATACCATGATGGCAGCTTGCATACTTATCACTAGCTATAGCATAGAGAGCCTTTATATGACCTCTGTTTTTGTACATCAAGACACGCCAAATATGAGCAGTATTTTAGACACAAGCTTTGCCGCTATTGACTGGCAAGCCTTGTGGTTAAGTCATCTCAGCCAGTTGGACTACTTGCGAAAAACCATAACACAACTGAGCAATTCAAGTCAGCGAGCAAATACTTTAGCGCATGATAAAGAAGTAGACATTATCGCTGCTGTCTTAAACACCGCATTACAACAGCAAAGCCAAAATTTACAAAAGCCATTACCAACCAATAAGCCTACCAAAGACCAGCAAGCGCATACGCTAACTTTTGTCTCACAAAATGCGCTACCTGAGGGCGAGGCGTATGAGCATTTTATCGCCACCACTGGTAATATCCCGACCCGTGATAATTTGCATGACTTGTTTAACGGCAGTATCTGGCTGACCTTTCCTAAGACCAAAGCTTTGCTCAATTATTATCATATGCTGGAGATGACCCAAGATGCTGATCAGCAAGACAAGAGTACGCATCGAGGACGGGTGCGCGATACCATTACCGTGTTTGATGAAAATGGTGCGATACTCGTCACAGCTGATCCCAGTATTGGCGAAGCATTGATTGATTTTAACTGGCAGGCAAGCTTGGTTGCACCGCGTGATAAGTGGGACAATCCATTACAGCTTAATAAGCAGTCTCAGGCTGCAGTCTATATCTTTGGTCATGCTCTGCTTGAGCAACTGGTACATCCACGCAAGCCTTTGTGTGCCCATAGTATCGTGCTTCAGGTCTCACAAGACTTCTTTGGTTTATGCTTATCTGAGCGTATGCAATATCTGGACGATAAGATGGCCGAATATATGGATAAACTGTTATCACAAAATGAGGTGAACCCCCGTCAGCTTGCGCCATTACCTATCTTAGGCGTGCCGCACTTTTGGGCTGAAAACGTCAACGCTGAGTTTTATGATGACAGTTATGTTTTTAGGAGTGGCCGTCGTCGACAGGCCTAGCAGCTTAACATGTTGTAAGCATCTGTTTCGTTTACGATTGTGCCACGATTCGTTAACCAGTTGGTGTTAACAAGTGTGGGGTAATTTGTTATGGTAATAAGTGCTAATACAAACAAATAGGGATATGGGTATCGTTTTACTAGAGTTTACTAAATTACATGTTTTTTTAATTTATCTACTTTCAATCCAACTAGCCACCATTGATAACGTTTAAAACTGCTGAAGTTCAATAACGGTATCTGATGTTATCACGCTTATAAATTCATATAACAATAGATAAGGAAGCCAGCCATGAGTGATGTTTTTAATGTAAAAGACACGATTTCAGTCGATGGTAAGGAGCACGCTTATTATAGCCTGCCTAAACTTGCCGAGACTTATGACAATATCAATACGCTACCATTTTGTATGAAAGTGGTATTAGAAAACCTATTGCGCAACGAGGATGGTGGACAGTCTGTCGGCAAAAACCATATCGAAGCGGTTGCCAACTGGGATGCGGCAGCAGAAGCTTCAAAAGAGATTGCCTTTATGCCTGCACGTGTGGTACTGCAGGATTTCACTGGTGTGCCATCAGTGGTAGATTTGGCAGCGATGCGTGATGCTGTGGTCAAGCTTGGCGGTAAGGCTGAGCAAATTAACCCATTTATCCCAAGTGAGCTGGTCGTTGACCATTCAGTGCAAGTCGACACGTATGGCCGAGAAGATGCGCTTGATCTCAATGAAAAAATCGAATTTAAGCGCAACAATGAGCGCTATGAGTTTTTGCACTGGGGTAAGAGTGCGTTTAAAAACTTCGTCGTCGTACCTCCAGCAACCGGTATCGTGCATCAGGTCAACCTAGAGTACCTAGCTCGTGTGGTCATGGCTGCAGACGTTGATGGTGAGCTGACCGCTTATCCTGATACGGTATTTGGTACTGACAGTCACACCACGATGATTAATGGTATCGGTGTTCTTGGTTGGGGCGTAGGTGGTATCGAAGCCGAAGCAGCGATGCTCGGTCAGCCCTCATCGATGCTCATCCCGCAAGTGGTCGGCTTTGAGATGACAGGTGAGCTCAAAGAAGGCGTCACCGCTACCGACTTAGTACTGCGTGTGGTTAAGATGCTGCGTGATCATGGTGTGGTGGGTAAGTTTGTTGAGTTTTATGGTGCAGGCTTACATCAAATGCCGCTAGCAGATCGTGCGACGATCGCCAACATGTCACCAGAGTATGGTGCCACTTGTGGTATCTTCCCAATCGACCAAATGGCGATTGATTATCTGCGTCTGTCAGGTCGTGATGAAGCACAGATTGAGTTGGTTGAGAAGTACGCCAAAGCGCAGGGTATGTGGCATGATGCTGACACACCTGCAGCGACTTACTCAAGTAACTTACATCTAGATTTAGCTACTGTTGAGCCAGCGCTTGCCGGTCCTAATCTACCGCAGCAGCTGATCAATCTGTCTGATATGCACCAAAGATTTGGTGAGACGCTTAAAGAGATGACCAAAGGTCGCAAGGCTGATGCCGATGCCAAAGTGCGTTTTGACGAAGAAGGTGGCAAACAAGAGCAGGCAGACAAACTGGCGGCAAAACCGAATCCATTCTGCGCCGAGGGTAGCACTTATTGTACGGTCAAAATCGAAGATGAAGAATATAGGTTGCGTGATGGCTCTGTCGTGATTGCAGCGATTACCTCTTGTACCAACACTTCAAACCCAGCAGTGATGATTGGTGCAGGCTTAGTGGCCAAAAAAGCAGCAGCTAAAGGCCTGATCGCTAAGCCATGGGTCAAAACCTCTCTAGCACCAGGCTCAAAGGTTGTGACTGATTATCTTGAAAAGTCTCAATTGATGGATGAGCTTGAAAAGGTAGGCTTCTATCTGGTCGGTTATGGTTGTACGACTTGTATCGGTAACTCAGGACCATTGTTAGATTCGATTGAAAACGCCATCGAAGAAAATGACTTGGTCGCTGCAGCGGTACTCTCAGGTAACCGTAACTTTGAAGGCCGTATCCACTCGCATGTCAAAGCCAGCTATCTAGCCTCACCACCGTTGGTTGTCGCTTATGCGCTAGCAGGTACGGTTGATATTGATTTGACCACTCATCCACTAGGTCAAGACCTAGACGGTAATGATGTATTCTTAAAAGACATCTGGCCGACTTCAGAAGAGATCAATGAGCTGATTGCTAATAATATCGACGCTGATATGTTCCGCAAAAACTATGGTGAAGTGTTTGACGGTAGTGCTGCATGGAACGCCATTAGCTCAGCCGATAGTCAGCTGTACCCATGGGATGAAGGCTCGACATACATCAAGAACCCACCGTTCTTTGAGGATATGACCATGCAGCCAGAAGGTATTCCTGATATCGAAGGCGCACGCATCCTAGGTCTGTTTGGTGATTCAATCACTACTGACCACATCTCGCCGGCCGGTAACATCGACGCCGAATCACCAGCAGGCAAGTACTTGCAAGAGCGTGGGGTGATGGAAGCCGACTTTAACAGCTATGGCTCACGTCGTGGTAACGATGCGGTTATGACTCGTGGTACTTTTGCCAATATTCGTATCAAAAACCAAATGATGGGTGGCAAAGAGGGCGGCTACACCTATTACTTCAAAGACGATAAGTCGACGCTCGCAGATGGCGAAGAGATGGCCATCTATGATGCGGCCATGAAGTATAAAGAGGACAAGCGTCCATTAGTGGTACTTGGTGGCGCCGAATATGGCTCAGGCTCGAGCCGTGACTGGGCAGCTAAAGGTACTATCTTGCTCGGTGTAAAAGCAGTACTGACGACCTCTTTTGAACGTATTCACCGTTCAAACCTAGTCGGTATGGGCGTGTTGCCATTGACCTTTAAGGAAGGCGAAAGCGCTGAGACATACAACCTTGATGGTTCAGAAGTTATTAGTATCAGTGGTCTTGACAATGGCGAGAGCAAAACTGCCAAGGTTACCGCCACTCGTGCTGACGGCTCAGAGGAAGTGTTTGAGGTCAATGTCGGCCTACAGACGCCAAAAGAGCGTGAATATGTCCGTCATGGTGGCGTGTTGCATTATGTGCTACGTCAGCTCGCTGCTGATAGTAAAGACGCAGCGTAATGATTTATTAGCGTTAGAATGATATAAAGCCCAGCCTCCTTAATACAGGGGGCTGGGCTTTTTTGTGAAATTGAGCTTATTTCACAATAAATATTTCAGTAATACTTGCTGTAGTAGTATCAAAATGAATCTCTAAACTTTCCTTTTCACTATTTAAAGTTCTAAAAGTTTCAAAAACTAAATCATTAGCATGTAGCTTATATAGTCAGTTCTTTTTAAATAAGATACAATCGTTTTAAAGCAAGCGAAATAGCAGAAGAACAAATGACCTATTCAGCAGATTTTCGAGCACAAGTGATTAAAAGTGTCAAAAACAAAGACATGAGTATCCGTCAGGCTTGTACTTTCTATAATGTTAGCAAAACCGCATTACAGCGCTGGCTGAGAAACCCAAGTATCAAACAAACTCGAGATAAATCACCAACTAAAATACCGAATGAAGCACTCTTAAAAGACGTTGAACAATATCCAGACGATTATCTGTACGAGCGAGCTAGGCGATTCAACTGTAGTAAGACCGGCATGCACACTGCTTTAAAACGTCTAGGTATCAGTCAAAAAAAAGACCTTAGAGCATCCAAAAGCCTGCCTGATAAAAAGAGTGGCTTATCAGAGTAAACTTGATCGCTTTACGCAGCAAGGCTATCCCATTATCTATATGGATGAAAGCGGCTTTGAGCACGAGACCATCCGCTCTCATGGCTATGCACCGATTGGTACACCCTGTATCGACAGCTACAACTGGCAAGCAAAAAAGAGAACTAACGTCATCGGTGCTCTTTATAACAAGATGCTGTTTGCGCTTGATTACTTTGAACAGAATATCAATAGCAATATATTTTATGACTGGTGTAAGATCACACTTATTCCAAGTCTCAAGACTAAATGCGTGATCGTTATGGATAACGCTAGGTTTCATAAAAGCAGACGTATCCAAAAACTGCTCAACAGACATGGTCATCGCATTCTATGGCTGCCACCCTATAGCCCTGATCTTAACCCCATTGAGAAAAAATGGGCACAAG
>NZ_JAGBKM010000031.1 GCF_017498085.1 Psychrobacter coccoides
TATAGTCAATCCACAATAAAACTGGAACAGCCCATATCCTGAAACAGTTTAGGCAGATTATTCTCCATCCACCCTTGGCGTAGAAACTTAGCCTGTGCCCACTTCTTCTCGATAGGGTTCAGATCAGGGCTGTACGGCGGCAGCCAAAGAATACGATGGCCATGTCTGTTGAGTAGTTTTTGGATACGTCTGCTTTTATGAAACCGAGCGTTATCCATGACAATCACGCTCTTGGTTTTAAGACTTGGAATAAGTGTGAACTTACACCAGTCATAAAATATATTACTATTGATATTGGTCTCAAAGTAATCAAGCGCAAACAGCATTTTTTTATAGAGAGCACCGATGACATTCGTACGCTTCTTTGCTTGCCAGTTGTAGCTGTCGACACAGGGTTTACCTATCCGTGCATAGCCGTAAGGTCTGATAGTTTCAGCCTCAAAGCCGCTTTCATCCATATAAACGATGGGATAGCCTTGAGTCATATAATTACTTAAATGATTGAGATACTTAGCTCTTTTTATCAAACAGGCTTTTGGATGTTTTAAGGTCTTTTTTTTGACTGATGCTAAGGCGTTTTAATGCGGCTTCTATGCCTG
The DNA here is from genome assembly GCF_017498085.1 of Psychrobacter coccoides. Taxonomy (GTDB): domain Bacteria; phylum Pseudomonadota; class Gammaproteobacteria; order Pseudomonadales; family Moraxellaceae; genus Psychrobacter; species Psychrobacter coccoides. Next base: position 600 of record NZ_JAGBKM010000031.1, read on the forward strand.
ACTTACTACAGCCTAAACGCTGTGCTCTCTCGTACATATAATCGTCTGGATGCTGCTTAACATCTTTCAGTAAGGCTTCATTTGATATTTTAGTCGGTGCTTTATTTCTGGTTGTTTTAGGAACTAAGCTCTGCTGCCAGCTATGAATCGAGCTTGTGCTAAGCTGATAAAAGTTAGCTGCTTCTCGAATGGTCATGCCATCGGTAATGCTTCGTAACACTTGTTTGCGAAAGTCGATTGAATAGGTCATCGTTTATTTCACTAAATGAATTGGTTATAAATATTGTATCGGTTTTATCTAAGATTTACTATAGATAATAAAGTAATAGAGATAGGTCAGTCCTCTGTTCATCATTTTGATGATTTGGGAGCTGACCTATTTTTTATTTATTATTTCTATAAACTTCAATTGCTTACATGAACCCTTAAAACCAACTGATAGGCAAAAACCCGTTAAAACCTTTTTAACTATCTTTATAACTAGGTGGGAACTTCTCTTTTCCATATATCCATAAGAACTTATCAATATCTTTAGCATTGTTTCCGTTAAGACTGTAATAATCAACAAAATCTAAAATTACTTGGTGAAATTTTTCAAAATCCTTTAAATCCTTCTTTTTAAACTCTGAAAAACCATCTCTCTTCTTATAGGCCATGAGGGTCTTTTCTACAAAACTATCATATATAGAATAGTCTGTTTGATTATGCCAGTTGCAATACTTAGTAGCAAAAGAATAAAAATTAATTTCTGTATTATGCTTCTTAGTACGAATATTATGCCCAGTAGCGATTTGATGTACCGTCTTAGGATTACCTGCCTTTATATTTTCGTCGATGTCACACTTTAAGATATGCTGAGCCACCCTAAAGACACTATAGATGCTAGTGCTATATAATTCATTAACTACACTAACTTTTAAAATAATATCTTCAAGAGAAGTATTATATGGAAACGCTGTGAACAATTTTATTATTGCACTATCTCCATACTTGTATCTTTCATCTAGCTCAAATTTATCTATATATTGCTTTACTAACTTTTCAGTAGGATGATCTAAAAGAATATTACTTTTCACATTATTCCTCATTTTATTTTAGGTTTTTTTAAACTGTTTATTTGCGTAAATTAAAACATGAGCTTACAGAAACTCTCGGGACTAGCCTAATATTTTTTTCGAAAGAGCCTTTTTTATACTTCATTAAGTATTTATTTCAACTTTCTATGATGAGGCACTTTAACGGCGTTAAGTATATGAGTTAATAGCTGTTAACTAAAGCTTTGTAGTCAAATGTTTTAACTACAATCTTGTAGTCAAAACATACTTCTTCTATTTAGCAACTAAATAAACACTATCTAACATACTTGTTGCCTGCCTCTGTTAAAGTAAGTCATGTAAAATGCCTAATAAAATAAAAAGGAAGCCCGTCATGACCTTACTAAATACCCTCAATTTAACCTACCCTATCGTGCAAGCGCCGATGGCAGGCGGCGCTACGACTCCTGAGCTGATTGCTGATGTTAGTAATTTTGGCGGACTGGGCTCATTGGGTGCTGGCATGACGGCACCAGATGTTTTGGATAGCCAAATTAATACCATTAAATCGCTCACTGATCGTCCTTTTATGGTCAATCTAATGGTGTTATCTGAGCATGACTCCAATACCTTTGATACCTCCATTCCGCATTGGCTAAGTAAGTACTATCAAGAAAAAAACATAGAAGTTGCGTTACCTAAACGCCCAGCGCTCAGCTTTGCAGAGCAGCTACAAGTGCTCTATGACAACCCTGTTCCTGTCGCCAGCTTTACCTTTGGCATTATTAGCGCTGAGCAGGTACAACGCTTGCAAAGTGTCGGTACGCGCGTCATTGGTACCGCCAATCATCCATTGGAAGCAAAAGCTTGGGCAGAGATTGGTGCTGATGCGGTATGTGTGCAGGGAGTCGAAGCTGGTGGACATCGCGGCGGGTGGTTACCGCAAAGCGCAAAAGATCCATTGGGATTATTAACGCTGATTAGCCAAACACGCGCTTGCACTGATATTCCGTTAATCGCTGCGGGTGGTATTATGACTGGGCAAGCCATCAAGGCTGTGCAAACAGCAGGTGCCGAACTTGCACAAATAGGAACGGCATTTTTGACTACAGATAAATGCGGTATCAATGACACCTATAAACAAGCATTACTAGATGCCAGTCAAGATAAGCGCAGTAGCGAAACACGCTTAACCCGGCTATTTTCAGGTAAGCAAGCACGCAGCTTATTAAATGATTATCTGCGAGACTTTGCGCAATTTGAGAATGCTCATGAACTACCGCCATACCCACAATTGAACGCCATGACCAAGTTTATGCGGGCGCATGCAACCAAAGACTCTGATCCAGAACATCAGTCTTTATGGGCAGGACAAGGAGTCGCCTTGGTCAGACAAGAAAGCACGATTGAATTGCTAGAGCGACTGGTAAAGGATTTGTAATTTGATTAGCGTAGGCTAGGTTTCTAACCCTGAGAAGCGTTAAAAAAATCGTACTGCAATTTTAGCTTCGTAAGGAAAATGCTGGGTTAAAACCCCAGCCTGCTATACCTAAACAACTATTTAACTACTTATTAACTCCCTCCCGAAACTTTTTATAATCCTCCGCCGTCTGCTCCACTGCCTCTATCATCGGTACATGACCGACATCTGGCATCATAATGACTTGCGCATGTGGCATCAGCTCAGACATGAGTTCAGCAGTTTCAGGCTTGATGATATTGTCCTTCTCTCCCCAAACGATGAGTGTCGGAATGCTATGTTTAGCGATGATCTTGCTGCGCTCCTCAACATTGTCTTCAACGATCTGCTCAAGGATTTTTTTATGGAGCTCCTGATTGGCTATATTGTCTTGGGCAAATACCGCTTGCACTGACTTTGGAATATAAGGCGGATCAAACATCACCAAGTCAAACAGTGCAAAATACTGCGCCGTGTTATCAATAACCAATGGATTGTCATCAGGCGTCGCATCCTGATACGCTTCAAACAATCCTGCTGACCAAAATCCAGCACTATCGAGTAACCATAAACTCTCAACGCTGTCTGGATACAAAGCGGCATAGGCGACACTGATACTACCGCCCATCGAGTTGCCACCGACGTGAATAGCAGATGCTAAACCTTTGGCTTGCAGCAATTCATGCAAGCGCTGAGCCTGTGCCTCACTTCGGTAATCTGCCGCCATCGGCTTGCTAGAATCTCCAAAACCTAACAAGTCTGGAATAATCAGATGATAGTCATCCAGCTTATCAGCGATGCGAGTAAAGCTGTCCTTATTACCGCCAAAACCATGGATGAGCAAAAGAGGCTCACCTGCCAAGTTGCTATTTTCTAAATAGGTCATTTTATCGCCCGAGGCTAGCGTGAACGCTTTGGCCTTAAGATCTGACTTATTGCGTTCGTACGTTACCAGCTTTTGTGTTGTGGCAACGGCAAGGCTATTGGGCGCAGTGGTACAGCCGACCATAGAAAGACTAAACAGCACGGCTAGGCCTAAACGTTTTAAGAGCATTAGAACATCCTTGTTATATAGTAGATTCAATTTAAAAATATTATAGCCATTATCCTCGCCTCTAAATGGCAGGAGATCAAGTAAAAATAAAATACAGCCCACTATAGTGTTTACTGAGGATGTACAGCTCTCATAAAGACGGCGCATACATTGTCGTTTATCATAAGCGATTCTTGATATAGCTACCACATATACAGTTTTTTGAATGATACAAAAGGATAAACATTGAGTAAAACAACTACCGCCACTGGTAAGCAGCGTGACCTTACCCAAGGCTCCATCGCCAAAACGATGCTTTTGTTTGCTTTGCCAACGCTTGGATCATCGGCATTACAGTCGTTAAACGGCTCGATCAATGCCATCTGGGTAGGACGGTTTTTGGGTGAGGAGGCGCTGGCGGCGACAGCAAACGGCAACATCTTGATGTTTATCTTGATCTCTTTTGTTTTCGGTTTCGGTATGGCGTCTACTATCTTGATCGGGCAAGCCATGGGACGCCGTGATGATACGCTGGTCAAACGCACTATGGGAACGGCGCTAGGTAGTATTATTCCAATAAGTGTGTTGGTAGCGGCTGTAGGATGGATATTTGCACCATTGCTGCTTGATCTATTGGGAACGCCGCCGAGTGCTGTAGAGCTCGCTCTAAGTTATCTGCGGATGATTTTTATTTCTATGCCCGTTACGCTTACTTTCACTCTGATCATGATGGCGCTACGTGGTACGGGCGACTCTACCACGCCGCTTTGGTTCATCGCCATGTCAGTTGCGATTGATTTGGTTTTGACGCCGACGCTTATCTTAGGTTTAGGGCCATTTCCTCAATGGGGTATCTTTGGCTCAGCCTTTGCTACAGCAGTCGCCAATACTTTAGCGCTGATTGGCATTATCTCTACAATGTATCTGCGTGGCTCTGTGTTGGCGCTTGGTAAGCCTGAGCTGCGGTTTTTGCGTGCCGATAAAGGCATTCTAAAATCGATGTTTTCCAAAGGGCTACCGATGGGCATTCAGATGATTGTCATCTCTTCAGCAGCGCTCACGATGCTGTCTTTAATCAACCGTGAAGGGGTACAGACGACAGCCGCTTATAGCGCCACCCAGCAGCTTTGGACTTATGTGCAGATGCCTGCAATGGCGCTCAGTGCAGCGGCGAGTGCGATGGTGGCACAGAATATCGGTGCAGGCCAATGGAGTAGAGTGTCAAAGATCACACACTGGGGGCTCGTTTTTAACCTTGTATTAACAGGCGCTGCCATCGTGATACTGACGATATTTGATAGCACTGTCTTGAGTCTGTTTTTGGGCAGTGACAGTCCAGCAGTACCGATTGGTCGCCATATTCAGCTGATGGCGACATGGGGTTTTCTCTTTTTTGGCATTGCACAGGTGTTCTTTGGTACCATGCGTGCGAACGGTTATGTGATCTGGCCGCTGATTGTGATGATTATCTCGATGTATCCGGTACGACTCGGCTTTGCTTTTGGGTTTTATTCAACCCTTGGCGCTGACGCACTTTGGCTGTCGTTTCCAGCAGGCATGGTAGCCACCGCTGTGATGGGGGCGGGATTATATCTGTACGGTGGATGGCGTAAAGGTAAGGTGTTTTCTTCAGAAGAGGCGGCGCAAAGAACCGAAGGTTATCGTGCGCAAGCAAGTACTTGTTCATCGTGTCGTGATGTCACTCCGACGACATCATGGCAGCAGCCAGAGGACTCAGAGACAGCCGTTCGTGGTACATAAAGACTACTTTATTTAGGATTAAAATTATTATGGCTTTGCCCAAACTTAGAATACGGATGCGCCGTAAGTACTATCGGCTGGTTTTTACTTTTTTAATGGCGCTCCTCATGTCCCTGATTATCTCGTCGGCGTTAATATTGGTCAAATCTGGGTATAGTGATCAATTTTTTTCAGACCTACTCAGCTCGTGGAGCTTGGCTTTTGTCTTTGCGTGGCCCAGCGCTTATATTTGTGCCTACCTCATTCAAGAGCATGTACTGAGCCGTATTGAGTTTTATTGAGTCGTTTCAACCTTGTTTTTTAGACAAGCTACTCTATGATTTAGATTGCCTTCTAAGACTGGCTTAATCTGAGGGCACTCTTCGTCAGCCAATGGACAGCGGGTTCGAAACACACAGCCAGATGGTGGGTTGATCGGACTAGGTAAATCGCCCTCTAACAGCTGAATGGTTTTGTTACGCTCAGCGATAGGATCAGGCAACGGTACCGCTGACATCAATGCTTGGGTATAAGGGTGCGTTGGATTGCCATAGACTGCTTTGTTTATCCCCAACTCAACAGCATGACCCAGATACATCACTAGCACTCGATCGGCAATATGTTTGATGACTGATAAATCGTGAGCGATAAAGATAAGTGCCAAACCCATTTCTTGCTGGATATCTTGTAATAAGTTAATCACCTGCGCCTGAATTGAGACATCCAAAGCGGAGACCGGCTCATCACAAATGATAATTTTGGGCTTCAGTATCAGCGCACGAGCAATACCAATACGCTGACACTGACCCCCTGAAAACTCATGCGGATAGCGGTTAATCTGATTGGAAAGCAGGCCAACCTTTTTCATGAGCGTACGTACCTCACCTTGGACTTCAGACTTTTTCATTTGTGGATAATAAGTACGTAGCGGCTCGGCAATGATGTCGCCTACTGTCATACGCGGATTGAGTGACGCTAGTGGGTCTTGAAATATCATCTGAATATCTTTGCGCTTCAGTCTCATGGTCTTTTTAGATGCGCCTACCATCTCTTCATCAGCAAATTGAATGCTGCCAGAGTTGGCTCGTACCAAGCCAATAATCGTCCTTGCAAGCGTTGATTTACCGCAGCCAGACTCGCCTACTACGCCTAAAGTCTCACCAGCGAACAGCTCAAATGACACGCCATCGACTGCTTTTAGTGTGTCGGGCTTTTGCCAAAAATATGAACCTTTGCGCTTGATATCAAAGGTAGTGTGCACATTTTGTACTTTTAACAATGGGGCTTGAACACTGCTGTTATGTGTCTCTATATTCGATATCGTCATACCCTAGCCCTCCAGATCTAATGGCTTATTTATCTCTGTCTCAGTCGCACTATCATTTACTGTATTCGCTGCACTGCTCGCTGAGTCATCTATTTGTATTTCAGGTTGCCAGTGACACGCTCGCTGACGCTCATTGGGTAAAAACTCAAGGGGCGGTGGTACATCACGGCAGATATCCATAGCATGCGGACAGCGCTCATGAAACGGGCAGCCCGTTGGTAGGTTAAGTAGGTTCGGTGGACTACCAGGAATGGTCTCCAGCTTACCGCCCTCATCATCAAGGCGTGGAATGGCTTTGAGCAGTCCCATAGTATAAGGGTGAGTGGGGGTATAAAATATCTCTTCGGTATCACCATAAGCCATCGTGCGACCAGCATACATGACTAGCACCCGATCACAGATACCTGCGACCACACCTAAGTCGTGAGTAATCATAACAATCGTAGTCCCAAAGTCACGTTTGAGCTCGTTGAGCAGCACCATAATCTGTGCTTGTACAGTAACGTCCAACGCCGTTGTGGGTTCATCAGCGATAAGCAGCTTGGGGCGACAAAGCAGGGCCATCGCAATCATCACTCGCTGACGCATACCACCTGAGAACTCATGCGGATACATGCCAATGCGCTTTTTGGCTTCAGGGATTTTAACTGCATCGAGCATACTTACTGACTCAGCCCAAGCCTCTTTTTTACTCATACCTTTATGCAAGATTAACACTTCGGCAAGCTGATCACCTATTTTCATATAAGGATTGAGTGAGGTCATTGGATCTTGAAAAATCATAGCGACTTGCTCAGCACGTACCTTATTGAGCGCTTTTTGTGATAAACCTAGCAGCTCTTTACCCTCAAAACGTACCGAACCTTTGGCATAACCATTCTTTGCCAATAATCCCATGATAGCGAAAGCGGTCTGCGACTTACCTGAACCAGACTCTCCAACGATGCCCAGAGTCTCGCCCTCATGCAGATTGAAGTTCAGACCATTAACTGCGGTGACCAGTCCCTCTTCTGTTGTGAACTGCACAGACAAGTCTTTGACCGCCAATAAACTATCGGATCGGTTTGCTTGTTCATTGAGCACTGCTGCCTCACCTACCTTGCGGACAGTAGCATCTATCTTTTTGGGCGCCCTATGGCTATCTTGCGTCGTCATAATGTTGTCCTAGTATGTTAGCCTAGCGGTCTTTAGGGTCGAACGCATCACGCAGACCATCGCCGATAAAGTTAAAGCAAAATAACGTAATGACCAAAAACACCGAAGGAATCAAGATCTGCCATGGTGCCACTTGCATCGTCTGTGAGCCTTCTTGCAATAGCGCACCCCAGCTGGTCATTGGCTCTTGTACCCCCAATCCCAAAAAGCTTAAAAATGATTCAAATAAAATCATCGTTGGTACCAGTAGTGAGGCATAAACCACCACCACACCAAGAACATTAGGCACGATATGGCGCATAATAATATTAAACCCTGACACCCCGCCGACATGCGCCGCTTCAATAAACTCTTTACTCTTTAGGCTCAGAGTTTGTCCACGGACGATACGAGCGACATCCAGCCATGACACCAGTCCAATGGCGACAAAGATTAAGATGAGGTTACGGCCAAATATGGTCACTAGCAAAATCACAAAAAACATAAACGGAAAGGCGCTTAAAATCTCCAAAAATCGCATCATAATCATGTCAACTTTACCGCCCAGATAACCTGAGGTCGCACCGTATACTGTACCAAACAGTACCGCGACAGTCGCACCCGCGATACCTACTAGCAAAGAGATACGCCCGCCTACAGCAGTACGTACCAATAAATCTCTACCAAGAGTATCTGTACCAAAGTAGTGCTTGTTCTCGATTGAAGGTGCCGCTTGCATAAAATTCCAATCCGTCTCTGCATAGCCATAAGGAGCAAGCATAGGAACAAATATCACAAAAGCGCCAACCAGCAGCAGGATAACAAAGCTGGTTACCGCTGCTTTGTTTTGATAAAAACGACGCCACGCATCTTGCCACAAGCTGCGACCTTTAATCTCATTGACGGGCAGATCTATCCGTTTGGTTGGCTGGTCTACGGTAAGGCTCATAATCGTCCCTTTAGTCATCTACAGTTAAAATAGTAAGCGGTTGCATGTATGATAATTGATACTCAGCTCGGTGATTAATACTGAACTTTGGGATCAATAATGGCGTATAAAATATCGACAATGGCATTAAAGGCAATTGTCAGTACACCAACCAAAATAGTTAGGCTTAGCACCACGCCATAATCACGGTTTAAGGCGCCATTGACAAATAACTGTCCGATGCCTGGCAGCCCAAAGATGGTCTCAATCACAATAGAGCCAGTGATGATACCCACAAACGCAGGGCCCAAATAAGAGATGACAGGTAGCAAGGCTGGTCTGAACGCATGCTTCATCACGATCTGACGCATCGGCAGCCCTTTTGATTTAGCCGTTCGGATATATTGACTGTTCATGACCTCGATCATAGAGCCACGCATAATCCTAGCGATACTAGCGACATAGGCCAGTGCTAGAGCAGTGACTGGCAAGATAAGGTTTTGCAGCGCCCCATCATTCCAGCCGCCAGCCGGTAACCATTGTAAAATAATCGCAAATATGAGCACCAATAAGGGCGCTTTCACAAAGCTTGGTATCACAACGCCAGTCATCGCAAAAGCCATTAGTAGATAATCAATCCATGAGTTTTGCTTTAAGGCAGCGATAACACCCAAAATCAACCCTAAGACCAGCGCCACAATAAAAGCATAAAACCCCAACTCTATTGAGACTGGCAGTGACTGCGATAACAGCTCATTGACCGTATAGTCCTTATACTTAAATGATGGACCAAAATCACCGACCGCCAGCTGCTTGAGGTAATTAATATATTGCAGCCACATCGGAGCATTAAGATTATATTTGGCCTCGATATTGGCAAGGACGGCAGGTGATAAGTTACGCTCCGTAGTAAAAGGGCTACCAGGCGCCAAACGCATCATAAAAAAGGACACGGTAATTAAGATAAACATAGTCGGAATGGCTTCTAAGATACGCCGAAAGATGAGCTTTAGCATAACGTCCCTTTATAGCTACTGAATGGTAAGAGGTAGGCCTAAAACAATAGAGTGCTATGAGCCAGATACAACCTGCCGCATAGCACTCTTTGATAAACGTCTTAAGTAAAGTCACTAAGATAAGACCTCTTAGCTCCGACTACTTAAATAAAACCTTGTATTGATTAATGCTTAGCAATAGAGATGTCTTTGCCATGCCAATTGTCTAGTGCATCAGTGTTTGAATACCCAATCACATAAGGCTTGACCAGACGTGGGCTGACGTAGTGATAGATATTCAGTAGCCCCATGTCATTATCAAGTTGGGCTTCAGCTTGCTGATATAAATCGCTACGCTGCTCATCGCTTAAGCCAGGCTTAAGTGTTTGCGCCATGAGACTGTCAAAATTAGGGCTATTGTACTTACCATAGTTGCCGCTATTGTCAGATTTGGCAATATTCAAGAAGCTTGAAGGCTCGTTGTAATCTGCACACCAGCCTGCACGAGCGATTTCATAATCGCCATTACGGCGTGTATCGAGGTAGGTTTTCCACTCTTTGTTGGTCAAGGTCACATCAACAAACCCAAGCGCCTGCTCCCATAGTGAAGTGGCGGCGATGGCGATTTTCTTATGGTTATCATTGGTGTTATATAGTAGCTCAAAGCTTAGCGGGTTATTTTCATCATAGCCTGCTGCATTAAGTAGCTTTTTGGCTTCAGCAACACGTTTGTCTTGATCCCACGTTGACCACTCTGGCGTGTTTGTGACGTTGCCGTTGGTTGAGGTTGGGGTGAGCTGATACGCTGTCGTCTGCCCTTGTCCAATCACTTTGTCTGCGATGGTATCGCGGTCTAGAGCCAAAGATAGCGCACGACGCACTTTTGGATCATCAAATGGAGGCTTAACCGTATTGAACTCATAGTAATAGGTACACAGTAGCGGCGATATCTTGAGCTCATCGCCATGCTGTTGTTGTAGTGAAGTAAACTGTTCAGTCGGGATTTCATTGTAGGTCATGTCTACCTCACCAGCTTGATAGCGAGCCACATCGGTGACACTAGAGGGTATCGGTAGCATGGTGATGGTTTCAAGGGTGGTATTGGCATCGTCGTAATATTCAGGGTTACGTGTCAATACGATCTCATCATTGATCTGCCACTTGCTGACCTTGTAGGGACCATTGACCACGATATTATCAGGACTCGTCCATTTATCACCGAACTCCTCGACCGTCTTTTGATGTACTGGCTTGACTGAAGTGTGAATCAGCATATCAGGGAAGTATGGCACTGGGTCTGTTAAGGTCACTTGTAGGGTTTTATCATCAATAGCTTCTACGCCTAGGGTTTCTACACCTGCTTCGCCTTCGACAATTTGCTTAGCGCCAGCAACTTGGGCATCGACCAGATAGCTTGAGTAAGGAGATGCTGTATTGGGGTCCACCACTCGGCGTAAGCTGTAAACAAAGTCCTCTGCAGTGACTGGATCGCCATTTGACCAGTTGGCATCACGCAGTTTAAACGTCCAGACTTTATTATCAGCGCTTTCCCACTCGGTTGCCATACCAGGGACGGTTTTGCCATTAGCATCAGTGCTAGTCAAACCCTCTAGCATCTGACGAATCACGCCAGCTTCAGGTACACCAGATACTTTATGTGGATCAAGCGACTCAGGTTCAGTACCATTATTAACCACCAGCTCTTGTTTTTCAGCCAAGACATTGGGATCAATATTAGCACCAGCGCTGGCACTGCTATCATTGGTTGTGTTATTGCTACAGCCTGTCACAAACATGGCAAGGGCAATAGAGGTAGGCAAAATTAGAGCGGCACGGAGGGTAGTAGGGTTGCAAGTCATATAATATCCTATCAGTCAAATGGCGGGCAGATTGACTAGACTTCTTTTAGTAAATCCATTTAAGTTAATATTGCTTTCATATAAGAAACTATTAGTAGCATTAATAATAAAAAAAGTTATCAATGTCAACATTTTTCAATTTTCTAGAAACAAACTCAAATGATTCAATATCTCAATATGATCATAAACAAGTGTCAAAACGACCCAGAACCCTACCAATTCACAACTTTTTGCTTCTTTTTTTGTTAAAAACCTATTATTTATCCAAGCGCTAGGCGGATGTTATAAATTGTAGCTGAGATTTATTTAGGATCCGTTAGGCCCTCAATAGAACTTATGACATGGTTTAATTCTGCTGTTTTGATTTTAATAAACATCTCATCGCTTTATAAAAACAGCTAATATAATAAGCATACAATACTGATTTAGAGATCACGATGAGTCATTCTCGGCGTACCATCGAGCAGCTGCTTAAGCAAGGTGCCCTTCCTGTAGAACACACCGATACGGCCGCCAAGCATCTAGGTATCTATCCAAACAAACAAAGCTGGCTCGCCTTCTTTGATAAAGCATTACTCATCATTGGCGCAGTAGCGTTGGCACTGGCACTGGTATTTTTTATCGCCTACAACTGGATAGAGATGGGCAAACTGGGCAAATTTGCCTTGGTCGAAGGTGCGTTAGTCATTAACATTGCAGCTTATGTGTTATTGGCTTTTAAACGCAAGTCCAAGCTTATTCAGCAGCTACTTTTGCTTATTGCTAGTGTCATTACTGGCAGCTTGCTGGCGCTATTTGGTCAGGTCTATCAGACAGGGGCGGATACGTGGCAATTGTTCTTTGGTTGGGCGGTTTTGATTACGCCTTGGGTGATGATTGCACGTTTCCCTATGCTGTGGTTATTGTGGCTTGGGCTTATCAATGCCGCATTATTGCAGTACATTTCCGCTGCGCCTTTTTTTATGAGTGCCACGCCTTACTTGCTTCGTATTGGAGCTCTGGCGATCGTCAACACGCTCATGTTTATACTGTGGTGGCGGTTTTTGGAAAGCGATACATTGACTGATAAACGTCATCTGGCCGTTGCTCACTTACACTGGAGCACTTATGTGGTTGGGGCACTCAGTACTTATTTTATTACTCATCTTGCCATTCTTTATGTGATTAGCGATATCAATGCACTAACAGCCATCTTCACTTTATTGTCATGGGTGGGCTGGTGCGTGTTGATATATTGGCGCTTTCATCAGCGCTCAGTCAATGTGCTGATGCTGACTTTTCTGTGTTTTTCTATTATCGTTGTGGCGCTTTTTTGGGCTGGCAAGTTTGTGCTCAATGACTTTGATGCTGGAGGATTGTTTACCTTAGCATTATTACTGATTGGTATGAGCTCATATGCCGTCGCTTGGCTACGAAAACTGGCAAACCTTGAGCAGCAGCCTTTAGATGACAAAAATGCTAGAACCTCACTAACGGATCAAGGGGGAAAATCATGACTGATGACCCTCAACAAGCCCTCATAGAACTAAAACGTATTGGCCTAATCAACGACCACGCAACCCTTGATAGTCAATCAAGCGATCACACGCCTTGGTATTTACAGGTATTTTTTGGTTTAAGTGGGGTACTCGCAAGCGTGCTGTTTTTGGCATTTTTAACCCTGATTTTGGTTGAAACCAACATTCTTGATAGTACGGCAGGCATCTTTATCGTTGGTGCCCTGCTAAGCGCTGCAGGTGGGTTTATGTTTCACCACGAGCATATACGCCAGAGTCCATTTTGGCATGGTTTGGCCTTTGCGATTAGTGGTGCAGGACAGGTTTATATTGCCATTGCCTTGTTTATGGAGGGCATAGTGCCAATCAGCTTATGGCTGTTTTTACTTATTAAAACCCTGCTCACCATCCTCATGCCAAACTTTGTCTATCGTCTACTAAGCAGTGCGATAGCTCTAGGATGTATAGTCTATTTGCTCAGTTATTATGGTATACCTGAATTTAGTTTAGGCTTGTTGGCATTGGTCGTGATAGTCGCCAATTTGCAACGCTACTCCCTGTTACAGCGGGTCCCTCACAAAGCTCGTTTGGCGGCCTTTGATATTAGCAAAGCGGTTGCTCATAGTAGCGCTCTTGTGCTTCTGGGCGTCTCCGTTTACTTTATCGTCAGTGAAGGCACTTATGCTGTTGCTACTTATAATGAAGGATTTCACTATAACTATTACTTGGCACAAGGATTACTGACGCTCGCCAGCCTTTACGCCGCTTATTTGATTCTTAGACGCTATCACTTCAAGACTCTATCAGTCGCAGGACTCATAATCGTATCTGCCCTTGCTGTATTGGGCGTGATGTCAATCTATGTCTCAGGACTGCTCGCCACCAGTCTCGTTATCGTTATCGCTATGGCAAACAGCCAACGCCTACTATTAGGTGCGGGAGTTTTTGCTTTGGTTGGCTATGTGTTTTGGTATTACTATCAGCTTGATACCTCACTGCTCACTAAGTCGATCTCTATGCTCATAATCGGTATTGGCCTGTTACTGATGCGCTGGCTACTGATTGGGCGTTATTTTGCCAACCACCGACACAGCGAGGGGCTTTACCATGACTGAGCTTGGACGCATAAAAACCCCCAATAATAAGTCACCAGCACCGAGTGCTTTATCTCGCTCGTTACCTTGGTGGCAAAGACGGCTATTTACGACCGGTATTGCCATAGTGAGCTTACTGCTGATTTTGGCAGTCATGACATTTAATATTATAAAGTACGAAAACCACCTCTCTACAGGCAATACAGTATTGCTACAGCTGGCACCTGTCGACCCGCGCGGTTTTATGCAGGGTGATTATATGACGCTGCGCTATGCATTAGAAAACGAGGTGTTTGCAGCACTAGACAGAGACCCAAGCAGCTACCTCACCAACGAAGAAGGCTATGTCATCATCACTGTGGATGATAATCAAGTGGGGCATTTTTTACGATTGGCAAAAAACAACCATCCTGACACTTTGGCCACTGATGAAATGGCGATTTACTATCGTATTCGTCTCGGCTCCATGAAACTTGCGACCAATGCTTTTTTCTTTCAAGAAGGTCATGCTGAGGCGTTTGAAGCAGCAGAATACGGCTTGTTTCGGGTCAATGATAAAGGCGAGCCGCTACTGACTGACATGGTGGATAAAGACTTTGTCATCATTGCAGGAGCAGCAATTCAAAACGACGAGTCATAGAATAAAAAAGATACTGCTTATGTAACCAAAGTTGCATTGCGACACCTCAGTGTCATTTGTTATGGTAAGTGCCTGATAATTTTTATTACCTAAGACTGAGCACTCAAAAAAAGGATTTATTATGCGTAGCGCAACTTATAACGAATTTGGCAGACCAACTGAAGTACTTAGCCTCGGCGAACGCCCTATTCCAGAGCCAAAGGCCAATGAAGTCCGTGTCAAAACGGTACTTGCCTCTATCCATAACCACGACCTATTGACCATCCGTGGTAAGTACGGCTTTAAGCCTGAGCTGCCAGCGATTGGCGGTAGTGAAGCCGTTGGCGTCATCGATGCCGTAGGCAGTGAGGTAAAAGACTTAAAAGTTGGTCAGCGTGTTGCTGCAGCTAGCGTGCAAGCGACTTGGGCAGAGTATTTCGTTGCCGCCGAGCATATGATTTTTCCGATCCCAGAAAGCTTAGACGATGAAATGGCAGCGCAGCTGATCGCTATGCCGCTCAGTGCTCTGATGCTGCTTGAGTTCTTAGAAGTGGAGAGCGGTCAGTGGATCATTCATAATGCGGCCAATGGCGCAGTCGGCAAATCGCTTGCGCAGCTTGCTGGCGCACGTGGCGTCAACACCATCAACGTGGTACGTAGCAGCGACGCCATAAAAGAGCTAGAGGCGATCGGCGCAGAGCACAACGTCAGCACTGATAATGACGACTGGAAAGAGCAAGTCAAAGCCATCCTTGGTGATGATCATATCAGTGCGGCGGTCGACTCTGTCGGTGGCGAAGACAGTGGTGACCTACTCTCTTTACTTGGACACTATGGCACTTTTGCGGTATTTGGTGCGATGTCAGGTAAGCCAATGGTACTCAACCCGACTCACATGATCTTTAAACAAGCGACATTAAAAGGCTTTTGGGGCAGTAAGCTGAGCCAAGAGATGAGCGTCGAGGATAAGCAACGCCTGATCGATGAGCTGGTTGATAGAGCGACTAGCGGCAAGCTTAAATTGCCTGTCGAGGCGGTGTTTGACTTGGCTGATGTTTTAGATGCTGTGGATGGTAAGCTGCAAAAAGAAAAAAGCGGCAAGGTGTTATTAAAGCCTTAAGCGTGTATTTTTACGCTCCTATTTATTCATAAAAAACCATTCATAGGAAGTACGTTATGTCTGACAACACATTTTTTAAAGCCCTAGTGGTCGAAGAAACTGACGCTGGTAACTTTGATAAAAGCATTCAGCAGCGTCAAGTCAGTGATTTACCTGAAAATGATTTGCTGGTTGAGGTGCATTATTCATCATTGAATTTCAAAGATGCGATGTCGGCATCAGGCAATAAGAGAATCACTAGAAACTATCCGCACACCCCTGGTATTGATGCGGCAGGAATCGTAGTCAGTGATAAGTCTGGCACTTTTAAAGAAGGGCAAGAGGTCGTGGTCTTTGGCTATGATCTGGGCATGGATACCGCTGGCGGTTTGGCGCAAATGATCTCTATCCCTGCTGATTGGGCGGTGGAATGTCCATCTTCTTTAACATTAAAAGAAGCGATGATTTATGGTACGGGCGGTTTAACGGCTGCTTTGAGTGTGCAAAAGCTGGAGAAAATGGGCGCAAAACCTGAAGATGGTCCCGTCGCCGTCACAGGCGCAACCGGCGGTGTCGGTAGTATCAGTATTGCCATCCTAAAGCAGCTTGGCTATGACGTCATCGCCTTCTCTGGCAAGCCTGAGCAAAGCGATTATCTAAAAGCGCTTGGTGCAAACGAAGTCCGTCATCGCGATACTATTAATGAGATTGGAGATAAACCTGTCGGTCATGAGCTGTGGGCCAACGCCATTGATACCATCGGCGGTGATTATCTAGCCAACTTACTGAAGCAAACCAAAGCTGGCGGCGCAGTCACTTCTTGTGGCTTGGCGGGCGGTGCTGAGTTCTCGATGACAGTATTGCCGTTTATCACCCGCGCGGTGTCGCTACTCGGTATCGATTCGGTCTATATTCCACTGGACGATAAAAAGGCCATTTGGGAGCGTGTCGCTACCGATATGAAACTGCCTGATCTAGAAAGTTATGCTGAAGAAATCACCCTAGAGCAAACGCCTGAATACCTAGATCGCTTTATGGCGAGCCAAACAGTGGGGCGTTATGTGGTGAATGTGCGGGGTTAGGTTTTGGTTTAAAAGACAAGTTTTTAGATGATGGCAGTGCTCTTTTGGGGTGCTGCTTTTTTTTGGAAGTTAAATTTGCGTTCATTTGCGTTCATTTGCGTTCATTTGCGTTCATTTGCGTTCATTTGCGTTCATTTGCGTTCATTTGCGTTCATTTGCGTTCATTTGCGTTCAAAAAATAAACTGTAGATTTGCTTCGTCCTCGTGTATCAATAATATTTAACTCAATAAGTCTTTTAAGTCTTTGATAAATTTTTGTTCTACTTTCATCAAAATAAGACTCGACCTCCTTACGTGACATTTCATCATTAAGTTTAAGTAGTTTGATAATTTTCTCATCATTGCTATCAATGTGTTGTTCTAAATCTGTGATAAGTGAATTATTAGGTAGAGTATCTTCTTGGTCTACTGTGAAACCTAGTTCAAGTTGCTCAGCATTACTAAGGCTTTGCTTCAATTTGTCATTTCTTACGATCTCTACAGTATCTTCATCTAGACTATAATGTCTATTGTATAAAACTACCTTAAACTGATTAGCTGTAACGATAAACTCAGGCTCTTTTTCAGCATTTTTATAGCTTCCTAAGATCCTTCTAATTCCACTACCATAGTTTTCCATATAAGTTATTTTATCGAGTACATGAACCAAGTTACTATTACGACGAGCGCTAGTACCAGTTTTAATATCTTCAACACTTAACCCATCTGGTATATTACCTGCTGAGAATATCTCCATTCTATCATCGTAAATTTCTATCTTTGTATCTGCTGATAAGGTGTAATCACGATGAGCATAGGCATTAATTACTGCCTCTCTAATCGCTTTAGCGGGATAAGCCTCATACTCTGACCTTGCAGCGGAACCTGTAAACGATACTTTTTTATCATTTAATAAAGAAATATATTCAAGTGTTAGATCAACTTGCCTAACTAAAGAACCACTGAACTCTTTTTTTGCTAAAAAGTCATTACTCATATCTAAGCCGTCAACAACAGCTATTTTGGTTACAAAAGGGCTTTGCTCACTTAAGATTAATGCGCCATTGTTATACTCTTCGTTTAAATCAAGAAGTCTTAAGCTTTTTTCATCAAATGCAATGTCATTATCTAAAAGCTTATTTTGTAAATACTGAAAAGTTAATTTTTGTTTTGTTTGAGCGGTTTGTGCTTCAAACTTGTCGGCTACCTGAGCTTGTATCATTCGCTTGACCTCATCATCAGTAGCGCGTCGTTTACTGCTACCATTTCGGATGTAGATACCTTTACTATTAAAACCTTCACCATCTTTATAATAATAAGGTAGCTGCTCGCCTTTCTTGATATGGATAGCAAAATGATGAGCAGATACATCAAGTCTTACCAATCTATTTAGGGATAAATTAAAAGCGCTCTGTATCCAATCACTTAACAATGACTCCCAGCGCTTAAACTTATTGACTGATTCAGGGATAAATATACCGTCATCGTCAACGCCTAGAAAAATTGTACCGTCATTAGTATTGAGAAAAGCAGATATTTCAGCTTTTAAATCATTCACCTTTTTAGGGATATCAGACTTATACTCAACTGTTTGACTTTCCATACTTCATCTCTAATAGTTAATGACGATACTTCATTTCTTATTTAAATTAGCCAACCCCCTACTCCCACTCAATAGTAGCAGGCGGCTTACTCGATACATCATAAGTCACCCGTGAGACATCAGCGATTTCATTCATGATGCGGTTCGATACTGTCTCAATCAAATCATACGGCAGATGGGCAAAGCGTGCGGTCATAAAGTCCACCGTCTCAACCGCACGTAGCGCAATGACCCAAGCATAGCGGCGACCGTCGCCGACTACGCCGACTGACTTGATCGGTTGAAATACCGCAAACGCTTGCGCCGTCTTGTCGTACCAACCTGAACGCTCCAGCTCTTGCATAAAGATGGCATCGGCTTGACGCAGGATATCAGCATATTCTTTTTTCACCTCACCCAAGATACGCACGCCTAGACCTGGACCTGGGAAGGGATGACGGTAAATCATCTTCTCTGGCAGTCCAAGGGTGATACCGAGTTTACGCACTTCATCTTTAAACAGATCACGTAATGGTTCAACGAGTTCAAACGCCAAGTCATCGGGTAGACCGCCTACGTTATGGTGGCTCTTAATCACGTGCGCTTTGCCTTGATGCGATTTGGCAGATTCGATCACGTCAGGATAAATCGTCCCTTGTGCTAAGAATTCAATGGTTTTGCCATCGCTTTGCTCGCTGACTTCACGGGCACTATTGGCAAACACATCGATAAAGGTTTTACCGATGATTTTACGTTTGGCTTCAGGATCTGACTCGCCCGCTAGAGCGTCTAGGAACAAGTCTTCGGCATCGACACGGATGACTTTGACGCCCATGTTTTCGGCAAACACTTGCATGACCTGATCGCCTTCGTGCAGACGCAAGAGGCCATTATCGACAAACACACAAGTGAGCTGATCGCCAATCGCCTTGTGCAGTAGTGCGGCCACCACTGAGCTGTCGACGCCGCCTGACAGACCGAGCAACACTTGCTTGTCACCGATTTGCTCTTTGAGCTGTGCCACCCGCATATCGACGATATTGTCTGGCGTCCACTCGCCTGCACAATCACAGATCTGATGCACGAAACGACCCAGTAGCGCTTGACCTTGTAAGGTATGAGTCACTTCAGGGTGAAACTGTAGACCATAGTACTGCTTGTCGTCATTGGCCATGATCGCAATCGGGCAGCTTGGCGTGCTGGCGACAATATCAAAGCCTGCTGGCGCTTCGATGACCTTATCACCGTGACTCATCCAAACGTTTAGAGTGGTCGACGCCGCAGCACTGGAGTCGTCTTCTATACCATCGGTCAGCTGTGAATGCCCACTGACTTCTATCGTTGCCGCACCAAACTCATGGATATCGCTGGCATGCACCTTGCCGCCAAAACGATCGGCCATCGCTTGCATACCATAACAGATGCCAAGTACGGGGACGCCAAGCTCAAACACCGCATCATTGATACGTGGGCTGTTTTCTGCATGCACGCTCTCAGGGCCACCCGATAGGATGACGCCCTTGGCACCAAAATCAATAATGCGCTGAGTGTCGATATCAAAAGGGAACATCTCACAAAACACGCCAGAGTCGCGCACACGGCGGGCGATCAGTTGGCTGTACTGTGATCCAAAATCAAGAATAAGGATTCGGTCGGCTTTTATAACAGGTGTATTAGGCGTGGCGGTAGTGGTCATAAATAGATGTCCATCAATAGATAAAATAATGGCCTATTTTAACAAGTTTGGACAAGTTATTGGCCACAAAAACCATTTATTATAATGAGCAACTGCGATTTAAACAGTTATTTACCAATAGTTTGCTATACTTTTATCGATGATTAGGATAAAAACCAATCAAAACTTACCATTACCATCAGCTCAAACAAAAGTCATTACGCTATAGTCAGGTTAGTATAAAAAAGGGTGGTGTATCAGAAAGTATGCTGAGGAAATAAAAGGAGAGTGACAGCCGAAGCAAGATGATATATTTGAGGTTATGAAGACACAAATAGAAATC
>NZ_JAGBKM010000032.1 GCF_017498085.1 Psychrobacter coccoides
CTTAGCTGGTTCAGCTGTTTTATGTGCTTGTCTTTAATGCGTAGTTTGAGGGTTTTCATACCTTTAGTATGGCGAGGGTAATTTTAACTTACAACTCTTTAAGTACTGCTCACGACAATATGTGTCGCCTTATATCCACCCCGTGAAGTGGGTGGTTTTACGGCGATAGGTGATAAAATAGACAACTGAATTCATTGCAATCGCTGATTTTTATGGCGCACAGTATCGGACTGCCCTATGTTGCTAGATATCTTTTTAAGCATTCACTTTATTATTTGGGTACTGATATCCCTGCGTGTGCTCGCTCGTTATGACTTGACTTCACCTGCGCGTTTGGCATGGATTGTGGTCTTATTTGTCCTTCCCTATCTTGGGGTGGTGGTGTACTGGATGTTTGGTGAGATTCATCTGGGACGGCACTTTTCGCAGTCGCATCAAAAAATCAAACAAGACTTGCGTGCTCATAGTCCGCAAGTACTCGGTGATGATGCCGCTTTAGATCAGGCCATCAAACCGATCTACCGCGCTGCTTTTGCTTATTCAGCAGCGACGACTGGCTTTCATACTACAACCGGCAATCAAGGCGAGCTGATGGCTGATGCTGATGAGACGCACAGACGTATGATTGCCGACTTTGACAGTGCCACCGATCATATTCATGTGTTGTATTATATCTGGCTGATTGATGGTATGGGTATCGATACCGCCCAAGCTTTGATACGGGCAGCACGGCGTGGGGTCACTTGTCGGGCAATGGTCGATGGCATGGGCTCACGCAAGCTGGTGCGTTCAAAGATCTGGCAGGAGATGAAGGAGGCTGGTGTTCAAGTCAGTGTAGCATTGCCGCTTAGCAATATCTTTAAGGTGCTTTTGTTTAGCCGAATTGACTTGCGCAATCACCGTAAGATTACTGTCATCGATGGCAAAATTGGCTATAGCGGTAGCCGCAACTGCGCCGACCCTGAGTTTCGTGTTAAGCCTAAATACGCCCCTTGGATAGATATTATGGTGCGATTGGAAGGACCAATCGTCGCACAAAACCAGATGCTGTTTGCCAGTGATTGGCTACTAGAAAATCCTGAAACGTCGCTCGACAGTTTTCCGTATGACACCCAATCAAAATCTCCTGACGGCTTTGCCGCTCAAGTTTTTTCTGATGGGCCCACCCAAAGACGTGGTACCACGCCGCAGTTCTTAAATACGTTAATCAATCAAGCTCAGCACAAGCTGATCATCTCGACGCCTTATTTTGTGCCAGACTACTCACTGATTCATACCCTATGTGCAGCCGCTTATCGAGGCGTAGAGGTGATTATGATCTTCCCTAAACACAATGACTCCTTTGTCGTGGCTGCCACCAGTCACAGCTACTATTGGCAACTGCTAGAAGCAGGGATAAAAATTTATGAGTATAAGCCAGGGTTACTTCATGCTAAAACCTTGACTGTCGATGGTGAGATCAGTTTACTGGGCTCGACCAATCTGGATCTGCGTAGCTTTGATTTGAATTACGAAAACAACATCGTGTTGAGCGATCAGCGCCTGACCGCTGCAATAACCCAACGCCAATATGCATATATCGATGATTCTGAGCCAGTATGTCTCGAAGATGTCAAAAGCTGGCCGCTATATTATCGAATTTGGAACAATGTTATCGCCACCATGGGACCTTTATTATAAGGCCACCTATCACGCCTTAAAGTCTATTTGATATCACAGCCTTAAAGCCTTGTAAGGTTTACTGCACAGCTCTGATAGAGGTGTGCTATATCGAGCTCACTATAGAGCAGCGGCTTTTTTTTGTAAGACATAAACAACAAACTTAGCTTCGGTATGGAATGCCTTATCTTCGGCGCTGTTTAGTAATGCTGTACGTTTTTCATTGCGTGCCCGATAAGAATAAGGTGTCATCGTCATTAAGTCAGCCAAATGCGCTGCCGACAATACCATCTGACTGCTCACACGATGCGTGTCTATCAAAGTAAAATATGGCCTCAGCACCTCCAAAAACTTATCAGAATCATGCTCACGCACATCATCAAACAGGGCCTCTCGCATCGTCGCTAAATGGCCAGCATCTGGCTTAGCGATGACTAAATAACCATCATCCACCAGAGCGTCAGCAAACACCTCAGGCAATATCAGACTAAAAATACTGCTAATGCCTTTCACGCTTTGAGACGCTAAGGGCAAGTGGGCGGCATTCGTCACCAATGGATAAACAGCAGCGGTCTTATCTAGAGCTTTTTGATGCTGCTGAAACCACAACCTTCCTGTCGCCTTACAGGTCTTGGCAAGGTTTGTCACCGCAGGCTTGCTGATATCAGCAGCGATCAGATTATGCATTCCCATTTTCGTCATTGCTACCGTATAGTAGCCTTCACCGCAGCCGATATCTAACCAGTTTATCGGTTTTTTAGTTTCGGCTGGATGTTGCAGCAGCTTATTGATTTGCTGACAGACAAGCGCTTGTAGTGACTCATAGTACCCTGTATTTAGGAAGCGCTGGCGGGCCTCAATAGACGCTTGGCTATCACCGGGCGCTTTGGATTTTTTTTGTTGTACAGGTAGCAGATTGACATAGCCTTGTCGTGCCACATCAAACGAGTGTGAGGTTTGCTTAGTGTTTAAGCTACCATCACAGCGCCACGTATTGGCTGCTGGCGTCATCGGTGACTGACAAAGTGGACAAATAAATAAGGGCACTGGTCTCTCAAAGTCATATAAATATGGCGAACATCTTAGCAAACTTTACAGTATATAAGTGACAAAAAAAGCCATTTCTACGGCATTAGAAATGGCTTTTAGTCACCGTTAGAGGATTGAGGCTTACTGCTGTTTTATCTTAACGCAGCTTCAAGGTCATTAAACCCAATACCACAAGCACGATAGCAATAATCCAAAACCGCACCACCACTTGCGTTTCTTTCCAACCAATCTCTTCAAAGTGATGATGCAGTGGTGCCATACGAAACACCCGTTTTTTGCGTAATTTATAAGAGCCAACTTGTAAAATAACAGACACTGCTTCAGCGACAAACAAACCGCCCATAATAGCAAAGGCAATCTCTTGGCGTGACATAACGGCAATCGTACCCAGCATGGCGCCCAATGCCAATGCACCGACATCGCCCATAAATACCTGAGCAGGATGCGCATTGAACCATAAAAAACCCAAGCCAGCCCCAATCATCGAGCCACAGACAACAATCACCTCAGAGTTATAAGGAATATAGGGCACGGATAAGTACTCTGAAAACCTGACGTCTCCAGACACATAAGCCATTGCGCCCAAACCTGCAGCGACCAGCACCACTGGCAAGATAGCCAAGCCATCCAGACCATCAGTTAAATTGACTGCGTTGGAGGCACCATTGATCACAAAATAAGTAAAAACGATAAAAGCAATGCCAAAAGGAACGGCGGAGAAAGGTATAATCCAGTTTTTAAAGACAGGCAATAACAGATCCTGCATTTCCCGAGTCGTGGCCATATCTGGCTGCTGAGTGGCAATATAGTACAAGGAGCCACCGACGAATAAAGCACCAATGGATAGCCAAAAGTATTTTTTGCGGGCAATCAAGCCAGTGGGATTTTTGTACTTTATTTTGAGCCAGTCATCCGCCCAACCGACAGCGCCAAAGATGATCATGACCACCATCAAAATCCAAACGTAGGGGTTATTTAACCGCGCCCATAATAAGGTAGACACCCCTATCGCACTCAAAATCAATACCCCGCCCATCGTTGGCGTGCCGGTTTTGACCAGGTGCGACTGTGGACCATCATCACGAATGGCCTGCCCGTATTTGAGCGTCCGTAGATGCCTGATCACACGGCCCCCAAAAACCAAACTAAACCCAAGCGCAGTGATAACTGCCAATAGCGCTCGTAGTGTCAACGAAGACACCGCTGTAAACGGTGAGTAATACTGGCCAAGCCATTCAAACAACCAAACTAACACCGCTTACTCCTCGACTAGCGTATTGATCAGAGTTTCCATTTCCATAGAACGTGAACCTTTAAATAAAACAGTACAAGGCTGCGCTTGCTGCTCCTGCAAGTAAGACTGTAAGTACTGCAAGAGACTGCTCTTGTCATCAAATGAGTAAGCATGGATACCGCCGACTTCATTGGCACCTGTCACACTATACTTTGCATACTCGCCAACACACAGCAACACATCAATACCTGCTGCAGCAATGGTACGACCCAAGCTTTGATGCTCACTGACAGCAGCATCGCCTAGCTCAGCAATGTCACCCAACACCATCACTTGCGTGCCCGTCTGTGCCGCCAACACCTTGGCCGCAGCACGGACTGAATGTGGATTGGCATTATAAGTGTCATCAATCAGACGATGCATTCCAAGTAATTGACTGTTTAGTCGGCCTTTGGCTGGACGTGAGTTTTCAAGACCGATAACGATGTCTTTACTATCGACATTAAGCGCATATGCACAAGCGGCCGCAGCTAACGCATTGTTCACATTATGCTCACCTGCTAATGGTAAGTTGATATCGTGTACATGCCTGCCGATATGTAGTTTAAACTCGCTACGCTCAGGCTCTACATCGAGATGACTGGCACTGACGTCGGTATTACCAAAACCAATCACATGCGTGGTGTGTTGTTCAGCGATACGGCGTAATTGATTGGCATAGTCGTCCTTATCAGGCACAATCGCAATCTGAGCATCACTTAACGTATGATAAATCTCTGCCTTGGTTTGGCAGATACCATCACGGCTACCAAACTCACCTAAATGAGCAGTCCCTATATTTAGGATACAAGCCACATCAGGACGGACAATCTCAGTTGTATAAGCGATCTCACCGATATGGTTGGCACCAAGCTCTAAGATGGCATAGCGATGATGGTCGGACAGCTCAAGTAGCATCATGGGCACACCCAAATCATTGTTTAGATTGCCACGAGTGATCAGCGTCGGTGCTAGACGACCAAAGATACTCCCCAGCATCTCTTTACAAGTGGTCTTGCCACTGGAGCCTGTAATAGCGATTACAGTCAACTCTTGATGCTGTTGACGACGATAAGCGGCCAACTGGCCTAATGCCAAACGAGTATCACTCACGATCAACTGCGGAATAGCATGAGCAGCTGACACCTTGATCGGACGTGAGACAATAGCAGCAATGGCGCCTTTTTGGGCAGCGACTTCAACATAGTCATGGCCATCAAAATTGTCGCCACTCAATGCCAAAAAAATATCGCCCGCCTTGATAGTACGCGTATCTGTGGTAATGCGCTTACTGCTGATTTCACTACTGGCCTGTACTGACGAAGTTGGTACAGATTGACCATATTGCCAGCGTCCCGCAAGCGTCGCTGTCGCTGCCAGCAAGTTATCGGCCTGCCAAACATACAGCCCTTGCGACTGGCTGCTGCTATTGTTGTCAGCTGTCATAGTATTTACCTTGTGTGGAGATTTCTTATCTTTTAGGGTATGTAGAGGATGAGTTATTTGACCATGGTGCTGTGACCCTGTATCACCTTATAGCTCAGATACGCTTTGCTTGCTGTAGAGCTTGCTGCAAGACGATACTGTCATCAAAATCATGACGCACACCATTGATGTCTTGATACGTCTCATGGCCTTTGCCAGCGATAACCACGA
Source organism: Psychrobacter coccoides (assembly GCF_017498085.1). Taxonomy (GTDB): domain Bacteria; phylum Pseudomonadota; class Gammaproteobacteria; order Pseudomonadales; family Moraxellaceae; genus Psychrobacter; species Psychrobacter coccoides. The sequence goes on from NZ_JAGBKM010000032.1 coordinate 5,639, forward strand.
TATCATCTGCGCCTGCTTGAGTGACGGCATAGGCGATGGCTTTTTGGCGAGCAGGCTCGATATGAGTACGCTGGTACTGCTCAGCACTCATGCCAGCTTGCATGTCTTGTAAAATAGCATTTGGGTCTTCGCTACGTGGGTTGTCCGCCGTTAGAATGACGTGATCTGCCCCTGCCAATCCTGCCTGCGCCATCAGTGGACGTTTGCCAGCATCACGATCACCGCCGCAGCCAAACACTGCCCATAACTTTCCGGCACAGTGGGTGCTTAAGCTATCTAGCACTTGGCTTAGTGCATCAGGCGTATGGGCATAATCCACGATAAAGCAACCATCATTTGATGGCACACGTTGCATGCGTCCGATTGCACCCTGTAGCTGTGGTATTAAGGCAACGATACGCTCAAGACTAACGCCTAGTGCCGTTACTGCCGCTACCGCTGCAAGCAAATTGGCCACGTTAAAGCGCCCTAATAACGGACTGATGACTTCCATGTTATCGCACGAATCATCGGCGAATTGGGTGCGCAAGCCAATATTGACGCCTTCTAAGCTGGGTAAGATTTTGGTGGCGACAAAGTTGGCGTTTTTTTCGGTTTGTAAGCTATATGTCCATACCTTTAGACCACTGGCGTGGGCTGTATCTAACATGATTTTTGCATGCTCATCATCGATATTGATAATGGCGTGAGTGAGCTTTGGGAAATGACGCTTGTCAAACAGCTTGGCTTTAGCGGCAGCATACTCGGCCATATCCGCATGATAGTCCAGATGGTCACGACTTAGATTGGTATAAATCGCCACCTTTATCGGCATACCTTGTAAGCGCTGCTGGTCAAGACCGTGTGAACTGGCTTCAAGCGCCAACACTTCAGCGCTTTGTTGTCCCATTTGATATAAAAACTGCTGTACAGCAAGCGCATCACCCGTAGTATGACTGGCTTGTACCAATGCATCCAGTTTGCCATTGCCTGCCGTACCCATGACTGCACTACTCACACCTGTCAGCTGTATCAGCTGCGCCACCAACTGACTGATTGTGGTTTTGCCATTGGTGCCCGTCACTGCGACAACAGTAGGCAAAGAGACGGGTTGTGGGTGCTGCAAGCGGGCTTGAATCAGCTCACCTAAAAACGCTCGAATAGTGGGCACATAAACCACAGGACAAGGTAGCGCTGCCAGTCGCTGCTGTGCCGTGGATTGAGTGTGGTCTTGGATATCACCAAACTCACTGTTATTACTCTCGTCATCAAACAACGTGAAAGGATCAACTTCTGATAAGATAAACGCCGCTTTTTCAGCGGCCTGTAACAAATAGTCGCGGCTTTTTTGCTTGTCTTTTGACCAGCTTTGAAGCAGGACAAAGACATCATTGCTCGAGACCTGACGACTGTCTAAACGTATATCATAAAAATCAGTCTTGGCGACGTCGCTTGATGGGTCGGAACACTTAATGATTTTGGACAGCTGCTGGGCTGAAGCTTGACTTAAGATATCATCACGACTGTCTTCTATAAGCTGCTGCAAATTAACGGCGTGCGCTGATGATGTGGTCATAAATAAATCCTAAGCGTGACAAGAGTAAGCGATGAAAAAAGTAAAATAGTATCAGATTGAGCATGTGGCTTTTAAGTTCTGTCGGCCATGTACAAACTTTATTGCGTCTTTAATGGCTTATCTAAAGGCACATTGTACAGACGCAGCGCCTCTTTCATCACATTATGAAAGACGGGTGCTACCGTCAAACCTGCATAAATCTGCCCACGAGGGTCTTCGATGAGCATCACACCCACCAATCTTGGGTTTGACGCTGGTGCCATACCTGCAAAGACATTACGATACTGATCGGTATAATAGCCACCATCAGGGTTTACTCGGCGCGAGGTCCCTGTTTTCCCCGCCACACGATAACCATCAATGGCAGCTGCTCTCGCTGTACCCCCTTGCTCAGTCACAGCCTCAAGCATTTTGACAATCGACATCGCTTGATCATGTGCCATGATGCGCTTACTGGTAGGTTTTTCTGCGTCTTTGATCAGTGTTAACGGATGCATCACTCCGCCAGAAGCCAATGCTGCATAGGCTTGAGCGACCTGAGCCAAAGTCACCTCCAACCCGTAGCCGTAACTGACTGTCGCTCGCCGAGCCGTTTCTTTTTCTTTTGGCGTCACTACCAAGCCAGCGCCCTCACCTGGGAACTGTAGCGGGGTTTTTGTCCCAAACCCAAACTGCTTTTGCATATTGGTAATCGCATCGGGCGGTAAGGACAAAGCAATCTTGGTTGACGCCACGTTACTGGATTTTTGTAGTAACGTGGCCATATTAATGACACCTAGGTTATTGTGGTCACGAATCGTATAGCCTCGCACACGGATTGAGCCAGGATTGGTGTCGATTAAGGAGTTGGCAGTATATTTGCCAGAATCCAATGCCGCCGCGACGGTAAATGGCTTCATCACTGAACCTGGCTCAAACACATCTAATAGCGCACGGTTACGCTGGTTTTCACCGGTCATCTCATTGAGGTTATTTGAATTGAAGGATGGCCAAGTAGAAAGAGCAAGCACTTCACCGGTTTGTACATCCACTACCATGCCACTTGACCAACGTGCTTTTTGTAAACGCCCGGCTTTTTCAAGCTCTTTGTACAGCAAATACTGCAAGCGTGAATCAATGGTCAACGCCACATCCTGACCAACGACCTCTGGCTCGAGCTGCTTGATTTCTTTTAGGCTGTTTTGCCGAGCATCTTTTAGGACTAAGACCTTGCCATCTTTACCTGCTAAGGTCGGCTCAAACTGACGCTCAATACCAGCACGACCCTCATAACCACCCTCAGGATCATTGGCGTTTTGTCCCATAAATCCTAATAGCTGCGAATTTGGCTGTGGCTGGGGATAGTAACGCTGAAAAAAGTTGCGCTCGTAGACGCCAGGGAAGTCTAGCGAGCTCACACTTTGAGCAATTTCAGGCTTTACCTTGTTTAGTAGTGGTAAGTAATGCGAACCTGCACCTGATGGCAATGCTGCTTTTACGGCGTCTTCATCTGTTACATCGACACTGTCATTGATACCCGCCGCTTGCTCAAGCTTAGACACTGATATATTGGCCGCTGCCGCCAACCGAGTCAGGTCCATATTATCCAAGCGCTCTTTGACCCGTGCTTGTAGCTTTGGCTGGTCAGGGTTTTCGATTTGTATACGTCTGAGCTCATAGTACTCACGTGCGTAGTCATGAGGACTAAACGACACGGTCGCAAGTGGCGCACTAATGGCAAGCGGCAATTGATTGCGGTCTGTGATCATACCGCGATAAGACGCTTGCGTGCGCACACTGGTAATGAGCTCATCGCCTTTTTCTTGATAAAAGCTGGCGTTTAGCACTTGGATATAATAAGCACGGCCTATCAACAAGCCCAATGCAATTAGTGCAATCGCCCAGATAGTAATAAAGCGATCTTTATCAGACTCAAAACCGCCTCGAGACGACGCACCAGAAGCTTTATTAAAAATCACTTTTTTACGATTTTTAACACTGGTATAGGCGCCTTGAGTTTCATTCTTCTTTAGACGCCCGAGTAGTTTTTTGGCACGGGTATTGGCAGTGCCTTTTTTTGCGCTATTGGTTGACTTGCGCTTGGCTTTGTTTTTGGACGTTGAGCTGTCAGACTTAGCCGTATTGACACGGCGTAGCGGTTTGATCACTTTACCACTGGTTGATTTTTTACTACTGCTCTTGGCTGCGCCTTTAGTAGATTTGGTCGTTTTTTTATTACTCATTGCCCGCCTCCGCCATTTTAGATGCTGTGTTAGCCGTCATGGCTTCAACTGCCGCTACAGGGGTGGCAGCACCGGGCTGGATAATCAGCTTGTCTTTGAGTGTCGGTGAATACATACCCAGCTCAGACACAGCACGGCTGGCGATCTGCGGTGTGGCGCTAAAGGTTTGCTGCTCAATCAGCAGGCGCTGATGCTCTATTTGCAGCTTGCGCTCTTGTTTTTTCATATCTTGCAAGGTTTTATAGTCCTGATGGTACTGTTGCACTCCTTTAGCCGTTTGGACTCCGCTCCACACAATCGCACCGGCAATGAGTAGCAACACCACCGCATAGATACTCACGGCACTAAAACGACGGGCGAATAATTCGCCAATATCGCTATGATTAGCTGAGGCAGTTGAGCGGTTGCTTGGTTTGTCAGATATTGCCATGACGATCTCAAAAAAGTGAACTTAAATATAAAAAGGCTAGCGCAAGACAGGTGCAAAGCAACAGACGAGCCTAACAGATAATGTTTACTGGTTTTTAACAGTTGCGTAACGGTTACGGCTTTTATGCCATTCTATGCCTCTACATCGGGCTGATAGCTGACATCAGTGCGCATTGCAGTGCGCAGCCATGCGCTACGAGCACGTGGGTTGTGGCTAACCTCATCTTTACTCGGTGCGATGCGTTTGGGCTTACTAAAATAACGTGGACGCTCAGGTGGCATTGGCAGGTTTTGATCTTCTGGATACTGACCCTTGCTATGACGCTGCAAAAACTGCTTGATCCGTCGATCTTCTAATGAGTGAAAGCTGATCACCGCCAAGTAGCCGTTAGGCTTCAAAACGGGGATACTCTGTGCTAAAAACTCATCGACATCGCCAAGCTCATTATTGATAAAAATACGCATCGCCTGAAAGCTTTGCGTCGCTGGATGCTTGCCTTTTTGCCACTTAGGGTGTGCCACTTTTATGACCTCTGCCAGCTCGAGCGTAGAGTCATAACTGTCCATTTGCTTGATGGCACGAGCGATACGGCGGCTGTGACGCTCTTCACCAAACTCATAAAGCACATTGGCTAAGGTCTCGTCATCAACCTGCTCTAACCACTCGGCGACCGACTGTCCACGACTGGTATCCATGCGCATATCAACAGCACCATCACGCATAAAACTAAAGCCGCGACTGCCATCATCAATCTGCGGTGACGAAATACCCAAATCCGCCATCAAGCCATCCACTTGACTGATGCCTAATGCTGTCAAGCGCTGTGTCAGAGTTGCAAAGCTATCATGTACTACCTGTACACGGCTATCCATCTTCGCCAGACCCTGAGCAACGTCAATGGCAGCTGGGTCTTTATCAAACACAATCAGCTGAGCGTCATCAGCAAGATGAGACAAAAGCAAACGACTGTGACCACCCCGCCCAAAGGTCGCATCGACATACACACCTTTGGCCTGTAAATGGTCTGTCTGTTTTTTGGGTAGCGATTTGACGCCTAATACCGCAGCGACCGTCTCTTGCAATAGCACAGCATCATGCACAAAGCCTGACTCATCAGATGGATGAGAGTGCTCACTCGTCTCTGCTGTTGGAGCAGACATCGCTGCCTTAGCTTTAGATGAGGTAATGGATGACTCAGAGGTCTCTGTCGTAGAAGTGGCGCTCACTGTAGGTTTTTTCTCACATTTTAGCTTAGGGGTTGACTTAGATTTTGATTGGGACACAAACAACTCAATAAATGACGACCAATAAGGCCATTAGTAATAAAATCCGGATAAAAATAAACAAGTTATGACTTGCCTAGCTTTATTATCGCAAGGTTCTATCTGTAGTCAAGCACTAGACGGGCTTTTCGTTAAAAATATCTGAGCTCTCTGTTATACTAGCACCATATTTTACGCTATTTCATGGCCTTGACTGCTATTCTTTTGGCGTTATTTTTTATGATTATATAGTGCATCCCAAATACAGTCTGGCACACGCTACGCCGTCTGCTACTGGGAATGATTATTGCGCAGCGTCAAACAGCGACGAGCTCTTACAGCAAGCAAAATGTATACCAACCGCACTATATTCATGTTCAACAGACCTTACATTGACTCATAACCATATTCTGAGATTATTATGATACAAGCATCGACTCAATCCAACACGTCGGCGAATGACAACCGTCCAGTACGTACACGTATTGCGCCTTCACCGACTGGCTTCCCTCATGTGGGCACGGCCTATATTGCACTCTTTAACTTGGCTTTTGCCAAGTCTCACGGCGGTGAGTTTATTTTACGTATCGAAGACACTGACCAAACCCGCTCAACTGAGCAGTCTGAACAAATGATTCTAGACGCCCTGCGTTGGGTTGGCCTAGACTGGAGTGAAGGTCCAGACATCGGCGGGCCGCATGCCCCTTATCGTCAGAGCGAGCGTAGCGACATCTATAAAAAATACGCTGAACAACTGGTAACGAACGATCATGCGTTTCGCTGTTTTTGTACCAGCGAAGAGCTAGATGCCATGCGTGCTGAACAAATGGCCAATGGCGAAACCCCACGTTATGACGGTCGCTGTGCGCACCTGCCTGCAGAAAAAACTGAGCAACTACTTTCTGAAGGCAAACCGCATGTCATTCGTATGCGTGTGCCTACCGAAGGCATTTGCCTGATTCATGACATGCTGCGCGGTACCGTCGAGATCCCATGGGCACAGGTCGATATGCAAGTCTTGCTAAAAACTGACGGTCTGCCAACCTATCACTTAGCCAACGTCGTTGATGATCATTTGATGGAGATCACTCATGTCATGCGTGGTGAAGAGTGGCTCAGCTCAGCGCCCAAGCATCAGTTGCTGTACGACTATTTTGGTTGGGAGATGCCTGTCCTCTGCCACATGCCACTACTACGCAACCCAGATAAGTCCAAATTATCTAAACGTAAAAACCCAACCTCTATCACTTATTACCGTGATGCAGGTGTGCTTCCTGAGGCGCTGCTCAATTACCTTGGGCGTATGGGCTACTCTATGCCCGATGAAGCAGAAAAGTTTACTTTGGACGAGATGATCGCCAGCTTCGACATTCAACGTGTGTCACTTGGCGGACCTATCTTTGATATCGAAAAGCTAAACTGGCTTAACTCTGAATGGTTGCGTGCCCTCAGCCCTGAAGCGCTAAAAAATAAAATCCTTGCTTGGGCAAACGATAGTGACAAGCTTACGGCTATCGCTGCGGCTATCCAGCCACGTATCGAGCTACTCTCAGATGCAATCAATTGGGGTGGGTTTTATTTTCAAAACCTACCTGATATTAATGCTGAGAGCTTTGCGCACAAGTCACTTGCCCCTGAGCAGATTATCGAGGTACTACAACTGGCATTATGGCAGCTAGAAACCCTGCCGACCTGGTCAGAGGAAAACATCTATGCCACGCTAAAAGGCTTGGCTGCCCATCTGGACATTAAGATGCGTGACTTTATGGCACCGTTCTTTGTGGCCATTGCTGGTAGTACCTCATCGACGCCTGTCATGAACTCCATGTGGATCATTGGCGCTGACATGACCCTGATACGTTTGCGTCATGGTATTGAGGTTTTAGGCGGCTTGGGTAAAAAGAAGCTAAAAAAACTTGAGAAAAAAGCAGCTGAATTGCCAGACTTTTTAGCAGAGACTGACAAGTAAGCGCCCATAAAGGCCGAGAGACATATCCGATATAGCATGGAGGCTGCCCCTGTGGCACCATGCTATAGTCAGTCTAATATGAAAAAGATACAGCGGAACTGGGATGCTTAGTTTTTTAATGTTGGTTTTGCAGCCTCTGTCGGCGTCGGCACAGCAAGCTAGAAAAATTTATACCAGTTCCGAATTATTAGGGCGTGTCTTCAATTCAAATGATGATATCTAAATGGGCTAAAAATGGCTAAATCAAGCTTTTATCCTAAACTTGATACTATTTTGCATTATTTTAAAAATAACAGTTGACAACACGGTCACTCTTACCTAAAATGTGCTCACTCTTAGCGAGGGGCTATAGCTCAGTTGGTAGAGCACTTGCATGGCATGCAAGGGGTCAACGGTTCGACTCCGTTTAGCTCCACCATACTATTTATCACTCAACTGATAAATATTGCTTTGAGGACAATGTCAGCACCTAGGCAAGGCTTATTAATAAATAAGCACTCTGATATTGTGAAGTACCGTTGTAGCCATTTGGTTACGACACTCTATGCGTCCCCATCGTCTAGAGGCCTAGGACACCGCCCTTTCACGGCGGTAACGGGGGTTCGAATCCCCCTGGGGACGCCACTATTCGGCGTCACTTATTAGCACTTTTGCTTAGCACCTTTTAAGCATCAGGTTAGACTAATAAGCGCACACTAAAAAACCCAGTCATCATATGGTGACTGGGTTTTTTTATGTCTGTAAGCTCTTAAATCAAAGGCCAGAAAGCTGCTGCTTATGAGTCGTTAGAAACTTTTAGTTAGCGAAGTGGGCTACGCTGTCGCTAACCCACCTTTATATCTCAATATCTTTTAAAGTATCTACAAAGCTTACGGCTTATTGATCTTGCTCGGATTAATCTTCGATGACCAAGGCAAGCCTGAGTTTTGCCAGCCGTTTTTCAGGCGAAACCCTTCTCTCTCACCGTCTTCTATCTTATCTCCTTGAAAGCCATGATCGACATACTTGACGTTGGTAAACCCTTGACTGAGCAAGTAGTCAGCGCTGGGCTTACCGCGGGCCGAACCCGAGCGGCACATGGTGACGACTAATGCGTTTTTGTCCAAACCTTTAGCCTTAAGCGCTTCTTCGATATCTCTGGCAAAGTCTGGATTGAGTGGCATCGCAAAGACAGCCTTCTCTTCATTAAACTGAGTACGTTTTACCGTTCTAAATGGTATGTTTATATCGACTGCATCGGTAAATCCGACAAACATAATCTCCACAGGATCTCTGACGTCAACAAACAGCATCTCCTCCGCATCTTCCTGCACCATATCCCAAACCGCTTGTGGGGTAACAGATAGCGCATCTTTAGCAGTAGCATGAGAGGTTATGCCAAACATGATGAGTAATGACAATATAATGGCTTTCACATTTTTCTCCATAAAACGCGGCAGTTTATTCAGCAGTGTTAACCCTATCTTATGACGATTAAAGCCTTGATGCAATGAATGCGGCAGTTAGAGTTCGGCCTCGTTATATAGTCGATCCACCACAAATAAGTAAAGTACTACTGGGATGAATTTTTTGCAGCCTCTGGAGTGACGAAGTAGCACAGCAAGCAAAGAAAATTTATACCAGTAGCACACCGTAAAACCTGTACTCTTTTTATTTAGGATTCATTATAAAAGTAGTGGTAACAGTGAGTGGAACTGCAGTCAATTGAGAAAAACAGCTGGTTATTATGAAATAAAGTTTGGTATAAGCGGCAGGAGCTAACTTAAGGCACCATCTAAAGCGTGGTCAGACTCATAAAACCATAGCAAACTGCTGATAAATAGTAACCTATCTCATTTTTATTTACTCTGTGCCAATTAGCTGTTATTTAAACAGTCAACATTATTGCATTCTTTGTTTTTACCACGTATCATATTCCGACCAAAAAATATCTAGAGTTAGTATCAGCTTATATTCGGCCTTTAATGATGATACTGATTGCGATGCTTTTATTGGCTTCATATTGCCCCTCTTTATATCATCTTAATTTAAACGTCATTTAAACGTTGTTCGCTCACTGCAAAACCCCTATTATCATATTCTCATGGTTTGAAATCATCAGACCTCTTGCAAAAGTAGTTGTCAGACACAACGTATATTATTGAACTCTACTTACTTAATAGATATGCCAAACATAGATAAGCTACTCAAACAAAGTGACGCTGGTTTTAAACGCTACACTGGCATTCATAAAGCCACTTTTTATGACATGCTTGAGGCCATGCAAAAGCATGAAGCATCTAAGACCAAATCAGGTAGACCAAGTGTGCTCAGTCTTAAGGAGCAGATACTACTAGCCCTGACTTATTGGCGTGAATACCGCACGCTTTATCATATCAGTATGGACTTTGGTATTCATGAGTCTTCTGCTAGCCGTATCATTCGTAAAGTAGAAGACACACTGATTAACTCTGGCAAGTTTGAATTGCCCAAAAAGCTGCCTAGTCGTGTCGATGAGGACATCAATTGGTCAGTCGTCATTGTCGATGCCACCGAAACCCCAATTGAGCGTCCAAAAAAAACCAAAGAGACTACTACAGCGGCAAGAAAAAACAACACACCTTAAAAGCGCAGGTTATCGTTCATTGGCAAACCGGTTTGATACTTGATGTGCAAACCTGTAAAGGGTCCATCCACGATTTTAAGCTGTATAAAGATACTTGTCCTGATTGGTTACCTGAGAACACTAACTATCTAGCAGACAGTGGTTATCAAGGGTTAGCAAAGCGACATAACCAAACTTTCACACCATTTAAGAAACCTCGTGGTGGTCAGTTATTGGAGATATGCAAACAAGCCAATCAGTATCTGGCAAAGTTCCGTATTGTGGTTGAACACAAAATAGGCTTAATCAAGTTGTTTAAAATCGTGGCTCATAAATATCGCAACCGTCGTCAGCGCTA
>NZ_JAGBKM010000033.1 GCF_017498085.1 Psychrobacter coccoides
CTTGTGCCCATTTTTTCTCAATGGGGTTAAGATCAGGGCTATAGGGTGGCAGCCATAGAATGCGATGACCATGTCTGTTGAGCAGTTTTTGGATACGTCTGCTTTTATGAAACCTAGCGTTATCCATAACGATCACGCATTTAGTCTTGAGACTTGGAATAAGTGTGATCTTACACCAGTCATAAAATATATTGCTATTGATATTCTGTTCAAAGTAATCAAGCGCAAACAGCATCTTGTTATAAAGAGCACCGATGACGTTAGTTCTCTTTTTTGCTTGCCAGTTGTAGCTGTCGATACAGGGTGTACCAATCGGTGCATAGCCATGAGAGCGGATGGTCTCGTGCTCAAAGCCGCTTTCATCCATATAGATAATGGGATAGCCTTGCTGCGTAAAGCGATCAAGTTTACTCTGATAAGCCACTCTTTTTATCAGGCAGGCTTTTGGATGCTCTAAGGTCTTTTTTTTGACTGATACCTAGACGTTTTAAAGCAGTGTGCATGCCGGTCTTACTACAGTTGAATCGCCTAGCTCGCTCGTACAGATAATCGTCTGGATATTGTTCAACGTCTTTTAAGAGTGCTTCATTCGGTATTTTAGTTGGTGATTTATCTCGAGTTTGTTTGATACTTGGGTTTCTCAGCCAGCGCTGTAATGCGGTTTTGCTAACATTATAGAAAGTACAAGCCTGACGGATACTCATGTCTTTGTTTTTGACACTTTTAATCACTTGTGCTCGAAAATCTGCTGAATAGGTCATTTGTTCTTCTGCTATTTCGCTTGCTTTAAAACGATTGTATCTTATTTAAAAAGAACTGACTATAGTATAAAATTAGTGAATAATAATTCTTATAGAAATCAACAAATCTCAATTGCTGGTACGGATGTATTAAAGATAATTCTCTAAGCGAGTTTGAATTCTTACTTATATAATAAAAGAAAGGAACAGTAGCGTGTCTAACTTCAAACTTCCTTAAATCCTTACTATCTAGGCTTTTACTAAACTCACTGAACCTATTGTTCGACTTAACTGCTTCATAAAACCCTTTATTACTAAATATTAAAGGCATGTGATAAGGTTGTAGATCTGATAACAATACTCTGTAATAATCATCAGAAGCTAAATGATATTTCCTCTTACTCACTAGAAGCCCCAACATGATTTAATTTGCATCATTTTTCTGTACCCGAACTTATGAAAAAGTTTATTATTATAACCCTTTGAAAAATTCATCTTTATGAGGATTTTGCACTGTTCATTCGAGAGACTATGATTTTGTCCTATAATTCGCTTACATAAGCTTTTATTAAATAATAAATTTCTCATGAAACTATCTAAGTCATTAAGTCTGCATTGTAGAGGATGGCTAATAAATAGATAGTTATAGTAGATTCCACTTCGAATTTTAGTATCACGATACTTATTATGAATGTAGTAGTTATGAGTTAAAAAACTTAATCTAGATTTTAACAATACAAAGTCGCTAGTTCTCTCGAAGTCTAATAGAGCTTTGATAATCTTTGTTTTAATGCCATTAATTTTTACATTAGAGAAATCCACTCTAGTCTCAAGCTTTTTTCCTATAATTGTAATAGTAAATTCATATCCTAGGTAATCGAAGCTTAGATTTTCATTATTACTTTTATGTTCTATAGGCACTTCAATAACTGCTCTCTTACTATTTTTACTATGAAATTTTAAACCTAATGGTAAATTATTTTCAAGAGTTGCTATTATCTCATATTCAGTTCGTGTAGTGAAAACAATAATATCGTCTACAAACCTTGCGTAGTAGAACACATCATCAATTCTTCGCGTACTTTCATCAAATTCTCTAAGGTAATATTCTGCTAGACTGGCGCTTATACTTAAACCCCTTGGTAAACCAGAAACCTTACTTGCTTCAAAACAATTAAACCACTTTCTAAGAATGTTTGTTGTAGATTCACTATAAGCTATATCCTGTTCGATACTTTGTAGAATAGTGTTTCTATCTATACTTTCATAGAAATCTTTAATGTCTAGTCTAATAATATTGTAGGGTCTTTTATCTTTTATTAAGGCTACAATCGAAGAAACTATTTCGTTACGATTAGCTTGCTTGAGTGAGTTGATAGTTTTAAAAGTAAAATTTAAACGTTTCAATAAATAATAAGAATATATATCACAAACTTTATACGCTGTCTTCTTTCTAACTTTTATAACTTCTAATGGTGGAAAAGGTTGATTTTTACTAAACTCCTGAAGTAGTTTACAAACTACTGCATCATCACCTTCACTAAAGTCATCCTTGAACTTAACCTTCTTTTCAAAGTCATTAATTATATATTTTAAACTGCTTTCATTAATTGATTGATCTAACATCAAGCACCATCTCATTGAATTGACTACTAATAACTCTAAGCCCTGAAAATCTTAAATTTTTAAGCAGTTTACGGCTCCAAACTACACAGTTTACTATATCTTTAATTAAAAGGGTTCGCAATATATACCTTACGGCTAGGTGAATTTGATTTTATAGCCAAGCTTCTCATTGGAGGAGCGGTCTAGCCCTGATAGTAGCGGATATAATTGTGAGACCAATGGCTTGCGGTAACTTGTTTTATTACAGAAAATCATAGATTTTCTCTTGCGTCAGGGCGAAGCAGTGCTTCGCTTGATCCATCCTCATCCCTAGACTGGCAGATAAAAGCAAAAAGCGGGATCGGCTACAAAAAACCAATCCCACCTCAAAAATATTCTAAAAACTTCAACAACTATCCCTAAGACAAATTCGGATTCAACCACTTCTCAGCCGTCTTGATATCCCAATCCTTACGTTTGGCATAACCTTCCAACTGATCACGGCCTATCTTACCGACATTAAAGTACTCGCTCTCTGGATGCGAGTAATAAAATCCACTGACCGAGGAGGCCGGCCACATTGCATAGCTTTCAGTCAATCTAGTACCAATTGCATCAACCGTACCGAGCCAGTCAAACAATTTGCCTTTTTCTGTATGCTCAGGGCAGGCCGGATAGCCAGGCGCTGGGCGAATACCGACGTATTTTTCTTTGATCAGCTCTTCGTTGGAGAGCGATTCATCTGGTAGATAGCCCCAGTAGTCTTTACGGATACGCTCGTGCAGATGCTCGGCAAAGGCTTCGGCTAGGCGATCAGACAGCGCCTGTACCATGATAGCGTTATAGTCATCGCCCGCCGCTTTATACGTTTCAGCGAGATCTTCTGTACCCGCTATCGAGACAGTAAAGCCGCCTAAATAGTCGGTATGCTGCTCTGATGGCGAGATAAAGTCAGCCAAGCTAAAGTTGGGCTTGCCGCTGGCCTTATCTGACTGTTGGCGTAAGTGCTCAAAGGTATGGGTGGGCATTCCACCATCCGTAGGCGCTTTATCGTAGACCGTGATGGTATCGCTATCGGTACGGCGGGCAGGGGTGATTTTGAACACGCCTTTAGCGACGATTAACTTTTCATCGATCATTTTTTGCATCATGTCTTGGGCGTTATTAAATAAATCACGGGCCGCTTCGCCAACGACATCGTCTTGCAAGATTTTCGGATATTTACCAGCCAGACCCCATGAAATAAAGAACGGTGTCCAGTCGATATAAGGCAGCAGCTTATCGATAGGGTAGTCGTCCAATATCACTTGGCCAAAGGTATTGGGGGTAGGTGGCACGTAGCTCTCCCAGTCATAATCAAAGCCCAGCTTGATAGAGTCGGCGTATGACAGCCTAGCGGCTTTGAGTTGGCGCTTGGCCAGACGCTCACGTACGGCGATATATTCCTCACGAGTTTCATTAATCAGCGCTTGGCGGTTTTCTTTAGACAGCAGTTTAGTGACCACACCGACCGAGCGTGACGCATCAGCCACATAGATCACCGCATCATTTTGATACTGTGGCTCGACTTTGACTGCGGTATGGGCTTTAGAGGTGGTGGCACCACCGATCATGAGTGGTAAGGTCATGCCACGCTCTTGCATTTGCTTGGCGACATAGACCATCTCATCAAGGCTTGGGGTAATCAAGCCTGAAAGTCCGATGATATCGACCTCTTCTTGAATCGCCGTATCAAGGATGGTCTCGCACGGTACCATCACACCCAGATCAACGATGTCATAGCCGTTACAGCCGAGCACGACCCCGACGATGTTTTTGCCGATGTCATGGACGTCACCTTTGACCGTGGCCATCAATATTTTACCTTTCTTTTCGCCTTCCACTTTTTCTGCTTCAATATATGGATTGAGCCATGCCACCGATTGCTTCATGACACGTGCAGATTTGACCACTTGTGGTAAGAACATTTTACCAGCACCAAACAAGTCGCCAACCACGTTCATACCATCCATCAGCGGCCCTTCGATGACGTCAAGGGGTTTGGGGTATTTCTCCCAGGCTTCTTTGGTATCGGCTTCGATAAAGGTGGTGATACCTTTGACCAAGGCATGCTCGATACGTTTTTCTACACTTTCATCCCGCCAGCTCAGATCGGCGGCGTTGTCCTTTTTCTTACCATCGGATTGAAAGCTCTCAGCGATGCTCATCAAGCGTTCAGTCGCATCTTGTCCGCTCTCGCCTTGGTTGCGATTGAGCATGACGTCTTCGATAGCGTCACGTGCTTCCTTGGGAATATCGTCATAAACCTCTAGCATGGCAGGGTTGACGATACCCATGGTCAGACCGTTTTTGATGGCGTGGTATAAAAAGACTGAGTTAATGGCTTCACGAATCGGGTTGCCACGGAAGCTAAAGGAGACATTAGACACGCCGCCTGATACCATGGCATTGGGCAGGTTATCTGTGATCCATTTAGTGGCGTTGATAAAGTCAGCACCATAGTTGTTGTGCTCAGTGATACCGGTGGCGACAGCGAAGATATTGGGGTCAAAGATGATGTCTTCACTTGGAAACCCGACTTCATTGACCAAGACATCATAGCTGCGCTGACAAATCTCAATTTTACGCTCAAAAGTATCGGCTTGACCGTCTTCATCAAACGCCATAACGATAATCGCCGCACCGTAGCGCATGCAAAGCTTGGCGTGCTTGACAAACTCATCATAGCCTTCTTTTAAGGAGATGGAGTTGACGACAGACTTGCCTTGAATACGCTTAAGGCCCGCTTCGATGATGTCCCACTTTGACGAGTCAATCATCAAGGGCACACGGCTGATGTCTGGCTCGCCTGAGACTAAGTTAACGAAGTGGATCATCGCTTGCTCGGAGTCGAGCATGCCTTCATCCATGTTGATATCGACGATTTGGGCGCCGCCTTCTACTTGATCACGGGCGACATCGAGCGCCTCGGTATAGGCCTCGGTTTTGATTAAACGTAAAAACTTCTTCGAGCCAGTGACGTTGGTGCGCTCACCGACGTTGACAAATAAGCTATCAGGCGTGATGTTAAACGGCTCAAGCCCAGACAAACGGCAGGCAGGCGGGATTTCTGGAATCTCTCGTGGTGCATAGTCTGCGACCATATTGGCGATTTGGCGAATGTGTTCAGGCGTCGTACCACAGCAGCCGCCAACGATATTGAGGATACCCGCTTTGGCGAAGCCCTCTAGCAGTGCCGTGGTTTCTTCAGCAGTTTCATCATACTCGCCAAACTCATTAGGTAAGCCCGCATTAGGGTGGGCTGAGACATAAGTGTCAGCAATGTTGGAGAGTGTCTGAATATGCGGGCGCAATGCATCAGCACCAAGCGCACAGTTAAAGCCGACTGATAGCGGCTTGGCGTGACGAATCGAGTTATAAAACGCTTCTGCCGTCTGCCCAGAGAGCGTACGGCCTGAGGCGTCGGTAATGGTGCCTGATATCATAATCGGTAGTTCAAAACCAATATCATCAAAAACGCCAGTGATGGCAAAGATGGCCGCTTTGGCATTTAGGGTATCAAAGATGGTCTCGATTAATATGATATCAACGCCACCTTCTATCAGCGCCAGCGTCGCTTCACGGTAATTGAGCACCAGCTCATCAAAGGTGATATTGCGAAAGGCGGGGTCATTGACATCAGGGGATAGCGAGCAGGTGCGTGACGTCGGGCCAATCACACCGGCGACAAAGCGTGGCTTGTCTGGCGTCTTGGCGGTAAACTCATCGGCAGCTTGGCGGGCGATTTGTGCAGCGGTTCTATTTAGCTCTGGTACCAGATACTCCATATCGTAATCAGACATCGATAACCGTGTACCGTTAAAGCTATTGGTCTCGATGATGTCTGCGCCTGCCTCTAAGTGCGCCAAATGAATCTCTTTTATCATCTGTGGCTGCGTGAGTACGAGCAAGTCATTATTGCCACGCACGTCTTGAGCGATATCGGCAAAGCGCTCACCACGATAGTCCGCTTCTTCTAATTTGTAGTTCTGAATATGGGTGCCCATTGCCCCATCAAGCATCAAAATGCGCTGTTGCATTTGCTGCACAATTCGGTCACGTGCACTGAGTTGATTGTCTTTGAAAGGAAAATTCGTTGGCGGCGTTAAAACAAAGTCATCGGCTACTGGCGCTGAATGATTGTTTTTTGGAGAGGTCTGAGAAGTCGTCTTTTGCGTCATAGGAATACTGCTTATGTTGTCAACAACAAATAAAGGAGAGAGTTAAAGAGTAGGGCTAATGCCAAAAAAGCACAAAATATAGAAACACAAATCTGCAATATTCTAGCATGAAAAACGCCTCTTTTGAGTGATGTTGCTAAGCGTCTCAATGAGTTGCAAAGTGACACCTAAATGAGCGGCGTACCTGACCCAGTCTGGTATTCAGTTTGATTTTATTTTTTATTCTAGTGACCCTTCTATTCTTATAACCATACGTTTTTAGTAAGGCCATGGTTTTAAACGAGTTTTTTGGGTTAAATAAGTAATAAGTATTCACCCATAAAACTGACAAAACTTACAACAGGATGACAAAAATCTCGTAAAAGCAAATAGTTATAGATGTAGATTATGCTAGTTTTACTTATGCCTAGTTTTATGGCGCTATAAACGACCGCATTAAGGGTCTAAAAGTGATTTGATAAAGATATCTACTCAAGTGTTTATTGTAGATCATGAGCGCATTTGCAAAGAGCTATTGGCTTATCTTTTATCCATTTATAACGCAAGGTATTTTCCCTACATAGAAACATGACCATGACATTTATAGTGCATACGGTTGATAAGGTTTTATTACCGAAGTAGATACCACACGTCATGGTCGTTTTAACCCTCTTCTAGGGCGTGTCTTCAATTCAAATGATGATATCTAAATGGGCTAAAAATGGCTAAATTTTGTCATACTTCGTCAAATAACTGGTTAATATCCCGATATTATCTGCGTTATTTTCCTTGTCTGACAGCAATTTATCTCATTTTTATGACCATTTTTAAAATGAAGACACGACCTAGTAACAATTAATTGATATAAAAGGAAGCACCCATGTTAAAGAAAAACTTACTTTCTATCGCCGTTGTAACGGCAGCCATGTCATTAGCTGCTTGTAATGACACCGAAACAGTTACCGAGCCAGTTGTTGAGCCTGAAGTAACCACTGAAGTTGAAACAGAGCCAATGGTCGAGGCAGAACCTATGGCTGATGCTGAGCCTATAACAGACCCTGATATGGATACCGAAATAGTTGCGACCCAAAATATCACAGAACTTGCGGCTGACAATGAAGACTTATCTATCTTAGTAGCCGCCTTGCAAGCTGCTGATCTGGATCAGACGCTGGCCTCTGAGGGGCAGTTTACTGTCTTTGCGCCGACCAATGACGCCTTTGCTAAGCTATTAGATAATCTAGGGATTACTCAAGACGAGTTGTTGGCAGATAAAGCCTTGCTGACTGATGTACTGACGTATCACGTCGTTCCTGATACCGTGGTCAAAGCGGCAGACATTCCTTATGGGACGGACATTGCTACAGTAAATGGTAAGTCGTTTATGATCAGTGAGGATAATGTGATTACTGCTGCTAATGGTGGTACGGCTAATATTGCAGCCACAGATATTATGGCGACCAATGGTGTGGTTCATGTTATCGATGCGGTTTTGTTGCCTGAATAAACTGCTCTATAAGTATAAAGCCCTATGTTAAGCCATCAAAAAGCCCGTAACTTATGTTACGGGCTTTTGGTGTTTTAACGTACGTTAGTCTCTACAGTATCCAATTAGCAGCAATCAGTGCTGTATGATTAGACCTTTGGTTCTTTAGTTAGTGCATCATCTTTTAACAGCCCTTGCTGTTGTAATTCATGACGCTCTTCCCAGTAAGTGGCGTTTTTGATGCCAAACTTCTTAGGATCAAAGACGAATCTATTGTAACTGGTACCGCCACCTGCTTTGAGCTGAGCTTCATAGTCACGCAAGATATCGATAGCTGGGCGGGCGACAAAGAAGATAATGATAATACCCACAATGTTTAGCCATGCCATCAGACCCACACCAACGTCGCCAAGTCCCCAGATAAAGCCTGAGCTGTTGAGGGCGCCATAAGCAACCATAAACATAATGACTACTTTTACCACAAACTGCCCCATTCTAGAGGCTCCCTTACCCATAGAGCGGGTGAGGAATGAGATGTTGACTTCAGCGATATAGTAGTAAGCTAGGATAGTGGTAAAGGCAAAGAAGAATACTGCCACAGCGATAAAGGTATCACCAAAGTTACCATAGACAGATTCCATAGCCATCTGCGTAAATGAAGGTGAGTTAATCTCAACATCAGCGGCGACATTTTGCACAAGGAACTGACCATCTGCTAGTTTACCTTGAATGTTGTACATGCCCGTAGATAGGATCATAAAGGCAGTTGCAGAACAGACAAGTAAGGTATCAACATAGACTGAAAACGCCTGTACCAAGCCCTGCTGTGCAGGATGATCTACTGCCGCAGCAGAGGCGGCATGAGGACCAGTTCCTTGACCGGCTTCGTTTGAATAAATACCACGTTTTACACCCCAACCAATCGCCGCACCAAACCCTGCTTGTGCAGTAAAGGCGTCCCCAATAATCATCCCAAAGACCTGTGGAATCATGCTGAAGTTGGTAAACATGATAAGTAAAGCGAGCAAAATATAGCCTAGTGCCATAAAGGGTACGGCATACTCAGTAAAGGTTGCGATACGCTTAATACCACCAAAGATAATAAAACCTAATACGGTTAGGATGATAGCAAGTGCGAAGAGGCGAGTCGTACCAGTTTCCATGCCCATAAAGTTCATAGCAGAGCCTTCACCGGCTACCTGAGCGACGGCATTAATCACCCCGTTTGCTTGTACCCCAGGTAAGAAAACACCACAGGCAATGATAGAAGCAATAGCAAATAAAATACCATACCATTTTTGCCCAAGCGCCCGCTCGAAGTAATAGGCAGGACCACCACGGTACTCACCAGTGATGACATCACGCTCTTTATAAATCTGACCGAGTGTTGACTCGACATAAGCGGTGGAAGCACCTAAAAATGCCACCACCCACATCCAGAATACCGCACCTGGACCACCGAAACCGATAGCCGCAGCGACACCAGCGATGTTACCCATTCCCACGCGCCCTGCGAGTGAGACGGCAAGTGCCTGAAATGACGAAATACCATCATTGTCAGGCTTGCCTCTAAACAACAGTCTAAGCATCTCTTTAAACAGACGTACTTGTACGAAGCGCGTCATAATAGAATAAAATAAACCAGCGCCCAGACACAGATATACCAGTGCTGGGCTCCAGATAATCGAGTTTGCTAAATTAACTAAACCTTCCATATTGTCATTCCTCAAACTATCTTAAAGTGCTGTCACTCATTTAAGACAGATTGTCGTTATCTATGTTTATCCGCTTGGCTGATCGTCGACGCTATCAGCGCCGATATAAGCTCAACTGCGGTCGCAATTCCTTTTGCCTTTCTGGTGGTTACGGTATGATGACACGTCGCAATCAAAACAGATAGGTAAATAACAAATAGCCCAGCGGATAAAACAGGTGGTTATTATCATTAAATACCAATCAATATCATGACAGCATTCAACCTAAATCTAGCCGCTGTGGTTGTGCTGAGTCAGCAATAACTGCGTCTTTAATATAGATAGACTTAAACAAATATAAACGCAGAAGAAAGTTTGCTCACTCTATAATAGTTTGATTATCTAAAGAGCACTCGAAATAAAAGCGATACGCTAATGTCACTATACTACTGGTATGAGTTTTACTGGTGTACGATATCGTTGCAGCCAGAGGCTATACGATCAGTATCTAAAACAAACATCCCAACAGCACTGTATCGGTTTTTGATGGCATCAGCTATACCTGACAAAAGTGTCTATTAAATAAATCCACTACCAATTGTATGCAAACCATACGGCTAAGTAACTGCAATTTGCCATAATTTTATAGCAATTACTAGAGATTTCTTTGATTTCAGAGTGTTTAGTTTGTCAAATAGCTTGTTAGCAAACGGATGTGTGGTATCGATAAGATACTGAAGCAGTACAGCAAAGGGAGTAGGTTTGATGGAAAGGAGTATAAAGGCGACCAAAGGTAATAAAACAAGAAGTTACTACTAAAGTATGAAAGCAACTTTCTATAAAAAAACCTGCAACGCCCTAATATAAATAGGTTGTATGATTTCGACAAACAGTGGCCGTTGTCAGGGTATAATGAGTGTTGCGGTTGTTTTTTGGTAACGATAAATTGTAAAACCATAATGAGAGCGCCATTATTAGCAGCACAGTCAAATATGTAAGTAGTATCTATTAGGAGAGACAATGATGACACGTAAATCTATTATAAAGCCCATGTTACTATCGGCGGTATTGGCAACTTCGACAGTGGGATTGACCGGTTGCGGCTATAATAGTCTGCAAGCCCAAGATGAACAAGTGACTGCTGCTTGGTCAGAAGTGGTTAACCAATATCAGCGCCGTTCGGATTTGGTTCCAAACTTAGTAAAAGTGGTACAGCAATATGCTGATCAAGAGCAGGAAGTCTTTACTGAGGTCGCACAAGCACGCTCGCGTGCCGGTAGCATCAATATCACGCCAGAAGTACTCAACGACCCACAAGCGATGGAGCAGTATGCAGAGGCACAAGCGCAGATGGGCGGCGCGCTTTCACGTTTGATGGCTGTATCTGAGCGCTATCCTGAGCTAAAGTCTGATGCGCTGTTTCAAGACTTGCAGGCCCAGCTTGAGGGTACAGAAAACCGCATTACAGTGGCCCGCAATCGTTATATCCAAGAAGTACAAGGTTATAACACCACCGTACGTCAATTCCCAACCAACATTACGGCGAAAGTATTTGGAATGGATGCCAAACCAAACTTTAGCGTTGACAATGAAGAAGCCATATCGACTGCACCAACGGTGGATTTTGGTGAGTAGGTATTAATGAAGTTATTTAGTAGATACGTTAGTTTTAAAAAAGGTGTTGCTCTGACCACCTTTTTAATAGCCCACTTAGCATTAAGTGGTTGTAACAGTGCGGCTGACTCGATTCAAAATACTGAAAATAAAACTAGCAAGGCTCAGGCTTTAACTGCAGAGCCTTATACTCCAGTATCATTAATAGATGAACAGTCTAAATCACGTTACATTGCGCCAGAAACGTTAGGAGAGCAGCTTAAAAGCCCTGTCAATGACTTCACTTCAACGCTGAGTCATGCTGAAATTGAGTTTTTAAATGAAAAACTCAAAGAGGTTTATAAAGAAGGGTTGCTACAAATGGGCGTTGTCCTTGTAGCAACCACAGAAGATATGCCAATCTTTGATTATGCGATGACGGTGGCAAAGAGTTGGGCGCTGGGCAGTCCTGATAACAATAATGGTTTACTGATTTTTTTGGCTCTGGACGATAAACAGATGTATATCCTGACTGGGCTTGATATTGAAGAGACCCTCACAGACGAGACGGTTGCTCAGATTATTGATAAAGACATTACGCCACATTTTCGTAAGGCAAATTATGTGACTGGTTTATCAGCGGGTATTGATGCATTAGTTTGGAAGATGCGTCAACATCAGTAACTGAACCAGATAAATAAACAAACTACAGTGTTATTCTAAGTTAAATATCAGGTGGTATATTCAATATGCAAAACTTTAAACCATGCCTAACTGCAATACTCCTAGCGTGGGGCAGCTTATATACGCCAATAAGTTTTGCAGAAAACCATAACAGTACCGCTGCGGATGATATTGCTGTTGCGACTGACCGTAGCGCATCGAGCATGCAAAATCGCAGTGTCGAAGAGTTGGTCGCTATCGCCAAAGCTGGCGAATCTAATGAAGCCATTAATGATGCCGTACTTGGTAACGAGGCTATCGATGAAGCGATTTTAGGTAACGATGCCATCCGTCCTGATGCTGCCAATAATGAAGCTGTTGCAGAGTCACAGGTAACTCAGGCACCTAGACAGTCGAGCGCTGAAGGTGTGGCTGCTGATAAATTGATATTGAATCAACCTGTCGTCGATCAAGCGAACATCTTAAATCCGCAAGAGAAGTTACGCCTTGAGACCCAGCTCAAAGGCATTTATCAGCAAGGCCTGGCACAGGCCGCTGTCGTAATCGTACCCACGACCAACGGCATCCCTATTTTCGACTACTCATTACAAGTGGCTGAGAACTGGGGCTTGGGCGAAGCCGATACCGATGATGGTTTGTTGATATTAGCCGCTATCAATGATCGTAAAATATATATATTGACAGGTTATGGGTTAGAAGGGGTTTTGCCTGATGCGGCAGTCAATCGTATCATCCGTGAAGACATCACACCTTATTTTAAACAAAATGACTATGGTTCAGGTTTGCTTGCTGGTATCAATCGTATCGAGGAGCGCTTGACAGCTGATCCTGACATCTTGGCGCAAGCAGATGCTCAAGCCGCTGAGCGTAGAGCGCAGCAAGGGTCTGACGAGCTGCCAACACCTGTGTTTTTGTTTATTATGGCCATGATTTTTGGTAGTTTTATCACCAGTATTTTTGGCCGAGTTTTTGGTTCTATCATAACGGCAGGCGGCTTTTTTGCAGGCTCACTGGCATTGGGGGGCGGCTTCTTTATGACCCTCATTATGGCCATATTTATTTGGATGTTTTTAATCTCTCGTGGCTCAGGTGGCGGTGGACGTGGTGGCCGCGGCGGTGGTGGCGGTATCGTCTTTATGCCAGGTATGGGCGGCGGTAGCAGTGGCGGTGGTTTTGGTAGCGGCGGCTTTGGCGGCGGCGGCGGTGGCTTTGGTGGCGGTGGTGCTGGCGGCTCATGGTAGTCCTTGCACTCTAGGGCATGTCCTCAATTCAATCGAAGGATACCTAAATGGGCTAAAAATGGCTAAATCTTGCCAAACAGCGTTAAATAGCTAGGTAATATCCCG
>NZ_JAGBKM010000034.1 GCF_017498085.1 Psychrobacter coccoides
CAAACTCAGCACCCTCATCTCCAGGCTGTGTCAGTTTATCGGCGGCATCAGCCTAGTGATCATCGTCCTCGTCACCATCCTTGACGTCGGCGCCCGCTACATCTTCAAACTCACCGGCGGCGACATGGGCTTCACCGTCAAAGGCAGCGTCGAGATCGTCTCCTACTTCATGCTCTTCGCCCTACTGGCCGCCTTTGCCGCCTATGTCGAGCGCTCACAAATCATCGTCGACGTCTTCACCCAAAAGATGCCCAAAGCCATCAAAGGCTACATGATGGGCATCTTCATGATGGGCTTCTTCTTTATCGGCCTCGTCTTCACCTGGGGGTTATACGAAAGCGCCCTAGACGCCATCGAATTTGGCAAAGTCACCCAAGACCTCAGACTCTCCATGATGCCCATCTACCTGATCAGCGCAGCACTCAGCCTACTACTGGCCATCCGCTCACTCATCGAATCCATCAACATCTTTAGAACAGGCGAATTCTTTGACGCCGAGGAGGCAGGCGCATGAGCCCAGAAATAATCGGAGCCATCGGCTTACTCATCATGATCATACTGGTCGTCGTCAGAGTCCCCGTCGCCCTCGCCATGCTCGGCGTCGGCCTCGTCGGCTTTGGCGCCGTCACCAGCTCAGACGGGGCCCTACAAATGCTCAAAGACCTCCCAGTCGACGTCTTAGCCAAGTATGACTTCAGCGCCATCCCACTATTCATTTTAATGGGCGTCTTTGCCACCCACTCAGGCATGGCCGCCAAACTCTTTGACGCCACCCGCACCATCTTTGGCGGCGTCAGAGGCAGTCTTGGCATCGCCGGCATCGGATCCTCAGGCATCTTCGCCTCCATCTCAGGCTCCTCCCTTGCCACCGCCTCCACCATGACCCGTGTCGCCTTACCGCAAATGGAGAAATACGGCTACAAACCCGGCTTTGCCTGCGGCATCCTCGCCGCTGGTGGTACCCTTGGCATCATGATCCCGCCCAGCATCGCCTTACTGGTCTACGCCATCCTCACCGAACAATCAGTCGGTGACATGTTTATCGCCGGCTTTCTGCCTGGCATCCTTGGCATGGTCATGTACTCCTTGACCGTCATGATCATGGTACGCTGGAAACCGCACCTCGCCCCGCGCGGCGAGAAGACCCCCTGGAAAGACAAACTGCTGTCCCTAACCGGACTCATCCCCTTTGGCTTTATCTTTGTTCTGATCATTGCCGGTATCTTCTTTGGCCTGTTTACCCCAACCGAAGGGGCCGCTGTCGGTGCCTTTGCCTCTTGGGCGTATGCTGCTGCCAAAGGCATGCGTATGAGAGGACTGAAACAGTCACTGATTGAGACCCTAGCTCTGTCTGCTGTGGTGTTCTTTATGCTACTGGGTGCTGAAGCTTTAGGCTACTTTATCTCAGTCTCCAGACTGTCTTATTCGTTAGCCACTTGGATTGGTGGTTTGGCCGTCAGTCCGATGATCGTTCTGCTGGCCATCTTGCTGATGTACTTCCTGCTTGGTCTGTTTATGGATGCGCTCGCCATGTTGGTGATTACCATTCCAGTGGTGTTCCCCATCATTCTAGCCTTGGGCTTTGATCCGATCTGGTTTGGTATCATTGCGGTACTTACGGTAGAGCTGGGTCTGATCACGCCGCCGATGGGGATGAATATCTTTGTGATTAAGGCGGTGGCACCGCATATTAAGCTGTCGGAGATGTTTAGGGGGGTGGCGCCTTTTATTGTCTCTGATTTTGTCAGGCTGGCAATCCTACTCGCTTTCCCGGTGATCTCGCTAGGACTGTTGGGGGGATAGGGTATTCGCTGGTGTTATATGAAAAGAGCCATGTTGTGAGACAGCATGGCTTTTTTGTGCTTACAAGTATGAGTGAGATAGATCAGTGAATATATGTGACGTAGTTATTAAGTGGGCAGTTATTGAGTGGTTTTAGTTTTTGATATATGAAGCTTCAGTCGTTATACGTTAATACTAGGTTTACTTACCCATTCAGCCAATCTATGACAGGACCATTTTTGTCAACTAGCTTTATTTTATATATTATTGACTTATCAAGTTTCTTTAGGAGTGAGTTCATTGTATTTGAACCACGAATATATAGAAACAGCTGTATTTTAGGAGCTGTTGATGTTTGTTATCAGTGATATATACTCTAAGAGTGAATGATATAATAATATAGATATCCTATAGTTCTTAAAAAACCCTTTGCAAGTTATAAAGTTTGTTGATAATATGAATTAAACATCAATAGCCCGTCATACATAATTGATTCTTTAACTTATAAAATGAGTTACTTGATGATAGATGTTGATAGTGGGGATAATCTTACTTAAACCTATCAAGGAAAGTAATCAAACGAACAAAGGAGCACACTATGTCAGATTATGAAAATCGCTGGACAACCGTCAAAGTAGAAGTAAACGAAAACATTGCTTGGGTGACACTAAATCGTCCAGATCAGCGTAACAGTATGAGTCCAACGCTTAACCGAGAAATGATAGAGGTATTAGAGACTCTAGAGCAAGACCCAGATGCAGGTGTGGTCGTTATCACAGGCGAAGGTAGTGCTTGGACTGCAGGTATGGATCTCAAAGAGTATTTCCGTGAGACAGATGGGCAACCTGAAATTGCTCAAGAGAAAGCGCGTAGAGACGCTTGTAGATGGCAGTGGCAACTTCTACGTATGTACAATAAGCCGACCATTGCTATGGTAAACGGTTGGTGTTTCGGTGGTGCTTTTTCGCCACTAGTCGCTTGTGATCTTGCTTATTGTGCCGATGAAGCAACCTTTGGTCTGTCAGAAATCAACTGGGGTATCCCTCCAGGCAATCTCGTTAGCAAAGCGATGGCAGACACTGTGGGTCACCGTGAGTCTTTATATTACATTATGACGGGCGAACCGTTTAAAGGTAAAAAAGCGGAACAAATGGGTTTGGTAAATAAGAGTGTGCCACTTGATGAGCTGAAAGCTGAAGTAGAAAAAGTTGCAAAAGTTCTTTTAGAGAAAAACCCAGTGGTTCTACGCTATGCAAAAAATGGGTTTAAGCGCTGCCGAGAGCTTACTTGGGATCAAAACGAAGACTACCTCTACGCTAAGCTTGATCAGTGTCTCATGCGTGATCCAGAAAATGGTCGTGCTGAAGGTATGCGTCAGTTCCTTGACGAAAAAAGCATCAAACCAGGATTACAAACCTATAAGCGTTAAAATTTTGACATCTTCTGTTTTATGAGAAAAAACATATAACTCATCCTAATCTTCACATCTATCCTGAGGTCCCTTTTTGATAGAGGGATCTCAATATTTTTAGACTTAAGAAATAGTAGAGGAGTAAGCTCGACTAAAGCTCCATTCTGGAAAAGGAATTCCAACATTAGTTACGTATATCTTAGCCTGATCTGGCTTGATGGTATTTCCTCAGAGATGAAGCCATACATTGAAGACCATACGCCAAAATACATATCCGATATGACGCAGTAAAAAACAAGGAAGAAGTTAATCAAGACTAATGGAGTGCTTCATGACCCAATTGACCTATCATAGCTACCCAGAAAGAGCAGTTTCTGTCGGTAGTCACGACGTTTCAGTTCACTATAAAAGCGCACAAGAAGGCGATATTATTTATATTGACGCTGTTGAGGAACTGCAGGACTATCCAGAGTGTCTATTCGATAAGCTATATGAGTATGCTAAAAAATATCCTGACAGAATACTTATCGCCCAACGTGAGCTCAATACCGAAACGGGTGAACGCGGCGACTGGATAGAAATCACCTACAGTGAAGTACTACAAAAGACTCGAAACATCGCTCAAGCATTGCTTGAATACGACCTTTCAGCAGAAAATCCACTGATGATATTGTCTGAAAACTCATTGGAAGTATTCTTGCTGATGTTTGGTGCCATGCTTGCTGGCGCTCCTTTTACTTTGATCGCACCTGCTTATTCATTACTTGCCAAAACGCCTGATAAGTTGCAATACGTAATAGATAAACTTACACCAGCGCTGTTTTATGCTGGTGATGGCAAGGGTTTTTTGCGTCAGCTCAAGGCGTGTGGTCAGCTAGATAAACCTATCATCACTTCGACAGGAGACCTTGATGGCGAATCATGCCTGCATTTCAACGACTTTGTGATGAAGAATGCAACTGAGGAGGTCGAGAAAAAACATCATCAGATCAACGCCGATAGTATTGTAAAGTTTCTGTTTACTTCAGGTTCGACCGGCGATCCTAAGGTGGTACCGACTACCCATCGTATGCTGTGTAGTAACCAGCAAATGCTTAAGCAAACGCTACGCTTAACAGAAGAAGAGCCGCTTGTACTGATTGATTGGTTGAGCTGGCATCATACTTTTGGAGGTAGTCACAACCTTGGCGTTGCCTTATATAATGGCGGGACGTTTTATATTGATGATGGCCGCCCTGTCGTAGGTAAATTCGACGAGACAATTCGTAACCTTAAAGAGATTTCTCCAAGCAAGTACTTCAACGTACCAATAGGCTGGGCTATGCTTGCCAATGCTTTGGAAGAAGATAAGGTATTGCGAGATAACTTTTTTAAAAACATTGACTTATACTTTTTTGGTGGCGCAGGATTGTCGCCAGAGCTTTGGCAACAGCTTTGTGACATCAGTTACCAACACTGCGGTGAAAAAATTCGCATTATGGCAGGGCTGGGCATGACTGAGACCTCACCCTCTTGTACTTTTACAACAGGCCCATCGAATGCTACTGCCAGTTTTGTTGGTTTTCCTGCTCCTGGCGTTGAGATAAAGCTTGTTCCTATACAGGACAAACTAGAGTTACGTATTAGAGGGCCACATGTTATGTCAGGGTATTGGCGACATGACTCTACTGACCCCAATATTTCTGCTAGCTTTGATGAAGAAGGTTTTTACTGTACAGGGGATGGGCTAGTGTTTTATAACCCTGACAATCCTTTAGAGGGTCTGGTATATGACGGCCGTATTGCTGAAGATTTTAAATTAATGACAGGTACTTTTGTCAATGTTGGGGAGTTAAGAGGCCGCATAGTAATGCAAGGTCTTGATTTGATTGAAGATGCTGTGTTGACTGGTGAAGGAAAAAGCGAAATCGGTGCTTTGGTATTTATTAAAGAAAAAGCCGCTCGGAAGCTAACAGGGCTGAGCGATGCTAAGTTAAAAGAGGTGCTAGAACACGATAAAGTACAAACATGGTTTAATGGCTTTATGAACAAGATTAACGATGGGTGTGATGCAAGTTCAAAAAGGATCGCCCGTATCTATCTGATGGAAAATCAAGCCAGTGTTGTTGAAGGTGAGAAAACAGATAAGGGAACGCTCAATCAACGAAAATTACGCAACAATAGAAAGCAAGAACTCAAGGCGTTATACGGACAAGAAGTAGATAAATTGAGGTTTTTAGCCAAATAGCCTAACATGCGTCACCAGAGTATTTAACATGGCCGAGTAAGGAAAATAAATTGAAAAATATAGCACTAGATAAGCTTATCAGCAATGCCCCAACCGTGAGTTATAGTATAGGAAAACTAGATAAGCTTATTCATCAACAGCTTAGCGACGCACTATCAGAAATGGGCGTGAGCTTACCCCAGTTTACCATGCTATCAAATCTACACCTACATGGTGAAATGGCAAATGCTAAATTGGCTGCACGTTCATTTATCAGTCCTCAAGCCTCTAATCAAATCATTAAAACGATGGAAGAGAAGGGGTGGATAAGCAAATGTGATGATCCCAATCATGGACGTATTCTCCTTATTGGACTGACGCCGGAAGGGCAGGAAATCTATGGAAGATGTAAGGTAAAATCGATGGTGTTTGAGAATAAAATGCTGGCAGGGCTCCCAGCTGAAAATGTGCTAATGCTAAAAGCCACTGTCCAACGATTGATAGCGAACCTCAAAGAGGATGCTTGAAGTGGTGCTTCCCTCTAAAGCCCCTAGCGTAAAAGATACCTTCTGTAAAATTATACGCGCTCCCTACATTCCATTTTATTAATAAAAACAACTTTAGCAGTACTTACAAATAATAAAGTTTGTAAGTATTGGCTTGTCTTAAAAAGTAAGAGTTTATCTGAATTATTGTCAACTTAGTTGATAAAATTATTTTATAATATTCTTGTTTAATATCAAATATGTCTTTATTATAGGTATTATCAGAAATAATATATAAGTTTTGTTATCTATATATATAAAGAAGACTTATAGTATCCTATTATTTGTTTCTGATTCAGATGTCATTGTATTGTGAAGTTTTTTAGTCAATACAATCATTATTTAACTTAAGAATCTACGGCTCAATTGAGTGTTGTTTTGCCTTGATTCTATCAATCAAAAGGATTTGATTATGTCCAACATCCCTTCTAGCGCCCCTCATAAATTTAGCTGTTCAAAGTTATTCTCGGCACTTGTAGTATCTATCACAGCCACAGCAGGCTTGATGGCGTGTGATAGTGGCTCAGACTCACAGGTAACAGATACCAATTCTGATGAGACTATTGTGTTGCGTATGTCTCACTTCATGCCAGCGCCATCGGTAATGAACACGCAAGCATTCGAACCTTGGGCTAAAAAGATAGAAGAAGAGTCTAATGGCCGTATTAAAATCGAAAACTATCCAGGGGCAATGCTTAGTGAACCTGATGCAACTTATGATGCTGCTGCCAAGGGAACGGTTGATATTGGTATTCAGCTGCAAGGGTATACCAGTGGACGCTTCCCCTTGTCTCAGATTGCTGAGTTACCTGGTATGTCAAATTCAGCTTTACAGATGAGCTGTCTCATGCAGACTTTATATGATAACGGGACAATTGCTGGTGAATACGATGATACGCATGTATTGGCTCTGTGGGGCTTAGGTCCTGGAGTTTTACACAGTAATGAACCAATCGCTGTACCTAGTGATATGAAGGGTCTGCGGATACGTCGTCCATCTGCAGTTGCTGGTGATATTATAGAAAGTATGGGAGCTGCGCCTGTCGGGTTACCTGCGACAGATATCTATACTTCTTTGCAGCGCGGCGTTATAGATGGCTTAAGCTTACCATGGGATGGTGTGCCTATCTTTCGTGTTAACGAGTTAGTTGATAATCATACTAATATTCCCTTGTATTCATCAAGCTTTGTAATGACCATGAATAAAGCAAAGTACGACTCACTTCCAGATGATCTAAAAAAAGTTATAGACGATAATTCGGGTATGGTGTTTTCTCAAATGGTTGGAAACCTGACTGGTGAAGGGGATATAACAGCACTGCAAGCGGCTAAAGATGCAGGTAACAACATTATTGACATTCCAGATCCACTAAATGACCCTAACTGGTCAGAACCGTTAAAACAAGGTTCACAAAAGTATCTTGATTCTTTGAACATAAGCGCTGCAGATGCTGATGCGATATATAAAGAAGTGCAAGAGGTTAGTCAAGCTTGCAAGATATAAGTTGATGTAGATAAAACTGTCAAATTAAAGGAAAACCTATGCGTATTTATAATGCTCCTTTACAAGAAATGCAATTTTTGCTGACTGAAGTTTTTGATGCCCCATCGTTTTGGCGAGATAATGAAAGCCTCAGTCACATTGATATGGATACTGTAAGTATGGTGCTTGAGGAGTTGGCGAAATTCACTAAAAACGTGCTTTTACCGCTCAATCGTAGCGGTGATGAAGAGGGCGTTAAGTTTACACATGATGCGCAAGGTTATGGACAGGTAACTACACCAACTGGTTTTAAACAGGCATACCAGCAATACATGGAGGCGGGTTGGATTGGCTTAGGTGCAACGTCAGAATATGGCGGGCAAGGTTTTCCCAAAATGGTATCTATGTTTCAAGAAGAGATGATGTTTAGTGCCAATCAAGCTTTTGCGCTTTATCCCAATCTTGCTTTAGGTGCAGGCCTGTGTCTATTAGAATCAGCTTCTGAAGAACTAAAAAATATTTATCTGGAAAAAATATACTCAGGTGAATGGGCAGGCACTATGTGCTTGACTGAAGCACATGCGGGCACGGATTTAGGACTTATCAAAACCAAAGCGGTTCCTAATAAAGAGGGAAGCTACGATATTACGGGAAGTAAAATCTTTATTACCGCTGGCGACCATGACTTGACTGAGAACATTATTCATTTGGTATTAGCGAAGACGCCAGGCGCCCCTGCTGGCTCTAAGGGCACTTCTTTATTTATTGTGCCGAAATACTTGGTTGAAAAAGATGACAAGGGTGACTATCAGAGTGGTGAGCGCAACGCTGCCTCTGTCGGTTCTGTCGAGCATAAAATGGGCGTCAAAGGTTCAGCCACTTGTGTGTTAAATTTTGACAAGGCCAAGGGTTGGATGGTGGGTGAGGAAAACACGGGGCTTGCCTCTATGTTCATTATCATGAACTACGAACGTCTCGCTATTGGGGTTCAAGGAATTAGTGTCACAGAGTTGGCTTATCAAAATGCAGTCGCCTATGCTAATGATCGATTGCAGTCTCGTAGTGATTCAGGTATAAAAAACCCTGATAAGCCAGCAGATGCCTTAATCCACCATGCAGATGTACGTCGGATGCTGCTCAATGCAAAATCCCATGCCGAAGTCTCTCGTTGCTTTGCGATGTACGTTGCCAAACAATTGGATATTGCAAAATACAGCAATGACAAGCAAATCGTCGAAACTGCAAATAATCGTGTTGCTTTATTGACACCGATCACTAAAGCCTTTTTGAGCGATAAAGGCTTCGAAGCAGCAGTTGACTGCCAGCAAGTATTTGGCGGTCATGGTTATATTCGTGAGTGGGGCATGGAACAGATTGTGCGCGACGCTCGAATTGCACAGATTTATGAAGGCGCTAACGGCATTCAGGCATTAGATTTATTAGGGCGCAAAGTGGCCAGAGATAGTGGCGCAATGCTTTTTGATTTTTTAGCTGAAATACGCGGTTATATTGCGAACATGCAAGCCGAGCATGGCATCGAACAGGCCACATTGAATGCTGCCAATGATATTGAATGTTTGACCAAAACGTTATTAATGAACATCAATGAGCGTAAAGATGAAGTTAATGGCTGTGCCGTGAATTACTTACACGCTGTCGGTTATCTTTGTTTTGCTTATATGTATGCGATGATCGTAGAGACCTGCCAAGGCAAGGATGAAGTGTTTTATGCTAATAAATTGAAATTGGCAGACTATTTTATCGATCATATTTTACCTCGTATGCAATCACATATAGCAATGGCTCAAGCAGGAAGTGAGTCGATGATGGCTTTTGATTTGGCCTATTTTGATCATATGTGAATCAAAAGTTAATATAAACCCGTCGTTAAGTCTCTATCAGCAGCCCTAATATTTGAATGTTCAACAGACCCTAAGTAAATAAAAGCAGTTTCTGTAGTCATTTAAAAAAACCACTTAAAAAAGTCATTTAAAAAAGGAGTTTACATGTCTAACTACAACAATCTACATCATAACTACATCAATGGTGAATGGCGTGATGGTACCTCAAGCCACGAAATCGTAACCAGCAATCCCTTCACTGGTGAAGAAATTGCAACCTTCAAAGCCGCCAGCTTAGATGATCTCAACGAATCTTATGAGGCGC
Source organism: Psychrobacter coccoides (assembly GCF_017498085.1). Classification (GTDB taxonomy): domain Bacteria; phylum Pseudomonadota; class Gammaproteobacteria; order Pseudomonadales; family Moraxellaceae; genus Psychrobacter; species Psychrobacter coccoides. The sequence goes on from NZ_JAGBKM010000034.1 coordinate 9,594, forward strand.
TTGAAAAGGCACAACAACAGTGGCGTGAGACCAACCCTTATGTCATGAGCCAAATTATCGAGCAAGCAGCACAAGTGATGATCAATCGCCGTGAAGAGCTCATTGATTTACTGGTGCGTGAGTCTGGCTCTACCGTGATAAAAGCCAATGTCGAAGTCGATGCCTGTATTGGCGTGATTAAAGTCGCAGCAGAATATCCATTTTTATTGGAAACCACTGTCGCACGCTCAGCCATTCCTAATAAGACAAACCATATCATTCGTAAACCTGCTGGAGTAGTGACCGTCATTGGTCCTTTTAACTTCCCAATGTTCCTAGCTATGCGCTCAGTCGTAACAGCCTTAGCCAGTGGCAACACGGTATTGCTAAAACCTGCCTCTACCACGCCGATTACCGGTGGTATCTTACTGGCCAAAATATTTGAAGAAGCAGGACTGCCAGCGGGTGCGCTATCAGTTGTTGTACCCAAAACATCTGAGATTGGTGATGCTCTTTATACTCACCCAACTCCCAATATCATCTCCTTTACAGGTTCTACCGAAGTCGGTCAGCGCATAGGAGAAATGGCAGGTCGTGAAATCAAACGCTCCATCTTAGAGCTTGGTGGTAACAATGCATTTGTCGTACTAGAAGATGCCGATGTTGATTATGCCGCGCGCTCAGCGGTCTTTGGTCGCTTCTTACACAGTGGTCAGATTTGTATGTCAGTGAACCGCCTCATTGTCCATGAATCTGTCTTTGATGAGTTTGCAGAAAAGTTTGTCAAATATACCAAAGGACTAAAAGTAGGTGATCCTTCACAAGCGGATGTCTTGGTCGGACCTCTAATCGACGAGCATGAAGCGAGGCGTGTTGAAGAAGCTGTCAAGCAGGCAATCGAAGAAGGTGCGGAAATGCTACTTGAAGGCAAACGCGAAGGCGCTCTCGTCTATCCGTACGTCTTAAAAGGCAGCAATGATGTCTATTCAGCCCGTACAGAAATGTTCGGTCCTGTCGCCACTTTGATTTCACATACTGGCGATGAAGACGCACTACGCTTAGCCAATGACACCAGTGCCGGCTTGAGCGGCGCAGTGCACTCTGCTGATATTGCCCGTGCGCAGAAGTTTGCCGCAGGTTGGAAGACGGGTATGGTTCATATCAACGACCAAAGTGTCAATGATGAGCCGCGTATTGCCTTTGGTGGCGAAAAAGCCTCAGGGGTGGGGCGCTTTGGTCGTCATATTACCTTTGATGAGTTCACCACTTATCAGTGGGTATCGGTACAGACTGAACAACGTCCGTATCCAGTTTAAGGGGTAGTCAAATCCACGCATAGTTAGTGTTGCTAGTGATTTAAGAAAGCCATGATGGCCTATAATAAGGTTGTCATGGTTTTTTTGTTTTTAATATGCTCTGATAGAAAGTCATTATTTTCATGAATGGAAGACATGGTTAGCCACAAATTTTTTACAATACAATCAGCGTGAAGAATCTAGGCTTGATTTACTAAGTCTATAGTCAAGCTTCGCTCGGCTAATATTCAGCAAGCGTGCGGCTTTAGAGATGTTACCGTCACATTGATTCAAAGCTGCATGAATCAGCTTATCATTAAACTTTTCTAGATCAAAACCTTCATGGAACAAAGTTTCGAGGGCTTGGTTCACGTTGTTGTCATCAGCGGCATGCAGGTTGCCGCTAGTCGCTGATATTTTTAGTTTCTGACCACTTTGGCTATGTCTCTCTTGAATGTTAGACAGCATTAAGTCAGCGGCATCAATGAGGTTATGGTCTTCATTAAGGATAACCGCACGCTCAATAACGTTTTGAATTTCACGAACATTGCCAGGCCAAGTATGCAAATTAAGATACTCACGAGCCTCATCCGTAAAGCCCTTAATGCTTTTTTGATACATTGCGGCATACTTTTGCAAAAAAAACTTAGCCAGCAATAAGATATCTTGTTTACGTTCTCTTAACGGTGGGATGTGGATAGGGAAGGTGCTCAGGCGATAATATAAGTCTTGACGAAACTTTCCTTCCGTGACAGCAGTTTGTAAATCTTCATTGGTGGCTACTATGACTCGAACATCGATCAAGATCTCTGTGTAGCTGCCCACACGATTGAGTACACCTTCTTGTAAAACTCTCAAGAGAGAGGCTTGCGCTCGTGGAGAAAGCTCAACTACCTCATCTAAAAATAGGTGGTGTATCAGAAAGTATGCTGAGGAAATAAAAGGAGAGTGACAGCCGAAGCAAGATGATATATTTGAGGTTATGAAGACACAAATAGAAATCAGCTGCCCCGACTGTCACAGTTCTAGTTTAAAGAAAAACGGCATAAAAAGCTATGGTAAGCAGAACTACCAATGTAAGGACTGTAACCGCCAGTTCATTGGCGACCATGCCTTAACCTATAATGGCTGTCACTCTCAAATAGAAGACCTCATACGGCTAATGACGGTTAGAGGTTGCGGCGTTAGAGACATAGCTATTATAGCCTCAGTCAGTATCGGTAAAGTATTGAGCACCATAGGCTCATCTGTTTATAAGATTGCGCCTAAGAAGCGCTACTAT
>NZ_JAGBKM010000035.1 GCF_017498085.1 Psychrobacter coccoides
ACAGAGATGTTAATGGAGCAAAAAACATTCTCGCGGTCGGGCTTGGCCGTCTTTAGTAGGAATCCCCGTTCCTTTTAGGTCGGGGAGGAAGTCAAATTAATACATGAATACAGAAGGCTTCTATTATTGCACCAGCAACCAAATAGGCGTATTTTTATTGCTGCTATAGACACTACTACCCCCATAGCTTGACGTGTTATGTTGTGTGCTTTGCGAGATATGGCCAATATCGACCCACTGTCCACGTGGTACAGTAATGGTGCTATTTAAGCGCTGCCCTCGGATAGCATTACTTTGGCGGTAATGAGAGTCTACGCTGACCAGTCTCTCTTCTGCTTGTGATAGTTGCACCTCAACTTGGCCATTGGGCAAGAGTCTTGGGGTGACCGTAATCCCCTGCACCGTTGGCAATAATACTTGCTGCTGAATAGTAATCTGTGCTGATGGGCGATGATAAGTCGGATAGCCATTCACTTGATAACTCTGTGTTAATGAGTACAGTGTACCAGTACTGATACTGGCGGCACTGCCAGATAGCGTTTGCACCTGATAAGTACTGTTACTCTGTTGCTGGCTATTACGCTGACTGCTCACGCCTGCGCCTGCAATCCCTCGATTGCTGATGACCACTCGGCTTTGCTGAGCACTACTTTGTATGTTGCTATCATTGCCCACGCGCACCGCTACAGTCAATGCTTGCGGCTGACCGTCAATTTGCTGCAATAACTGCTGCACAGCCTGATAATTAGCCTGAGTGGTTTGTAGTATCAGCTTATCTTGATAAATCGAGACACTCCCACCGCCTTGGCTGCTATCTAACTGCTGACGTACTGCGGGCAATAGCGCCTCACCGCCATAGGTATGAATGACATAGGTTTGAGAGGTGGCGGCTTGGGCACCAATCGATAGCACACCTAAACTTAAAACGAGCATTGCATGGCGCATATAAGCCATCGCAAGACCACAGCTTGACCTATTCTTTGATCGTATTTGTCGCTGTTTGACGCTCATATGTGCCGCCTTTTTTAGTGTAAAGTGATGACTAAGTAACCCTACTCACTTATCCCAAGCACATCCTGCATATTATACTGCCCTTTGTTTTGCGAAATGACCCAAGTCGCAGCACGTACTGCGCCTGCAGCAAAAGTCATACGTGCCCGTGCTCGGTGAGTGATTTCGATCATCTCACCATCAGTGATAAACATCACCGTATGATCGCCGACAATCTCGCCACCACGTACCGCATGAATACCAATCGTGCCTGCTTCCCGTGCACCAGTCTGCCCTTCACGGCCATATACAGCCACCTCTGCTAAGTCTTGTCCACGGGCCTCTGCGACGGCCTCTGCCATCATATAAGCGGTCCCTGATGGTGCATCAATTTTATGCTTATGATGGGCTTCGATGATCTCAACATCGGCGGTATTTCCGAAGGCTTTGGCCGCCATATTTAGTAGTTTTAATGATAAGTTAACGCCCGTAGAGTAATTGCCTGCATAAACAATAGCAATATGCTTACTGGCTTCAGACAATACTTGTTCTTGCTGCTCATTAAAGCCTGTCGTGCCAATGACCATCGCCACTTGATGCTCAGCACACGTTTGCATGTTTTGTTCGGTGGCATCAGGCAAGCTAAAATCAATCAACACGTCAATATCATCAATGACAGCAACTAAGTCATCGACAATCGATACATGTAGTCGGCCTATCGCTGCCACCTCACCTGCATCAGCACCGATGAGACTAGAGCCTTGTCGTTCAATAGCAGCGCTTAATGTGGTTTGTGGGTTGTCTTGTACGGCCTCAATCAGCATACGTCCCATACGCCCACCAGCACCGATAACACCGACCTTGATGGTTGAGTTTTTATTTGCTTGATTCATTTTTTATCCTGATTCTCTTTTTTTGATTGTGGTAAGGTTACTTTTACCCATAGTTTATAGTAAGTTTAGCAAATATCGCCGTCTGAGTGGCTTTTATAGGGGCAATAAAAAACCCAAAAGCGTCATAAGAAACTTTTGGGCTTAGGCTCATCTAGGATTACGTCAGGCAACCACTAGTCAAATAAATCACCGATTTTTTTGAAAAATGACTTTTTATGTGGCGACTGTTGATGCTTGCTGTCACCATCAAGCGTGTCTTGAAACTGACGCAGCAAGTCTTTTTGTTCACGAGTCAAATTCACAGGTGTCTCAATCACCACTCGGCAGATCAAGTCGCCTCTCATAGTGGTACGTACTGGCGTTACACCTTTGCCACGCACTCGCAATAGTTTGCCGCTTTGCGTACCTTCTGCAACTTTGATTTTTACCTTACCATCTAAGGTTGGGATTTCGACTTCTTTACCCAAGGCGGCATCGGTAATACTGACTGGCACATCCATATAGAGGTCAGCGCCCTGACGATTGAACACCTCGTGTGGCTTAACTCGCACTTCCACATACAAGTCACCATTTTGCACGCCTGCCCCGCCCGCTTCTCCTTCGCCAGCTAAGCGCACACGATCGCCATCATCTACCCCAGCTGGAATAGAAACCTCTAACGTACGCGACTTGTCTTTTACGCCATTACCATGACAGTCAGAGCATGGGTTTTTGATTTGTTTACCCGAGCCGCCGCAATGGGGGCAGGTCTGCTGTACCGCAAAGAAACCTTGCTGCATACGGACTTGGCCTTGACCATGACAGGTCTGACAAGTCACCACGTCTGAGGCGTCTTTAGCGCCTTTACCATCACAGGTATCACACGGGGCTGGTGCGGTAAAACTGATCTCTTTTTTAGTACCACGCACCGCTTCTTCTAGCGTCAACTCAATGACATAACGTAAATCGGAACCACGACGTGAGCGCCCACCGCCACCACGTGACTGGCCAAAGATGTCGCCAAAGTTGCCAAAGATGTCGCCGAAGATGTCTTGGAAGTTACCACCAGCGCCACCGAAGCCGCCGCCACCCATGCCATTTTCAAAGGCGGCATGACCCATACGATCATAGGCTGAGCGCTTTTCTTCATCACTCAGTACCTCATAAGCCATCGACGCTTCTTTAAACTTTTCTTCAGCATCAGGATCATCAGAGTTGCGATCGGGATGATATTTCATCGCCAGCTTTCGATAAGCTCTCTTTATCTCTTTAGTGTCTGCAGTTTTACTAACGCCTAATACTTCATAAAAATCGCGCTTACTCATGGGCTCTCCTATCGTTGTCACAGTAACGCCAGCGGTAATCTTTATTTTCACGGTCCGTTTTGACTTTTAAACGCTCATGTCTGTTTCACATGAAACATCAAACGGAGGCCATACTTATAAAAACATAACCAATAAAAATGGAAAGATTATCAACTGGGACGACGTGGTACTGTTTGACCAAATCAGTTAGTATAAAAAGTATAATAGTTTGCGCTATTAATGGAGATGACCGCTAGAATTATCAAGCGCTATCAGCAGTAAATTCTTAACTGGCGATACCATACTGATAAACGACACCAAAACCAGTCTAAATCCTTGCTTATACAGCAATCCACCGTAACATTTTCATACCTTTATTGACCAAAGTCGTGCTAGTATTTATCGCCATCATAATATTAAGTTTGCGATAAGGCAGCAAAACCTATGAAGAAGCTGATTACATTATTGACATTGTTAATCGTCATTGCGGTGGCCATATATGCAGGCTCGCCCTACTATACGGCCTATCAGCTCAAAAACGCTTATGATGCCAAAGATGGAGCGGCCATTGCGGCAGCAATCGACTATGAACAGCTGCGGCCTAATGTCAAAGGTCAATTGACCCGTAATTTTGCCAATACTATAGCCAGCTACCCACTCGTTGCAGAGCTCGGCGGTGAGCCACTCACTCAAGCAGCCAATAGCTTCATCAGTCAGTCTGTTGATGGAGCGCTTACCGCTCAAAACATCGAAAAGCTGATCGAAACTCAAGGCCAAGCCAATACAGCCACCAAAGAGTTGGCTGCGGCATGGGCCATCGCCAGCAATCAGGTAGATCTAAAAAACCTCATTCAGGAATTGATTATTCATCGTGGTGATGTCAATACAGTCATCAAACAGCAAGTCCAGCAAATGATGACCAAACAAGCCTCGCAATTAGAACAGCAAGCCTCTCAAGGCGCTGATAGTGATCAACCAAAACTCAGTTACTGTGGCATCAACTGTTTTACCATCAGTGGGCAGGTCAAAGGCTATCCACTTACGGTAGAGATGCAGCGCCAAGGGTTGGTTGACTGGAAGATCATCAATGTGGTGTTGCCTTAAAGATTGCTTAAAATTTCAGAATAAAAAATCGCCCCAAAGTGACTTTGGGGCGATTTTTGCTGGCGATGCTTTTATTGACTATGTTCAACAACTCCTACTCTATGCCCAAAAACTCTAAAAATTCAGGGCTCTCAAAGCTTGCTTGAAACAGCACACCATCTTCACGATAAATGGCTGGGGTTGCCATCACTGCCAACCCAGCGGCTTTGTCACGGTTTGGTGTGATATGATCTGTCTGACAGCTTGTGGGAGCAGGAGTCATCTCGCCTTGCAGCATCGCTTTATCTAAAGCGGTGCGGCGACTGCTCGCATCAGCTTGACACCAAATAGCACGCATTTGCTCAGGTGACTGCTCATATATCGGATAACCGATGGTCTTTACCGTGACGCCCTTTTTGTTGAGCGTGTCCATCTGCTGATGCAACCTGCGACAAAACGGACAGTTCACATCGGTTGCGACGTATATCACTGCCTTTTCAGCGCCGGTTGCTGGATAAGTAATCAACTCTGACTCATTTAATGCATGAAATACCGAGCGATTTTTGCGGGCTTCAAAATCTTCATCAAGCCCCATAAACTGACCGTTTTCGATGACGGATATCTCGCCATCAGTAATGTACTGTCCATCGGCTGATACCATAAAGGGCACGCCTTCTAAGTTAGCGCCCCAAATCACACCTGGCACAGCGGTATAATAAAATGGTGTTTTGGCATTGGAATTTAATGGCTGGCCTATTTGTGCGCTATCAATACTCGTCGGCGTCTTACTTAATATCCGCTTTGAGTTGGGGTTTTTTAGCAGCTCAGCTTGAATGACATATTTGCCATCAGCCGTTATATGCAGTGGCGGCTGACCAACCAGCGTCACCTGATACATATTGGGCAGGTTGGATGGCGTAATGGTGGTGATTTGGGTTTTGATACCCGCTTGGGTGAGCACTTGCCGCAAGTGACTGTCGATAGCGCTACTGACGCTATTTTCTGCTTTTGCACTTTGGCTACTTTGAGCAGCATTGGTGTTGGTAGAAGATGCAGTATCAGATTGAGCACAAGCTGTGGTGGCCAATAGTATGGCACTTAAGATACTGGCCGTCTTAAATATGGGTAGTTTCACAATAGATTTCCTATCAAGATTGATACAAAGTGAATGCTTCTATCGACTCAAAAACAAATAGACCACACTATGTAAAAAAGTAGATTAATAATCTATTGAGACTGTAGCACATTGCTCGGTTTTGATAAGTACTGGGTGCTTTGTTTTGCAAAACTGCTACTTAGTTTTAAGAGACAAGCAACATCAACAGATCGCCAGTTTTCGTTTCGAGTATAGCGATCTATCGATAGTGGTGTTAAGCGGGTTCGATGTATCTGCTGTTAGAATTGTGCCACTTCTTCTTCGGTCAAAAATCGACTGTCACCTTTATCCAGACCCCCTAGCGTGATATGACCGATACTGGCACGGTGCAGCTCAACGACCTTATTACCAAAGTATCCCATCATGCGTTTGACTTGATGATATTTGCCTTGTACCAAAGTCAGACGGGCATGAGTGTCATCAATGAACTCCAGTGTGGCAGGCTTGGTCGGCTCGTAATCCCCATCCAACAAGATGCCTTCACTGACTTTCTTTATGGCATGTGCCTGCGCACTCTCGTCCATAGGATCGGCTAAGGTCAGCTCGTAGACTTTGGCATGCGCGTGTCTGGGACTGGTGACCCGATGCAGCCATTTGCCATCATCACTCAATAGCAGCGCCCCTGTGGTATCGACATCCAGACGGCCAGCGATACGTAAACTCTCCAGCTCTGGCACTGCAATCAGCTCGGTGACGATGGGGTGCTCTTTGGCTTTTAGCGTACACTCAAAGCCTTCAGGCTTGTGCAGCAGGATATAGCGATTGCCCGTTGCCACCGATAACGGCTCACCTGCCCACATGACCTCATCATTAATAATATCGACGTGTAAACCAGGGTCTTTTACGACTTCATCATTGACCGTCACTTCACTGGCATGCAGGATTTTTTTGGACTCCTTGCGTGACAGCTCAGTGGCTTTACTAATAAATTTATCTAAACGCATGTTATTTGCTACCATTAGTTTTGTTATAGTGAGGCAAGTTTAACATATCCTACCTATACTAAGGCTATTCATCAAAAGGCTTATCATCAAAACAATATAGTCAATTAAAAATAAAACTGTTATAAATTAAAACGTGCTACTGGTATAAATTTTCCTTGCGTGCTGCGTCCTTTCGATGCTGCGCAAATTCATTCCAGTAGCACTATATTCTTTTTGGAGTGCATCGACTATATGAGTTATCAGACCCTGCAAAAATCTGTCACTGCCAGACTTGAAATTAAGAAGTCTGAGTTTATCGCTTATGCTTACCCTGTGACGTCACGTGAACAGGCTATGTTTCATGTGGAACAACTACATGAAAAGTATCCTGATGCCCGTCATTGGTGCTGGGCTTATATCATCGGCGACCCTAACAACACCACCAGTGCCGGTTTCGATGACGACGGTGAGCCAAACGGTACAGCCGGCAGACCGATACTCAATGTGCTACAGCACAAAGCCATTGGTAATGTCATCATTGTCGTCGTACGTTATTTTGGTGGTATCAAACTCGGTGCTGGCGGGCTGACTCGTGCCTATGCCGGTGCAGCGCAAGCGGCGGTAGATGAGATGATACTGCGCCCTTATGTGCCTATGGCGCAAGTACAAATACTGGCTGATTTTGCGACCGAAGCCCAATGCCGTTATGTAGTAGAGGACTTAAACGGCACTATTGATGATGTCGATTATAGTAAGCAAGTTACGCTGACCATCACTATCGCTGAGCAAGACATTGATAAATTAAAAGAACGTTTGGCAATGGATGGACGGGTGCTAGAGGATGAGTAATCACCGCTACGTTTAAGAATAGGTAACAACAAACTAAGAGAGTTGTCATGTCAATACATAGCCTAGCAGAACTAAAAACCCCGCCTACTATCAATGGTCATACCTTTAACTTTGCGCCCTTTGAGCCGCCTTTTTGGCTCAGCAATGCTCACTTACAAACCATCTTGCCTACTGTCCTTGTCAAACATAATCCAGCCTATCGTCGTGAGCTGATACTAGACTCTCATCAAATCAGTGAGGTGGCTTATGATTTTATCGATAGTAGTGAGCCACAACCGCAGCACCATCAACGCTACAAAACGCCTTTGGTAGTCTTGTTTCATGGAATGGAGGGCAGTAGTGCCAGTCATTATGCTCGAACGTTAGCCACGTATGTCGAGCAGCACGGCTGGCACTTTGTGGTGGGACATTTTCGTGGCTGCGGCGGCGTGCCAATGTCCAATGAGGTGGTCTATCATGCTGGTGATAGCGCAGAGACCCATCATACGCTGGAAGTACTGGCCGAGCGCTACGAAACTATTTATGCGGTGGGGGTCTCACTAGGGGGCAACTTATTGGCGCGTTATATGGCAGATTATGGTGATGATGCCATTTGTGCCGCTGCCACAGTGGTATCAGCGCCGCTGGATCTGGCATCAGCCACGACGGCGATGGAAAACCTGATAGGTCGCAGGCTCTATACTCCTTATTTACTAAACCCTATGCTGACCAAGGTTTTGAGGCAGCAGTTAGATGTTTCAGAGCTGAATAAAATTACCGCCAGCGAGCGTATTCAGGAGTTTGACGAGGCTTTTACCGCGCCGCGCTTAGGTTACCGCTCGCCCTATGATTACTATCGCCAAGCCTCGGCGCTGCCGCACCTGCATAAAACCAGTAAACCAACCCTGATTATCACCGCTAAAGACGACCCTTTTTTAGGCATTAGTGCTACCGCAGGCGATGTCTCAAACAGCGTGATACTGTACGAGCCAGCACACGGTGGTCACGTTGGCTTTGTCCGTTGGAAAGATAAAGGACTAGACACCAATTGGGTGCCAGAAACAGCGCTACTGTTTTTTAACACTGTGGCGTGTGCATGAATAACGCCCCTTTGCGATTGCTTTTTTTCTATTAATGTTACTCAAACCTTGGTCTTATTATCAGTATTAGGCCGATTAATATCGTTTTAGTACAGTTGATTCATTCTAAAAACGATACAGTGCTCCTAGGATAAATTTTGCGCAGCCTCTGTCGGCGTAGGCACAGCAAGCAAGTAAAATTTATACCAGGAGCACGTGACTATTAATAATATATCGATTTTATTTAGTCCTGACTATAGCCCCCTTTAAGTAACCAAACGTTCACTGAAACTCATTGGTTTTAGGCCTGTCAGTCGGTATGATAAATCATTCCTATCACGACAATAAGACCTTTTTATGTTTATATCTAATGCCCCCGATGCCTTTACGCCCACACCTTTTAAACCGCCTTTCTGGCTCGCTAACCCGCACTTACAAAGTATCTTACCCAAGTTCTTTGCCCCTAAGACGCCGACCTACCGCCGAGTCATCAGAAAAGACTCTCTAGACGAGACAGATATCGCCTACGACTTTTATGATGCTTACCCAATCAGTGCATCGACACTACAGACGCAGCGAGAAGAAACACCGCTGATCGTATTGTTTCACGGTATGGAAGGCAGTAGTGACAGCCATTATGCGCGCGCCTTGGCCTACCAGACGCATAATCAGGGCTGGCACTTTGTGGTGGCACATTTTCGCAGCTGTGGCGGTATCCCTGCTAATGGACAGGTGTTTTATAACGCCGGCGATACTGATGAGGTACAGCATATGCTGCAAAACCTACATGAGCACTATGCCAATATCTATGCTGTCGGGGTCTCTCTTGGCGGCAACGCCTTGGCAAAGTATATGGGCGAGTATGGTGACGACGCCATATGTAAAGGCGCAGTGGTCATCTCTGCCCCTGTGGATATGTCATCAGCGGCGATTACCATGCATAATTTTTTGAGTCATCGTATTTATACGCCATATCTGCTCAATCCCATTATCAAAAAAGCCTTGGCAAACGATATCAGCACCGAGGAGATTGACTCTATCAAGTCGGTCAATCGTATCAGTGACTTTGATCACATATTTACCGCCCCACGTCATGGCTATCGCTCAAACAACCATTATTATCATAGTGCCTCTGCCCTACCCCATCTCATCAATGTCAGCCGCCCATTACTGCTTATCAGTGCCAAAGACGATCCTTTTCTTGGCTTTACTGCCACGACAAACGATGTCTCTGATCATGTCACTATCTTAGAGACTGAGCATGGTGGACACGTGGGCTTTATTCGTTATCGCACCGAAAAAGCCAGATCTCCCCAGCTTTATAAAACATCGAGATTTGATATCAATTGGTTACCTGAAACCGTCAGTGCTTACTTTCAGTCTATTGGGGTTCAGTCGAATAAATGACCAATCACCCTAAATAACAACTACCTTTTTGAACAATTGAGACAAGTTTATGTATCCATTTTTTCGTTTTAGTAAAGCCATCGTTCAGGCAATTGCCGCTAAAACGATAGGCGCTCAATTAGATTTTACTGCTACTGGCGAAATTAAATTTCGCTGTCGCCTAACAGACATTGATAACTTCCTTGAGATGAATAATGGTCGAGTGCTAACCCTTTATGACTTAGGCCGTACGGACTTTGCCATTCGTACTGGACTTGGCAGACAGCTACTGCAAAACCGCTGGGGACTGGTCGTCGCAGGGAGTACCGTACAATACCGCAAACGCATCCGTGCCTTTGACCAGGTCACCATGAAGACGCATATCGCTGCTATTGATGAGCGCTGGATCTATGTGGAGCAGTCCATGTGGGTCAAGGGCAAGCCCTGCTCCTCTGCCCTGCTGCGGACTGGCGTCACCAGTCAAGGTCGAGTGATTGAAACTCAAGCAGTGCTGGATGCGATGGGCAAACCTGATTGGAAGATGCCGCCGACAGGCTATGTAGCTGAATGGATTGAGAGTGATGATGATCGTCCATGGCCGCCGAAGGACTGATATTAATGTAAGTGTGCGTTTGACAGTCTGTCACAACTGCTCACCTTAAGGCTACTATTTCATAACAAGTCATTATATAAATATATATAATAAATGCTAGTATAGATGGTGTTGATGTTATAACAAAAAAACCCAAGAAGGCCAATAAGGAGAGTAGCATGGTTAACACTACAGATTATGTTGGAACACTGTTTGATGATACGAGCAATCCCAACAAGATTACCGTCGCTTATACGATGGCGTTTAAAGCGTTGGAAAAAGGGCATTCAGCCGCTCTGATATTGATGGTGGACGCCGTCTATCTGGCCAAGCCAAACTCGCTGGATGGTGTCGATATTGGTGCACCCTTTGAGCCTGCTGCCAAACTACTAGAAGCCTTTGTCGAGAAAGGTGGGCAGGTCCTAGTCTGCGGCGCTTGCATGCAGCATAATGGTGTGGCTGAATCAGAGATTGACCCTAGATTTACCATCATTAGCGCTGACGATGTGATCGACATGGTAATGGGTGCAAAAGGCTCGTTGCAGTTGACTTAATTGTTATTCTAATAGACACGTCAGGATATAGTCAATCCACAATAAAACTGGAACAGCCCATATCCTGAAACAGTTTAGGCAGATTATTCTCCATCCACCCTTGGCGTAGAAACTTAGCCTGTGCCCACTTCTTCTCGATAGGGTTCAGATCAGGGCTGTACGGCGGCAGCCAAAGAATACGATGGCCATGTCTGTTGAGTAGTTTTTGGATACGTCTGCTTTTATGAAACCGAGCGTTATCCATGACAATCACGCTCTTGGTTTTAAGACTTGGAATAAGTGTGAACTTACACCAGTCATAAAATATATTACTATTGATATTGGTCTCAAAGTAATCAAGCGCAAACAGCATTTTTTTATAGAGAGCACCGATGACATTCGTACGCTTCTTTGCTTGCCAGTTGTAGCTGTCGACACAGGGTTTACCTATCCGTGCATAGCCGTAAGGTCTGATAGTTTCAGCCTCAAAGCCGCTTTCATCCATATAAACGATGGGATAGCCTTGAGTCATATAATTACTTAAATGATTGAGATACTTAGCTCTTTTTATCAAACAGGCTTTTGGATGTTTTAAGGTCTTTTTTTTGACTGATGCTAAGGCGTTTTAATGCGGCTTCTATGCCTGACTTACTACAGCCTAAACGCTGTGCTCTCTCGTACATATAATCGTCTGGATGCTGCTTAACATCTTTCAGTAAGGCTTCATTTGATATTTTAGTCGGTGCTTTATTTCTGGTTGTTTTAGGAACTAAGCTCTGCTGCCAGCTATGAATCGAGCTTGTGCTAAGCTGATAAAAGTTAGCTGCTTCTCGAATGGTCATGCCATCGGTAATGCTTCGTAACACTTGTTTGCGAAAGTCGATTGAATAGGTCATCGTTTATTTCACTAAATGAATTGGTTATAAATATTGTATCGGTTTTATCTAAGATTTACTATA
>NZ_JAGBKM010000036.1 GCF_017498085.1 Psychrobacter coccoides
CGGTACCCTAGTGAGGACTTTAATATTTGGCTGCAAGCTATTGGTATCAGTGGCTATAGTTATTTATAGCAGCTCAGTGTACATAGAAGTGTAATCTTGAACATAAAATGGTGATACCTTCAGTATAAGGACATTTAGAATTATCTAAGCCCCAAAAGCAGCTTTCATTTGATAAACTGGTGTTCACTAAATTGATTGTATGTTTGCGATATTAAATAGTAAGTGCCTTCATCTATTTATATAACTTAATGACAAACGATAAAAAGAAGTGGGCAGATTTAACAGATGACGATCTAACCCATATCGAAGGTGACCGTGACAAATTGGTTGGCCGTATCCAAGAGCGTTATGGTCATTCAAAAGAAGATGCTGAACGGGATGTAGATGAGTGGCGTAACCAAAATAAATATTGATTATTCTATCTTCAATAATCATACCCTGGAAATATAAAAAGCCCGTGACTATGATCACGGGCTTTTTTAGTCAGTTTAGTTAGGACTTGATCCTTTAGCGGTGTGCTATTGGTGTCGATACTTCGTAGTGGCTTACTTTGATGGCTAAGATAACATTGGAAGTTGATAGATTTTTGCGTAAATCAACGTGCTAATAAACACACCTAATCCGCTCAGCCATATCATGTATGCATGAGAAGTTGACCACTCGACTTTCCATATGATTTTACTTTCTACGCTTAGCCACTCTGTAATACTGATGCCAAGTGTCAACCAAAATGCACCTACTAGATAACCACCCAGTACATCGCTTAGATAATGCTGGTTCAATACAACTCTGCTCAATCCGATCAAGATGATAAAAAGAATCGCTATTGTAAATATACGAATTTTTTGAGCGAAATTTTGGTTGAATCGAATCAGTAGGTAAGCGATAAATCCATATAACGCCATAGCGGTCGTCGCATGACCACTTGGAAACGAATAAGTTTGCGCAACTAATAAGCTATTAGCAGGCCTTTCACGCTGAAATAAATATTTCAACAAAGAAGTAAATGCAGTGCTGCCTAAAGTAGCAATCAATAACCCTACTATTATATAGCGTTGCTGCTTTACCCAGCAATTCACAGCAACAAACAAAACCACCAAAACGGCAATAGGGGTAGACGCAAAGCTGGTTATCAGGACTAAAAAAACAACAACGTCGGAATCACGTAGTAAGCTCATCTGTGACGATATAAAATAATCGATGGAAACAATAGAATTCAACGTAGCCACAGCTTCAGCCAATGCAATGAATAACACCAGCATGCAACCTATCACTACCCATAGAAATGTCAGTGACAGCCCATAAAAATCCCGTAAATTAAACCGCCGAGACATTATCACATCCAGCTTGGGATACTTACCTCTGAATAGAATGATACGTTTGTTCTTTGCAAGATTCCGTTTAGTCCTCACCCAACAGCGGATTGCTTGAGTGAAAAGCTGCTGACCATAACGAATAACCACGTACTGAAAAACCAATAGAACAGAGATAACCAGAAAAATCAGAAAACCTAAGGCGAACAATGGCTGATTTTCTGATATTAAAGATATCATTATTAAACCTTTTCCGAGAGTATGCTGAACCCTGAGTAATTACTTTCTAGTTAAAGCTCTGGATAGAACTTCTGTTTAAGTCACTAAGTCTTAGTTAGTAAACGATATTGAGTGAGACTATACTTAGTAATGAAGTGATCTGGTTGTAAAGATATGATGATCTTAATCTATTAGACATAGCTGTCTGACTTAAGTAAATCAGCCGCCGATATAGTCAGAGCGATTTAAGCTAATCACAACCTTACAGAAACCCTTTAATATTTAATGGATTGTTCGCTTTCTGATACTTACTGCACTCCATCTGCTGGTGTTTGATCTAAGTTCGAGTTATTTTCATTGACAGTAACCGTATCATCAGCCTTTTGATCATTTTCTACACTGCCATTACTAGAATAGTACGCTGTACCTCCTGCGCCTTCTACATCCTCTGTGGAAGCTGGGATTTGATCTTCAGCCTCGGTTGCTGTTTGCACAGGTGTCATTTCGCTAGATTCTGTATCAGGAGCTGGCTCTTCTGTCTCACTGCTGCAAGCGCTGAGACCAAAGAAACTTACCAAAAATACTATCCATAATTTATTTTGAAGCGACTTCGTAGGTACTGATGTTTTCATTTTAATATCCTTATTATAATTAAGGTCGAAATATTTAAAAAACTCTAGGAAACGATCATACAGTCATTGAGCTGAGCTAATTTAAGTACTAACGCAGACCATTTACTCTTTTTATTTTTTATTGCTATCATTCTTTTATGAAAGCAAAATAACTCTCAACTAATAAGTTAAACCTAACAGACAGATTTAATGTTTTCAGGTAGTGAAAGGTAACAGTTATCTTTTTATTAGGTTCGCCTTAGCAAAGGTAGAAGGGATAACAGTTTAAAGGTATATCCCAGCGGAACTATCTAAAAAGACTCATTAATCAATTAATAGACTACTCATAGTAGACTGCTGTAGTGGAACCACTTAATGAGTACTGAGCATCTTCGGTCTTTCCTTGGCTACATCAGCGATCAGATGCCGTGAGCACTTGGTCATTTTTTGAATATCAGAATAGCTATGACCTGATTTGAGCAGACTAGCGATGATCTTGCGCTTTTCCGTATCTTTCCTACGTCCTGAATACTTACCTTCTGCCTTAGCACGAGCAATACCTTGCATCTGACGATTACGGCGATCCTCATAGTCTTTTCGAGCAATGGCTGCGAGCATATCCAGCATCATTGAGTTAATGGCCTGCAATACACTGCTCATAAATTCAGTGTTGCTTTCAGATTGAAGCGCCATATATGAGGTCGGTAGCTCTTTTGATACGATAGAGAGCTTTTTTTCTGATAGCATCCTTTTAAGCGTATCCCAATCAGCTTGGTTCAAACGCGCCAAGCGATCAATCTGCTCAACTAAAATAACATCGCCCTTATGAGCATCTTCAATCAGCTGCATAAGCTTTGGTCGCACTAAAATAGCTCCTGATTCGTTTTCGACATAGAAGGCAGCAATTTTGTGGCCATGATCGTTGGCAAATGCTATGAGTTCGCTTTTGGCACGTTTAGCGTCTTGCTCTTTGGTTGACGCTCGTAAATACGCTCTGATAAACATAAGCACCTAAAATAGTCTGTTATAAGTGGTTCCATTATACCAGTCTGTTTTAAGTGGTCTGTTAATAGGTTTGAAGGGTAAAATAACTGGTTCCCTTGGGGTATGCCCTTATTTACTGACCAGTTTTATGAGGCCCCTATAATGCTGCCACCCCAAACAACCGACCAATCAATGATGTTGCGACCATAGCGAGCACACCCCATATCACAACTCTAGACGTAGCAGGAATAACAGGGGCACCGCCCAAGCGCGCTGATATTATGCCAAGTAGCGCTAAGCCTACTATCGTTAAAGTCGCGAGTGACCAAACCAGTGTTTGTGCTGGCAAAAGTAAAATACCAATAATCGGTAATATGGCGCCCGCAATGAATGACAATCCAGAAGCAACTGACGCATGAATCGGCTTAGCTTGACTCAGATCTGTCAAACCAATCTCATCTCGGGCATGCGCCTCTAGTGCATCATGCTCAGTCAAAGCTATGGCAACTTGATGCGCTAAGACATGATCCAGTCCACGTTTCTCATAAATTTTGGTGAGCTCAAATAGCTCGCGCTCAGCATTATGAGTCAGTTCATGCAACTCTTTATCCAGATCCGCTTTTTCGGTATCAGCTTGAGACGATACTGAAATATACTCACCAGCTGCCATCGATAGAGCACCTGCGGTTAACGCGGCCATCCCTGTCAATAGCAGTGTTTGACTATTTGCACTTGCTGCAGCGACACCGACTAATAGACTCGCGGTTGAAATCAGTCCATCATTGGCACCAAGTACTGCTGCCCTAAGCCAATGATTGCGATTGCTTAGATGAGCTTCGTCGTGAATAGAATGATGCATAGCATAGATACCCTCAAACGATTTAGACATAAATTAGAATATGTCAGTGTAGCCTATAATGACACACCAATTTCCACATAGTTACCTTGCTTGCTTTAAAGCGATTATTCGATAGGTTATTAGTAAAAAGACTATTGTTTGACTGCCGGCATAAAATAATAACAAAGGCAGCGCGCGACTGTCTGAGCCCACCATAAACACATGAATACTGATGAACATATACGCCATAAAGGTCAAAAAGTGTAGCCAGCGCCATGCTGATTGACCAATATACTGCTTAATATAAAAACTAAACGCACAGATAAATAAGAACCAAAACCCCAACTGCCCCAAGGCCACGCCCACACGCTCAGTCTGAAAACCAAAAGGCATTAGCACCTGCCATAAGTTCAGATTTAAGAAATTATCTGCTAATAAGATACCAGCATGAAACGCGGCAAAGCCTACGGCAATCAGGCTTAGATACTGATGTAAGACAAATACCCGCGCTGCATTAAAGCGCTTGCCTAAACGAGTGCTTAACAACAAGCCAAAAATGACTGCCAACCAAAATAACGTATAAGCGATAACACCGCTTGCCCGTGATAAATACCAAAAGTGTTTATCTGTGCTGGTCAGTAGCTGAGATACCGTCTCTCCCCAAGTTAACGACGCATAACCACCAACTCCGATAGCAATGCTTAACGTTAAGCCAACCCATAGAGCCTGAGTGAGAACATTAGTATTGGAAGCAGTATGACTGCTGGTAGGATGGTCTGTATGCATGACTATGCTCCTATGAATGGCTTTACTTAATGTATTGATATCTAGCGCATGTCGCGTGATAAATTAACTAGCAAGCAGGTTTGGACGCATGGCAGAAGTCACCATCACTTTGTTATCCCTATCTATTAACAACGCCGCAATATGGTGTTTGTTGAGCCACGCCACGGCTGCTTTAACACCAAGAAGCACGCAGTATTTGGCGTATACCTCCGCCGTCATCGCATCTTTCGCCAGTACCGTTGCAGTTAGGACGTCACTTGTTACTGGACGCAAGTCATGCGGATGGATCAAATGATGTTGCCAGCGGCCGTCGTGCAACCAGCGACGATAATCTTGCCCAGATGTGGCGACAGCCCCAGAGCTGAGCTTGAGGATCGCCACATCTTCATCATTGTGAACGTGCTCACTATTGGCAAAATACGGCTTGGCAACAGCCACTCCCCAAGACACCGGTTTATCTGTTGGGTTTTTTGGAACACCAATCGCGATATCCCCACCCATATCGACTAAGCAGGGAATATGCCAGTCATGAACTCGGCTAATATTTTCCGCCAACTGCATGGCGCACCACCCTTTGACATATCCATTCAAATCCAGTGCCATGCCAGCTGGCAGATATACTTGATGTTGTCTGTCAGCTAACTGGCGAAGCTGAATACCTTCTATCTGCTGATTGGCATGGTTAGCACTTGTCGTGTCTTGCACGTTTGTAGGGGTGCTTACGCTAGTAACAGGTAATGATGGCACAGACATTTTGGGCAAGGTCTCAAATGAATGCTTATAGCCTGCGTCCCATAGAGGGTGCAATAACGTTGGTGTTACTAAGCCTTGAGTCTTTGAGACAAAGTGAATGGCACGCTGCAACACCTCAAATAATTCTGAACTCACCTCAGACCATTGGTCGCCACGGTTATTCAGTCTCATAAGCTCACTGCTGTCATCAAAACGACTGAAGATATGTTCCCAGTCAGCTAAGCGCTGCTGAATATCGTTTGTCAAAAAAGCGACTTGTTGGTCTATTCTCATTTGTGAAGGTTGCGCGCTCAGTCTTGTGGTATTTAAGCTAATTTGAATGTGACAACCCATGGCAAACAGTTTAATCGTTGCCAGTTGCGGTGTTGTTTGATTGGACATATTTGTGTGCATTCAAAGCCCTCCCTTGACTAAACATTCAAACTAAATAATCTGTGGTTTTTCTTATTTATTGAGAAGATCGCGTACGAGCGACAACCCTTATTACCTCAACAGGTGCGACTGCATTGACCTGTCGCAATTGATTGATATCAGCGATGGGCGTTGGCGTGACTGCCCTTTCATCAGACTCAGCAACAGCAGTGCTTATAATGGCAGTGCTCACAGGGGCAGTTTTTTGTTCTTGATTGAGTAGTACCAGCCATCCTGCCATAGTACCTGCAATCGAGACCATCATAATGCTGCTTTTAAGAGCGGCAAAAGGATCTGCTTTTTTAGCCGTTTTTTTGACGGCTGGTGTCGAATGTGATTTGGTATTAGTCATCGTATTCCTCCTCATCATGTTGCTGATAGCTCATGGCGATTAGGCGATCATTCTCTTTATAGTATTTTTTATCGTGTGCTTTGCGATGTTTATCCTCTTTACGTTTATCATCATCGTGGTGCTTATCTTCATAATCGTCATCGTCAAATCTCTCAGCACGATAGTCATTGGTCGCAACCGGATTCAGTACAGTGCCGACACTGGCATCAATATAAGTAGCGCCGCTGTCTAATAGCACCTCATAAGCGACGGTGCCGTTATAATTGACGAGCTCGGGTGAAGCCTGCAATACTGAATTGGGCGCGTCTTGCTGCGCAAGCGCAGTTGCTTGCGTGGCTGTGAGTGCCGCCAGAGGTGATGGATTGGCAAATGGGGATTGCGTGAGAGGGTTTGCCACGGCTTTAAAGGACGATAAATCAGAGGATATAGAGGTAATGTCAGTATTTTGACTCATGGCATTCGCAGCTGATAGTGCGTCATCAGCGCTGGGCGACTGGACAGATAAGGCGATAACGCCACCAAAAAACACTAATGAGGTTGCACCAACAGTCAATAATAAGGGTTTTAATAGAGGTAGGCTCATAAGATTGTACTCCGTCTATATTATTAGGGAATACAACTAGCATACGGGGTAAATATTAACTCAACCTTAAGCCCACGCCGATTAATTTTTATCGTTTTATCAGATGCTTGATATCGCTTTTTTATGTCTTATCGTGACGATAAAGCCAGTTTCTGGTTGAGAGCGGTTAGCAAACTCTAACGTCAGACCGTGCAGCTCTGCTATTCGATTGGCAATGGATAGCCCAAGACCGCTACCTAATTGGCTTTGACCTGCTGGGCGATAAAAGCGCTCGCTTAAGCGCGTCAGTTGTTCTGGCTCGACGCCACTGCCATTATCGACCACTCTAATAGCATTGGTGTCGAGCTGAAGTTCAATCAAAGCGCCCTCGGGACAATAGCGAATGGCATTGTCCAACAGGTTACGGATGAGCAGTTTGAATAAAATTGGATTGATAAGGATGGGTAGAATATCAGCAGGATTGTCACAGTTCACAGTGCGTTTTAATTGCATGTGCTTTTCACGAGCTAGCCGATTGACATCACTGAGTACAATATCCGTTAGCATCAACCAATCCGGACTTTCTAATTGCTCAGGAGGTAATTGTTGTTGCGGTTCTATTTTGGCTAAAATCAGCAGTTGATCGACCAAATGAGTGGCCCGCTCAATGCCATTGCTAATGTTTTGGGCATGATAGAACAGCTGATTATCGTCTTCTACGCCAGATAACTGCAATATCTGCTGCTGTAACAAATCAGCTTGTAGCTTTAACGCCGCAAGCGGGCTTCTAAGCTCATGTGAGGCATCGGCGGTAAAGCGCTGCTCACGTGCTAGGGTATCCGCGACTTTTACAAACAAGACATTTAAGGCGCTCACTAACGGTTGGATCTCTTTGGGCACGTCCGCTGTGATGGGGCTATCATCTTGCGGTTGACGCTGTTCAAGCGCACTACTAATCTGAGTTAACGGCATAAACCCCCGCCGGATCAGCCACACCACCAAACCCATAAATGCAAATAGCCCAATCAACATCGGCAGCACTTGCACGGACATGGCATCAGTAATCATCTCTCGGCGAGATTTGAGGTTCTGTCCGACGGCAATGACCCGACCTTCATAGTCATGATCATCATGGACGTAAAATAAACGCCAGCGCTTACTAAAAGGGTTGAGGCGCTGATAGGCAGAATCATGCTCTTCTAAAAACCCATGCTGGTCTGGCAAAAAAGCAAATGATTGACCATTTTCATCAGCCATTAATAGACGGCCTTTTTTATCCCAAATGGCAAAGCCCATATAGTCATCCTCAGCCTCACCAAGATCACCTGATAGCTGCTTACTTTTTAACGCATAGATTTTGGGCGTGTGCTTTTTGTTATCATCCCTTTGCCTATGATGGTCTTTATCGTCCTCTTCTTTGGGGGCGACCCCTATTAAATAACGGGCAACTTGAGTGATTTGGGTGTCATTCATCTCATTGATTTCGTGCCAAAGCTTCCACGCAATAAAGCTTGAGGTAAGCACCCACAGCAAAGGTAAACCAATCAGTAGCGATGTTAATAGCCGTTGCTGAATACTTTTCATAGGCTCACCAAGTAGCAGACAAAGTGGAGGCACCAAAAACAGACCGTTGAATGCCTAACGGTGGTTAATGGTGGTTATGGACTGGATTGAGATAGTAGCCAATACCGCGTTTGGTCAAGATAAAATCATTGCCCAGTTTTTTACGTAAATGATGAATGTGTACTTCAATGGCATTGCTTTCGATATCTTGTTGCCACCCATATAGCTTGTCTTCTAAGCTTGCGCGGCTGTGGATTTGCTTAGGGTGGGTCAGCATTTGCTCTAAGATTGCCACTTCTTTGATGGTTAATTCTACCATTTTGCCTTGATAAGAGACTTGCTGATTCTGAGGCTGATAGGCCACTTCGCCATAACGGACTTCAGGTTGACACCGACCTTGGCTGCGTCTCATCAATGCTTGTAGACGGGCAATCAC
This sequence comes from Psychrobacter coccoides, assembly GCF_017498085.1. Lineage (GTDB taxonomy): Bacteria > Pseudomonadota > Gammaproteobacteria > Pseudomonadales > Moraxellaceae > Psychrobacter > Psychrobacter coccoides. The sequence goes on from NZ_JAGBKM010000036.1 coordinate 8,829, forward strand.
CTCATCTAATGCAAATGGCTTCACCAAATAATCATCAGCGCCGGCATTGAGTCCTGCCACACGATTGGCAATCGCATCGCGAGCGGTGATAATCAATACTGGCGTATCTATGTGTTTTTCCCGCCAGTTTTTTAGGACGGTCATGCCATCACCTTTTGGCAAGGTCAAATCCAGCAGTACCGCATCAAACATGCCATCTTGCAGCGCCATCTCACCTTGCTTGGCATCACCAAACCAATCCACCATCATGCCATGACTTTTTAAGCCAAGGACAATTCCATCAGCGATGGTGCTGTCGTCTTCTATCAATAATATGCGTGCCATAAGTGCTCCATCGCTTGACTTATTTCATAGTAGTCGGCTTGTCTGTCACCGTTTTTTTGCCCGTTATCATTGATTTAATGAGGTTTTGGCGTTGCCAGTAACTCATGGCAATCGCTGCGATGATATGTAGAGGAACCAGTAGATATAAGCTGTTTGCTAATAACTCATGAATCTCTTCAAGCACCTCTTTATCACCAAACAGCCCTGCTTCCATCAGATAACCGGTTAGTCCTAACCCTATAGTCACAGCCCATAACGATAACATCATCAGTGCGGCCAAGGGGTTATGACCAAGATTCTGCTCATCAACGCGTCGAACGCTTAAATCTGATACATGCCGTTTGAGTCGTTTTGGTGTGGGGAAAAAGCCAGTAAAGCGTGCATAGCGCGTGCCAACCAGACCCCAAAGTAAACGTATGACCACCAGTCCCAAAACGGTATAGCCGACATACTCATGCCACTCACCACCATCTTCGGTAAAAAACAGATTAGCAATAATACCAGCTGCGACTGTCCAATGAGTCACTCTTACTAATAGGTCCCAAACTTTTACTTGCCTCGCTTTAGGCATGTTCGGTACATGTGCAGAAGAGTCGTCCCAATTAATGATGTCTTTTTGGCTCATGGTTGTCACTCCTTAATCATTTGTTTGTTTATTGACAACACCCGCTGCTAAACACTGAAAATCAGCAAGATATCGTAAGCAGACGAGATATCACATTATCTGCCTTATCGCTATTACAACAAACAAATCTTAAGGTGAGCTTAGGACGTTAAAACAGGTAAATCATTGTGCAGCGAACCGGTAGCCTACGTCGTGCCATATACACCACTTAAGAATTATTTAAGAATCAGGCTGTATTATTAGCCATACTTCTCAATAAATACCTACTTGTTAAATCAAGCTTTCTTAACGGCAATAAAATAATTTTTCGGGAGATTCTTATGGCTTTAAAGTCATGGCAAGTGATCGGTAGTGTCGTACTGATCACTTCAATCACTGTACTCATGCAAATTTCCTCTGAAACGTGGATCACATCAGCAACAGTCAGTTTGATAATGGGTGCTTCGGCTTTAGCGTGCATGGCAAGCTCATGCATACTCGCTAGCCGTTGGCACGGTATTGAAAGGCTCTTTGGCGGTCTGGATAGGGTTTATGAAGCGCATAAGTGGATTGCTATATGGGCACTTATTTTCGCTGTCTATCATTTTGTCTTCAAAGCCAAGCTAGACGCTTGGGATCTTGCGCCCATTTTGGAGTTGTCCAAATATTGGACGCGTTTGATGCGTCAACTCAGCCTTGTCGCGTTAGGTCTGATTATACTACTGGCGCTGAATCGCAAAATCCCGTATGGCAACTGGCGTTGGTTGCATAAGTTCTCAGGCCCACTTTTTTTAATCGTTATACTACATTGGCTGAGCTTTGAGTCTCCCATCACACTGACTAGTCCAGCAGGTATTTGGTTAGCACTACTTTGTTCTGTAGGCGTGATTGCAGCATTGTACAAGATGATATTGTACCCATTCATTGCCAAAGCCGGAGAGTATAAGTTAGTCGCTATATCCCAGGGCAAAGCGGCGGTACACTTGGAGTTTGAGCCAGTCCGTAAAGGGTTTCAATTTAAGGCTGGTCAATTTGCCTTTATCTCTCTTAAAGAACCAGGTTTGCACGAGCCGCATCCTTTTACCATAGCTAACGCACCTTCTGATACTGGACACATCCATTTTGTGATTCGAGCATTGGGTGATTATACAAAAAAGCTAAATGAACAAGCCAAAGTGGGTATGTTGGCTGATATTTATGCGCCTCATGGTAATTTTAAACGTATATCAAATGCAGAGCGTGAAATCTGGATTGGTGCCGGAGTAGGAATCTCTCCCTTTATTTCTTGGCAAGAGGATAAAACTATCGGTCATTTTGAACGTGCCACTCTGATATATTGCTTCGATCCTGCGCGTGTTTTTCCAAGTGTTGAGCGTATGCAGGAGATGACAGAACAGTCTGGAGTAGATTTCGTAGCCAACCCAAGTGGCAGTAATGCCATGGCTGAAACCATTCGGCAAGTCGCCAGTGAAGTTAATCCAAAGCAGATTCAGATTAGTTTTTGCGGTCCAAAAGGGCTTTTAGGAAAAGTACAAGAGTTAATGAAAGAAAATGGTATTCCTGCCAAAAATATTCATTATGAGTTTTTTGATTTTCGCTAGAACACGTACAATTTGCCGTGCTTAACACAAACCCAATAAGACAAATGGCACGCTGGCTCAAGTCATAAAGTCATCGGTGCTAGTGCTAAGTAGGCGAACGACAATGGTATACAGATTAATTTAAGTCATCGAACGTTGATCAGGAGCCTGGTGGTTTAAAGGCCGTCTTATACTTAATGGTCTACAGTGACTTAACATGAAATGGATATACCGCCATTTCATGTTAAAAAGGACACTACTGTGTACACGGAGCTACTATAAATAACTAGGAGTGATGATAACAATAGCGTACAACCGAATATTCAAGTCCTCACTAGGGTACCG
>NZ_JAGBKM010000037.1 GCF_017498085.1 Psychrobacter coccoides
CCAAAAAAAAGCCACCCTATAAAGGATGGCTTTTCACTAATCAATACCTTCATCAGCTTACGCTGAGTATCATTTAGTTTTTAACGTTAGCTACCACACCAGCACCTACAGTACGGCCACCTTCACGGATAGCGAAACGTAGGCCTTTATCCATAGCGATTGGGTGGATAAGCTCTACGCTCATCTCAACGTTGTCGCCTGGCATAACCATTTCAGTACCGTCTTGTAGCTGGATTGCGCCAGTCACGTCAGTGGTACGGAAGTAGAACTGTGGACGATAGCCGTTTAGGAATGGCGTGTGACGACCACCTTCTTCTTTCGATAGTACGTATACTTCGGCGTCGAAGTTGGTGTGCGGGGTGATTGAACCTGGCTTCGCTAGTACTTGGCCACGTTGGACGTCTTCACGCTTGGTACCACGTAGTAGTACGCCACAGTTTTCACCAGCACGACCTTCGTCTAGAAGCTTACGGAACATCTCAACACCAGTACAGGTGGTTTTTTGGGTGTCACGGATACCGACGATTTCGATTTCGTCGCCAACGCGTACGATACCTGATTCAACACGGCCGGTAACAACGGTACCACGACCTGAGATTGAGAAGACGTCTTCGATTGGCATTAGGAATGCTTTGTCGACGTCACGCTCTGGCTCTGGGATGTAGGTGTCTAGGGTTTCTAGTAGTTCTAGAACTGCTGGTTCGCCGTATTTGCCGTCGTCGCCTTTTAGGGCTTGGGTGGCACTACCTTTCATGATTGGGGTGTCGTCACCTGGGAAGTCGTAGTCGTTTAGAAGTTCACGTACTTCCATTTCTACGAGCTCTAGCAACTCTTCGTCGTCTACTAGGTCACATTTGTTCATGAAGACGATGATGTAGGGTACGCCAACCTGACGTGATAGCAGGATGTGCTCACGGGTTTGTGGCATTGGGCCGTCAGTGGCTGATACGACTAAGATTGCGCCGTCCATCTGAGCGGCACCAGTGATCATGTTTTTGACGTAGTCGGCGTGACCTGGGCAGTCAACGTGGGCGTAGTGACGGGTTTCGGTGTCATACTCTACGTGTGAGGTGTTGATGGTGATGCCACGTGCTTTTTCTTCAGGCGCTGAGTCAATGGCTGCGTAGTCTTTGGCTTCGCCGCCTGAGGCTTTGGCTGCTACGGTTGCGATAGCGGCTGTTAGGGTGGTTTTACCGTGGTCAACGTGTCCGATGGTGCCGACGTTGACGTGGGGCTTGTTGCGTTCAAACTTGGCCTTTGCCATGGGTATTTCCTCTTTATTAATGAATCTTTATCAATCAAAGATCAGTGAATAGCTGTTTGACGGCTTATGACAGAATTAAAACCATCAAACCGTTGACGCTAGGGTGAAACTACTTAATATCTCAATACTTTATTTATTAACTTAACTATATAGGTGCAGTGCCGATTACTTTCAATCTATTGCTTAATAAAAATATTTAATAAAAAAGCATTTATATAGCCATATCGTTATTAAGCGATGTGACAAACATCAATAAACTGACAGCACTAAAAGGCAACACCTCGGTGTCACCTTTGAATTGTTACTTGCCGAGTTTGTATCATATCATTCAACATCGGCCAAAACTCTATCTTGTTGTTCAATACTTGTGATAAACACAAGAGTTATCAGTTTAGTGTTTGATATTGAGGTCTAACATCGTTAAACAGCTTATCTACCACGTCTTGATAACATCATCGAACAATAAATGGAGCTCATATCGAGAATTGAACTCGAGACCTCTCCCTTACCAAGGGAGTGCTCTACCGCTGAGCTATATGAGCATATTTTTAATAACTACAGACAATAAGCTGTAGGTTTATACTAAATAAAATATCACGAAACCACATAATACAATTGGTTGTCGTGATGAGTTATTCAGTATCTTATTCAATAATGATTTGCAGTCGATGCCACATATATGGAGCGGGTGGCGGGAATCGAACCCGCGTCATCAGCTTGGAAGGCTGAGGTGTTACCATTATACCACACCCGCAATAACTCTATTTTAAACCTACATTAGGACTAGAGTATGCTTGGCGCTGTAAAAATATGGTGGTGGGAGAAGGATTCGAACCTTCGAAGCTTTCGCGACAGATTTACAGTCTGTTGGGTTTGACCGCTCCCCAATCCCACCTTAGGGTGCTTTGAATAAAATAACTTTAATACAAAGTAAGTTTATAAAAAGCGACTTTAAAAAGAAATGGTGCCGACTGCCGGAATCGAACTGGCGACCTACTGATTACAAGTCAGTTGCTCTACCAACTGAGCTAAGTCGGCTTATCTCTTCAAAGTGGTGGCTATTCTATCAAATATTTTGACAGACGCAAGCCCTTTTTTGGTTTTTTTACTTCTATTTTGATAAAAAAACATAAACACTTGATTATATTGCTAATTTTTTTCATACAATCTGTGCTTTTTTTGTCTTTCGTCTTATCCTCTAAACTGCTTATCGTTTTTTTGGGTCTTAATTGGGCTACTTAGCGTATCCGTAAACCATCACAAGCCATTTTTACTGCTTTGACCAGAGCCAATGCTTTTTTGTTGGTTTCCTCCCATTCCGCTTCTGGCACAGAGTCAGCAACCACTCCGGCACCTGCTTGAATATGTATCTTACCACGGCGCATTACTGCTGTACGAATGGCGATAGCGGTATCCATGTTGCCATGCCAGCCCAGATAGCCCACCGAGCCACCAAAGACGGTACGACGTACAGGTTCAACTTCATCAATAATCTGCATGGCTCGGATTTTGGGCGCACCAGAGAGCGTGCCCGCTGGGAAAGTGGCACAAAAGACATCCAAAGCATCTTTATCAGCCGATATTTTACCTTCGACGTTTGAGGCGATATGCATCACTTGCGAATAGCGCTCAATAAACATCTTTTCGGTGACTTTCACACTACCGTATTCACACACACGGCCAATATCGTTGCGGCCCAAATCGATTAGCATCAAATGTTCAGCGATTTCTTTTTTGTCCGCAAGTAACTCTTGCTCAAGCGCCAAATCCTCGGCCTCATCTCGGCCTCGCACACGTGTGCCCGCCAACGGCCGTACCGTGACTTTGCCATCTTCAATACGTGATAATATCTCAGGCGATGCGCCTATAATATCGAAACGCTTGTGGTCATCTAATGTATAACCATGAACCAAGAACAGATATGGCGATGGGTTTAAAAAGCGCAGCGCTCGATATACTGCCAACGAATCACCAGTATAGTCCGCCGTCAGACGCTGTGCCGGCACCACCTGCATCACATCTCCTGCGAGGATGTAGTCTTTAATCTTCTCTACATCGGCGCAGTATTTTTCTTGCCCTGTCTGCGACTTAAACTTGGGTGTGGGCATAATGGGTGCGCTTAGATCTGGCATCTCAGCGAGCTTATCCTCTATTCTTTCAAGCTCACGAATAGCCGCCCCATATCCATCTTCGTCATGACAATCAGCATACACAATAATCGATAAGGTATTCTCTAAGCGATCAAAAACTATCACACTCATAGATAGCATCAACCACATATCAGGCAGCGTCATCGTATTGGGCGCATCAGATAGTCCGACACTAGGCTCAATGACTCGTACCATATCATAACCGAAATAGCCCACTAACCCCCCACTAAAACTAGGCAGTGACTTGATATCAGCCGCCGTCGGCATCTTATATTCAGCCATAAGATTACGAAGGTAATCAAAAGGATCATCAACGGCATTAACATCAATATGATCGTCTTTTTTGGTGGTCATCATACCGTCTGTATACTGCAAGATCAGATCACTACCCAGACCAATCATTGAATACCGTGCCCAACGCTCACCGCCAACTACGGATTCAAACAAGTATGCCGAGCCACTTAAGTCACGTACTTTTGAAAACACTGACACTGGCGTCTGTGCATCCATAAGACGCTTTTTAATCAGAGGGGCATGGCTAAAACCTTGGGCTTTAAAGGTTTTGTAATCTTCGAAAGTCATCATAGTTAAAGGGTCTCTTAGCGCAATATAAGCACAAACAATATGAGCACAAACAGTATAAACAAAGAAAAAGGCGACAAAACAACAGGCCTGCCAGTATAACAAAACTGGCAGGCATAAGCAGATAGCATCGTATGAACAGCTGGTTTGGGCTAGCTACCCATATTAAACAGCCAGAGCGCTAGACCAATGATAATGATGGCGATAAACACCCATATGAACCAACTGCCGCTTGATTTTTTTGGGGCATTGCCAGCGTTAGCAGGATTATTAATCGCTTGATCTAACGCATTATTACCTTCGGTACCAATATCACGAGGTTGTCCTAGATTGGCTGTCCCTGAAAGCTGTGCGGTCGCAGCTTGTTTGGCACGAAGGACGTCAGGATCGGCCTCTTCTTGCAGAGGTGTGGTGGTGGTTTTGTCTTGCTCTGAACTGACGGTAGGCTGCTGAACGGTGGCTTCTTCGGTTGCCAACACGGCATCCTGATCTTTTTTGACTTCGGGTGTAGGTGTCGGTGTGACGGTTTCTGTCTTCTCAGTCGTAACAGGTGCCACAACGGGCTCAGCTGCTTCAGCTACTGGTTCTGGCTCATCAGGCAACACTTCTGCAACACCAGTCTGCTTCACCACGGGTTCTTGTGCTTCAGTGCTTTCAATTATCGGCTTGTTAACTGCCGCCTCTTCAGCCACAGGCTCTTCCACCACAGGCTCTTCCACTGCCGGTGTTTCAACCACAGGCTCTGTTTCCGCTATATCCGTACTGCTTTCATCCACTGTGCTGGACGCTGGCTGCTGAGAATCGACACCAGTAAGCGGGATATTGACCTGAAAGTTAAAGCTTGCAAAACCGACTTTGTCATCTACTGTGATGTGTTTTGACTTGTCAGCTTCGATACGCTCATCATTAATAAATGTTCCATTCGATGAGCCTAGGTCTTTAATATATAGCTCACCGTTTAGTACATTTAATACCGCATGATTACGAGAGACCTGCTTGCTGCCTAGCACCACATCATTATCACTGCCTCTACCGATGGTTAGACTGTCACTCACGGTCAAAGTCAGGTCGCCCAAGGCTTCTGTTAATGCATTAAGCTGCCACGTTGTCACTTCTTTTTCTGCTGGTTCATCTGGTTTGTTTGTCATGCGATTACTCCTTATTATTTATAATTACTGCTTTTTAGATTTAGGAAAGAACTGCGGCTTTATAATACCCTGCAGCTTGTCATAGGGGATACTCAGTACTGGCATACCATAGGCATATGGGCCAATGGCATAATGCTGATAACGTATATCTAGCCCTTTATCCGTCAAGGTTACGTCGTCACTCAGCGTAAATGGCCAGCTTTTTTCATAACGCTCAGGGTCTTCGGCTACCGTTTTAACCCAGTCTTTATAGGCATCATAAGCCAACGCTCTAAAGCGAGTTTTGACACCATAGCGCAGTATATCTACCAATTGCACGTGTCTTTTGGTGCGTTGATCAAATATTAAGTATTCACTATAAGGCATTCCATGCGCACCGCCAGTAAATGTATAAGCATTGATTTCAAACAGCTCATAGTCATCAATATGACCGAGATAACGAGGCTCTGCCGTCAAACTATATACAAACACACTGTCCTTTGGCAAATCATTGAACTGTGACGACGCAAAACGATCTAAGGCTGTCTTGACGTCGTGCTTATCAGTGTGGTCAGAAGTGGCGGTCTCAGTCATCACATTATCTAACACCACACTGTTTATACGAGCGTTAGTTATCTCATTTATCCAATCCTGATTGCTATTCAGATATTGTAATTCAATCTTTGGACAGTTTTGGCGTGTATGACAGCGCTCTTGTATGGTTGAAGGTAGTTCATACTGCAGATAGCTGGTATCGTGAATCAGGCTGTTAGCATTCGCAGTCACGGTCATCACACTCAATACTACAGCACTAATCATAGCTATCATTGAAGAGGCCAAGGGCTTAAATGGCATGTGTGACACAGACAAATGCTGCTGCCATTCAGCTGAGACAAAACCTGATAAGTTAGAAGACGGCAATTGAGCCATTAGCTGCTCCCGTGGCAAACGAATGTTATGTTTTCGTCTATTCTACCGTAACTATTGGGTAGTATTGTTGAAACACTGTTTTTATATAGCAACAAAAAAAGACACGGCAAGCGTGTCTCTTAATAGATGAATATTTCAACCAATTCTACAAACCTTTACAGCTCCTGCGTATTGCTTTCACGAGTGTTGCTAAACGTCACTTCAGGATAGCGCTCTTGCATCAGCTGTAAATTGACTCGGCTCGGTGCAAGATAAGTCAAATAACCCCCTCCATCAATTGACAACTGATCGTGTGCTCTTTTCTTAAACTTGGCCAGCACGGCTTCATCATCACAATGAATCCAGCGTACGGTAGCGATAGAAACCGGCTCAAAAGTGCATTGCACCTTGTACTCTTCTTTTAGACGGTGCGCCACTACCTCAAACTGTAGCACCCCGACTGCACCTAAGATCAAATCATTATTAATCTGTGGCATAAAGACTTGCGTGGCCCCCTCCTCAGAGAGCTGCTGCAGGCCTTTTTGTAGGGCTTTAGATTTGAGTGGGTCTTTGAGCACCACCCGGCGAAACAGCTCTGGGGCAAAATGTGGAATACCCTTAAAGTTTAGCGCCTCGCCTTCGGTAAAGCTGTCACCGATAGAGATGGTGCCGTGATTATGCAGACCGATAATATCCCCTGGATAGGCTTCTTCGAGCGCTTCACGGTCGCCTGCCAAAAAGGTCAACGCATCGGCAATACGCACGTCTTTACCCAGACGGACATGCTTCATCTTCATGCCTTTTTCGTACTTGCCAGAGCACACTCGCAAAAACGCAATACGATCACGATGGCGTGGATCCATATTGGCCTGAATTTTAAAGACAAACCCGCTAAAACTGGTTTCGGTCGCTGCCACTTCACGCTCATGAGCAGGGTGTGCTTCGGGTGGTGGTGAGTACTTTACCAAAGTATCGAGCACCATATTGACCCCAAAGTTGCCAAGCGCTGTGCCAAACAAAACAGGCGTCATCTCACCTTTTAAGAACTCATCGACAGCAAAGTCCTCAAGCGCCATTTGTACCAGCTCAAGCGACTCTTCAAAGGAATCAAACATCAACTTGCCCAAACGCTCGCGTATATCTGGGTAATCATAGCCTTCACGAGTTTCTGCCACGGTAACCTCGCCGCCATGACCTTTTTCGTATAGGTAAGTTTTGTTTTCGCTGAGGTGGTAGACACCGACAAAGTCTTGTCCCATTCCGATAGGCCAAGTCACGGGAATACACTTAATCTTGAGCACGTCTTCGATTTCGCTCAGCAGCTCAAGCGGATCACGGATTTGACGATCGAGCTTATTGACAAAAGAGATGATCGGCGTATCACGCATACGACATACTTCCATCAGCTTGATGGTACGCTCCTCGACGCCTTTGGCACCATCGACCATCATCAAGGCACTATCAACCGCTGTCAAAGTTCGATAGGTGTCTTCAGAGAAGTCAGCGTGACCCGGGGTATCGAGTAGATTGACGATATGGTCTTGATACGGAAACTGCATCACTGAGGTGGTGATAGAGATGCCACGCTCCTGCTCCATACTCATCCAGTCAGAGGTCGCATGGCGATCGGTTTTGCGTCCTTTGACTTCGCCTGCGACCTGAATGGCTTGACCCCATAAGAGCAGCTTTTCGGTCATGGTGGTCTTACCAGCATCAGGATGCGAGATGATGGCAAAGGTGCGACGTTTGGCAACCTCTTTGCTTAGTTTTTTGGGGTCTACGCTCATAGTGAATAACTTATCGTTAGGTTTTGCAAAAAAAAGAAGAATAGAAGATGGTAAAAACAGAGGTGAAATTTGGTGCCGATATTGTAGCCGATTTGCGATAAAGATGCCATTTTTGTCTGAGTTAACTACCAATCTCAAACAATCTACCTACTTATAATATATAAGACCGTACGGTAACCAAACCCGTTCTTTGATACCCTTCCTTACAATATAGAAAGATTAAGATTCAAGATAAAAAAGCCAAGGATTGGATAACATAAGGAAACCATTATGCTGCTCGAAAAAATTAAGACGCCTGGACTGTCACACCTCTCTTATTTAGTAGGGTCAGGCGATCAGGCTGCGGTCATAGACCCACGCCGTGACTGTGAGACTTATATAGAAAAAGCCCGTGCAGCAGGGCTAAAGATTACCCATATTTTCGAAACCCATCGCAATGAGGATTTAGTGTCTGGTGCACCCATTTTAGCAGAGATGACAGGTGCTAAAGTGGTGCATGGCCCTAATCCAGAAAAACCTATCGTCTATGCACAAACGGCGCACGAAGGTGACTGCTTTGCCATCGGTCAACTAGAGCTTCAAGTGCTTGAGACACCCGGCCACACTGATGATCATTTGGCTTATGCCTTATATGATACCGCCTATCCTGACAAGGCGGTCGGCGTCTTTACTGGCGATGCCTTATTCGTCGGCGACGTGGGACGTACTGACTTTTATCCCGATAGATTAAAAGAAGTCGCAGGGCTGCTCTTTGATTCGCTACAAAAAATCCTCGCATTAGGAGATCAGGCCATGATCTATCCTGCCCACGGTGCAGGCTCAGTGTGCGGCTCAGGCATGGCCAAGCGTGAGTTTTCTTCAGTAGGCCATGAGCGCTTGAACAATCCACGCCTACAAATCAAATCTCGTGATGAGTTCATCGAGGTAAAAATCAGTGAAAACCACTATCAGCCGCCCTACTTCAAGCTGATGGAGCGTCTGAATATGGAGGGCGGAGAGGCTGCCCCACGAGTGATGCGCCCACGCAATCTATCACTTGATGAATTAAAAGACTGCAACCCCGATCATGTCATTGATATCCGTGATCCTATGGCCTATGCATCAGGTCATCTGCCCGGCTCGATGAGCTTGCCAGTGGATATGATCTCTGCTTTTGCTGGCTGGTTTATCGCTGAAGGCGAACGTTTGGCGCTGATTGCATCCGATGAGCAGGAGCTTAGCGAAGCTATGGAGCATCTGATACGCATCGCCTTTGACGATATCGTAGGCGGCTATGTCGGCATCGTTGCTGCTGCCAAGCAAGGCGAGCACATAACGCAAATGCCAATGATTGAAACGACCGAAGTTGCGTTGCGACTTGACGCTGACAAAGACAACTGGACACTGCTTGATGTGCGTGATGACGATGAGCGTGCAAACAATAGCATTGAAAATTCAGAACATATCTATGTCGGTCACCTTAATGAAGCTTGGCGCAAGCTGGATAAAGAGCGTCACTATACCCTAATGTGTGCCAGTGGCGAGCGTGCGACAGTCGCAGCAGGATGGCTGGCAAGTCAGGGGTTTGAAAACCTTGATATTTATCTTGGTGGTATCAGCGCTTGGCAACAAGCTCATGATAAATAATAAGTAATAAAGCGCTTAGGGAGTATATCTTGGTATTTACAATCGGAACCCTTGTCTTAGTCAGCTTTGCTGTATCACTTGTAGCCTTGGTTGTGCTGATTTGGGTGATATCACGTAGTGAGCTGCGCTTCACTCAGGCGGATGCTCGTACGATCTTTGATGCTGAAGAGCGTGGCGAAACCCCTGATGATCCAAGCACACAACCCGCACAAACTGACCCTCCTAGAGGCCGTGACGGCGAAAGCCTTGTATAGTCAGTTCACTACAAAAGAAATACAGCCCATATCATGAAACAGTTTAGGCAGATTATTCTCCATCCAGCCTTGGCGTAGAAACTTTGCTTGTGCCCATTTTTTCTCAATGGGGTTAAGATCAGGGCTATAGGGTGGCAGCCATAGAATGCGATGACCATGTCTGTTGAGCAGTTTTTGGATACGTCTGCTTTTATGAAACCTAGCGTTATCCATAACGATCACGCATTTAGTCTTGAGACTTGGAATAAGTGTGATCTTACACCAGTCATAAAATATATTGCTATTGATATTCTGTTCAAAGTAATCAAGCGCAAACAGCATCTTGTTATAAAGAGCACCGATGACGTTAGTTCTCTTTTTTGCTTGCCAGTTGTAGCTGTCGATACAGGGTGTACCAATCGGTGCATAGCCATGAGAGCGGATGGTCTCGTGCTCAAAGCCGCTTTCATCCATATAGATAATGGGATAGCCTTGCTGCGTAAAGCGATCAAGTTTACTCTGATAAGCCACTCTTTTTATCAGGCAGGCTTTTGGATGCTCTAAGGTCTTTTTTTTGACTGATACCTAGACGTTTTAAAGCAGTGTGCATGCCGGTCTTACTACAGTTGAATCGCCTAGCTCGCTCGTACAGATAATCGTCTGGATATTGTTCAACGTCTTTTAAGAGTGCTTCATTCGGTATTTTAGTTGGTGATTTATCTCGAGTTTGTTTGATACTTGGGTTTCTCAGCCAGCGCTGTAATGCGGTTTTGCTAACATTATAGAAAGTACAAGCCTGACGGATACTCATGTCTTTGTTTTTGACACTTTTAATCACTTGTGCTCGAAAATCTGCTGAATAGGTCATTTGTTCTTCTGCTATTTCGCTTGCTTTAAAACGATTGTATCTTATTTAAAAAGAACT
>NZ_JAGBKM010000038.1 GCF_017498085.1 Psychrobacter coccoides
AAGTCCTCACTAGGGTACCGTTCTTGCTTCTATAACAGACGTTATGACAAATAATATGGGAAAGGTATGGAGCAGCGCCAGGCTTCTGAAACTAAGACATACCTATTCATACATTCAAAAATAATGCTGCTCACTAAAGCGAGCGCATGATCTGTCATACTACGCTCGATTCATGAGTAGTTGCAGTAGTTCGACATTGATGTAGTAAGAGCTACGACCAACCTTCTCTTTTTGTAGTAGCCCAATATCAGTCAGCTCATCTAAGTATTTAGTCGCGGTGATGCGCGTTACTGCTAAATCAGTCATCACAAACTCTATTTTGGTATAAGGATGATTAAATAGGTTGTTTAACAGTTCTTGGCGATAGATTTTGGGCTTCTCCTCGCGCATTTTGAGCTTATATGCTTGTATCAATGCCTTGATGTCTTTAATTAAGGTGATGGTGGATTTAGACGTCTCTTCCACACTATCAAGCATAAATAACAGCCAACCTTCCCAGTCGCCAGTATCTCGAACGTGCTGTAGATAGTGATAATAATCAGCCTTATGTCGAATCAGGTAATGACTGAGGTATAAAACGGGCAAGTCTAGTAAGCCTTGCGCCACCAGATAGAGAATATTTAAAATCCTCCCTGTACGCCCGTTACCGTCATAGAATGGATGGATACTCTCAAACTGATGGTGAATGACCGCCATTTTTACCAGTGGATCAAGATCGCATATTGCATCATCATTTATGAAAGTGGTTAGATTATCCATGAATGCTTTGATGTCGTCGCCGTGTTGAGGCGGCGTATAGACAATATCGCCTTGGCTATTTTTGAGTGTCGTACCGGGCAGCTTACGAAACCCTGCAACGTTTTTCTCTAACTCTTCTTGAATCGCTAGAATATCACTTAAGCGAATAATGCCGCTTTTTCGTACCGTATCGAAACTTGATTTTAGCGCCTGCGTATAGTTCTGCACCTCTTTGGTCGCAAGGCTTTGATTGACTATATCAAGCTCAGCTTTAAATAGCTCATCATTGGTAGTGACAATATTTTCTATCTCAGAGCTGTGCTTCGCCTCTTGTAGCGCCAAGGTATTGATTAAGATCGCCTCATTGGGAATAGATGAGACTACACCTTTGAGTTCAGCTAAATGTCGATTGGCTGACGACAGTTTTTTAAGAACCGCTCTGGTTTCTAGCGCCTCCATATTAGGAAGCGGTAAAGGGATAATCTGATACTCGTCCATGGACACCTCTTTGAATATGTATAATATTTCAGCTTTTCTATACATGTTATATATATACGTATAGAAAACCAGCTTTTCTATACGTATTTTTTTGAGATATATAAATTTTCTGATTTATTAGACTTGTTCAGCATCGCTCAATGACACCCTTAGTAATTTTTGAGCCTAATGACTGACAGGAAATTATAATTTGCCTGATAGATAAGTTAGTGCCATAGTTGTTCACTGAACGTTCTGGACAGTTGTACTGTACAGTCTCTAAAAACGTACTTGAACACTAGGTGAACAATGAACATATCGGTGACGAAAGCAGCAAAAGAATGGGGTGTATCAAGAACGACGATCTATCAGAAAGTCAATGATGGTGAGCTTTCTAGAACGGCAGATAAGAAAATAGACGTTTCAGAAATGTTGCGCGTGTTTGGTGAGCCAATTTCTAAAAAACGTACTGAACGTTCAGTGGACACTGTTCAAAGTACACCTCTGAACAGTCAAAGTGTTCAGTACAATACGGATATTGAACACCTATTAGCGCTTGAAAAGCTCAAGAATGAACACCTCAGCCAACAGGTAAGCGATCAAAAAAAGTTAATTGAAAATTATCAGCAGCAGATAGGACAATTGAACAAAACGCTGGATAAAGCCAACGCCAGTATCCAAGATTTCGCACAAGTGAGACTGTTAGAGTTCAAGCAATCTGAAATGAGCGATGAGCCGCCACTTGCACAGGAGCAAGAAAAAAAAGACGATTCAATCGTCGCGACGGCTAAGAAGAAAAAACGGTGGTTCTTTTGACTTTAACGGATATTTGAAAAAACATTAGTGTTTAATCTTTGGTAAATAGCTCTCTAAAGCCTTATTAGGCTTGTTAAAGCTTTCAGGCTCTCGTTGTATGATATTAATCATTTCGCGCTTAAATGCGTCAGTCTGCATTTTGCCGTCATAACTTAGGCTTGGATGGTTGTTATAGTCATTCATAAACTGCACGTTATCAACGATAGACTGTATGGTAGCTTGCGACAGGGTGCCGTCTGCACTGGTTAGCTTGTCTAATGTTTTCCGATGGAATTTGAGCGTTAGGCCCTCGTAACCTTTGCCTCTACTTTTTTTATGGTACTCAACAGTAATTTTATAGTTTGTACTCTCATTTACCTCATCTATAGCAGTCTCAATCACACGCTCTCTAAGCTGTCCAAATTGCTTATACTTACCTTTAATGCCCATAACATAGCGAAAATCGTCTAAATCCATAGATTGAGTATATTGGTACTGACCTACCCAACAAACAATTAATTCATATAAGCGCATAGAGTGAATACTTGAGAGCTCAGACACCTCCATCAGCCTATATTTTGTGAAGTTAGCTTTTAGCTGTGTCAAATAAGGCAGTACATCCTCTGCAAATGTTATTGTTATCTGTTCTCCATTGGGGTCGTAAAGAACACCGCTAACAAAGCGAGTACGAAGCGTTTTATTATCCTCCAGTGCTATCAGTACCTCCCTATCAAAAAGCCGATTACTAGCTTGCTCTAAATCTCTAAAAGCATTCTTCTTGGTGCTATCGGTATAGAATATTTTTGCTACTTCCTCAACTGTCACCGTAAACTTGGTTTGCTTAGTAATATTTGGCGCATCAGGTCTACTGTCAATACGACTAATACAAGTCAGTAATAACTGCTTTTCTTTAGTAGTCATGGTATAAGCTGCTAGAACAAGCTCATTGGATTGTACGACTAGATTGTTTTCCATATTTTTTTCGAATCCTTGCTTAATCTACTGTTATTTCCAATAATAACCAAGATTCACTTTAGCATATAAAACTACAAATAGTATCAGTATTTTTTTGTTGTGTTTATTCTACTCATTTTGTGTTTATTCTACTCATTTTGTGTTTATTCTACTCATTTTGTGTTTATTCTACTCATTTTGTGTTTTTTCTCTTTGTAAGCTATTGATTTTAAAGGTGAAAAAAGGCTCTTAAACAGGATTAAACAGGAGTAAACAGGATCAAATAAAAACCCTTAAAGAAACGGGTGATAAATTTTTTTGTGGATAAGTGAAAAATCATCATTTAAACCACGTAGCTTGCCTAAGTAACTTATCCCTCAGTAATCGTTTTTTTAAGGATGAGATTAAGGACTAAATCCTCGGCTAGGTGTATTAGTTCTACCCACTTGATACTGATAGGACTCTAAACCGTCCTGTAGTGCTCTGTGTTGGCTTTCAGACAGCTCTTTGCCATATTGCTCAGTAAACGCCTCTAAAGTGGCTTTAATCGCCTCTGAGTAGCTTTTACGCTGGGTTGTTGGTAGTGAGTTAACATCACGCAACGCAAGTTTGAATTGCTGACAGGTTTTATCCAAGGTATCTGCTAAATGTTCTCTAGCAACGTCTCTTGCCTCAGCTGGGCAGTTATCCTGATTGATGTAATCTATTAATTCTTCTATATAGCTGAACGATGACATGGTGTCCCGAGTCATTCTGCCAACCTCTCCTGCGCTACCGCCCAGTTTGTCGATAATACTGCTATTAAATGCCGCTCGTTTTTGATCGATATTGTCTCTGAAATCTGTAAAATGCTTGGTAAGCGCTAGATACTGCTCACGTTCAGCGTTAGGATCACGCAACAGCTTAATAATGGCTTTGTTGTTTTCAACCAGCGTGTGATCAAAACGTTTGGCCACTTGGCGTAAGTGCGCGGTAAATTCCACCGCTTTATCGTGGTCCTCAATACCATGGCGCTGTGCAAACTCGCTAAGTAGTGCCACTTGACGCTGATCAAATTTATCAGGGGCGTCAGCCGCGGTTTCTCCTTGCGCCCAGTTGATGGTCATCGCCTCACGATGACGTTGTATTAAGCGCATGGCTAGGTGCAGCTTCATACGTTCAACATACTCAAAGATTCTCTCATCTTTAAAACGGTTTGCTCGAGTGTCTCGATCAATACGTCCTTGCTGTCGATCAAGTCGAGCAGCTCTTGCTCGTCGTGCGTCGTCATCGAAGGGGTTGGGGGCTGGTCTTGCACTTCGCTCAGTTGCTTTGTTAATTTCAATATTTGACTTTCCGATAGCTTCAGTGATTCCCTCAATTGCTTGTTTTGTGTCGTCAATTCTTTGTGTGAGCTTATCATTTGCTTGTGCTGTGCCATTAATTCTTTGTTTTGTGTCATCACATCGCTTTGGTAGGTTTTCGCATCGTTTAGCTGCCCAAGCAATGCCTGATTTTGCCTCTTCAACGCATCGTTTTGTGTCGTCAACTCGAATTGCCGTTCTATTATCTTGTTTTGTGCAGTATGTAATGTAGTATTCTGAGCTTCCAGAGAGTTGTTTTGCAAAGTCAGCTCGTTGTTTTGTGCCTCCAATGCTGCCAGGTAGTCTTGCATTTTTCTCAGTTGCCCAAGCAAGTCCGTCTCGATATTGTTTGATTCGTCGCTCATTGTCTGCTTCCTGTTTGATATGGTTGTCAGCCACCAATTTGTTGCGCGCTTTGATGGCGCGGTTGGTGTCTCCTTTTTCGGTCGTGATGCCTCGGCGCTCCATGGCCGTCGCCTCTACTCCCATTTTAATGGTGGGCTGCTGATCAAGCCCCTGATCCTTGTAACTGCGCGCATCCATCAGCGGTAGATGATATTCGGCCAATACCTTATTGGCGGTATCTACCCACATCTCCCGAACACGCTTAATCTCCTGCATTGATGACGGCAGATCATGCGCCTTACGTTTTTTATTGGACCACTCAAACGGGGTCTTAAGCTTTGGATCAAATGCCAAGGTTTTATTTGGTCCAACGGTAGGCGCTCGAGTAGTGACTAAAATATGCGCGTGAAAATTACGGGGATCAGGGTTTTCCTCACCCTCACGCAAATACTTCGAGCTTGGCGGTACATTAGGATCAAAAGGCAATTTCATCACTGGACGATGGATACACACATCAGCAATCACATCCATATCGTCGCAAAGCTTTTGGGCAAAGTTTATGGCCAGCTGATGCCGATCATACTCGTCTAACTCATACGGCAAATTAATCAGCCACTCTCGCGCCACCCGACTGTCCGAACGTGTCTCTGCCGCTTCAGCGGTATTCCAAAGCGTCTCCCGATCCACACTCACACCCAGCGCTCTTAATGAAAATGGTAAAACGATATCGCTACTCATCACCCCAGACTTTTTACTATAGTCATGGGTCTTGCCATATTTGGCATCATCAAGCACATCGCCAGCACGATAGGCTGCCGACGCCACCGCCGACTGTCCTGCTTTTCGAGAAATCGCCTTTGTTGCAATGTGTACCATCGTCATAAAAAGCCACCTGCTATTTTTGCTTTTTGCACACCACCGCTTTTTGTGGGGTGCGGGGTTTGGGGTTTCCCCAACGAAGAAGGATTCAAAATTAAGAATAGTAACGAAGTGGATAGATTAAATTTTGAGTCGTTACTTCGCCCTTAGTCAGGGGGACGCCACCATAAAATAATAAACTAAGCTATCTAAGGTTTCGGATGTAATTGTGTTAAAGATTACCACAAGTGATTGAACGATAGTAAGGTGCTTGCTATGCTGAGTAAAATTTAATTGATAAGGATAAATCTGATGTCAGTATCTAATAATAAAGCGCCTGTGTCTATTTTTGATAGTCAAGACTCTAATGAATTAAAAGAGCGTCAACGGTTAGAAGAGTTAAAACGCCAAGCTAAGGTTCAGCAGGTAAAGTTGGATAAACGCTTGAACAAGCAGAAGATTCTAATGGGGGCATTTTTAGGTCAGGTATTGGCAACTGATGGTGAGAGCGAGCAGATGATTCGAGAGTATTTTGCGATTCATTTTCCAGATTTTTTAACGAGAAAATCGGATAAAGAATTGTTTAAAAGTATGATTGAAAGTTTGGGTGGCGATGTGGGCTTGGGTGAGGAAGAAGATTCATTTGCAGCCAACGCAAAAGAAAATAATCAAGAGGCTATTGATCAAAACATAGGTGTTGAAAGCAATCAACCTAGCAGTAGTCACGAGCCCATCCCAGATTCTGTGTAACTGCCATTTGCTCGGCCAGTTTTTTAAGGTCAGATTGAGTAGTCATTGCTTATTCTCCAGTTAGTGGATTATAAGCAGTTACACAAAGTTTGGGAAACTCCCATTATCTGATTATGGCTATTTTCCCTTTTTTATTTTTCTGAAGGCGTTTATAATTTTTGACAGTTTTGCAATAACGCGTAGCCACCTTTAGATTTTTTTAAATCTAACAAAGAGTAGACCATTGAGTCTCCAAACACGCCATCATTAATAGTTCCTACGCTCAGTAAGTAGTTATTATTGGAGAATACTGGATTATTTTTTTTACTATATTGATCATCAAAGTTTAGCTGTTGTGAAATATTATCGTAAGTCACTGTCGCACTAGTTTTTTGGTTATTAAAGTGGTAGGTTACGCTTAGATTTTCGTTGCTATCACACTTGTAGTTGACGACATAATTTTGCTGGTTAGATGGTTGCTGCTGGTCAGTGATAAAGGCTTTCAAATTAAAGTTTTTTGCGGTGTTTGCATGCTTACGGGCATCATTGCGTGTTTGGCTTACGATAAGCTTATAATCCCCTGTATAAGGCAGGACTTGGAAATCACCAGAGAGTTCACTAGTTTTATTGTTATTTCCAAGATACAGTAACTTTAATACCACATCGTCTGATGTGTTTTGTCTTACTACTCTTAATACTTGATTAGCTTGTGCATGGAATATATATTCCTTTGTATCATAGCCAGTAATACTGCCCTTGATATCCAAAACTTGGGGGTTAGCAATATTACTGTGACTATTTTTATGAGAAGTCTCTACTGCATTAGTATACTGACTACTGTTATCAGGTGTTGTGTTACAGCCTGCTAAAGCAGCTATACACGACATCACAAATGCAAGGGCGAGTATTTTCTTTGATTTCATCTTAAAACCTTTCGTATTAAAAAATAATTGATTATTTTAACATCCAAAATAGTTGAGTTTATTGGTGTCGGACAAACTATATATTACATCCATATCTTCGAGTAGATTTTAGCTAGTACACAATAGACCAAAGCAAATCCAATGAAAAAACATAACAGATTAACACTCCACCCCAGTGAATGATATGTTCAAGCTAGTAAAATACGGCAAATATTCAAATATTATCCAATCAAGAATCCAAATAATCACGCACGGGGCGTTTATTAAATTGGCTAGCGTCTTTAATTTAGTTGACACAGAGTTTTGAACGCCCTCTTCTCTTATTATATTTAAAGGAAAAATTATGCGTTCTTTGCTTCTAACGACAATGTGCTTAACGGGCAGCTTAGCTCTAGTGGCTTGTAGTAACCATCGTGCCGACACCACGGATCTGAGTAAGCAGCCTACAATAGAAGCGCCGGTAGCGTCAGGGGCATTTACTGCTTTTGGAAACAAAGGGAAAATTTGGCGAATAGTGATTGAAGGAAATGAGCTAAGTATAGAGGCAAATTTCTTAAAGCCAACGACAGCAACAGTTACCGTGGTGGGTTCTGGTTCTGTCAATACTGAAGGTGTCGAATACGCGAGTACTGTCAATGGACAGCCTATTGTTGTGAATATAAAAAATAACCTTTGTATCGATGACAATGGCTATCAAAATGAATTTACTGCAATATTAACTTACGCAGGCAAAGCATATCAGGGTTGTGCCGTTGCCGGTGCAATAGAAATTGCGCCCACATAGCAGATAAGCCCAAGCGGTAGCCAATGTATACTTATAGCGAGCCACTCAAGCTCTTTTCTTGGTTCGGTACCCTAGTGAGGACTT
>NZ_JAGBKM010000039.1 GCF_017498085.1 Psychrobacter coccoides
TAACCTGAAGATTAGCCTTTTAACGACATTGTTGTTATCCCAAGGGCTAGTCTTCAAAGTAAAGAGAACTGAATCAAGCGTAAACATAGGTGATATCGTTATAATTGCTGACAAATAGACCCTTTGGGGTTGTATGGTCAAGTAATTAAGCGCACATGGTGGATGCCTTGGCAGTCAGAGGCGATGAAAGACGTGACAGCCTGCGATAAGCTTCGGGGAGGCGGCAATATCCTGTGATCCGGAGATTTCTGAATGGGGAAACCCACCTATCATAAGGTAGGTATCTTATACTTTGTATAAGAAGCGAACGAGGGGAAGTGAAACATCTCAGTACCCTTAGGAAAAGACATCAATTGAGATTCCCCCAGTAGCGGCGAGCGACCGGGGAGAAGCCGATTAACTTTAGAATAGAAGAACAGCGTGGGAAAGCTGACCATAGTAGGTGATAGTCCTGTATTTTAAATTCTAGAGTTAACATATTAAGTAGAGCGGGGCACGAGAAATCCTGTTTGAAGATGGGGGGACCATCCTCCAAGGCTAAATACTCCTGACTGACCGATAGTGAACCAGTACCGTGAGGGAAAGGCGAAAAGAACCCCTGTGAGGGGAGTGAAATAGAACCTGAAACCGTGTGCGTACAAGCAGTGGGAGCCCACTTGTTGGGTGACCGCGTACCTTTTGTATAATGGGTCAGCGACTTATATTCTGTAGCAAGGTTAACCGTTTTGGGGAGCCGTAGGGAAACCGAGTCTTAATAGGGCGAATAGTTGCAGGGTATAGACCCGAAACCGAGTGATCTATCCATGAGCAGGTTGAAAGTGCCGTAACAGGCACCGGAGGACCGAACCCACGTATGTTGAAAAATGCGGGGATGACTTGTGGATAGGGGTGAAAGGCTAATCAAACTCGGTGATAGCTGGTTCTCCCCGAAAGCTATTTAGGTAGCGCCTCGGACGAACACCATTGGGGGTAGAGCACTGTTTCGGCTAGGGGGTCATACCGACTTACCAAACCGATGCAAACTCCGAATACCGATGAGTGATATCCGGGAGACACACGGCGGGTGCTAACGTCCGTCGTGGAGAGGGAAACAACCCAGACCGCCAGCTAAGGCCCCAAATTCCTAGTTAAGTGGGAAACGAGGTGGGAAGGCATAGACAGCTAGGAGGTTGGCTTAGAAGCAGCCATCCTTTAAAGAAAGCGTAATAGCTCACTAGTCGAGTCGGCCCGCGCGGAAGATGTAACGGGGCTCAAACTAGGAGCCGAAGCTGCGGATTTGAAAATTGTTTCAAGTGGTAGGGGAGCGTTGTGTAAGCCTGTGAAGGTGTGTTGTAAAGCATGCTGGAGGTATCACAAGAGCGAATGCTGACGTGAGTAACGATAATGGGTGTGAAAAGCATCCACGCCGGAAGATCAAGGGTTCCAGTCCAACGTTAATCGGGGCTGGGTGAGTCGACCCCTAAGGCGAGGCCGAAAGGCGTAGTCGATGGGAAATCGGTTAATATTCCGATACTTGTTTATGATGCGATGGAGGGACGGAGAAGGTTATGTCAGCCTGGCGATGGTAGTCCAGGTGAAAGGATGTAGGTTTATAGCTTAGGTAAATCCGGGCTATTATATACCGAGATCTGACAGCAAGCTGTACTTGTACAGTGAAGTGGCAAATACCAGGCTTCCAGGAAAAGCTTCTAAGCGATAGTCATAAACGAATCGTACCCTAAACCGACACAGGTGATCAGGTAGAGAATACCAAGGCGCTTGAGAGAACTCTGCTGAAGGAACTAGGCAAAATGGTACCGTAACTTCGGGAGAAGGTACGCTGCTGGTGGTGATAGGACTTGCTCCTTGAGCTGCTGGTAGTCGCAGATACCAGGCTGCTGCAACTGTTTATTAAAAACACAGCACTCTGCAAACACGAAAGTGGACGTATAGGGTGTGATGTCTGCCCGGTGCTGGAAGGTTAATTGATGGGCTTAGCGTAAGCGAAGGTCTTGATCGAAGCCCCAGTAAACGGCGGCCGTAACTATAACGGTCCTAAGGTAGCGAAATTCCTTGTCGGGTAAGTTCCGACCTGCACGAATGACATAATGATGGCAGCGCTGTCTCCAGCAGAGACTCAGTGAAATCGAAATCGCAGTGAAGATGCTGTGTACCCGCGGCTAGACGGAAAGACCCCGTGAACCTTTACTACAGCTTTACATTGAACTTTGACCTGACTTGTGCAGGATAGGTGGGAGGCTTTGAAACCGAGACGCTAGTCTTGGTGGAGCCATCCTTGAAATACCACCCTGGTCATGTTGGGGTTCTAACTCAGGCATAACGGTGCCGAGGACAATGTATGGTGGGTAGTTTGACTGGGGCGGTCTCCTCCTAAAGAGTAACGGAGGAGTACGAAGGTGCGCTCAGAACGGTCGGAAATCGTTCAAAGAGTATAAAGGCAAAAGCGCGCTTAACTGCGAGACCCACAAGTCGAGCAGGTACGAAAGTAGGTCTTAGTGATCCGGTGGTTCTGTATGGAAGGGCCATCGCTCAACGGATAAAAGGTACTCTGGGGATAACAGGCTGATACCGCCCAAGAGTTCATATCGACGGCGGTGTTTGGCACCTCGATGTCGGCTCATCTCATCCTAGGGCTGAAGCAGGTCCTAAGGGTATGGCTGTTCGCCATTTAAAGAGGTACGCGAGCTGGGTTTAGAACGTCGTGAGACAGTTCGGTCCCTATCTACCGTGGGCGTTGGAAATTTGAGAGGATCTGCTCCTAGTACGAGAGGACCAGAGTGGACGAACCACTGGTGTTCGGGTTGTCATGCCAATGGCATTGCCCGGTAGCTACGTTCGGATGGGATAACCGCTGAAAGCATCTAAGCGGGAAGCCYACCTCAAGATTAGATTTCCCTAAAGAGCCGTTCAAGACTAGGACGTTGATAGGCAGGGTGTGGAAGCGCAGCGATGTGTGGAGCTAACCTGTACTAATTGCTCGTTTGGCTTGACCATACAACACCCAAGTGGTTTGTAATTATCTATTGAGTGACAATTATGCGTCTGTCACGCACCTTCAATTACTTGAAGGTCCCTTGACAGACAAAACGCACAATGGTTATTCATAGAATGGTAAGCATTATATCGATATCACCGTTATCCTTGATTCAGTTAGGATAAGTGATACTTAAGTCAACTAAGTAAAACACAGACTCATATCTAACCCCCTTTGCTGACGACAATAGCACGATGGCACCACCTGATCCCTTCCCGAACTCAGAAGTGAAACATCGTAGCGCCGATGGTAGTGTGGCTCCGGCCATGTGAGAGTAGGTCATCGTCAGCTCTCTATTCCCTAAAAGCCCCCCAACTTGATTGTTGGGGGGTTTTCTTTGTCTGCGTGTTTATGAGAATATTTTAATTTATATTGTCGATACGTGATATTGATGTTAAATTTACTATGTAATGAATTACTAAGTAGAAAAAGAAATGTCATACGAACCTACTATCAAAAAAAACCCTAGACAGCTAACTATAGATCAGCACTTTCATACTGCCCATGCTATTTCTATGTTTTATAATTCTGACAATAAAGTAGAGGTTAAGGATCTTTCTTCTGGTGAAATAATTAAAAGACATAAGCGAGCAAAAATTTTTTGCACTAAACGTACTTGGGATCAACGAGCTGAAGCTGGTTATATGGTTCCTATAGAAAAATATTTTCATGAAGAAATTGATAATATTAAAAGTTTCCAAAAAAGGAATCATGAAGCAATTTCGAAGTATTGTCTTTTATGGCGTTTAAGACACAAGTATCATCTTAACAATCAACAAGATGCGGTTCTGAATGGGATTTCTGGATCTAGTTTAACTAAAGAGGAAGAAGAGATAATAGAAAGCAAACATGGTATTTTTTTAAGAGAAAGAGGAGTCATAGCTTCAAGATTTTCATCTGGTTCTCAGATACAAAATAGTTTATATCAAGATTGGTGTAACTGTAGTCATTTCACATGGGGGTTAATTGAAGCTACCGAAGGCGAGTTTCTAGTCGCGGACGGTTACAGTGACTTTGCATTTATTCCTATTTCCCCTAAATTTGCTTTTTATGCTGGAGAAGTCGATCAAAAGATAGATAGAAATATACTAATTGAGTTAAATAAAGAGACAGTAAGACGAGCTCAAGAATTTTATTTTGCTCGTAAAATTAGTGAATGTCCGATTACTAAATAGTCCTAAGTAAGCGAAATAATTATTCGCTGTGTTCAAGAATGTTTGTTAATGCAATTTATTAATGCAACCGTTGATCTTTCTTATTGAGAAAATAAATGGACGAAAAAAATAAAGCTTCTTGGGAGCGGGCGCTTCATCCTGATACGCTTAAAAAAAACATTATTACTGCCTCTATATTTTCAATGGCTTTTGAAATGCTCAAGAGCAGTATTATTGAAAAAATAAAAGGCTTTTTTATAGATGGATTTGATGAAAACGGCATAATAGTTAGCTCAGAGTATAAAGAAAAAGTGCTTTCACTCAATAGAAGTTCTCTCTACGCATCGCTAAAATGGCTACAAAATATTAATGCTATTGATGATAAAGATTTAGAGAGCTTCGAGCGTATTAAAAAGTGTCGTAATATATTAGCTCATGAAATGCTTTCGTTTGCCTCATCAGGTGTAGATTTTGATGTTTCAGAAGTATTTAGAGAAATGGTGGAACTATTAAGAAAAATAGAAATTTGGTGGTTTGAAAACTTAGAAATGGCAATAGATCCAGAAACTTATCCTGAAGATCTTGATTTAGAACAGGTTGTACCTGGTCCTGTATGGAGTATTCAAATGCTTATTGATATCGCACTTGGACCAGAAGAAGAGGCGCGCAAATATTACGATTACTTCGTCGACACGCAGATAGAACTTAATGAGTTAGTTAAGTAGATATTTTTATAGCTCAGTATTTGCGTTATGAACTATTAGTTTTATTGGAAACTAAGTAAGAAACTGCTTAGCTTATCGTTAAAATATTTAGAGTTTATTGAAACAACTCTCCTGTCTCAACCACTTCCTCAAAATCAAATCCCAACTGCTCGCCTTTACGCTGTCTCATCTGCTCGATACGCTGGCTGCTTGCGTCCAACGATCAGCCGTAGCACATCACGACGCTGTTCAGTGGTCATATCATGCCATAATTGACGCTCAGGTCGACTGCGCAGGCAGCCAAAGCAATAGCCTTTTTTGTTGCTTGTGCAGACGCTAATACAATGGATACAGAAATCGATATTGCAGGTACGACGACTAAAGTGACCAAAGTCATGACAGCTGATCCCGTACTCATCAATGAAGTAGATGTGATCATTACCAAGGCAGCTTGTGATGTGTGAAATAAGCTTTGCCGTCAGCCCGATTTAATTAATTTTATCTCACTTTCTTAAATAATTTTAGGTTTGGTTTAATAGACGGAATAGAATTAGCTTAAAAGCAATAGAGCTTGCCAAAACTGAATTCTGGCAAGCTCTATTGCTTTTAAAACGACCTTCAAATATGAAGTGCTTTTATATATAGGATACCCTAAAAACTAATCAACTAGACATAAAGCCTAAATCTTGGTTCTTATTTTTGCTCAAGTTCTGGTACACCATCTGCCCAAACATCCCAGTTATTAACGATATGATCGACAGTTCTTGATCCTACCAATACTATATTCTCCACGGTTTCTGCAAAGCCACCAGCGGTTTCTCCTGGAGCTGGATCTAGGTGTTGAAGAGTAGTCTCATTTGGATGACCTTGGTCAAAGTTCACCGCACCACGTAAGCTCATTAAGCGCTCAGTTCCTACGGTTCTATCTAGTACTTGTGCTATGGCAGCGGCCTCCATTTCAGTGATCACGTAATCATCTGCGTCATACAGCTCAGTGATGTATTGAGCTTGTTTTGACAAGCCTGGACCATGAAAAAACGTATCTCCTGTCATATGAGTTCCTACCGTTATGGCGGGACTACGTCTTGCCTCAGCATTTGGATATCTCATTCGATAGTCATTAGCTTCTTTTGAGTCTTTTAAAGAGACTGACTCACTCAAATGTAGGTTCCATTGAAGCAATTCAGGGTTGAGTTGATAGCGACGAATATCTTCATAACCTTTGCGAGGTGTAAAAGTAGGCGCGCCTTTTTCACCTTCTTCTGCTTTCCAGCGATGGCCTAAATCATAATCAACCAGCCATGATGCCCAGCTGACATCTCCTATCGTGCCTTTATTAGGTGGTGTGCCTGCTACGCCGCTTAGAATGAAATAACTCTTTGTAAAGTCAAATTTAGGTGAGAGTGTTATTGCTTGCATCGATGCTGAAGATCCTACTTTACCCATGCCTAATACTGACCCACAGACACCTTCAGAATTACAGTAGACTGGGCTATGGGCGCCTGTCACCTTTATGGGCTTGCTATCGGCAAAATACTGCTCATACCAATGCTGAAACTCACCGGCTTTATCTCCGCTGTTCTCCCCAATTTCAAACATTGCTGCGATAAATACTTTTACTGGGATCTTATCTTCATGAGTTTTGGCTTGTGCACTGCTGCAGAACATCATGATCATAGTGTAAATACCCCACTCTTAACACAACATCATCGTAGAATAATTAAGCCACCTGCCTGTACTCAGCAGGTGTCATATCATTAAGTGAATCATGGGGTCTTTCAGTGTTATAAACCTTGATCCATTCCTCAGTAAGCTTACTGACTTCATTTAAATCATTGAATAAATAACAATCCAAAACCTCATTGCGGTAACTGCGATTAAACCGTTCAATATAAGCATTCTGATAAGGACAGCCAGGCTCGATATAATCAATATAGATGCCATGAGCTGATGCCCAATCAGTAAATATGCTGGATGTAAACTCACTGCCGTTATCCACACGAATTTGCTTAGGATAGCCATGCCACTCGGCTAGCTGGTCAAGGTAGCGAATTACTCGGAGTGAAGGCATACTGGTACCAATATCAATGCCTAATACTTCACGGTTGTAATCATCAATCACATTAAAGGTTCGAAAGCGAATATTGTTGTGCAGCTTATCGCTCATAAAGTCCATAGACCAAGTATGACCCAATGCGTTTGGCACACTTAGCGGCTGGGGATTACGTGTTGGTAGCCGTCTTTTAGACTTACGGCGTAGGTTTAAGTTTAACGCTGTATAAACACGGTGTACTCGCTTATGATTCCATGAATAGCCAAGCTTGCGTATACGCTTAAAACACTTTGGGAAACCCCAACGATTGTGCTTGTCAGTAAGCTTGTTTAAGACATCGATAATCTCACTATCATCAGATAGTTTAGATTTATAGTAGTAAGCAGTTCGACTCATGCACACGACCTGACAGCTCAATGCAATACTGACACCATACTGCGCCTGTAATTCTTGCGCCCAGACTTTGCGCTCGGGTACAGGCGCTATAGCTTTTTTATGATATCTTCTTGCATTTGCGCTTTAAGGCTTAAATCAGCATACATCTGTTTGAGTCTACGGTTTTCTTCTTCAAGCTCTTTTAAGCGTTTGACGTCAGAGGCTTCCATACCACCATACTTGGAACGCCATTTATAGAAAGTCGAGCTAGCAATCCCGTATTTACGACACAGCTCTTTAGCAGGTATCCCAGCTTCTGCTTCTTTTAATATCGATACGATTTGGGTCTCAGTCATTCGTTTGCTCATATCAAAACTCCTTATGGGTATTTTATAAGAAATTCTACGTTTGAGCTGTGTTAGTTTAGGGGATAGTTACA
>NZ_JAGBKM010000004.1 GCF_017498085.1 Psychrobacter coccoides
CTTGTGCCCATTTTTTCTCAATGGGGTTAAGATCAGGGCTATAGGGTGGCAGCCATAGAATGCGATGACCATGTCTGTTGAGCAGTTTTTGGATACGTCTGCTTTTATGAAACCTAGCGTTATCCATAACGATCACGCATTTAGTCTTGAGACTTGGAATAAGTGTGATCTTACACCAGTCATAAAATATATTGCTATTGATATTCTGTTCAAAGTAATCAAGCGCAAACAGCATCTTGTTATAAAGAGCACCGATGACGTTAGTTCTCTTTTTTGCTTGCCAGTTGTAGCTGTCGATACAGGGTGTACCAATCGGTGCATAGCCATGAGAGCGGATGGTCTCGTGCTCAAAGCCGCTTTCATCCATATAGATAATGGGATAGCCTTGCTGCGTAAAGCGATCAAGTTTACTCTGATAAGCCACTCTTTTTATCAGGCAGGCTTTTGGATGCTCTAAGGTCTTTTTTTTGACTGATACCTAGACGTTTTAAAGCAGTGTGCATGCCGGTCTTACTACAGTTGAATCGCCTAGCTCGCTCGTACAGATAATCGTCTGGATATTGTTCAACGTCTTTTAAGAGTGCTTCATTCGGTATTTTAGTTGGTGATTTATCTCGAGTTTGTTTGATACTTGGGTTTCTCAGCCAGCGCTGTAATGCGGTTTTGCTAACATTATAGAAAGTACAAGCCTGACGGATACTCATGTCTTTGTTTTTGACACTTTTAATCACTTGTGCTCGAAAATCTGCTGAATAGGTCATTTGTTCTTCTGCTATTTCGCTTGCTTTAAAACGATTGTATCTTATTTAAAAAGAACTGACTATACCTTTAAATAGTAGGCGAATTATTCTGTTTATTTTTGCTACTGCGACATTTTGGCTGCTATTTGGCAGCTCGCTTGGTCTAATTGCCTCGCTAAAGATGCATTTGCCTGATTGGCTAAATGGTATGGAGGCGCTAACCTTTGGTCGTATCAGACCGATGCATCTCAACCTTGTGATATATGGTTGGCTGTCTCTTGGGGGATTGGGTCTGTCGCTATGGCTCATTCCGACCATATTTTCTACTCACTTGCGTTTGCCCATACTGGCGTTTGCAGGAGCGGTGATTATGAATCTCGCTGTAGCAGCAGGCGCATGGGCGATAGGCACTGGTTGGACGGATGGGCTTGAGTGGCTAGAGATTCCGTGGCAAATCGACATATTTATAGCCCTTGCGGTGTTTTTATTTGTGATACCGCTGTTGGTCACGGCATGGCATCGTGAAGTGCGCCACATCTATGTTACCGGTTGGTATTACCTTGGGGCCATGGTCTGGTTTCCGATTTTATTTATCGTTGCCAACCTTCCGGGCCTGCATGTCGGTGCGCAGCAAGGTACTGTGAACTGGTGGTTTGCACACAACGTCTTAGGGCTTTGGCTGACTCCGATAGGGGTTGGGGCGGCTTACTATTTACTGCCGCGCATTATCGGTAAACCAATATATTCTTATAGCTTATCGCTAGTGGGTTTTTGGGCATTGGCGCTGTTTTATAGTCAAGTTGGTATTCATCATCTAATCGGTGGTCCGGTACCGACTTGGGTGGTGACGCTCTCTATTGTGCAATCGTTGATGATGTTTGTGCCTGTGATTGCGGTTGCTATTAACCAACACCCTCTTTGGCTTGGAAATCTCGATGTATTTAAAGCCAGTATTCCCCTAAGGTTTGTGGCCATTGGGGCGCTCATGTATACCGCTGCGTCTTTTCAAGGCTCTCTTGAAGCCCTACGCTCGGTCAACTCAGTGACTCACTTTACTCATTATACGGTTGGTCATGCTCACTTAGGTACTTATGCTTTTGTGACCTTTGTTCTGTTTGGTGCCATGTACTATGTCATTCCACGACTGATAGGAAGGGTCTGGCCGTATCCAAAGCTGATGACAGTGCATTGGTGGCTGGTGGTTATCGGCTTTAGTATTTACTTCATTTCCTTGACTACTGGTGGCTGGTTACAGGGTAAGGCCATGCTCGATCCTGCACGCGACTTTATGGAAAGTATGGAGCTGACGGTACCTTATTTGACTGGACGTTCGGTTGGTGGTTCGTTGATGGTTTTAGGTCACTTTGTCTTTGCAGCCAATATGATCGCTATGTTGGCAGGAAAAGGTAAAAAGCGTCAAGCAGGACCAGGACTGCTAGAAACCCAACCTACAGCGCAGCTAGAGAAGTGAGGAGACACAGATGAACCGCTTTATTCCATTGATGTTACTGTCAGCTGCTATTTTGGCATTTGCCACTGTGTTTTTGGTCATATTGCCTGCCGATGAGATTCGTACGGCAGCCCCAGCACCTGGGCTTGAGCCTTATACCGAAAGCCAGCTACGTGGACGTGCCAAGTATGTGGATCTTGGCTGTGTTTATTGTCACAGTCAGCAGCCTCGTGCGCCTGAGCAAGCCCCTGATGTGCAGCGTGGTTGGGGTCGACCCTCTACTGCCTCAGATTATGCTTATGATGAGCCGCACTTGCTCGGGACTATGCGCACTGGTCCAGATCTGCTAAATATTGGCGCTCGTATGCCCAGTCGTGACTGGCATCTTACCCATCTTTATCAGCCACGTGCCATTCATCCAACCTCCATCATGCCAAGCTATCCTTTTTTGTTTGAGACCAAAACTGAGGCCAGTCCAGATGATGTCGTCGTCCGGCTGCCAAAAGCATATCAACCTTCAGACAAAGTAGTCGTGGCGAGTGATGAAGCGCTTGATCTGGTAGATTATTTACTTGGTCTTGATCGAACTTATCCTGCTGCTAATCCTGAGCTACGTGATCATGGATATTCGCCCGACAGGGGGACCTACGAATGAAAAAACGTAACAACAAACTCACTAAAGACTTTGGCTCAGCGGTCAGAAATGTCGACGATAAGTTTGAGCCTTCTGAGCTGCAAAACCCAGTGCCTTGGCCTTTTATCGCCATAGCCGTCGCACTTGCAATATTTGGTGGCTTTACCCTTTATCTTGATGCACAGGCCACCGATGATGGTGGCGATGAGCAATTGGCAAAAACAGTAGCCGATAAAGACACAGCGCCTGCTAAGGTCACTGCTGCCGACATGGATGAGGCTGATGGGGATATGACGGCAGCCCAAGGCGCTGCGCTTTTTGCGACTCATTGCGCCACCTGTCATCAGACCAACGGCTCTGGCGTGCGTGGTGCTATCCCGCCCCTTGATGAGTCACGCTATGTATTGGCTGAGGCAACGGCTCCAATTGCTATATTGTTGCGTGGTATCTCAGGCCCTATCGAGGTCAAAGGCAATACCTATAATGGCCGCATGCCAAGCTTTTACGCCACACTTGATGACAAAGAAATTGCGCTGATCTTAACTCATGTCCGTAGCAGCTGGTCAAACGCAGCGGAGGCAGTGACAGCCGAGCAAGTGGCGAGGACTCGTCAAGCGTTTGCAGGCAATCTTAATCAGCCATGGCAAGGTGGCTTTGAGCTACAAAGCGTCTTTGGTATCGCATCGGTGAGCTCAGATCCAATACAGGCTCAAACGGAAGTGACTGCGCAACATGCAGAAGATCAGGAGGTCGCACAATGAAAGTAGTTATGCCAATACTCCCTATCGCGCTATCGCTGCTATTTTTAGCGGCTTGCTCCAAGGCCGACAACAAGGTGGACGGTGAACAGATTGACTGGCGAGCGGCAGAGAACTATGCTGCTGCCGCTACGACTGCTGATCCCAATAGCGTCATGCCTTTGATTGTCGGCCAAAAATCATCGGCTGGTACAGAAGCAGCTCAAGACCCTTGGGCCTGTGCCTCTTGTCATGGCGATAGCGGCCAAGGTGCACAAGACATTCCTCGCTTGGCGGGCGTGTCAGCAGGTTATCTGATTAAGCAGTTACACGACTACAAAAGCGGTGTACGTACCAATGACAATATGCAATATGTGGTCTCCACATTAACTGATGAGCAGATGACGGCGCTTGGCGCTTACTACGCCAGCATTGAAACCTTGCCTTCGGCCAAGGCTTCTTTGGGCGGCGATCTTGAGCGTGGACGAGAGCTGGCATTGGCTGGCGACTGGACGGTTGACCTGCCCTCATGTTTCTCTTGTCATGGTCCACTGGGATGGGGGGTTGGCGAGACGTTTCCTGCCATCGCAGGACAGCATCCGGCTTATACACACAGTCAGCTTGCTGCTTGGAAGTCAGGTCAGCGTGCCAACTCACCACTGGGTTTGATGCACTCTGTCGCCGAGTCCCTCTCAGAACAAGATATGCGAGCGGTGTCTGATTATCTTGCGACGCTACCCCCACCTCAGTTACGCAGCCTCAATGATACCAAGGCTAATAACGCTGACAATGCTGGCAACGCTGATTAGGAGGATCAAAGATGTCTGAAAAAAAACAGTACGAAAACGAAACAAGAAGCGGAAGTGCTGTCAAGCGTTGGCTGTATGCAGGCTTCGGTGCTTTGATTCTTAGTCTCATCATCATATATCTGGCTCGAATAGATGCTGTCAATCGGTTTATGGGTACGGCTGATGAAGTGGGTAAGGCGCAGCAAGCGACGGAACAGATAGAAGCCGCCCGTAAAGAGTTTTTACAGACCAGTGATGCGCTCAGCGTAGATAACAGTATCTCTGGCTTAAATATCCCAACAGACCCAGAAGGCTTTTTTGCGCCGCCTAACGAAAGTGAAATCCCAGATAATGAGTTTGGCGACTCTATTATCCGTGGACGTGAGATCTTTTTAAACCCTGGTGCTAATGCAACAGCGTTTGTGGGCAACTCACTTGCCTGTGCCAACTGCCATCTAAACGCTGGACAGCAAGCTCACTCAGCGCCGATGTGGGCGGCGGCAGGTATGTACCCCACTTATCGTGGCAAAAACAAAAAGATTAACACCATGGAAGATCGAGTAAATGGCTGCTTTACTTACTCGATGAATGCGCCCAACAGTCCGTCAGGTGGGCCGCCACCAGAGGGGCACCAAATCTATAAGGACTTGGAGAGCTATTTTCACTGGATGGCAACTGGCGCACCAAACCGAGTAGATTTGCCTGGCTCTGGTTATCCTGAGCTTGATGAGCCTGAAGCAGGCTATGATGCGGGACGTGGCGAAAAAGTGTTTGAAACTCAGTGTGCGGTCTGTCACGGTGACGAGGGTCAAGGACGCCAAGATATGAATGGGCGTTATGTGTTCCCGCCACTTTGGGGGCCTAACTCCTATAACTGGGGCGCCGGAATGCACCGAGTGAATACCGCCGCTGGATTCATTTACGCTAATATGCCGTTAGGTTTGCCTTTTTCATTAACGGAACAAGAGGCATGGGATGTCGCTGCTTATATCAACAGTCATGAGCGCCCCGCAGACCCACGGCAACCTGATGAAGAATTGAGTGTCGCTCAAGCGGCAGAGCATTATCATGATCACAAATGTTACTACAATAAAGAAGTACAGGGTCATGTCATCGGTAAAGGCGTCAGCGCTGATCCAGAGGCAGTGCCCTCTTCTACAGGCACTGTCGTGCCGGAGCATTAACGATGACTGCTGCGCCAGAGTTTGACCCCGCTACCCTCGATGGCCTTGATCGTGGCATTATTGGGATAGATGGGCTTTGGTGCCCAAGCTGTGCGGCGGCTGCAGGCCGTGCCATGACTAAAGTACCGGGAGTAACCAGCGCTGAGGTTTCTTATGCTGGTGCGTCAGTTGCGCTTGCTTGGGAGCAAGGCACTGATCTTGGTGCAGTAGCACGCAAGGTCAGCGCTATGGGATACCGCTTGACTGCGCCTGATATGGGTGATGATATGGAGGCACGAATCGTCGCCGAGATGCGCCGTGTCTCTATTCGTCTGGTGGTGGCGATTGTCTTTGGTATGTGGACGATGGTGCTATCCATCTTACTCTATATAAACCCTGACAATATAGCAACAGGTGAGATTGGACGGGCACTTGCAATGGCAGCAGGAGCAACAGCGCTACCTGTGGTCATCTGGGCAGGAGCGCCTATTTTACTGGCAGGGTGGCGAACCGCTCGTGTGGGTGTACCGGGCATGGACAGCCTCGTCGGTCTTGGCGTTCTCGGTGCCATGGTGGCATCCATTTGGTCACTCGTGGCTGGCCACTCAGAGATATGGTTTGATACTGCTGTCATGCTGGTGATACTGTTGACCTTAGCACGGTTGGTAGAGATGAGCACCCTGCGCCAATCTAGTCGAGCTATCGCAGCACTTCGCACCGCCCTGCCCGAAACCGCTCGCCGCATCGATACTCATGGTGTTGCGCATGAGGTGTTAGCCTCTGAGATTCAAGCAGGAGAGCACATTCGAGTGGCTGCTGGTGAGCGTGTACCTCTTGATGGTCAGTTAATTAACAATGATAGCAGTTTTGACACCAGTATCATGACTGGGGAATCGGTACCACGTACTATCGTCAAAGGTGACTTTGTAGAAGCAGGATTCATCAATCTGTCACGTATGATTGAAATAAGCGTCAGCGCTGAGATAGGCAAACGCCGAATCGATGTTATGGGTGTAGATATTGCCAATGCCCTCCATGCCCGCCCTGAGATCCATCGACTGGCAGATAAGCTTGCCCGTGTGATCGTGCCGCTTGCCATTACGCTCGCTACGTTGACGCTGGTTGTTGGACTACTTATGGGGCTGTCTGGAGAAGATGCCAGTCTGCGAGCCCTGTCGGTGCTCATTATCGCTTGCCCTTGTGCGGTCGCCATTGCGGCTCCTGTCTCTCATTTAGCAGCGACTGGCGCAGCAGCAGCCTCAGGTATTCACTTTCGCACACATGCAGCATCTGAAAGCCTTGGTGCCATACGCCGAGTACTCTTTGATAAGACAGGAACTTTGACAGAAGGAAGGCCGGTACTTCGAGAGTTACAGCTGCGCCCAGACCTAAAGCGTGAGCGCATCTTGGCCCTGGTAGCAGCCGCAGAAAACGAAGTGGTGCACCCAGTCGCCGAAGCGCTGCGTCAAGCGGCCAAGGATAGTGAGCCACTAAAGTCGTCACAGTCTGAGCGTTGTGATGATGGGGTGAAAGCAACTATAGCCGATAAAAAGGTATTGGTAGGTAGCCGTGGGTTTTTATTACGTCATGCTGTCTCCTTGCCTGAGTTAAAGCAAGATGCTGGCTTGACGGCAGTTTATATGGCAATTGATAATGCTTGGGCAGCCACCTTTTTCTTAGGGGATACGCTACGTCCAGACGCCGCAGCCACGATATCACAGCTTAGAGAGGCAGGTTTGACACTTGGTATGGCAAGCGGCGATGCGCCCGCTCCCTGTCATCACGTCGGCGCTATAGCAGGGCTACGGCCAGAGGAGATTCTCGCGGCTTGTACTCCTGAGGACAAGGCTGAACTGGTCGAGGCAGGCGCTGGACCTACTGCGTTTGTCGGCGATGGGGTCAATGACACGCTGGCTATCGTGCGTGCTGATGTCGGCATCGCTGCGAGCAACGCCTCCCCTGCCACCATTGCTTTAGCGGATGTGGTGATTGCAAAAGGGGGCATGACTGCAGTAGGCGAAGCCATCGCCATCTCACAAAAAGCCCGCCGTGTATTGCGACAAAACCTGGTGTTTTCTGTGGTCTATAATGTATTGGCGCTGGGCTTAGCGGTTTTTGGTACCGTGCCACCACTAGCTGCAGCAGTGGCCATGGCGGCAAGCTCATTAATGGTGATTACTAATGCTGCTCGCTTGCGGGCAGGGGCTTCTAAAATCAAGCCGTCGACCGAGCATAACACTGGCACGCCTGCAGAGCGTCGACACCTCGGCGTACAAACTTAGGGTTCTGAGGTGCTCAAACCTGCAGCGCTTAAACAAAGCTAAATTAACTTGAGAATAGCAGCATAGTGATATACTCAATTGACCACACAAGCCCTATTTACAATTTAGTAGCATAGGTTTACCACTGTTATATAGAGCAGCGCCAGAGATTTGTTATGCTAATCAAGTCATATGATGAACAAAACATACTAAAAAACCGACAACAAAGGATGTGCTATGAAAACGTTATATTCTACTAAAGCCACGACTACTGGCGGCCGTGCTGGCTCTTCAAGCCTAAATGACAGCGACCTTAATATCAATATGGTGCCGCCGGGTTCTGGTAAAGACGGCAATAACCCAGAGCAACTATTTGCCATGGGCTATAGTGCTTGTTTTGGCGGTGCTCTTGGTGCCGTACAACAGATGGAAAATGCCAAGTTTGACTCAACCACCCAAGTAGAAGTAGACCTGCTACAAGGTGAGGGGCATGATTATCAACTGGCAGCAAAAATTCATGTGATTGGTGAAAATACGGATTTGTCTGCTGATGAGTTCCAAAAGCTGGTCGAAAAGGCGCACCAAGTTTGCCCATATTCAAAAGCGACACGAGGCAATATTAATGTCGAAGTGACCTCAGAAGTCAAATAAATATTTGATCATCCTAAGATCATTCAATAACAAGAACTCAGCTGGTCTGGGTTCTTTTTTTGTGGTCAGTCATTCGGCACGCCTCACTTTTATCGCTATAATGGGTTATGTTTTTTATTTAAACGATAAACAGAGACTTTTATGACGGACAATGACCACAACTCGCACACGCCTATCGACCCTGATATGCGCCCAAACTTCGATGCTATGCCCAATGTGGCCATGATGGATACCAGCCACGTCGACAAAGACCAGCCACCTTTTGTCTTGGTAGATGGTTCTTATTACCTGTTTCGCACCTATCATGCGCTACCCAAGACCATGGCCAATACGCAAGGCCTGACCACCAATGCCATCCGTGGCACATTAAATGCGCTACTTAAAGTCATGCGTCGTTATCACCCCACCCATATGGCCGTGTGCTTCGACACCAAATCTCCGACTTTTCGACATGCCATGTCTTCTGATTATAAAGCGGCTCGTCCGCCTATGGATCCTGAGCTGGTAGAGCAGATTCCATACATTCATCATCTAGTCGCCGCCCTTGGCATTCCTTTACTGCGTATAGAAGGCGCAGAGGCCGACGACATCATCGGGACACTTGCTTATCGTGCCGTTGAACAAGGGCATCACGTGGTCATCTCAACCGGCGACAAAGACATGATGCAGCTGGTCAATGATTGCGTGATATTAGAGGACAGCTTTACAGGTAAAGTCACTGATAGCCAAGCAGTGGTGGATAAGTTCGGTATCGAGCCCAGTCAAATGATTGATTTTTTGACATTGATGGGCGACTCATCAGACGGCATCAAAGGTGTGCCTGGTATCGGCAAAAAAACCGCTAAAGACCTACTGAATAAATATGGCAACATCGAAACCATGCTAGAAAATGTCGCTGAGATCAAAGGGCGCGCCGGCAAAAACCTAGTAGAGTATGCAGACGATATTCCATTCAATGCCCAGCTGGCTACTATCGTGACTGACTTAGCGGTTGGCCATGACTGGAGTGACCTCAAAATCAATACCGATCCGTGCGCCCACATCGAAAAGCTACGAGCGCTGTACACCGAGCTTGAGTTCAAAAACGAGCTGGCTTCTCTCGACCACCCCAACCACCCCGCCAATGGCTCGCAAAGTGTCGCTGACAGTCAAGCTGATGCTGAGTCGCAAGCCCAAGTCGCAAAATCCTTGCAATCGAGCAAGATTGAAAACATTAAAGACAGTAAGCGCCATGATAAAGCCTGGCACACCGTATTAGATGAGCCCGCTTTTGAGAGCCTACTTAAACAGCTGACAACCGCAGCGCACTTCGTCATCGACACTGAGACCACCAGTATGTACTGGCGTGAGGCTGAGCTTGTGGGGCTGTCTTTTGCTGTAAAAGCACATGAGGCCTATTATGTGCCGCTCACACATCGTCTAGAAGATGACGAGCTGACAACCAAACAGCTCGATCGTGATACTGTCCTTGCCAAACTTAAACCGATATTACAAAACCCTAATATCGGCAAAATTGGGCAACATCTCAAATATGACGCCCACGTTTTAAGCCATTATGATATTGACCTGCTTGGTAGTATCCATAGCAGTCCAAACAACTGGGCAATGGATACCATGCTCGCCAGCTATGTCATCAATGCTGCCATTACTCGTCACGGCATGGATGACTTGGCACGCCATTATTTGCAGACGCAGACCATCAGTTTTGAAGATGTCGCCGGTAAAGGCGCTAAGCAAGTAAGCTTTGATCAAGTGGCTATCGATATCGCCAGCGACTATGCCTGTGAAGACGCTGATATCACTTATCAGCTGTTTGATATCTTCCGTCAAAAGCTTGCTGAGAACGACACCAACTTTAGGTTACTTCATGAGCTAGAAATACCCACCGCTCAAATCCTATGTCAAATGGAAGCGCAGGGTATTTTAATCAAACGCTCGTTTTTGAATGAGCTCTCCAAACGTTTTGATGAAGAAATCATCGCCTTAGAAGCGCAAGCTCATGAACTGGCAGGAGAGACGTTTAATTTAGGTTCGCCAAAACAGCTTGGGGAAATGCTGTTTGAAAAACTGGGCGTTGCTGGTGGCAAAAAAACCAAATCTGGTCAATACTCTACCAGCGAGGCGGTGCTCTCAAAAATTGACCACCCACTTGTCGATATTACATTAGAATACCGCGGACTATCTAAGCTCAAAAGCACTTATACTGATGCGCTTGATAATGTCGCCGATGCTGAGACCGATCGTGTACATACCAGCTATCATCAAGCACTGACCAGTACCGGCCGCCTCTCCTCTACCGATCCTAACCTGCAAAACATCCCGATTCGTACTGCGACGGGGCGCCTGATTCGCCAAGCCTTTATCGCACCAAAAGGGCGAGTCATTTTGGCAGCGGATTACTCCCAAATCGAACTGCGCCTAATGGCACACTTCTCAGGTGACAAAAACCTCACTCGTGCCTTTAATGAAGGGCTGGATATTCACGCCGCCACCGCTGCTGAAGTACTGGGCAAAGAAGTCACTGATGTCACTGCCACCGAGCGCCGCAATGCTAAAGCCATTAACTTCGGGCTGCTCTACGGCATGAGCGCCTTTGGGCTCGCTAAGCAGCTACAGATGAGCCGAGGTGAGGCACAAGATTATATTGATATGTACTTTGAGCGCTACCCAGGGGTCAAAGAATATATGATGAATACCCGAGCCAGCGCCCACGAAAAGGGCTATGTCGAGACTATCTTGGGGCGCAAGCTCTACACTCCTGATATCAACCATAGCAACCGTATGGTCAAGCAAGGGGCTGAGCGAGCAGCCATTAACGCACCACTGCAGGGCTCAGCGGCTGACCTTATCAAGCTTGCGATGATTGCTGTCGATAAAGTACTGCCTAAGACGCAAGCAAAAATGCTGCTACAAGTCCATGATGAGCTCGTGTTTGAAGTAGACAGTGACAAAGTCGACGAGGTGAGCCAACTGATTACTGAGGCCATGCAAAATGTACTGACCGATACAGCAGTGGAGAAAGGCTGGCAGGTGAGCTTTGCGGTACCACTACTGGTGGAAACAGATAGTGGAAAAAATTGGGACGAGGCGCATTAACTAGAGCGTGTCTTCATCTAAAAAGTGGAGATAAAAATAAAACAAATGGCTGGGCAATTTGCTTGGCCATTTTTAATGCCGCCCTATATCTTCGGTACACTCTAAAAATGTCATAGAGCTACTGGAATGCTTGCTGTTCAACATATAGCTTGCGCAACATCAAAGATAGCAGTATGCCAGTAAAACTTATACCAGTGGCGCATTTAAATCCATAACAGTGTTACATTCAGCTGACTATATTTAAGCTTGTCTTGTTTGTCTCTGTATCTAAAAACCAATAAAAACATACTTTCATGAAATCATATCGATTATACACTCTTACCTTTTATACTCTCGTAAGTGTCAGTTTGGGCTTGCCAGCCATGGCAGAGACTGCTGCTGATGACCAAGCCAATCAAGCAAGCCAAACTGACTCTAACGACCAAACCCATAACCAAGACGCTGACCTATCGCCCACTCCAGATAGTGACGCTTGGGGCTGGACAGATGAGAAAAGGCAAGAGGTTAAAACGCAGTTAAATCATTGGGCGCATAACATGGATGGCTGGTTTGGTGAGCCTGATCCAAAAAAACCCGCTAGAGCCAGTCTGCGCTTGGTCTTGGATACGCACTGGGCAAACGATCCAGTAGAAGGCCAAGAGACAAGGGTTGAGCCAAGGGTTCGTGGTCGCCTGCGCTTGCCCGTGCTGGAAGAACGTTTGAGTTTGATCATTGGTGATGAGGAGCTTGACGAAGACACTTTTTTAAA
Organism: Psychrobacter coccoides; assembly: GCF_017498085.1. GTDB lineage: Bacteria > Pseudomonadota > Gammaproteobacteria > Pseudomonadales > Moraxellaceae > Psychrobacter > Psychrobacter coccoides. The sequence goes on from NZ_JAGBKM010000004.1 coordinate 12,269, forward strand.
GCAAAGCGCAACAGCAGATGCCCGCCCAACCAATTCCAACCAGCTCATCAATAGAAGAAAAACACGAGAAGACAATACCTCTATTGCTCTACGCTGGTCACGATTTGATGATGCTATTGAGGAGCAGTTGGGCGTGAAAACCGATGTCGATCTTGGCGTTCGATCTGTCGATGATATTTATGTCAAAGTGAGCGTAGATAAAAACTGGTACGAGGGCCCTAAAGTCACGGTAAGTAACGATAACTTTTATCGCTATGGGCTTGATAGTGAGCATTATGTGAGAGGAGGCCTCACGCTAAAGTACGCCGCAGATGCCAATCGTTTCATCAATAACCGCACTACCCTTCGCTATCGCAATCGAGACGATGAAGAGAGCACCGATTGGAACAATGATCTACGGCACGTCCATCACTTAGGGAAAGAAAAAAAGCTGGCTTATGGCATCTCTACCAGTGGCTATTTTGATCAAAACAAATCAACACTAAACAGCTATGGTCCTGCGATTAGCTATCGCCAGCCCATCTGGCGAGAATGGCTCTATATACAGACAGAGCTGAATTACTATAACGATAAAACGGAAGACAAAGACCACTACCCTGCTGCTTTATTACGGATGGAAGCCTTGTTTTAAATTAGACAGCTTACCAAATAGTTGAACGTGGCTGATGACCAATTGGTTCTATTTTTTAACACGGATTCGTATCAGATGGGCGTATAATAGGCACCATTACACTGGTTTTTTTATGTAAATTAGTGAGCCTCAGTGCTCACTTTTTTATATCGTAGGAGTTTCACATTTTTTCTGAAAATGGCATCATCGAAATCGTTAGTACTGTTATTTTAATTATCTGTCTGTTGCGCTGTATACAGTATGTCACGCAAAGCCAGATCAAATCAGCTCGTTATTTTTGGTTAGCAGGCGTACTGGTATTTTTTGCGGTTATTCGTAGAGAGTTAAACCATCTACCAGACTTATTTATCTCGAGTGACTTTTTACTGTTAAACCATACTTATGACTGGTGGGAGGATAGTGTCCTTACTGTCGTTTATCTTCTGATCGTTGGGCTATTGGTTTATGCACAGCAATACCTGCGGGCGGTCATAAAAAAAGTACCTCTAGCACTATATCTCATTGTCGGTGTATTGGCAGCAGTACAGTATATGGGAGAAAACGCCATCGTATTCCCTCATAGCCTTGGTGTGATGGTTGAAGAGTTGACTGAGCTCATTATTTATAGCGTCACCCTACTATATCTATGGCGATTAAATGTAAATGACTACAGTCATCAGTCACAGCTTACCTTTGACTCTGAGCATCAAGTCGTTTCCTAGTAATTGCTCGTTTATAGTCGGAGCACTTTTAAACCGCTACGGTGTTACCCGCACTGGATATAGTCAGCTGAATGTAAAACTGTTATGGATTTAAACGCGCTACTGGTATAAATTTTACTGGCGTGCTGCGTACCTTCGATGCTGCGCAACCTATATGTTGAACAGCAAGCATCCCAGTAGCGCTATGACATTTTTAGAGTGTATCGACTATATACTTAGTGTACTATCTGCAGTCGGTCACCTTGTAGCAATTTTAAAACTCCTTGACTATAGATCACCACGTATCAACTACACAGCAAGCCCATCCTGCACAATGGCGGCGCATCATCAAACACATGCGGGCAAATTTGTTATACTGAGATTTATTGAACATCAGAGGACAAACCTATTGAAGTTTGTCCTCTGTCGTTTATGGCCTGCTAACAATCATTAAGTGAGTCTTTATGAACATATTAATTACTGGTGCGTCACGTGGTATCGGTCTGGCCACTGCCAAAAGGCTGGCCGAAAAAGGGCATAATGTGGGACTGTTTGCCACCAATACGGCCACGCTTACAGAGGCTATTAAAGACAAAGCCTTTAAAAAAGCATTGAAAAAAGACCGTGTGATTATCGGAGCGCTCGATGTCACCCAGCCCGATATGTGGGAAGAGGCTATTACTCAAATGGTTGAGGCCTTTGGTAGTATCGATGCTTTGATTAATAATGCCGGCGTACTCATTAGTGGCGCCCTACCAACCACTGATTTGGATGAGCAGCTGTCTTTGATTGATATCAACTGTAAAGGCGTGCTCATTGGTTGCCACAAACTGGCCCCTTATCTAGCAGATAGCAAAAACGGTAAAATCATCAACGTCTCTTCTGCTTCTGCTATCTATGGTCAACCTGAAGTCGCCGCTTATTCTGCCAGTAAGTTTTTTGTGCGGGGCCTAACTGAAGGCTTAAATATCGAGTACGAGAAACTGGGGGTTAAAGTGATCGATGTGATGCCGCTTTGGGTCAAGTCTGATATGACTAAAGATATCGAAGTCACCAGTATTGATCGTCTGGGCATCAATCTAACTGTCAATGATGTGGCCAAAACACTGGGCAAACTGACGGTTAGTCCAAACCGTAAGCTTAAAAGCACGCATTACTCGGTTGGCATGCCAGCCAAAGTCTTTCAAACCTTGGCACAAGTCACGCCAGATCCAATCATACGCTGGGTCAATACTAAGGTTGGGGCAAAATAACCTTTTGATTCGGGTCTGTTGGACAGTCAAGAGACCCGAAGCTTACGATACCTAAAGACGGCTACCAAATATCGGTGGCCGGTTTGCTGGCATCTCGAATCTTAACGGCTTGCTCGATTGTTTTACCCGTAAATACATTGTTTTCAATGACTGTATTTTTTACTGCGCCTGCTGAGCTGCTTTCTCGAACCTTTGAGCCAATACTAATGGGTAATCCCACCTCAGCAGCAAACTCATTTTCACTGATAAGCGTACCATCGTCTTCAGCGATAATACCTCGCTCTACCTGTTCAAAACGATTATTGATAATCTGATTGTCTTTAGCACTGTCTAAGTGATAGCTGGCAAAGAGCGTTTTTTTGATTAAATAAGCCCCGCAAGCGAAGCCCTTTAAATTGCGTGACTGTCTTGCTGCCACCCAAACACCGACTGGCTCATTTTCAAACACATTGCCTCGAATCACATTGTCACGACTCGACTCCGTGCGTTTAAAATGATTGCTGCGCGTTGGGTCATCTGCATGCTCAAAACAATTACGATACAGCAATATAGCGCCTGCACCATTACGAATGAAGCGACTGTTTTCGATAAGATTATGACTAGAAGAGTCGATTGCAATGGCTTCACGGTTGGGTTTGAGCGGGCGAAAGCCATTACCAACAAACACAGCGTTTTTAATCACATTATTGCGACTGCCGAATTCTAAGTATAGACCAACGGTACCAGAGTTTTGAATGTGTATGCGATCAAAAGTCACATCATGCACATGATCACCAACAAACATGCCACTATTGATACTATTTTGACTGCTGACATTGATGATATGAATGTCCCTTGGAGCCAACGCTCGATTGGCAGCAGGATCTATATGCCCTCGCCTATATCGCTGATTTGGCGGGCTAAATTGACGAATGTGCAGCGCATGACCATAGCCTTGTACATGGCAGTTGGCCACCGTGATATCTTCGATAGCTGTGTCTGTTTTTGGCTGAATGGTAATGGCACTTGTCGTTGACTGATCGTCAGTCATGGTACTCATCGTTGCCCCCTGACAGTCAAGTGAGCTGTGAGAGTCATTCAGCTCAAAGCGTACTGACTGCCCTGATAAGCCACACGCTTTACTCAATACACTATGCCCTTGTATTACCACCGTCTGCTTGGGCATCAGCTGAGCGCACTCTATTATCGTCGTCGCTGAAGGCAAATTGGCATCAACCGTTAATGGCTGTGTTAAGGCGATATCATCATAATTTGCATCGTCACTAGCGAAAGGCGTGCGCTCACAAGCGGTCAAGCCTGATATCACCTTTATCATTGCTACTGTCATGAGTAACTTATGCCTGACTATCATTGCAGCGCCCTTATTTATTGCTTGTCTTACATTTTTTGAACATCCTGTGACACCTTATCACTAGTAGCCATGACCATAACACGGCACAATGACACTCATGACTTATTAGATATTAACTTGGCTTGGATACGCAGCATAGATATTAGAACATAGATACTAAAACGATAATGGAACATAGACGCTAGATAACTTAAATAACTCAGCGTATTTAGTCCTTAATTAAATAACAGCTAATAACAATCACAAATAAGATGAAAGGAATGATGTATGGATAATTCAAAAACCCCACTCCCAAATGAGCAAGATCGTATCGACGGCAATGACAATCAGCAGGTCGATTTGGACAACCCGATGTTGCACACGATTGACAATGAAGATGTGATTGACAATAGCGCAGGGTTTGATAATTCAGAAGTCGGTACTGGCGCTACTCAGGGCCTTACGCCTATGCACCGTCAAAACGTCGATGAAGAGCAAGTGCCTGAACTGCTGGTTGAAGGCAATCTAGATGATACTGATTATCCTGATATCGTCGATATCGCTGATAAAGAAGCCGCTGAACGCACCAATGAGGGCGACTTATAAGCCACTTACATCAGCTGACTTTTTATAGTGAAAAGCCCACTCTTTAGTTTGAGCGGGCTTTTTCATTGTCATCTGTATTCTTAATCAGTACCGCTAAGGCTCATGTATTCGATAACGGCTGATTTGTCCAGACATCACGATAACTGGTGTAGTAAGTCAATAACAGAACAGGAAGCACCAACAGTATGCCCAGACCTAAAGTCAGGGTCATCAGTACTGGCAGCAAGATAATACATACCAAACCATAGACCAGTATGGGCATGATATTAATAACGCCTGCACGGAAGCTCTTTTTCATTGCTGTAATGGCATCAACATCGTGCAAGCTCACCAATGCCGGAGCGAACCAAACGGCCATATACAAGGGAATCATGAGCAACATAGAGAGCAGATAACCGAAGAACAAGCCACCCATAGAGACATTATTCATCGCTCCATAGGTATTGCCCATATTGCCTGTCATCATCGAAAACCACATACTGCCCATAGCGATAAATAATGGAATCATAGCAATTATGATACCTACCAAATACACCAATCCGACTATGGCTAACGGCTGCCAGTGACTTTTAAACGCTGAAAACAGATGATCAAAGCGCAATTCATCCCCTCGTGCTTGTATCGCCGCCCCTTTGACAATACCAGCAATAAAGATAAAGACCATGGGAATCAGTAAAATACTGAGCAAGGGAATTGAGGAGACAATAGCCATAATGACCAAAAACGTCACACTGATACCAAGCCATAAAAGCGGCTGACTTTTGAACAATCCAAATGCTTTGACAATCCAGCTTATACCAGCCGCCGCACCACATTTGCGCGGGGTTGCTAGGAGCTGTGGCAATGGGTTGCCATAATCATCGGTAGGTGGCAGATATGGCGGTTGGCCATTGGGCTTTTGTAACGACACATTGAGTGGTGGCTCGTTAGGGACAGACATCATATACCTCAAAAAAATAAAACAACAATAGATTAAGCCCAACCAGCCAGCGTGCCTGCCCAGCCTTGTATCAGCGGCTTACTTAACGCTTCTAATAAATCAATATGCGCTTCATCTGCATTGAGTGCCGGGATATAGTGGTACTCTTGCCCGCCAGCATTTAGGAAGTTATCACGGTTTTCTATCGCTAACTCCTCTAACGTCTCTAGGCAGTCCGCAGAAAACGCAGGACTAACGACCTGTACCGAGCGTACGCCAGACTTACCCCAATCCTCTAGTACCACATCAGTATAAGGCTTGACCCACTCTTGCTTACCAAAGCGGGACTGGAAGCTGATAATCCATTCATCCTCACCCAGACCTAGTGCATGAGCCACTTGCGCTGCGGTACATTTACAGCGCTTAGGATAGGGATCTCCTTTATCAGCATAAGGCTGCGGGATACCATGGAAACTAAACATCAGCTTTTCAGGCTTGCCATGCTCAGCCTGAAACCGACGAATCGACTCCGCCAATGCTTGAATATACAGCGGATGAGCAAAGTAATCTTTCACAATCGTATAATTAGGCAAATTGCGCTGTTTAAGCGTCCACTTCGTCAATGCATCATAGACCGCACCGCCTGACGTCGCAGAGTACTGTGGAAACAGTGGTAAGATGACAAAATGATCCACACCTTCCGCACGCAAAGTATCCATCACATCAGGCAAACCTGGATTGCCATAGCTCATGGCAGGATGCACGGACACTCGAAACGGAGCGACGCTATCAGATAAGCGCGGCTGTAATAGCGCGACTTGTTTTTTTAGGATATTCCGAATCGGTGAGTCACCTTCCCAAATAGTGGCATAGGCTTCTGCCACACGCTTAGGGCGACTTGGCAATACAAATAAATTAAGGATAATCGCCCATAAAAATTGGGGAATCTCAATCACTCGTGGGTCTGATAAAAACTGCTTTAAGTAGCGTCGGACAGCGGGTGCAGTGGGCTCATCTGGCGTACCAAGGTTAACTAATAGTACAGCAATGCGTGGGGGTAATTCAGGTTTCATAATAGCACTACTTTATCGATAAATGGTTAAAGAGGATTATTAAGGGATTATTAATTTAACACCTTATTAGTGTAGCACTTACCTGTTAATGACGCACCGAAAACGCTGTATTTATACGATTTAATACGCCCATTATCATAAAGTCTGAGTATGATGGTTGTACTCATGCCCACATCGCCATACAATAGACGCACATGACGATATACCAATTCATATCAATTGGCACACATCATATATAGAGGTATAGCTGTATTGTTTATAAATCACGGCTGTATCAGTCATTATGTAGATAACTGTTGTCTAGCGAGGTAGCTTTGAGAGCACGTACCGATAGTACTGGTCATTCCCCCAAAGATCGTTCTAATGTGGATAACCCTATTATAGATCGCTCAGCCACTGAGCCCGGCTCAGTAGGTATCGTCACCCCTCAAACGTTGCATTTTGCAGAGCCGTTGACCTTGGAGTGCAATCGCACCTTGCCTTCATTTGACTTGGTCATCGAGACCTATGGGACACTTAATAGCGACAAATCTAATGCTATTTTGATCTGTCACGCCTTATCTGGCAGTCATCATGCGGCAGGGTATCATAGCAGCGACGACAAAAAAGCAGGCTGGTGGGACAATATGATTGGTCCTAATAAAGCTATCGATACCAATCAGTTTTATGTGGTATGTGTCAACAATATCGGTAGCTGCTTTGGCTCTACAGGTCCGACGACCATTAACCCTGATAGCATCAAAAACGGCGGCGAACCACAAGTCTATGGCCCTGACTTTCCACTGGTGACGATAAAAGACTGGGTAAAAACCCAAGCGCTGCTTTCAGACCGACTGGGTATCGACGTCTGGCATGCTATCGTTGGTGGCTCTATGGGCGGCATGCAAGCCATGCAGTGGTCGGTTGACTATCCCGACAGGCTCAAGCGCTGCGTCGTCATTGCCAGTACCCCAAAGCTGTCAGCACAAAACATTGGCTTTAATGAGGTCGCTCGCCAATCTATCTTGTCCGATCCAGACTTTAAAGATGGGCGCTATTTACAGGCCGGCACTTATCCTCGCCGCGGGCTGATATTGGCACGCATGGTTGGCCACATCACCTATCTGACCGATGATGCGATGAAGGCCAAATTCGGCCGTGACCTAAAGTCTGGCAAGTTTATGTATGGCTATGATGTTGAGTTTCAGGTCGAGAGCTACTTGCGTTATCAAGGCGAACGCTTTAGCAAAAACTTCGATGCCAATACTTACCTGCTGATGACCAAAGCACTAGATTACTTTGATCCAACTCGTGATTACGCTGAGCCTGACGATGACAAGCAGGCGGAACACCCTATAGACAGCACCAATGCTGATGAAAACCTCAGCGCTGATAACGCTACCGATGGACAAGCTGATAATGACCGTCAACATGAGTTTAATGCCCTAAAAACGGCCTTTGCTCATACCAAATGTCAGTATTTGGTGGTGTCATTCACCACTGACTGGCGCTTTGCCCCTGAGCGCTCACAAGAGATCGTCGATGCGCTGATGGCGACAGGCAAACCTGTCAGCTATATCAATGTCGATGCGCCGCATGGTCACGATTCTTTTTTATTTAATATTCCACGCTATATGGGCGCTGTCAGAGGGTTTTTAAATGCGCCCTTCATTACCAATCAGCAGGCGACAAAAGGAGCGCAGTCATGAGAATGGATCATCAGTTAGCTGAACGCTGGATTGCGCCAAAATCACACATTCTTGACTTAGGCTGTGGTAATGGCGAGCTGCTCGCCCATCTACAGCAAAACCTAGGGGTCACCGGATACGGAATCGAGATTGATGAAGAAAAAATCAATGAAGCCATTGGTAAAGGCCTGTCTATCGTCGAGCAAGATCTGAACGACGGTCTTGGCCGTTTTGCTGATGATAGTTTTGATACCGTGGTGATGGCGCGGGCATTACAAGCGGTGATCGCCCCTGATATCCTGCTACTCGATATGCTGCGAGTCGCTCGTGAGGCCATTATTACCTTTCCCAACTTTGCTCATTGGCAAAACCGCCTACATTTAGGTCTAAAAGGGCTCATGCCTGTCTCAGAAGCCCTGCCTTATGAATGGTACAACACCCCTAATATCCATTTATGTACCTTTAAAGATTTTGAACAACTGTGTAGCGAGCGTGATATCGATATTATCAGTCGTTTTGCGGTTAGTGATTCAGACAAAGGTCACTCTCCTTTGATGACGACATTGATAAAACAAGCGCCCAACTTACTGGCCGATGTTGCCATCTATCGTGTGACCAAGCACAGATAAGATGTAACGCAGAGAACACGACAAGTAAGACCAACATCAAACATAGGTCCAGCAGCTCATGCGCTTTACAGGCTTTTTGCTGAGTTAGTGTGTCGCTTAATGACCGTCTACTTATCGTATATATTTACTTGCTGATCAGTAACTGTATGATTTTGTTACATACTATGGTCAGTTGGACACTGTTAAACTAGGTAATTAGTATTTGAGTTTCGTAACTTCGGGTGTTAAGCTTACAAAATATTGTCAATGGCATCCTTTTTGCACTTTTTCATTGCAATCGTTTATCTGTTGATATTGCATGACTACTATTAAACAAATAGATAAATGCGTATTACGACTTGTGTTCTGAGCACTTGCATCTGACCCTTATTTTTAACTATTGGTTTTTAGTAGTTACTATCGACGTATCATCGCCATATAGACAGACTGTGCTACAGGCATGGGTTATCGATAAGCTACTGATCAACTGCCTATTTTTGGAGCTGTTATGAAATTATTCAAAGCTGCGTTGTTTACGACCTTATTCTCTTTTGCTGGTTTGGCCAATGCTGAATTAATCTCGAACGTCCCACTTGATGTGTCACGTTTTGAGCTGATGAATGTGAGTGAGCTGACTGCTCGTGCCAACCAAGGCAATGACCATGCTCAGTTTTATTTGGCCAAGCGTCTGCAAAAGGGACAAGACATCACCAAAAACACTCAGCAAGCAATACAGTGGTACACCAAAGCGGCACAACAAGGCGTGGCCCCAGCTCAGCTGAACCTTGCGATTATGTATTTACGTGGTGAAGGTGTACAGCCTAACTTGCAACAAGCCCGTCATTGGTTAGAAAAAGCCGCTATGCGTGGTGATAACCGTGCCAGCTATACGCTTGCCCTACTCGATGAAAAGCAAAAAAATCTCGTCGACGCCTATAAATGGTACGATCTAGCCGCTCGTGATGGCATGCTAGATGACAAAGTACGCAGCAAAGCTCGTGGTAAGATTGGCCAGTTGGCATTGAACTTATCAAGCTCAGACATCGCTAATGCTCGTAGCCAAGCAGATAGCTGGTTCCAGAGCAGATAAGGTATAAATAATTCCAATATAAAAATCCAGCTTTTATGCTGGATTTTTTTTGAGTTTCTCTCAGCTTTTATCCTTTTGGTGTACGAGCCATGGTATAGAACTCTTCATTGGACTGCATACTCATCACGATGGCCATTCTATTAGACAAGCCAAAAAATGCGGTAATTCCAGCAATATCTAAGATATCTTCCTCATCATAACCGTGCTCTCTAAGTGCAGCATAATCTGCCTCTTGAACGAGCTCTGGGGTACGGCAGAGCTTGACTGAAAACGCCAGCATAGCTTTTTGTTTAGGGCTGATAGGCGCATGCAAGTAATTGATTGCTATTTGATCTGCCAGTAATGGCTCTTTTGCGAACACCCGCAGTAGCGCACCATGAGCGATGACACAGTATTGGCAGCCATTGGCGGCACTGGTAGCAACAATGATCATCTCCTTTTCAGCTGGGCTGAGCGTACTGCCTTCTCGCTCCATGACAGCGTCGTAATATGCAAAAAAAGCTCTGAACTCTGCCGGACGATACGCCAGTGCTAAAAATACGTTGGGAATAAACTTGGCTTTTTCTTGTACAGCAAGAATACGCTCAAGAATATCAGCAGGCAATTGATCTAATTCAGGAACAGGATAGCGGCTGATGGGCATACTGTTAGAGGGGGTTATAGTTGGATTACTCATGTGTCATCTCCATTGACAGGGCTTTAGTGTTATATAGTCTACCTTTATAGAGCAGTAATAAACAGTCAAAAAACGGCTCAATTGATATGGGTCAGCTTAGGGCGTATGATCATTTAGATGGATTGGTGACATGCTTTGATAAAATATTCAAAAACCGCGCTAAATTTGCTACACTGCGCCAACATTTGGCCAAATCCACAACTGTGCCAATGTTATAGACAACACTTTTAACCCATTGCACTAGGTTTGCGACCTAGCCAGCAGGAGACACCCATGAGCACCATCAACACTGCACCACCATCAGCCACACCCAAAAAAGCCACCGAATATGATAGCGTGACCAACAATATCGTCGTCGCTGCCCTTTATAAATTTACCCCTTTTGCTCATTTTGAGCAGTATCGTCAGCCTATATTAAACACCATGCTCGATAACGAGGTTAAGGGCACGCTACTACTGGCCAATGAAGGCATCAATGGTACTATCTCAGGCAGTCGCCAAGGCATCGATAACGTCCTTGACTATCTACGCAGCATTGACGCAATTGGTCATTTTGAGTTTAAAGAGTCTTATACTGATACGCAGCCTTTTTATCGTACTAAGGTTAAGCTCAAAAAAGAGATCGTTACCATGGGTGTTGAGGGTATCGATCCGCTGCAGTCGGTTGGACGCTATGTCAAGCCGAGTGAATGGAATGCGCTCATCTCCGACCCTGAGGTCATCCTTATTGACACTCGCAACGACTATGAAGTGCAAATCGGCACCTTTGAAAATGCGGTAAACCCAAACACGGATACCTTCCGTGAGTTTCCAGAGTATGTGGCCAAAGAGCTAGACCCCACCAAGCATAAAAAAGTGGCGATGTTTTGTACGGGTGGTATTCGCTGTGAAAAATCGACCGCCTTTATGCGTCAGCAAGGGTTTGAGGAGGTTTATCATTTAGAAGGTGGCATCCTGAAGTATCTAGAAGAAGTCCCCAGCGAAGAGTCCATGTGGCAAGGTGACTGCTTTGTCTTTGATAACCGTGTCTCGGTCAACCACGATCTAGAAAAAGGCGAGTATGAGCAATGCTTTGCTTGTCGTATGCCGATTACCCAAGATGATATGCAAAGCGCTGCCTATGTAAAAGGGGAGTCTTGCCCGCACTGTATCGATAAAGCCACCGAAGCACAAAAAGCTCGCTTCCGTGAGCGTGAGCATCAGATGCAACTGGCCAGACAGCGTGGTGAGACACATATCGGTAGTGACGTCATAGACGTGATAGAAAAACGCAAAGCCGCTAAGATGAAAGCTCGTCTACAAGCAGAAACAGAGAACGAACCTAAAGCTGGATAAGCGACTGTTTTCATCAATACTAAGCGTTAATCAACGCTAAGAAAGAAAAGACAAAAAAGAGAGGCTCTATGTATTAGAGCCTCTCTTTCATTTGAATCGAGTGTAACAGTACACGCTAATGCTTCATCTAAAACAAAATGCGCACTCTGATGGTTTCTTCGACGTCTTTGAGCTGGTCGAGAGCAGCGGTTGAGTCGTTATAATCCACGTCCATTACCAAATAACCGACATCACCTTCAGTCATTAGGCTTTGCGCCAAGATATTAATGTGAGCTTCAGCGAACAGACGGTTGATTTGCGACAGTACGCCTGGCACGTTTTTGTGAATGTGCAGCAGACGATGCGAGCCTTCCTTAAATGGAATCGAGACTTCTGGGAAGTTCACAGCGGTAACGGTATCACCTTGGTCTGAGTACTTAACGAACTTTTCTGCGACTTCTAGGCCAATATTGGCCTGTGCTTCTTGGGTTGAGCCGCCGATATGCGGCGTCAAGATGACATTATCAAACTTACGTAACGGTGACTCAAACTCTTCGTCAGCAGACTTTGGCTCTTTAGGGAACACATCAATCGCCGCCCCGAGGACTCTACCTGACTCTAACGCTGCTGCCAAATCATCAATCTCAACACAAGTCCCACGTGCCGCATTGATAAAGTAGCTGCCCTCTTTCATATGCGCAAACTGCTCTGCTTTCATCATATAGCGAGTGCTTGGCACATCAGGGACATGCAGGGTTACGATGTCGGCGGTAGACAATAGCTCTTCTAGGCTACCTACCTGTACAGCGTTGCCCAATGGTAGCTTGGTCACGACGTCATGATAGATGACCTTCATGCCGAAGCTCTCTGCCAATACAGACAGCTGTGAGCCAATAGAGCCATAGCCCACGATACCGATGGTCTTACCACGTACTTCATGCGAGTTTTTGGCTGATTTACCCCAACCGCCACGATGTACAACGGCGTTTTTTTCGGGAATACCACGGTACAACATGATGGCTTCTGCCAATACCAGCTCAGCCACTGAACGAGTGTTTGAGTATGGCGCATTGAAGACTGGAATACCCAGCTCACGAGCAGCATCAAGGTCGACTTGGTTGGTACCAATACAAAAACAACCGATACCTGTTAGCTTTTTGGCATGCTCAAGCACTTCACGAGTCAATTGAGTACGTGAACGAATACCGATGAAATGAGCGTCTTTAATCTTTTCGATCAGCTCATCTTGATCTAAAGCATGGCTGAGATACTCAATGTTTTGATAGCCAGCTTTTTCTAGTACTTTAAGTGCGTTTTCGTGCACCCCTTCGAGTAATAAAAATCGGATTTTGTCTTTTTGCAGTGATAGCGCCATGTGAGAACTGTCCTATAATTGTCTTATAAAAAATCTACGATAGTCGAAATGAAAACAGTCCGGTTATCTTACACAAAATTTCGCCACGATGTTAGGGGGATTCGATGAATTATTGGTTATGATGCCTGAAATTTACTAAGGGTCTGTTTGGTTACTCAAATATCCACACTGCTGATTCTTGCGCTATACTTATATGTTAAACTTTAGTTTATAGTAACCCTTATGCTGCTTAGCGCCGTTTGAGTGCTGGTCGTAACCTAGTACCCGATTGGTACCCAAAGAGGTTTTATACCAGTAGCACATTAAGAGACGCTTAGCTTTTTATTTTGAACTGACCATATATTACGTTTATATAGAGATTTAATCATGACACCATATGCACCGCAGCCCACGACGACCAACCCTGACAATGATGCTGTGACGACGATGTTAAGTACCCTTATAGACACACATCAGTTTGAGCCCAGCCAAATCAAAACCGATAACGAAAGCCTCTTGCACTGGGGTAAGGACTGGACCAAACACTTCGCCCCGGCACCTTCTGCTATCGTTTTTCCAAAAACCACCGAACAAGTACAGGCCATCGTACTCCTTGCCAATGAGCATCATGTTGTCTTAACCCCCAGTGGTGGTCGTACTGGCTTATCAGCTGGTGCAGTCGCTGCAGATGGCGAGATCGTCGTCAGTTTCGATAAGATGAACCAGATTGGGCAGTTTTATCCAGCAGATCGTATGGTGGAGATTGAGGCCGGCGTGGTCACTGAGCAACTACAGCAATTCGCTGAATCAAAAGACCTCTACTACCCTGTCGACTTTGCCTCGGCAGGCTCTAGCCAAATCGGTGGTAACATCGGTACCAATGCTGGCGGCATCAAAGTCATTCGCTATGGCATGACCCGCCAATGGATCATGGGCCTGACCGTGGTGACTGGTAAAGGGGATATCTTGCATCTGAATCGTGGCATGATCAAAAACGCTACTGGCTATGATTTGCGTCAACTGTTTATCGGTAGTGAGGGCACTCTTGGCTTCGTTACCCACGCCCAAATCAAGCTTGAGCGTCAGCCGCAAGATCTAAACGTGATGGTGCTAGGGATGGACAGCTTTAATGACGTCATGAATGTACTCTCAGCCTTTCAGGCCAAAATTGACTTGACCGCCTTTGAGTTTTTTGACGCAGTAGCGGTGGATAAGCTCATGGCGCATGGGCAAGTACAAGAGCCGTTTGAATCACGCACCAAGTTTTATACCTTATTAGAGTTTGAAGCGCCATACGAGCCTATCATGGACAAGGCCATGGGGATATTTGAGCACTGTATGGAGCAAGGCTGGGTCGTCGATGGCGTTATGAGCCAAAGCTTAGCGCAAGCAGAAGAGCTGTGGAAGCTACGTGAATATATCTCTGAGACCATCTCTGTCTTCACGCCTTACAAAAACGACGTGTCGGTACTCATCAGCCATGTGCCTGAGTTTATCGCTGAGATTGATCATATCGTTGCCAGCAACTACCCTGACTTTGAGGTCTGCTGGTTTGGTCATATCGGCGATGGCAATCTGCACTTAAATATTCTAAAGCCTGAGAATATGAGTAAAGATGATTTTTTTGCAGAGTGTCAAGTGGTCAATAAATACGTATTTGAAACAGTTGAAAAATATAACGGCTCAGTGTCAGCTGAGCACGGTGTCGGTATGACGAAAAAGCCTTACTTACACTATAGCCGCAGTCAAACTGAAATGGATTATCTCAAACAGATTAAGCACGTTTTTGATCCAAATAACATTATGAACCGTGGTAAGATTTTTGATATGTGATGTTTGATTGCTTATCAACTCTCCTTTCAAATTTAAATAAAAAAGACGCTAAGCCGAATGGTTTAGCGTCTTTTCTATATAGCGGCCGCAGTGTAGCCCCGTTATCACCCCTGACATTAAAAATATAACCATAATAAAGCCATGACAAGCAGTATCGCCAAAAACCCTTGAATAACCAAAAAAGCTTGGTGCGGAGCGATAATATGACGAAACTTATTTGCCATAGCACTATAAGTAATACGAGTGGCCTTCACATGAGGCGAATTATCAAAGTTTTTAATCACTTGTAAAAAATACTCCGTACGTTCAGGCTCCCAAGCATAAGGCCTAAATGGCAAAAAAACAGCCAGTTGTGATGCTTGCTGCTTGGTCTCTGGCGACCACAACCAACGCTCCAAAAATAATGACCGCATACGCCAATCCATAAAACTACGCTGATGTATCGCTTGCAGTAACAGTATCTTGATATTCTTATGACGGGAATCAGTAAATATACGCTGCTGTAGCGCTTCTACTTTTGCTTTTTCACCCTCGATACATTGTAAAAAGTGCCCATTGCCATAACATAAAATACCTGTGATACCATTTGCAGTATTGTAGGCTCGAGCATGTTTGCCTAAATCAACAAATATCGACGAACTCAGACGTCCCTTTAGACTCAAGCTACTGACATACACCATTTGAATCAGCGCTGTGTCCGCAAGTTGCTCTATAGCGTGACCCTTATCTGTGTGCTGAAGTGACATGATAAAACAACCCTGAACCGCCACCATTGTTGTTGGCAAAAGTAAAAAACTGACGTAAAGCACTATAGACGTGGCAGTAACTCAAGCGACACCAACCCAAACTGCTGGCTACAATGACAAAAACACAGTAAGTTTTTACTGCCTTAGACTGTCATTACCTCTATAGCTTGTTAAAATAGCGAGCCGCACCCACCTTATTAGCCAATAGTCGTCTTATAGATTAAGCGAATGTTTGGTATATTGACGGCTAAAATACTCATCAAAAGAATGATAGCCGATATACTCACTCATCTATTATTCAATAACTGAGCGACCTACTGGCTTTTTTATCATGATAAAGACAAGCATACAGTAGTCACTATTATATAACAATACTAACAAACTTTTGTAAGATGTGCTGCTTTAAATCCTTAATTTTTGACATTTTATAGCTATGACTTCCCTTTAAACCAACATCAAAAAACCACTTAAACTAGGAACATTATGAGCAAGATAGAAAAAATAGACGACTTTCATTTAACGATTGCCGAGATTAAGAAAAAAGACTATCCGCAACTAAAAGCCTTGATGGATCGGGTATACCCCACCCTTGGCGGTGCATGGTCAAAAACCACCATCCACACCCTGATTGACGCTTTTCCTGAAGGGCAAATTGCTTTATTTGATCATAACAAGCTGATCGGTATCGTACTCTCTATGCGTGTCGATTATGCTAAGTTTTCTAACCCTCATACCTATGATGATCTCATTGGTCAAAAGGAGATTATCAAAGACAACCCAGAGGGCGATGCCATTTATGGTCTTGATGCCCTGATTGACCCTGACTATCGGGGCTATCGTTTGGGACGCCGTCTATACGATGCTCGCAAAGAGCTGTGTCGACAGCTGAACTTACGCGCTATCTTAGCTGGGGGCCGTATTCCCAATTATCATAATCATCAAGACCTCACGCCAGGCGACTATATCGATGCCGTAGAGTCACGTGAAATCCATGATCCAGCCCTATCGTTTCAACTGTCAAACGGTTTTATCGTCAAGCGAATTTTGACCGCTTATCTACCAGATGACGCTCAATCTAAGGGCTTTGCTACCTTACTTGAGTGGGCAAATATTTACTATGAGCCAAAAGATTACAAGCCCAACACTCGTAAATCAGAAGTGCGGATTGGTGGTATTCAGTGGCAAATGCGTGAAGTAGAGTCCCCAGAAGAGCTGCTGCAACAAGTCGAGTTTTTCGTCGATATTATGGCGGATTACAACTCCGACTTTGCTTGCTTGCCAGAGTTTTTTAATGCGCCACTGATGGGGCTGTGCGAGTCTACTGATCAAAACATCGCCATTCGCTTTTTGGCAGGCTATACCGAATGGTTCAAAAATGAAATCTCACATCTAGCCGTCAGCTATAATGTCAACGTCATCACAGGCTCGATGCCGATTTTAGATGAAGACGATACCTTATATAATATCAGCTACTTATGTCGCCGTGACGGGACGGTCGAAGAGCAGCGCAAGATCCATATCACTCCCCATGAGCGTAGTGCTTGGGTGATTGAAGGTGGCAATGAAGTAAAGGTGTTTGACACTGACGCAGGCCGTATTGGTATCTTAATCTGCTACGACGTCGAGTTTCCAGAGCTGGCACGTCTGATGGCGCTCGATGATATGGACATTTTGTTTGTGCCTTTTTGGACAGACACTCAAAACGGCTATCTGCGTGTGCGTCATTGTGCCCAAGCACGCGCTATCGAAAACGAATGCTATGTGATGATTTGTGGCTCGGTGGGTAACTTACCGCAAGTTGAAAGCCTAGACATTCAGTACGCCCAGTCGTCTATCTTCTCGCCCTCTGATTTTGCTTTTCCCCATGATGCGATTATGGCGGAGACGACAGCGAACACTGAGATGGTTTTCTTCTCTGATGTTAACTTAGATAAGCTCATTCATGTGCGCAACGAAGGCTCGGTACACAATCTGATGGACCGTCGTGATGATTTGTTTAGCTTGAAGTGGAAGCAAAAATCCAAAGTCTCAGCCAGCCAGCTCAGTGATAAGGAGCGCCGTGAAAATACTGGCAGCGTACTAGAAGGTCAACCGCTACAAAACCGAGCAGAAAAATCCTAATGCTATCGCTCGCATCTATCGAACCAAGACAGGATACTTAATCACTGCACTAGCGATAGAGTCTATCATCAATCCAATGTTATGCTGACTGTATAAACGGCTGAGCGCTTCAGCCGTTTGTTTTTAGCCACCCAACCCCTTTATTAAAATCAAAGTAAATGCTATGACGATGGATGCCAACACCAGTAAAGAAGACCTTAAGACCAAAAACTCTGTAAAAAAAACACCCAAACAAAAAGCCTTTTCATTACTAAAGACTGTATTGTTATATGGTTTGGTGTTTTTGGTCATTTATAGTGTGATTAATTGGTGGCGACAGCCTGTTATGCCAGCTGATCCGCAGCTGCAATTGACTGACTATCAAGGCCAGACCATTGACTTGGCCAGCATGAGTGCTGAACAACCAACGCTGGTGTATTTTTGGGGTACGTGGTGTCCGATATGTAGCATAACCTCGCCGACCATCGACAAACTAGCGGCTGCAGATAATTATCCGGTAGTCACTATTGCGATTAAATCAGGCTCTGATCAGCAGCTCGACAGCTACCTTAAAGAAAACGACTTCCGTTTTACCACTGTCAATGATCAAGACGGTCAAATATTCGCCGATTGGCAAGGACAAGTCACGCCATCGTATGTGGTATTAAAAGATGGCGAGATGACCCAAGGACTGACCGGTGTTCAGCCGCTGTGGTCATTGAAGCTCAGATTGTGGCTCAGCTCAATCTGGTAACTTAATACCTGCAGAGATTAAAAGAAACTCGTATCCCACTCGTTGATTCGTCACCACAGGTAGGGTACGAGCTTTGGTCTTTGCAGCTATAAAAACTCAGTCACTGGTTTTTTAACATAACTTTATGATCTGTTGAGACAGCCTTAACCTATCAGTGAATCCACCGCCTTATACTCATAATCCAGCGCCTCAGCCACCGCTTCATAAGTCATGTGGCCTTGCATGGTATTGATGCCTTTGGCCAGTGCCGCATCATCAGCGCACGCCTGCTGGGCGCCTTTTTTGGCCAGTGCTTTTATATAAGGCAAAGTCACATTAGACAAGGCCATCGTAGAGGTGCGTGGTACGGCACCAGGTATGTTGGCCACAGCATAGTGCACGATGCCATGCTTGGTATAGGTTGGCTTATCATGCGTGGTAATGCGGTCTGTCGTCTCAAAAACACCGCCTTGATCAATGGCAATATCGATAATCACGCCGCCATCATCCATATCTTTGATCATCTCCTCGGTGACGAGCTTTGGTGTGGCAGCACCTGGAATCAATACCGCACCGATAATCAAATCGCTATTTTTTACACTTTTGGCAATATTGACTTTATTGGATACCAGTGTTTGTACATTATTGCCAAACATCTCAGATAGCGTCTTTAGACGTTTAGGATCCAGATCCAAAATCGTCACATCCGCTCGCAGCCCTATCGCAATCTTGGCCGCCTCAGTACCTGATACACCGCCACCAATGATAGTCACTCGGCCTTTTTGTACCCCTGGTACGCCGCCGAGCAATATGCCTTTGCCACCATAAAACGACTGTAAGAACTGCGCCCCGATCTGTGTGCTCATACGTCCTGCAATCTCACTCATCGGTGTCAGCAGTGGCAGTGAGCCGTCGTCAAGCTGTACGGTCTCATAACCGATAGCGGTTACTTTATGGTCAATCAATACTTTGGCCAGCTCTGGCTCATTGGCCAGATGCAGATAAGTAAATAGCACCAACCCTTCAGTGAGATATTGGTATTCATCTTCTTGTGGCTCTTTGACCTTGATTACCAGCTCTGCATCCCATGCTTCGGCGGCGTTATTGACAAGGGTTGCGCCTGCGTCTTTATAGTCTTTATCGGTGAACTGTGAGCCAATACCGGCCTGTGTTTCGACCAGCACCTCATGTCCTTCGTCGACCAATACATTAACGCCATTTGGGGTCAAACCGACCCGATTTTCATTGTTTTTTGTTTCCCTTGGAATACCTATTTTCATAACTGCCCCTTTATTTCATTTTAGTTATTGATATTCATTTGTATGTACATACTGGTGTCCACTAATGGTCAGTATTATTAGTGGTTGCTATCGGTTATTAACAAGATAAATAAGAGTAATGCTTTATCATCGATGATTTATAGTAAACTAATAGCCAATTTTATACACGCCCTAATCCTTTTACAGTATCACAGGCACTAGGGCGTGTCTTCAATTCAAATGATGATATCTAAATGGGCTAAAAATGGCTAAATTTTGTCATACTGCGTCAAATAACTGGTTAATATCCCGATATTATCTGCGTTATTTTCCTTGTCTGACAGCAATTTATCTCATTTTTATGACCATTTTTAAAATAAAGACACGCCCTAAGGTCATTATAATATTACGAGAAAAGGTTACGAGAATTAACAGCAAACTGTCTAGCCCTTTTTACCCTACTCGTTTTGTCATATAATGGCTGACGTTCTAAACACATCTTTTAGTTACTCATTTTTATAGACATTTTCTATATTATTGCATTCGTCTTGTGACAACTTGCTATACATATAGTTCTTACGATAAACATAGTGCTTCAGTGACCATTAAGCAGTTATTGAATCAGTACTATTAAACGACCAACACAGCTATCATCGCCTACCATTTTCTTAAGCATTCAACTTAATCATTAAATAAGAAACCTTCTATGACTGATAAAGCGACAGACACTCCTAGCCAAGACTACAAAGATACCTTAAACCTTGCCGATACCGTATTTCCAATGCGTGCGAACTTGGCTAAACGTGAGCCAGATTGGCTCGCTGCATGGGAGGCGGATGAGATCTATGGCAAGATTCGTCAAGCGCGTGAGGGTGCACCCAAATATATTTTGCATGATGGCCCTCCATACGCCAATGGACAGATTCACTTAGGCCATGCCGTAAACAAAGTCATTAAAGACATCATTGTGAAGTCCAAGACCCTATCAGGATTTGACGCGCCATATGTGCCGGGTTGGGACTGTCATGGGCTGCCTATCGAGCAAAAGGTAGAAGCCAAAGTTGGGAAAGTCGGGCAAAAAGTCTCGGCAACTGAGTTTCGTGGTCTATGCCGTGAATATGCCAATACGCAAATTGAGCTGCAAAAGGCCGACTTTAAGCGCTTAGGCATCTTCGGTGATTGGGACAACCCCTATCTCACTATGAACTTTGCACAAGAAGCCAATATCGTCCGTGCTCTAGCAAAAATCTATGACAATGGTCACGTCACTCGTGGCATGAAGCCAGTCAACTGGTGCTTGGACTGTACCTCAGCACTGGCTGAAGCAGAAGTGGAATATAAAGACAAGGTCTCAGACGCTATTTATGTCAGCTTTGACGTCTTGGATATGGACAAAGTCACCGCATTGGCTGATATCGAAGGCACAGTCAGCGCTGTGATATGGACGACGACGCCGTGGACCTTGCCTGCCAACCAAGCCATCTCTGTACATCCTAAGCACGACTACAGCGTGGTTGCGACACCAAGGGGCAATTTGCTATTCGCCACTGATCTCGTTGAGAGCGCTTTAACTGAGCTAAAGCTGGACAATAACGGTATATTGGCAACGGTATCAGGACGTGAGCTTGAAGGTCTGCGTGCGCAGCATCCACTGATTAGCGATCGTCAAGTCCCACTTATCTTAGGCGACCATGTGACCACAGATAGTGGTACGGGCCTCGTTCATACCGCCCCTGGTCATGGTCTTGATGATTACATTGTGGCGTTAAAATACGACTTACCTGTCGAAAACCCAGTAGGCGGCAATGGGGTTTATTTAGACAGTGCCGCTGTGTTTGCTGGTGAGCATATTTATAAAGCCAATCCAAAAATCATTGCCACCCTGCAAGAAAGTGGCCATCTTGTCAGCCATACCAAGATTGAGCACAGCTACCCGCATTGCTGGCGTCATAAGTCGCCGATTATCTTTCGAGCGACACCACAGTGGTTTATCAGCATGGAGGCTAAAGGCTTACGCGCGCGTGCCCTGGCTGATATCCCTTCCGTGACATGGACGCCATCATGGGGTCAAAACCGTATCGAGGCGATGATGAATGGTCGTCCTGACTGGTGTATTTCACGTCAGCGTACTTGGGGCGTGCCCATTCCTTTCTTTATTCATAAAGAAACGGGTGAGCTGCATCCAAATACGCTTGAGCTGATGGAAACTGCCGCACAAAAAATCGCTGAGGGCGGGGTTGAAGCTTGGTTTGATGCCAGCTGTGAGGACTATCTAGGTAGCGAAGCTGCTGATTATGACAAAGCCACTGATACGCTAGATGTTTGGTTTGACTCAGGCACGACCCATTTTGCTGTGCTTGAGCAACGTGATGAGCTGACCAATCCGGCTGACATGTACCTAGAAGGCTCAGATCAGCATCGTGGTTGGTTCCAAACCTCGCTATTAACTTCAGAAGCGATGTATGAGCGTCCACCATTTAAGCAAGTACTGACCCATGGCTTTGTGGTCGATGAAAATGGCCGCAAGATGAGTAAATCACTGGGCAATATCATCACCCCACAAGACGAAATCAATAAAACAGGTGCCGATATGCTGCGCCTATGGATTGCCTCAAGCGACTATCGCTATGAGATGAACGCTGGCAAATCAGCCTTTAAAGGCGCCATCGATATGTATCGCCGTATCCGTAATACCTTACGCTTCTTGCTCGCCAATACTGACGACTTCGACCCTGCCAGCAACAATGTGGCGATGGACGACTTGGTCAGCCTTGATAAGTTTATCATTGAGCGTGCCCAAACGGTACAAGCGCAAATCATTACCGCTTATGATGCGATGGACTTTCACCAAGTCACTCAGCACATCACTGCATTTTGCTCGCAAGACTTGGGCAGCTTCTATTTAGATATCATCAAAGATCGTCAATACACTACTCAAGCTGATGGTCAGCCACGCCGCTCTGCACAAACAGCGATTTATCATATCGCTCATGCACTCATTCGCTGGATTGCACCGATATTGTCATTTACCGCTCAAGAGGCGTGGGAAGTGTTGCAAGGTAAGAATAACAGCGATACCGGCTATGTATTTACCAAAGAATGGTATGAGTTCCCAGCGTTTGAGCTTAGCGTTATCAACACTGATGACTGGCAGCACATCATGCAAGCCAAAGACATCGTCAATAAGCATATCGAAACCGCTCGGGGTGACAAAATCATCAACGCCAACTTATCTGCTGATGCGGCTATCTATGCTGATGGTGCGATGTATGACAGCCTTGTTAAACTCGGTGAGGAACTGCGCTTTGTACTGATCACCAGTAAGGCCACGCTTGCACCAATGAGTGCTGCGCCTGCTGATGCCAATAACCAAGCAGCAGATGCCTCAGATTCAGAGAGCTTGGCCGACCTAAAAGTCACCATCAGCGCCGCTACAGGTAGCAAATGTGTACGCTGTTGGCATATCCGTGATGATATCGGGGTTGATCCTGCACACCCAGAGCTGTGCGAGCGCTGTGTGACCAACGTCAGCGGCGCCGGTGAGGTGCGACACTATGCGTAATGCGCCTAACCCACCTGACTCCTCTAAGCAGGAGCAGACCGTTGCTAGTGTGGATGGTGTAGACAGCAGCCCTAAGCCTGCACATGTCACCACTGGCAGCTCGCTCACGCCTAGAGGTCGACTGATGAAAACGCCAAAGTCAGTTGCCAATGGCAGTCGCGCTTTTATGTGGTATTTGCTATCACTTGCAGTGCTTGTCGTCGATCAATGGACAAAGTGGCTGGCCGAGACCAAGCTTACTTTTCATGAGCCTGTGCCTGTGATTGAGCCTTTTTTAAATTGGACCTTGGCTTATAACTATGGCGCCGCCTTTAGTTTTTTAGCTGATGCAGGCGGGTGGCAAAAGTGGTTTTTTGCAGGTCTTGCTCTACTGATGTCGCTGTTTTTGATTGGATATTTAGTTAAGGCCCCACGTCAAGCCAAGCTGCTATCAACAGGTCTAGCATTGGTGCTTGGCGGTGCGATTGGCAATCTGATCGATCGTTTGCTGCACGGTCACGTCATTGATTTTATTCATGTGCATAATGCTGATGTCTGGCACTATCCGATCTTTAATATTGCTGATATGGGCATCAGTATCGGTGTGGCAATGATCGTGATTGATATGCTGTTTTTGGAAAAAAAGCGCACTATTTAGCACTAGTTAATGTAAATAGAAACCCCGTTATAGTTTTCTATAGTGGGGTTTTTTTCTGTCGTAGATACCAGCAAATGATGGAAAACAATTTAGAATAAGTTATAAAGTAATCGTATTGAACAAATAAAAGGATTTTTCTATGTCAAATACTCAAACAAAACCTATCTTGCAAAAGCACCTTTCCACAGCTAATGATGCTGGAAGCGAAAATAGCGTGACTTTGTCAGTATTACAGGCGGATATCACCACGTTAAACGTTGACGCAATTGTGAACGCCGCCAATTCAAGCTTGCTTGGTGGTGGCGGTGTCGATGGTGCGATTCATCGGGCGGCGGGTCCTGAGCTGCTTGAGTATTGTCGCAACTTGAACGGCTGCGCAACAGGAGAAGCTAAAATCAGTCCAGCGTTTAATCTGCCCTCTCAGTATGTGATTCATACCTTAGGCCCTGTTTGGCATGGGGGCAATGATAATGAAGCAGCGCTACTGGCGAGCTGCTATCGGAATTCACTTGATTTAGCGGTTGAAAATGATGTGTCAAGCATTGCCTTTCCGGCGATTAGCACTGGCGTCTATGGCTATCCACTAGAGCAAGCAACTGAGGTTGCGATTGATACGGTTGAGGCTTATGTACAGAGCTGCTTAGAGAATGCGACTAACTTTTCAATCCGTGAAATAATATTTTGCTGTTTTTCAGCGACCGATGCCGCTGTTTATAAACAACTACTAGAATTACACTGAAGCAGCCTTTATGACACTGACTACCAAAAAAATAGCCACTTTTTATAGTGGCTATTTTTATGCGCTAACTTTGCGATTCATCGAAAACGCAAAGTATCTTAACAATTAATCATCTGCATGGGTTTGCTCAAACTCAGCATGCTCCACTTGGTACAAAGCACCCAGACGTTGCTGTAGATCCGTATCCAAAATCTGTCTGGCTTGTTTAAAGAACTCATTTTCTTCTTCTTTTAAATGATGGCGCACCTTATGAATCAGATCGGCACAGGTCTTATCCCACTTTTCTTGTCCAATACGGCCATCATCTAAAGTCTCCATCATTTCATCCATTTCATGATGCTCAGTGATGGCGTGACGTGATAAATCCAGACCTTCATCATGCTGCATGACGGGTACATAGAGATGACGCTCTTCAGCAGCGGCATGCGCCTGTAGCTCTAGCTTAAGGTCTTCATACACAGCTTTACGCTGGGCGTCACCTTCTGCTTTTTCGAGCTTATCGCATAGCGCACGTTGTACTTCGTGCTTTTCAATTAAGGCTGCAAAAATATCTTTTTTTAAGTCAACATCAGTATCATTACTCATTATTTATTTCCTTTATTTATTAAGAGCTTGATTTTTAATTTTCTAAATATTTTTTCAAACACCCCAACATCATAACAATATTAAAAAAGCCCATTGTCAACTTTCAGTGAGCAATGGGCTAGATTTCGTTAAGAGGATACACGCAGTACAGATTCCAGATTGATTATTCAACCACTGCTAAACCAAACGGCAGTCCTGCTGAATCTGGGATGTGCCGTGCAATATCTTGTAGAGCACTTGGTATCATCTCCTCCACCACAGGATGATAAAAAGGTATCTGTAATAAATCATGTGCCGTATCTCCACGCTCAATGGCTAACGCCAACAATTGTGCCACATGTTCAGCTCGTACACCTACCATACTGGCACCCAACACAGTACCACTGACTTTATCAGCATAAATTCGTAATACGCCTTCTCGATCCGTCAGCACCCGACTGCGACCATTGGCTTGACTTGAGGCGGTTCCAATCAACACTTTATTCTCATCCAGCTCATCAAAGCGCTTACCAACGCTAATCACATCTGGATTGGTAAAGGCTATTGCAAGCGCTGTCTTACGTCTAAAAGACACTGGCGCAGACTGTACCGCATTATAACCAGCCATAGCGCCTTCTGCCGCAGCCTCATGCATGAGAGGGCGATAGCCATTGACGTCTCCCACGATAAACACAGGATGCGAACCTACTTGTAGAGTATGGACATCAAACAGCGGCTGTCCACGCTCATCAAGCTCAAACCCAGCTTCAGCTAAATTCAGCTGATCAGTATTGGGTCGACGACCTAAGGCCACCAGCACTTTGTCTACCTGAACCTGCTTATCCCCTGCTTTAAGCAAGACACCTTGCTCAGCGCTAGCCAACGCCGCTGGAGCACCCAAATACAAGTGTATCTCTTTGGCAAACTCAGCCAAGGCAACCTCGCTCACCTTAGGGTCACTAATGCCAGCGACGGTATGCGCCATATCCGCACCATGTACTTCGACACCCAAACGAGCCAGCGCCAAACCCATCTCCAGTCCAATCGCACCCAAACCTAAGATACCGATGGACTTGGGCAAGTCTTGCATCTCAAAAAACTCATCAGTGGTGATACAGTGTTCGCTAAATGGCTCTAAAAATGCTGGCATCACAGGACGCGAGCCATTGGCAATAATCACTGCCTTAGCTCTGACGTGCTGCGTGCCTGATGCTTGCTCAACTGCTAATAAAGTTGGCTCTAAAAATCGTGCTCGTCCCATCATCAGATGCTCACCAGCGCCTTTTTTGGCACTTCCAGCTGCACTATTGGCAAATTGGTCACGCTGCTCACGTAGCGCTTGCCAAGCGGCCGCACCATCTAAACGTAAATGCTCGGCACCACTTATCCCGTAACGGGCAAACTCTTTTTGCGAGTGCCAAAACTCAGCGATGTGCAGCGCCACTTTTGAGGGCATACAGCCCACTCGTGCACAGGTTGTCCCAAGCGGACCTGCATCAATAAGCACAAAGCTTTTTTTGGCACGGCGTACTTCTCGTAACGCATACATTCCGCCTGTACCAGCACCGATAATCGCCACATCCACATTGATTAACTTGGCCATATTCATCTCCTGTCACTTTATTCACAGCTTTAAATGCCTATAAAAGTATCGTCAGCATTATTTATATTTATAAACACATCACTAAAGATATCATGCCTATAAACATAATATTGTAATATATATTATATACAGAACAAATTATACTAGCGTCTCACGCACTCTCTTAAATAGTGACAGTCAATTTGGAGATTACTTTTATCTTTATGAAAATAAACCTTGCAGTAAAATGGCGATAAAAAACCCACCCTGCACTGCGTAGGCAAACTGACAGCTCTTGAAGCTCAAACCTTCAGACTCATCAATATGACCACGAAAATAAACCCTTCCATACTTAATGCTTCTGACTAGCTGATATTCAACAAACAGTAGTAGCACAATTAATGCTAAATATACTATTGCCTCTCCACCAAAATCAGATGGTGTTATCTTTATATTTTTAAAAATAAATAGAGGGACAACAGCCCCTAACAGATGACCCACAATAATTGTTAACATATATTCAAACTCAAAAAACCTGTAGATATACAGTGCTGACCGTATTGATAGGTATTTAACTGCAACGGCAGTTACACAGAATATGAAAGACCCTCGACTTCTTAAATCTACAACAATTCTGCCAAAAACTTCAAATCCGCACCCATCAACACGAACAGTAATCCCGCCATATTCATAATTACCGTTAAATAATACGCCATGCGAAACTCAGGCTTTTTTGACTTATGTCGTAGATAAGTCTGCGCCACCATTGCGCCAACCCAACCACCAAGCGCACTGAGCAAATGCAGCGTTGATTCAGGTGTACGCCAACCATTGCTCTGTGCGGCGGCTTTGTCTTTGGCATAGATCGCATAGGTGATGACTCCCAATGCGATATACCAGCCTATCACCAGCCAGCTCAATTTATCTGTCGCCGCTAATAAGATTAAGACGCCATAAAAACCCACGCCCATAAACAAACGCTTTCTCTGTCCTGCTTCAAAGTCCGCTTGCGCACTGCGCTTTTGATTACGCTGACGGATTTGCTGGTTTTTTTGTGCCATTTTTTGCTGTACAAAGGCCAGCTCTTGTACTTGTTTGGCCTGCATACGCCCTTGACCGTCTTGTCCGATAGTAAACACCACTTGCTCGCCTACCTCAGGGCGGCGCTGAGCTTTGAATTCACTAACATGAAAGAATACTGACTCGCCAGCTTCAGTTTCGATGAAACCAAAGCCTTTATTGTCTTGCCATTTTTTAATTTGGCCTTGTTGTCTGTTTGTCATTTCGCTTCTGGTTCCTCTTTAGATATAGTCAAGGAGTTTTCAAATCGCTACAAGGCGACCGACCGCAGATAGTACACTGAGTACATCTAGGGCGAGCAACACTGTAGCGGTTTAAAAGTACTCCGACTATACGGCTGATATCTTACCCTGTTTGCGTTACACTATTGACGCTTACATCGTTGCGCATTTGGCTTATTATTTCTGACAGTGTATCAATTGAACAAGACCTCTTTTTTTATTAAAAATGGCTATAAATTATGACCCAATCTAAAAACGCACCCCAATTTATCAACCCTAATGAAGACACACGCATCGCTTATGGCAGTCTGGTTAAGCTGCATTTTGAAGTGTCATTAGAAAACGGCACCGTCATTGACTCAACCTTTAGCCGTGACACCCCAGTTACCCTTACCATTGGCGACGAGAGCTTATTGCCGGGATTTGAGCAAGTGCTGATGAATCTACGTGCGGGTGATACTCGTACAGCGCACCTTGAGCCTGAGCAAGCCTTTGGTGAGTGGAACCCTGAAAACGTGCAGCATTTTAGCCATGCTCAATTTGCACTGGCCGCTGATAAGCCAGAAATCGGTATGATGATTGAGTTTGAAGACAAGGGTAAAAACACCTTACCGGGTATCGTGAGTACCATCACTGATGACGAGATTGAGGTAGACTTTAATCATCCGCTGGCTGGTCAATCAGTATTATTTAAAGTGCAAATTTTTCAAGTCACGCCACCAGGTGTTACCGGTGTGCAACTTATGTAGTTTTTAAAAACGCTGCAAGTATTAAACCAACATCAGAGAGGATACTCATATGCAATATCAAACATTGCCACAACTGAATGAAAAGGTGTCTAAAATTTGTTTGGGCACCATGACTTGGGCACAGCAAAACACTGAAGAGCAAGCGCATGCCCAGATGGATATGGCATTGAGTGAGGGCGTAAACTTCTGGGATACCGCTGAAATGTACCCGTCACCGCCAGATAAGGACAAGCAAGGCGACACCGAACGTTACATCGGCACATGGTTTAAAAAAACGCAGCAACGTGACAAGGTCATTCTCGCCAGCAAGATGTCACCGATGAGCTTTTTGCGTGATGGGCAGACCCGTTTTAACGCTGAGCAAATCAGCCGTGCTATTGACGGTAACCTTGAGCGTCTACAGACGGATTATATTGATCTTTATCAGCTGCACTGGCCTGAACGTCAGGCCAATTTTTTTGGTCAGCGTGGCTATACTGAAGACATGGCAGCGCAGCCATTAGATGATTTAACGCCATTTTTAGAGACCATTCAAGCCTTAAATGACGAGATTAAAAAAGGCCGTATTCGTGCTTATGGTCTGTCAAACGATACAGCTTGGGGATTGATGCGCTATCTTTGGGAAGCGGATAAAAACGGCTTAAAAGCGCCGATTACAGTACAAAACCCATACAGCCTACTCAATCGTCTATATGAAGTTGGCATGGCGGAGATTGCCCATCGTTCGAACGTCGGTTTACTCGCTTACTCACCGCTTGGTTTTGGCGTACTGTCAGGCAAGTACCTTGAAGGTAAGCGCCCAGCTGGCGCACGCTTGACCTTGTACGATCGTTTTCAGCGTTATGTAAACGAGCAGGCCAAATCAGCCACCGCTCAGTATGCCAAGATTGCAGATGACGCTGGTCTTGATATGGCACAAATGGCACTGGCCTTTGTTAATTCACGCTCATTCGTCACCAGCAATATCATCGGAGCAACCACACTTGAGCAGCTTAAGTCCAATATCGATAGTGTCAATCTGATCTTAAGCACTGATGTATTAGACGCTATCGAAGCGGTGCATACCCGTCAGCCCAATCCATCGCCTTAGATCGTGTCATTCATTCAAGCATTTATAAGCATAAAAAAAGGCGCAAATCATAACAATTTGCGCCTTTCCTCAGTTGTCTTTCAGTTGTCGTGACCATCTATAGTCAAGGAATTTTAAAATCGCTACAAGGCGACCGACCGCAGATAATACACTGAGTACATCTAGGGCGGGTAACACCGTAGCGGCTTAAAAGCACTCCGACTATATTGTTACTATCTTTATTGTTACTATCTTTGCGATACATCGAAAGCTTTAAACTTCAGGTGGTGTGGTCAACACACGGCGATGCAGCTCTGCCAAACCTTCTTGCATCCGCTGTTGTAGCATATTCGTCATCTCACTTTTACTAAATCCATTTGGATCTAGTGGCTCCAGAGGCAACACATAAGCGGTCACACTTTTACTATCGAGTACCTTTTTTATGCTCTCTTTCATGGTCATTTTGCCATAATAAGGCAGATCTTCACTGAGCGTGCCGTCTTTATTGACATAACAAAGTACGATCGGCTGTACAGGTACGCCAGCATCTATGGCAGATTGTAGCAGCGTGCCATGGATACGCTTCACTTTTTTGCCATCAGTGGTGGTCGCCTCAGGGAAAAACACCACCGAAAAGCCTTCACTTAAGAAACTGGCAATTTGGGTCGTCACCGAGCCTACATCTCCTGACCCACGCTGTATAAATAGTGTGCCTGCGGCATGAGCAAGCTTACCAAAGACTGGCCAATCCCCTATCTCAGCCTTTGACAAGAAAAATGCTGGGCTCACGGTGCCGACTACTGGAATATCCATCCATGACACATGATTAGAAACCCAGAGACCATGATGCTGTGGTACAGGTTCAACTTGTTCAATCTTGACCCCAAACGAGCCTGCCATCTTGCGACAAAACGTTTGAATATAACGTGGTAGCTTTTCACGTGGCGGCTCACGAAAGGCACCAATACGCTGTGCCGTACGTAGTCCACCCGCAATAGTGGTACTCATACCCGCAATCTGTTTACCACGGCCTAACTGTTTTCTAAGTGAAAAGCCTGACTTAGATTGGCTCATCTGTATCCCTCATGATTAGATAACTACTGAACAATGCCATAGTTATGGTACAAAGAATTAGAAAATGTGATTGCCATTTAGCGCTAAAAACCGCTATTTTAACAGCAAAAATTGGGACTAGTATAACAAATTTATAGTATCTCAGTGTCTATTTGTTCACTCAATGATCATAGGCCAAATCTCTATCACTCAGCTATAGTGGCTCCTACATAAAACAGCTACATTATATGCCAGTGCAGAACTGGTATGAGCTTTACTGGCATGCGGTATCATTTTAGAGTGAACTCACTATATGCTAAGTTGATTATCTGCATTTAGACGCTTGTGATTTTATAAAGGCGTGTCTATCGCTTTGTTCTGTAACATAAAACCATCGATAATTATGCTGATACGCTTTAATATCACTCTCTAAGGCCACATATATACAGCTAACTACAAGCTACGAACACGTTATAACTTCTGCTGAACCAGACCCTTAAGGCCAAACCCGTAGCGACTTTTTTATTTTATTGATAGGTGATACTTTTTGGAATATTTTGACAGACATGAAGGTGGCGAGCGTGCCATTATCGTACATTTAGACATTCGCCAAATCCAAGATCCTGACGATCTTAGCGAGTTTGAGCTTTTGGCAGACTCTGCAGGGGCAGATCGTCTGGCATTGGTCACAGGGTCACGCTCTAAACCGGATGCCAAATACTTCGTTGGGAGTGGTAAGGTTGAAGAAATTGCCGAGCTGGTCCGTGAGCATGATGCTGACATCGTTCTGTTTAATCACAGCTTATCGCCCTCCCAAGAGCGTAACATTGAAAGGCTGGTACAATGTCGAGTCCTTGATCGTACCGGCTTGATTTTAGATATTTTTGCTCAACGTGCGCGGACTTACGAGGGTAAGCTACAAGTTGAGCTGGCGCAGCTGAACCATCTCTCGACCCGTTTAGTCCGTGGTTGGACGCATTTGGAGCGTCAAAGAGGGGGGATCGGTCTGCGTGGGCCAGGTGAAACGCAGCTTGAGACGGACCGTCGTTTGTTGCAGGCACGAGTTAATCAGCTCAAAACCCGTCTCGATAAGGTAAAGCAAACCCGTGCGCAAGGTCGTGCCCGCCGCCAAAAGTCAGACGTACCGACCATCTCTTTGGTCGGTTATACCAACTCAGGTAAATCAACCTTATTTAATCGCTTGGTCGATGAAAACATCTATGCTGCAGATCAGCTGTTTGCCACCTTGGACCCAACGCTGCGCCGCTTAGATTGGCAGGGTGTTGGCCGAGTGGTACTGGTCGATACCGTAGGTTTTGTCCGTCATCTGCCGCACGAATTAGTAGAGTCGTTTCATGCCACACTTGAAGAGACTTTGGAAGCCGATTTACTCTTGCATGTCATCGACTCCTCTAGTGAAGATATGCACGAACAGATACAGGCGGTTAAAGACGTCTTGGCTGAGATTGATAACGACGTACCTGTCCTCAATGTCTACAATAAGATCGATCTAACAGGCGAGCCTGCGCATATTGGTTATGCCAGTGACGGCGAGCCTAACCGTGTCTATGTCTCAGCCCAAGACAACCTAGGTATAGAAAAGCTATCTTTGGCTGTGCAGCAACTATTGACCGGTGCCCTGACTACTTTTGATTTGACCCTACCCTATGACGCCGGTCAGCTCAAAAACACGCTCTATGAGTTGGGGGTTATTTTAGAAGAAAGCTACGACGATACGGGGCATGAATGCCTAACCATTCGCCTGCCTAGCGAGCGCTTAAAACAACTGCTTGGTCAAGCCAGTTTAGATCCTTTGGATGTTTTGCCTTTGGCACAGGCGACCTTATTGATGCCAGTGCTAGAAGCCTTTGAGCAGCCCGACGACGATGAGCCAACTATGACCGAAACGCAAGAACGTGCGTTTGATGAGTTCAATGCACCTTAAGCCAGTCTTTTAGGTCTTTATTACTAAACGGGCGATATCAATTGATATCGCCCGTTTTTTATCCAACCTAATGCGTTCTAGCAATCTTTTGTACTTCTACTGCGCACGACCACCTTTCAAAATCAGCCCAGTTATTTTATAGGCTTTATTAGTTGTCACACTCTCTATATAATCGCCTTATCTAACTCTGACTTGGGCAGAATGACTTATGCAGCCTACTCCCTCCTCCGGTATATCTCCATGGTTAGGATTAGTCTTGACCTTAGCGCTGGTCATCATCGTTCGTGAGGCAGCGGTCGTGATCTGTCAGTGGGCCGGTATCGAAAAAGCGGCCAATATCGTTGGCTTATTAGCTATGTTCTTCATTCTGATTGCCTGGCGACTGATCAAAGGCATTCCAAATTGGCTGACTCAGTCCAGTAATACCTTACTGGTCGATAGTGGCTTTGCCTTTTTGCCAGTCTCGGCTGGTGCAGGCATACTACTCTTTAATCTCGGTGATGAGCTATGGGGTGTGATGGCGACCATGCTTATCAGTACCCTCATACCACTCTGGGGACTTGCTATCCTTGCCAACCGCTGGCTAAATCACGATACTGATGCTGATATCGGCAGCGATACCACCACCAAACATCCCGATCAGCTTTAAGCTGTAAAGAGAGATTATGACTTTTGATAGTGTATTTGTAGCGACGCTAGCAGCGATAGTGCTCACTCTGGCAGCTCACGTGATCGCACGTGTATTGGCACGAAAGCTGTCATGGCTACCTATGGTCATTACCGCTTTGGTCTTAGTGCTGTTGTTTTTGTTTATTTTACAATGGGATTACGACCACTATTATAGTGTCGCCAAGCCCGTATTTGATCATCTGCTTGGTTATGTGACCGTATTACTGGCTGTGCCTTTGGCAGCGATGAATTTTAAAGGCCTTCCCGTCAAAAAACTCACCCTAATTGTGGTCATTGCTAGTGCGGTCGGAGCGCTGTTACCAATGTCATTGGCTTATCTGTTTTCATTAAGCCACGACACCTTGTTGGCTTTTGCAACTCGTTCAGTCACCACCCCTATTGGCTTGAGTGTGGCAGATTTGATTCAAGCGCCCTTAGCAATGGCCAATCTCATCATCATTATCTCAGGGCTCATCGGTGGTGCAGTAGCACGTTCTTTATTTCGTGGTATCGATGACGATCGTGCTAAAGGTTTGGCGCTTGGGCTGGCTGCACATGCTTTTGGTACTGTTGAAGCTTGGCAGATTAGCCAAACTGCGGGGCGTTATGCAGCTTTTGGTCTGGCTGTAAACGGTTTGGTCACTGCAGTATGGGTGCCTGTTTTTATCAGCGCTGTAGGAATATAAAGACATATCGACTGTTATGCCTTTTTAATCAAGTAGATAGGTATAAAAATAATTGTATGCTATAGTAAACAGATATTATTTTTTGTATCTTTTGCAAGTAGGTTTTGTTAATCCTCATTTTGCTAATATTCGATAAAAAGTGATTCTTTTATGATAAATACATCTACTTTCATCAATCGCTCTCTATCTCCTATATTATGGACCGCTATCGCAGCATTCTCTACTCTAGCCATGACAGCACAAGCTGGCAATATGTATATCTATAAAGATAATGCTGGACAAGTCTTGCTGACCAACGTCAGTCCAAGCGGTAACTTTGATAAATTTACCAAAAAGGTGAAAGTCACTTATTACAAAGATTCAAAAATGTACGACGGTAGCAATAGCAGTTATGGCAGCAGCACAGCCAGCAATAGTGGCAATCGTGATGCTTATGACAGCTACATTCGTGCTTCTGCGGCGCGTCATGGCGTTGATCCCGCCTTGATGAAAGCCATGATGCATACTGAATCTGCCTTTAACCCAAATGCCCGCTCCCCTGTAGGCGCTCAAGGTTTAATGCAGCTGATGCCCGCCACTGCTCGCCGTTTCAAAGTCAGTAATCCTTGGAGCCCTGCTGACAATATCGAAGGCTCTGCTAAATATATCGCTTGGCTGATGCGCCGCTTTAATAATAATGTCGAACACGCTATCGCTGGTTATAATGCGGGTGAAGGCAATGTGGACAAATATGGTGGCATTCCACCGTTTAAAGAAACTCGGAACTATGTCAAGAGGGTCATGAGCCGGTATCATACCTTGTATAAAAACGATGCAGGCTTGTCTGATGTGACGATGAACGCCAGCAATGTCACAACTGGCAGTAATAGCGGTATACAGACGGTGAGTTATGCGACCAGCAACAATAGCGCTGGTGCCAGCTACGCCAACTCAGCCTATGCTGCATTACGCTAATATCAGTGCTAGGGCATGTCCTCAATTCAATCGAAGGATACCTAAATGGGCTAAAAATGGCTAAATCTTGCCAAACATCGTTAAATAGCTAGGTAATATCCCGATATTATCTGCGCTATTTTCCTTGTTTGACGGCAATTTATCTCATTTTTATCTCCATTTTTAAAATGAGGACAAGCCCTAGTGTTACAGATAAAAGCATGACGCATAAAAAATCCCGTTATATAAATAACGGGATTTTTTATGTTTAGCAGCTGTATCAGCCTGATAAATATAAGCCTAATACAGCCAAGCTGAGGATAAAGAAGCCTTCAACATCCCCAGCTGTGGCAAAGGTTTAGTATAGCTTATTGGCTAGCAGCCTGAGCAGCAGCAACTTCAGCAGCAAAGTCTTCTTGCTTCTTCTCGATACCTTCGCCAACTTCTAGACGTTTAAAGCCAAGTACTTTAACGCCTTCAGCTTTTAGGACATCACCAACTTTTTTGTCGTTGTCCATAACATATGGCTGACGTAGTAAGGTTACTTCGTCTAGGTACTTACGTAGGCCACCTTCAATCATTTTTTCTACGATGTTATCAGGCTTGCCAGACTCTTTGGCTTTGGCTTCGATGATCTCTTTTTCGCGAGCCAATACGTCAGCATCGACACTTTCGTCATCAACAGCGACAGGGTTGAACGCAGCGATATGCATAGCAAGGCTCTTGCCTGTCTCTTCAGTGCCGCCTTCATAAGAAACGACCACACCGATACGCAGACCGTGACGGTACGATGCTAGGTTGTCGCCTTCGATAGTTTCTACACGGCGAATCTGAATGTTTTCACCGATTTTTTGTACCAAAGACACACGGGCTTCTTCAACTGTTTGACCATCACCATAAGGCAGTTCAGCGATAGCGGCAACGTCAGTGGTGTTGTTTTGTAGTGCGATATCTGCGACTTTTTCTGCAAATGCAGTGAAGTTGTCATCTTTAGCGACGAAGTCAGTTTGGCAGTTTACTTCTAGCAAGAAAGCTTTGTTGTCGCCATGAGCGATGATGATAGCACCGTCAGCAGCGATGTTGCCTGCTTTTTTGGCTGCTTTTGCTTGACCAGATTTACGCAGGTTATCGATGGCAACTTCGACGTCACCATTTGCTTCTTCTAGTGCTTTTTTACATTCCATCATGCCAAGACCAGTACGGTCGCGCAATTCTTTTACCATTTTGGCTGAAATCTGTGCCATGTGAGTTACCTCAATATTGTAGTGTATGGGGGTGCTTAACAAGCAAATTCATAACAAGGTTATTAATAAAGCAATTTTATTAATGCAACAAGGCATGACGAGTAAAACTGCATCATGCCTGCTATATGTCTATCTACTGTTATGACACTATATGGACACTGATAGGCAATATATCAAGTCATCCATAAGCGTTAATCATCTTACTCAGCAGGGGCTTCTTCTGTAGTTGCTGCTGGCGCTTCTTGCTCAGCAGGCGCTTCTTGTTCAGCTTTGCCACCAGCTTGAGTTTGTGCGTACTCTTTACCAGCAATAATAGCGTCAGCCATAGCGGTGACATATAAGGTAACCGCACGAATAGCATCATCGTTTGCAGGAATGATGTAATCAACATTGTCTGGGCTTGAGTTGGTATCTACGATACCGATTACTGGAATACCTAGGTTTTTGGCTTCTTTGATCGCAATCGCTTCATGATCAACGTCTACCACAAAGATGGCGTCAGGTAGGCCGCCCATGTCTTTAATACCGCCAAGTGAACGCTCAAGTTTTTCCATATCACGAGTACGCTCTAGCGCTTCACGCTTAGTCAGCTTAGCAAAAGTACCGTCTTCACTCTGCTTTTCTAGCTCTTTTAAACGGCTGATTGACTGGCGTAGTGTTTTCCAGTTAGTCAACATACCACCTAACCAGCGATGGTCGACATATGGCATGCCAGCACGCTGCGCTTGCTCACGGATCACACCGCTAGCAGCACGCTTAGTACCAACAAAAAGTACTTTGTTTTTCTTAGCGGCCAAGCCGTTTACGTAAGTCAATGCTTCGTTAAATGCTTTAACCGTGTGCTCTAGGTTGATGATATGAATTTTGTTACGTGCACCAAAGATATATGGACCCATTTTTGGGTTCCAAAAACGTGTTTGGTGACCGAAGTGGGCGCCCGCTTGTAGTAAGTCGCGCATTTCCATCTTGGTTGGATTTGAATTAGCCATGATTAAATATCCTATTGATTGGGTTATGCCTCCACATCACAAAAACGGCCTATTTAGCGACACGCATCTGCTAACGGTACCAGCCTATTGCTGCCATACTGTCAATTGCAAATTAATCAAGTCGCCAAACACCCAGCAGTTTTTTGCCGTGATGTGTGTGTCATTGGTTGGTTAAAGAAATTGAACTATCATTGAAACTTAATTATTGAAATCAAATTATAAAAATAGCTGCGCTGTATTATAGCATAAATTAAATTCTAAGCTCCAACATTATTAATGGTTGTTTAAACAAACCATATCCAGCAAATGTTTAAAATTTTAGGCATAAAAAAACGACGTTGACACGCCGTTTATAGTTTAGTTATGAACAATCGTTTTTATCATCTATGCAATGCAGATGCCAATCACTGCTTCATAGCCACGCCATACAAATGGTGTGATATAACTGTGACGCTCTTTGGGCAAATAAGACACACTGGGTACCCCTTCAGTGATCTGCGGAGTAGAGATAATAAATTCAGGACCAAACTCAGTACGAGCGTTACCCGAGATGGTGTTGGCCATCTCACCCAACAAATCTTTCATCATCGAGATGGACAGATCAGGCTCACCCATAACTTTAATAATTTCGCGCAACATAACTGTAGGCGCACTGACATAGACACAGCCCTTTAGAGGACCTGATATCTTGATGATACCGCTATAGTCATAACCAACTGCGCTTTTGTTGTCATGTAAATAAGGGGTATCAAGCGTCACTTCTGCACTATCAATCTGTGTAAAAAAAGCATTGATTGAGCTTAAAAACACCCCTAACTTCTCTACTTTAACCATAATATATTAACATCCATATTCATGACACTTTTTATATACCTACTGGCTGATGGTTTAGTCCTGCAAACAAACAACAATTTCACCAGCTTGTGACAACCATGTGATAGGTATTATAAAAGAACGCTCATCACTTGGTAGTACCACCCCTTGCGGTGAACCCTTAAACATAAACGGTACCGATATATGAAACTCTGCACCGAACTCAGTACGAGCATTACCAGCGATGGTATTGGCAACTTCGCCGGCGAGATCAACATACATCTCTTCACTGTCATCGGTCTCGCCCACACTATCCAATATAGAAGAGAGTAAACCACGTGTCGCTGAAAAATAAACCACCCCTTTTTGCACCCCTGATATACCAATCACACCCGTATAATCATGGACTTTAGGCTGTTTGTTTTCTAGCAAATACGGGGTATCAGCGACAAGCGCTTCTCTACCAAACTGATTAAAGTAATTACTGATAATATTCAAAAAAATTTGTAACTTTTGTTCTTTCATAATATTGTCTTCAATGGTGGTCTACTTAGGGCGTTGAAGGGTTTCAGTCTTGTACTAACTCATACAAGGACTCAATCAACTCTTCTTCAGAAAAGGGCTTACACAAAAACCCACTGGCACCCAGTGACAGTGCTTCGATGCCTGTAGACTTATCGGACAATGCTGATACCACCAAAATGCGTACGTCAGGGTCAGTAGCAACAATTTTTTCGATACATTCAAGCCCATCCATCTGTGGCATGGTCAAATCCATGGTAATCACGTCAGGACGATGGACATTGAACTTCTCTAGCGCTTGAGCGCCATTGGTTGCCGTAGCAACCAACATAAACTGCCCTGAATCATAAGCGCGTTGAATTCGGTTTCGAATGATGTTTGAATCATCAACGATCATTAATTTATACATGGCTCACTTCAGTCCTTATGATGCTTTAGGTAATGTGATGACAAAACGTGTCATCTCACCAAGCTCGCTATTTACATTGAGCTTGCCGTTAGATTCTTTTACTTGAGTTTTGATAATATCTAAGCCAACACCACGGCCCCCATCTTCATCGGCTTCATCTTTGGTAGAAAACCCAGAAGAAAACAGCTGTTTTAATAACTGGTTACGATCCAACTGTTCGGCTTCTTCGAGACTAAAGCGCCCCAATTCCACTAGCTTTTGGCGAATACTGTCATAATCAATCCCTTGACCATCATCTTGTAGGCTGACGATAAAGTCTTGACCAACGCTTTGCATCTCCAGGCTGATATTACCAGTACTCGGTTTACCAGCTGAACGACGATCTGTAGGGGGCTCAATGCCATGAACGATAGCATTACGTACCAACTGAATACTGATCTCTTTCACTGTTTTTTTAAGTCGCTCTGGTATCTGAACTTGCTCTAAGGTCGCACTATTTAGCTGTACTTCTTTACCTTGTCGGGACGCAATGTCTTGAGCAAAGTCTTGGTAGTAGGCCAACAGATGACTGTCCGACTCATCATCTAAATCAATGTCTTCTCCCTCATCAAAGTCTAAGCTACCTATTACTTGGCTATTGGCTTGTGGGGTACTGTCTATAGCGCCTGCTGCTCTCACTCCCGCTGCAGTAGCAGTTGGTGTGGTGTGCGCAGCTTTGGTAC
Organism: Psychrobacter coccoides; assembly: GCF_017498085.1. Taxonomy (GTDB): domain Bacteria; phylum Pseudomonadota; class Gammaproteobacteria; order Pseudomonadales; family Moraxellaceae; genus Psychrobacter; species Psychrobacter coccoides. The sequence goes on from NZ_JAGBKM010000004.1 coordinate 52,329, forward strand.
TGGCTGCAGACGTCTGATTGATGCGCTCACCCAGCATCTCAATGGTGTTAGACAGACTGAGTAAGTCATCCAAATGCACTGCCAACTGCAAGAAGTCATTACCCGATAGTGCGCCTTGGTTTTGCAGTGCACTCAGCTTGTCTTCAGCATCAGAGGCGATTTTGGTAAAGCTATGCAGTTTTAGCGCAGAAGCATCGCCTTTTAAGCTATGCATATCTCGATAAATCGCTTTTAGTTTCGCTTCAAGCTCATACTGTGAACTGCCTGGATTTTTTAGAATATTATTCATTTTTTCGATATGAGCTTTGGTGTTACTAATAAACTCATGAATTACTTTTGGTTTAACATTCAAAATAGTGGTGAGCATCTCAATCTGCATGTCGTTTTGTGAGCGTTCTTTTTCTAAACGCTGCTCTAAATAGACCGCATCTGAGACGTCATTGACGTTGACCAAAATTCGCGCGATGTCCTTATCTTCATATACTCGTGAGAACTTAAAATCCAAGAAGCGACTGTCCGATCCTGTGCCTGAGGTGTTGTGCAACAATACTTTGGTCAATGGGTTGAGAGAGTCAACGAGCTTTTCTTTTACACGTGGGTTATAAAGCTGCTCGATAAACTGCTTGGTGGTATTGAGATCTTTATCAGAGATACGACCACGCAGTACATTGGTAAAGTTCTCTCCTGCAAGATTTTCTTCTCCCACAATCTTATTGAGTGCACGAGAGTGCTGTTGGCCAATTTTTAAGTCTTTATCAAGCAAGAACAGACCTGTATTCACCGTTTGCATAATCTCTTGAGTCTCACGGCGGGCTGCGAGTGCTTCGGCATCTGTCTCACGTAACCGGCGGACAAAGAAGAATACGAAGATCAAGAAGTAGGCAAAAATCGCAGCGACACCAAGAACCTGAATCAAACGAATGGTCGTTGCTTGACGTTCTGCATTACTAAAAACGTCTCTGGTCAGTTTATCTAACGATTCGTTAATAAATAAACTAGATGTTTTTGCTTGGTCAACTGCTTGAGCCAGCTCATCTGCAGAAGAAACCATAATATTGTTGGCATCTTTGAGATATGTTTGAATCTTCGGCTCTAAAACGTTCCATTGCTCCTTGGCTTCAGCAACATCTAAACGTGCGTCATTACTGATATTAGGGAGTTGGTAACGGTTACCTAAATTGTCTGTAATAACCCCACCCTGCTCGATTGCAGAAAGAGAGTTGGTAATTAATGCTGTATTTTCTTCTAGACGGGTCAGGACTCTTTGAATATGAGGAGAGCTAATATCCTCACCGTAACTACTCTCTAAGTCAAACAAGTCCTTAATTACTGCCTGAGCACTATTAGCGACTTGGTTGGTTTGATCAATAAGAGCCGTGTTTCTTTCTAGTAAACTTGAAGTGTAAAAAGTAAAAGCCAATAGAGCACCGATCAATGATAGAAACAGCGCAATTGAAATGATCAGGCCTTGATAGCGTTTATTATCGATATTATTTGTAGTTGCCATTTCAGAAATCCTTAGCTCGCTTGATTGGAAGTAGACTCACTGTCAGTGGATGGCTCTGTAGTGCCCAACCACTTCTCTTCAATCTCCTTAAAAGTACCCTTGGCTTTTAACTTTTCAATTCCTTCATTAACGGTATCAATCAGTTGATTGTTTTCTTTTGCCATTAGAATAACTTGTTGCGCAGATGGATTGTCTTCCCCTTCATAAGGAACAATAGTCACCTTATATTCAGGATAGTTTTTAGCCGTATACTGCAGGATAGGCATATCATGAAGAATTACATCGACTCTGTCTTGAACTAAGTCCTCATACAGCAAGTATGCAGTCGTATTAGTAGTTAAGTTATCTTCATACCCACCTAACTCATTTAACTGATCAACAGGCTTAGCCGCTTCCATGGCGCCAATTTTTGAATTCTTCAAATCTTTTAAACTTTTAGCATTAAGCTTACCTTCTGCATACATCATTGCAGATGGGTTGAAAAAATATGGCTGAGATAAACCGTAACGAGTATTACGATCGTCTTTATATGAAATACCTGAAATAGCAAGATCCCTACCTCCTGACTCTACAGTGTCAAACATGTTCTGCCAGGTTTCTTTATAAAACTCGACTTTAAACCCTTGTTCTTCGCCAATAGCTCGTATTGAATCAATATCTATACCTTGCATATTTCCATAGTCATCTTGAAACGAAAACGGCGGCATAGTGCCAGTAGTAGCAACCTTTACGATCGGTGCTGAATCTGGCAATTCGCTAACAAAAGTATCTTCATTTTCTGTGGCAGGAGGAGCGGTTGTTTTACTGGTGTTCTCTTGAGTGGTTGAGTTACTACATCCAAACAGACCTATAGTAAGTACAATGGGTAATGCCTGATATAACTGTTTCATGATCTATCCTTGATATTTAAGAACTAGAGAATTTTAATTACTGAAATGTAACTTTAGATATATAAATATACCTAAAGTTACATTTTATTGCTAACTAGAAATATTTCAAGTCCTTCTACTTCATTCATTTAGCCTTATTTTCCATGGCCAAAAAAAGCAGTTAAAACATAGCTTTCTAAACACTTTTGCAGTAAATAATTGAATGATTTACTGCTCAGTCATAATTAGCTCTAAGACGATGCTTGTGGTTTTGTCTGTTTTAGGACGGCTTGGGTTAAATCTTCACCAAACCATTTGGTAGTCAGCTCAGCATACGTGCCATCTTCTTTCAGGTTCTTTAGTCCTGCATTGATCTTGTCTAATAACTCTGGCTGATCTTTATCAACTACCAACACTTTATAGGCACTATCTGCGTGGATGTCTTCATAATCAAAATACTGTGGCTCAAGCTCTGAGAAGTCTCTCATCATGTATCGTAGTGCACCTGCATCCTCTGCCACTGCATCAACCTCTCCTTGCGCCATAGCTTGTATAGCAGCAAAAATAGTGATATAAGGCTCTACTGATTTAACGCTAACCTCATCACTTCTAAAATAGTCATACTGCACTGTCTCATCGAGCACACCAATTTTTAGGTCACTCAAGTCATCTAGTGAAGTGATGTTTTTTGATTTATCAAGATATAAAATTGTGGAAGGTAGAGGCGCATAAGGGTCTGAAAGGAGATACTTTCTATCACGCTCAGGATTGTAAGGCACTGCCGCTGCTATCATATCGCGGGTTTTATTATCTAGATTGACGAATACCTCCTCCCAGCGATCACTATAGTTAACCACTTTAAAGCCTTGATCTTCACCAATATGACGCATCAGCTCTATGTCAAAACCGGTGACATTACCGTACTCATCTTTGAAGTCATAGGGTGCAAAGTCAGTATCAGATGCAACCTTTACTATTGGCGCATCATCGGGTAGATTGCTAACAAATTCTTCTTTGGTCTCAGGGACTGCTGGCGTGGCACTCTCTGTTGTAGCGGTAGTGTTAGCATTGTTGCCACAGCCAAATAAACCAACACTTAATACAATGGGCAGCACTCGAAATAACTGTTTCATAATCCATCCTTGAAATTTAAAAGCCTAATATTCTTATTTTTGAATATAAAGGGTAGCTTGATTCCATTTATAAGCTAAATTCAGATTAATGAGCCGTTCTACCAATGAACGACAGACAACAGCATCAATCTGTAAAATATACTGCAATATGCATACCAGTTTTGGATAAACTGTCATAATTACCTCTTATAAGGCGTAATAATTGCACAAAAAAAGCACTCACAACGTTCAGTACGTAGTGAGTGCCCTTTTAGCTAAACCAGTATATAAGAGGATTTGACCTTTTTGGTCAGTTATCCCACCTCATCAAGGTTGAGATTACGATCTATTTGCCAAATTAAATAAGCGCCAAGGCTCATCAAGGCAAACATGGCGATACCGATTTTGAACACAGGATTGACGGGAAACAGGTTTAATAATAAGCCACCAAATATCCCTACCGAAAACATCAGTGAGCCTTGCAGTGCGCTAGCCATCCCAGCACGCTGCTTTTGAAACGCCAGTGCGATGGCGGAAGCGTTTGGCTGCGTCAGTCCCAAACCTGCAATGCAAAAGAATATGCAACTGAGTACTAAAGGCAACCAAGCATCCGTGCCCAAAAACATACCGACAAAAAACAAAGTACCTGCAGATATGACCTGCATCATCGCCCCAAAGCGTAAGATGCTCAAAATCCGAAAACGGTTGGTCAGCCACTGATTGAGCTGAGTCAATCCAACGAACCCTGCGGCATTCATACCAAACAGCCATCCAAAGTGAGTTGCTGAAACGCCATAAGTATCCATAATCAACTCAGAGGCCGAGCTGATATAAACGAACATCGCGCCCATCAGCAGGCCACCACCAATCGCCGGATAATTAAAGCGTGGGTCTTTTAACAAATCCCAATACTGGCTCAACACTTCTCTAGCAGGACGTGCATTACGGTTTTCTTCGGTAAGTGTTTCAAAGAAGAAAAACTTGGTCAATAGTAGGTTGAGAACCCCAAAGGCAGTCAAGAACCAAAAAATAGAATGCCAATCAAAAAACCGCAAAAACAACGCACCAAGCGATGGGGCCAATATTGGTGCCAGTCCCATCACTAAAATCATAATAGAGAATGCTTTGGCAGTTTGCTTCGCAGTAAGCCGGTCTCGAATAGCAGCACGGGTCACCACTGCGCCAACACAGGCGCCAAGCGCCTGAAATGTTCGCCCGACAAACAGCACATACTCGTTACTGGTTGTCGCACAAACGATTGAAGCAATCACGTATAACGTCATACCTATATATAAAGGCTTGACCCGTCCGACACGATCACTAAACGGACCATAGAACAGCTGCCCAAATACCAAACCGACAAAGTACGCAGGGACAGAGTTGGCCATAAACGCCGTTGATACACCAAAATCTTCTGCCATCTCAGGTAGTGCTGGCAGATACATATCAATAGACAGCGGCCCTATTGCCACAATAAGTCCTAGCATCATAATCCATGCCACAGGCAAATCCGCTGAGCGCACTCGTTCAGAAGCAATAGGTTTATTAGGCAAAGAAGAGTTAGGGGCAGACATATTTCAGACCATTTTATTGATATAAAGGGGATGGGTTTTAAGCATTACATGAGCACATATTGAGATACTACCTTCAATAGTGCAGTATTTGCACACAATTATGCAAGCAGACCGTGTTATATCGTACTGTCTGCTCGCATTTCAATACTCACTTAACCCTAATAGAACAAACCTAAATCATAAAAAGTCTACTGGCTCTGTCCGTTTTGACTACAAGGCCTAGCCAAATTGACGCTTGGCAAACTCAACACTGGCGTCTTTGGCTTTTTTTACCGCAAATTTACGGTTACGTCCTAGCATCATTTTGAGTTGCCACATTTTTTCTTTATACAAAGTCATGGCAGACTGCTGATGCATGGCATTGATTACCCGTTTACTGGCCAGCACTGCATCAGGAGAGCGCTGAGCAAACTCATCTGCCAGTGTCTGTGCAGCTTGCAGCGGTGTCTCACTACAATGACTGACCAAGCCTAGCTCTTTGCCTTCTACTGCTTCGACGATGCGTGCACTCATTGCCAGCTCTTTTAGGACGTCCTCTCGCACCACGCCAAACCCTGACTGTGTCAAGCCCATATCAGGCACCAAACCCCATTTGGCTTCCATAATAGACAGCTTACAGTCAGGATGGCTAATACGCACATCGCACGCCAGCGCCAGTTGTAGCCCTGCACCGATGCAATGGCCTTCTAATACCGCAATGACCGGCACTGGCACCTCACGCCAAACCAGACAGACCCGCTGATATAAGCTCTGCCCTGGCTTTACCAACTCCCAAAATGCAAACGCTTGGTTTTTGGGATGGTTTAAATCCCCCAAATCTATGCCTGCACAAAATGTTCCTTCTGCACCATTGAGAATGATAGCTCGTAATGCTTTATCTTTGCTGATACGTTCTGCGGCGGCAATCAATTCATCGACCACCTTAAAACTCATGGCGTTTTTTTTCGCTGGTCGATTGATTGTGACGGTGGCAATTTGATGGGTAACACTGATTTGTAAGGTCTCATATTCATAAGCAGCAAGAGGGTGCATAATAATCCTTAATGGTAAACAAAGAAGATAAAGTAACCGTCATAATGACAATACAACTTTAATCTTAGCAGTCTTATATCACCCATACCGTATCAAAAACTGACTGTAGCGATATCATTGATTTGCAATGCAAGGCTCTGAGTATGATGGTCGTTTGATTGAGTGAGCCGTTAATTTTTAAGGTGACAACACACATTATAATCACGGCATGGTGTTTAAATCATTTTCCAAGTCATGTCGTTTTCGCTTAAACGGTGGTAGGTCAACTGCGGATAAGGAGACAAGTCCAATGTTTGTAGATTGTTCAATGCCAGTATCAAAGTTTCATAATAAGGTTTTAGCATTGCAAACTGTGCCGGTGTCGTATGCTGTACATTTAATAAGCACTTATCCTCTAAGTCTTGGCTGGCTTGGCGGATTTGTGGCACACCGGTATAACGACTGGCACCCAATATGCGGTGCGCAATCTGTGCCAGCATATTACGATCACGGGCTTGCCATGCCTGTCCCAATGCTTCTTTTTCATCAGCGATAGTATCTATCATCATGGTTATAAGCTTGGCAGCCAGATCTGGCTTGTTGGCAGAACGAGTCAGCGCATCATGCCAGTCTAGTATTGCAAGCTCCTCAATGCCACTGCGCTTCCATTGGTTGTCTTTTGACTGCGGCGCTAATACGCTGGATTCTTGTTTGACATCAGAGTCTATCAGCTGACTTTGCGCCTGTAATTTTTGATACGGCAGATTTTGATAGCGTGGTTGGGTTTCACGCTGTGGCTCTCGCAGGTGGTCATCACGAGGTTGGCTGTCCCTCAGATAGTCGTCACGGATTTTCTTTAATGATAAGGGTCGGGAGATTCTTTTTTCAGCTGACATAGTGACAGGGGTGCTATTTTGCGCATGATTCTCTTTAGCAGCAGACGGCTCTGTCTCAGCACTCATATAATTGTCTGCATCTGTGGCTGAGCTTTGTGAGGTGGATTTTCGTCCGAGCCACTTTTGGAGTACTTGTAATAACTGCGGCTGACTGATTGGCTTACCGACATAATCATCAATACCGCTTGCGAGCAATTTGTCACGCTCATCAGACAACCCATGCGCAGTCAGGGCAATAATAGGAATATGATGGTCAGCCACTTCGATATTACGAATCTGCTGAGCAGCTTCGCGACCTGACATACGTGGCATCTGAATATCCATAAAGATTAAATCAATACTGTCATAGTCCTGTGCTTTTGAGCTCTGAGCTTTAGTGGTCAGGCTCTTTGGTGCTGATGTTGTGTCTTTTATATGTTTGGCCTGCTGTTTACTCATCAGCTCAATCGCCTCAAAGCCACTACTTGCTGTAATCACCTGAATGCCTAGCTCACTAAGCAGCGCATCGAGCACCAGTAGGTTTGGTAAGTGATCATCTACAGCCAAGACTGTGATACCTTGCCAGCGCAGTGTTTGTACTTTTTCAGGCTCACTCTCCTTTTGAGTATCAAGCATGGTATATAGCTGGCGCTTGTCTAAAGGCTCATACAATATATTGGCTTGATAACGGTTTAGTAACGCCTGATCTGCAGCCACTTGATAACCAAAGACCGCAAGTTTACCTTGATAATGCAGCCTAATTTGTTTGAGAAGCGCCATCATGTCGTCTTGGGTATCATTATCGACGATGACCCAGTCCCAGTAGTTGCCATACTCTTTTAGCGATTCCAGCACTCCTGGTAGTGAGTTGGCTTGAGTCAGCTTGATAGGCAGGTTTTGTAGACTGGCTTTGAGCACTTGTCTTGAGGCGACATGATTGATCCAAACCAAGACATTAAACTCATCACTCTCGCTTGCCAGTGGGGCCAGCATGGGGAGTGCTATGGTTTGTCCTGTCGCTGCTTCTAAAACATCGACATGAGCGGGCATACGGAACCAAAACGTTGCGCCTTGATTGGCGATATTCTCTTGCGCATTGTCATAAAATCCAATCTCTCCACCCATCAACTTTGTGAGTTGTTTGGATATCACAAGTCCCAGTCCCGTACCACCATATTGGCGTGTCGTCGAGGGATCGCCTTGGCTAAAGCTTTGAAACAGCATCTTTTGATCTTCTAGCGAGATGCCTTTGCCGCTGTCTTGAATGCTTATCATCAGATAGTTGTCACGATGATCATCTAGGCTGACTCTCACGACCACATCACCACTATCAGTGAACTTGATGGCGTTACCGACCAGATTGGTGAGGACTTGCTTGAGGCGCAGCGCATCTCCATTGATGCGCATCGGCACATCATTATAAAACAGCACCGCCATCCGCAGTCCTTTTTCTGCTGCGACTGGCGAGAGCATATCTACCACATCATAAATGGTGTCATAAAGATCAAACTCATGACGATCAAGCACCAGCTTGCCCGCTTCTATCTTAGAAAAATCTAAGACGTCGTTGACCAGTGCCAACAGATGAGCGGACGATTTACGAATCGTATGTACATACAAGTCTTGCTCAGGGTTGAGCTCACCATGACGAGCGAGCAAATTGATAAAACCATCGATACTATTGAGCGGTGTGCGCAGTTCATGACTGATATTGGCTAAAAATGCTGATTTGGCTTGGCTGGTTGAGATGGCGGCATCACGTGCATTTCTGATAGATATATTTTGCATTTCCATCTCATCAAACGCCAAACGCAAGTCATCTTCGGTTTGCTCAGCATGGTCCTTGAGGTCTTGAAAGCTGCTATGCAAACGGCGTAAGGTCTTTACCAAATCTTGCTGCAATAAATTTAACTCACCGTCAGACTCTACCGGTATAGGTTTGTATAAATTATCGACATGCGTGCGCTGTAGCTGTAGACGCAGCTCATAAATAGGCGCAATCCAGCGCTTGGCATAGATATTGAGGCTCAATAACAGTATCAATATCGTAAACAGACCTGTAATAGCCAGCGCCATAGCGATACGATAACGAGCAATATAAAGCGGCTCATTATCCATATCTATCAGCAACCACAGGTTTTGTCCTTCAAAGTTGCCCAACAAGCTGCCATAAGCGGTCCCGATAGCCGTGGCTTGTTGGGATAAGAAGTTTTTTGAGGTGTCAATACGAGGCCAGCTTTCATCAACACCATAGCCTACTGTCGCAAGTACGTGATTGTTTTCATTGATAATCGCTATACGCTGCACATGCTGTTCAGAGTGCATACGGCTCAATCTATCACGGATCGTCACCAGTGCTGCCATAGCGCCTTGGGCGACAGTGCTTGGGTCTTCAAGCTGTTTATCAGTGATGGACATACCCGCCTGTGCTGGTATGGTAACCCCTCCCAGCACGTCTTCTGACAGCAGGATGCCATCAAGGCTTTGAGCACCTAGCTTACCATAATGATCAGAATGCACCTGTGACACGGGTAGTTGGGCTTGTTTTAGGCGGTTGTCGGCAGAGGTAGATCCATCCGTGATTTTTGCTGCGGCAGATTCCTGCTCTTGTAATATTTGCTGCTGTTGTTCAAGCAAAGTTGGAATTAAGTCAATAACCATTGGCTTATAACGAATCAGCACGGCCTCTGCTAGCGCCTCTTGTTCTGAGTCACTGGCTCGCATGGTTTCATAAAACACCAAAATCCCACCAACCACTGCCAATATACAAATCGGTAAAAACACCAATAGGACTAACTGACCGTAGGCGCTACTCGTATCAAAGCGTTTTTTGTATGCCATGCTCGTTTCCATCTCCGCTGACGTTGACGTCATAAGGCCTGTTGTATGAGGTATTTTAACAGTATTCGAGGACTCAACCCATCATTCAATAGCGACTATAGTCAGTCCAGTATGAAAAAGATACAGCGAAACTGGGATGCTTAGTTTTTTGATGTTGGTTCTGCAGCCTCTGTCGGCGTAGGCACAGCAAGCTAGAAAAATTTATACCCGTTTCGCATTATCAAATAACGTATCCATTTTGTTTAGGGCGTGTCCTCATTTTAAAAATGGTGATAAAAATGAGATAAATGGCAGGCAAACAAGAAAAATAGCGCTGATAATCTCGAGATATTAACTCGCTATTTGCCGCTGTTTGGCAACATTTAGCCATTCTTAGCCCATTTAAATGACGATTGATTGAATTGAGGACATGCCCTAGTATCGACTATATAGTAACAAAGATTTAACCTCACAGCTTAAACGCTCCCCTGTTTTGGATGCGTATCTATTTACCAATATAGTCGGAGTACTTTTAAACCGCTACGGTGTTACTCGCCCTGGATGTACTTAGTGTACTATCTGCGGTCGGTCGCCTTGTAGCGATTTTAAAATTCCTTGACTATAGTGTTTGAAGTCATCAGCGCAGCTAAAGACAAAATGATATAATAGCCACATTTATGGCTCGCTGTTTTGCTTATTCATGCTGGCACTTTATGTCTGTAGGATATTCATATTAATATGAGCCGCTGATTGAATGCTGTCTGTGCTAAAAACGTTGAATCACGAATATTAGAATATAACCTTTAACAAAATAACAAGGATGTCTTATGTCCGCTATGGCCACGTCCACCCCCAACTTCATCTCTCAAGTGACCACTCTTGCTGATTGCGTCGGACAGACGCCCTTGGTCAAACTGCAACGACTGCCTGAGCAGGAGCAGATCACTAATGGTGCCACGTTACTTGCCAAGCTTGAAGGTAACAACCCTGCCGGCTCTGTCAAAGATCGCCCCGCCTTTAATATGATTTATCAAGCAGAACAGCGTGGCGACATCAAGCCAGGGGATATGTTAATTGAAGCCACCAGTGGCAATACTGGCATCGCTTTGGCAATGGTCGCAGCGATGCGTGGCTATCCGATGACGCTGCTGATGCCAACCAACTCAACCCAAGAGCGCAAGGATGCTATGACCGCTTACGGTGCGACCTTGATCGAGGTCGATGAAGGCATGGAGGCGGCACGTGATATGGCGCTACAGATGCAAGCAGATGGCAAAGGGGTAGTACTGGATCAATTTAACAACCCTGACAACAGCCAAGCGCACTACCTTACCACGGGCCCTGAACTGTGGGCACAAACAGAGGGTAAAATCACTCACTTTATCAGCTCAATGGGCACGACTGGCACCATCACAGGAGTCTCTCGCTACCTCAAGGAGCAAAACCCAGACATTAAGGTCATCGGACTACAGCCTGACGAAGACGCTGCCATTGCAGGAATTCGACGCTGGCCAGCCGCTTATATGCCTGGTATTTATGATGCAGATTTGGTCGATGAGGTCATGGATATCGATCAGTATATGGCAGAGGTTTATATGCGCAAACTGGCCAAGACCGAAGGTGTCTTCGCTGGCGTATCCTCAGGAGCTGCTGCATGGGCAGCATTGCAGGTCGCCAAGACCAATCCTGATGCCGTCATCGCGTTTATCGTTTGTGACCGCGGGGATCGTTATTTATCGACTGGTTTATACAATGTTAATGACGATAATGTTAATGACGACAATGTTGATAACGGTACAGAAAACGCAGCACAATAAGCTAACAATTAATTAGGTCTACCTATGTCACAAGCCTTACCATCCGACCCGATACTGGTCTTTGATATCGAGACCGTTGCTGATACGGATGCGGCTCGCCGTATCTATCCACAGCTGTCTGAGCTCAGTGATGCTGATGCCTTGAGTGCCTTGACAGCGATACGCACTCAAGAAGCGGGGCATGATTTTATGCGCCTGCCCTTGCAGCGTATCGTTTGTATTTCAGCCTTGTATGTCAAAGATGGTAAGCTTTCTTTGTTTTCTCTAACGGCAGATAAATTTAGCGAACAAGACATTCTTGCTAAGTTTTTTCGGGCATTTAGCGACCTTGAGACACTACCGCAGTTGATCAGCTGGAACGGATCAGGCTTTGATATTCCAGTGCTGATCTATCGTGCCATGCAATATGATCTGGCAGCGCCATGGCTATTTGAAGAAGGCGAGCGCATCAAAAACATGCGTTTTGATAATTATGTCAATCGCTTTCACACTCGCCATCTTGACCTGATGGACAGGTTCAGCCAATACGGTGCCAGTCGCCGTGAAGCCATGGATGTGGTCGCCAGCCTCTATGGCCTGCCCGGTAAGACTGATGTCGATGGCAGCATGGTCGGTGACCTAGTCAGTCAAGAGGATTGGCAAACGTTATCGATATATTGTGAATCTGATGTCATGAATACTTGGCTGATCTACTTACGCTGGCTGCGTTTGACTGGTCAACTATCCTCACAAGGTTTTGACACTTGGCAGCAGCAAAGCCTGAGTTATTTGGCACAGTATACCCAAGCGGATGGCAGTCCACGTCATCACGAGTTTATCGCTGACTGGTCCTCCGCCCCCAAATCATAGACTGGGCGTGTCGTTAGCGATTGTTTCTGACTCTACCCTGTAGTTTTTTATTATTTAGCTATTTATCATCAATTATTAAGGCAGGTTTATGCAGCCCACCGATTCAAACTCTCCTATGACGTCTGATGCAACAGCGCTTACGAGCGACAAGCAAACCATTACTATACCGCCCAATAAAAAGAAGTCCAAACCTTCCTCAAAGACTCGTCGCCGCCTAAAAGATGCCGAACCGCTCCCATTTGTCATTGATGGCCTGTCTCATGATGGCCGTGGTGTCGCTGTCTATGGTAAAGGGTTTGATGCCGATGACGGTCACATCGAGGACAAACACGGCAAAAAAGTCTTTGTCAGCTTTGCTCTGCCTGGTGAGAGCGCCTTAGTCAAACTGACCAACAGCCGTGCCAGCTTTGAAGAAGGCGATGCTGTCAGTATCACGGCCAACCCTAACTCTGAGCGTGCTGTGCCACCTTGTCCACATTTTGGTGTTTGTGGTGGCTGTAGCCTGCAGCACTGGCAGCCTGATGGGCAAATAAACTTTAAGCAGTCGGTACTGGCGGAGATGCTGAGACATCAAGCCAATATAGAGCCTGAACACTGGCTTGCACCTGTGGTCGGAGATCGCCTTGGCTATCGTACCAAAGCACGACTTGGGGTACGTTATGTCGCCAAAAAAGAGACCGCCTTGGTTGGTTTTCGTGAGCGCTCAAGCAATTTTTTAGCAGAGCTAAACGAGTGTCATATCTTAGACCCCCGTATTGGCTTTGAGATTGAAAACTTAAAAGCGCTTATCAGCACCTTAGAGAGTCGTGATAAAATTGCACAACTCGAGCTGGCTATGGGTGAGCAAATACCTGAGCTACCAGACGGCGATCAGCCTGTCGCCTTAATCGTGCGTAACTTAGCACCCTTATCAGACGCTGACCTTGAGAAGCTCAAGTCGTTTTTTGCCGCACGCAATTGGCAGTTATATCTACAGTCAAAAGGCGTTGACAGCATCCAGCGTATCGCTTTGACAGACGATGATGATATGAGCCAGCAGTTTGGGCGCTTATATTATCAGCTGCCTGAGTTTGACTTAACCTTTGAGTTTATTCCGACTGACTTTACCCAAGTGAATTTGTCGGTAAACCGTCAGATGACCAAGCTTGCTTGTGATTTGTTGGACTTAAAGGCAGGCGAGCGAGTGTTGGATTTGTTTAGCGGTTTAGGCAACTTTAGTTTGCCACTTGCTCGCCTTGTCGGTGAGACAGGCTCAGTGGTCGGTGTAGAAGGCAGTGATGCAATGACTGCCCGTGCGACAGACAACGCCCGTCGTAATGGTCTGAATAATACCGAGTTTTATAGCCAAGACTTGACCCATGACTGCTCAGATCAGCCTTGGGCCAATCGAGGCTTTGATGCGTTGTTGATCGACCCACCCCGCTCTGGTGCTTGGGAAATCATGCAGTACTTACCTAAGTTTAATGCTGAGCGCATCGTTTATGTGTCTTGTAACCCGGCAACACTCGCTCGAGATACCAAGGCGTTATTAGAGCAAGGCTATCGTCTCACTCATGCTGGCGTGATGGATATGTTCTGTCATACCGGTCATGTCGAATCAATTGCTCGTTTTGAAAAAGTATCACCATCCCTTTAGTCTCTTATACAGTGCCATCCTTCATAGCTGAGCGGTGGCCCTAATGCGATGAGTGTTGTGCAGTCTCTGGAGTGCAACGAACGTGCACAGTAAGCGTAGAAAATCTATACCAGCAGCATGCCAATATTAATGTATCGATTTTATTTAGTACTCTCTCTATGTTACGCAGGCATAAAGCTGATTACAGAGCCTCGCTTGAATTACAGGCCTGAAATGACATAATTGTATATTGGCGCTTTAATAGACATTGGAGCTGTGCTTGGTACTCAAGCATGGCTCGTTTTGGAGGTGTATTTAGACATTGGAAGTACAATAGTTGAGTCGTATACTGTACTATGACATATTCTGTCAACATACGACCTATATTACTTTTATGATTACCGCTTTGATAGGTTTGATTAATCATCATATCAAAGCCGCAACTTAAAGATGGAACTTTAATAGTTGCAGACATGTACATTTAAATAAGCACGAGACCAATAGATGCTTAGATTATAAATATAATGCTTTTCCTAGATCAAACTGCTAAAAATAATAGCGCTAATCCAATCCAGCAAACTATTTATCTTATCAGAAGTATACTAGGCAAAAGTAACGTTAAAAATAGCTAAGAGGAGCAGGAGCCGGCTATGGTAAAGATTCGAGAAGGGTTACCATTAATAGATGGTCAAACCACACAGACTGATAGTGCATCATTAGCTGCTCAGCTGGTTGCCAGTCAGCGTTCTCAGCAGTCTGCCAATAGCTATGCTCAGCTTCCACTAGACATCAAACAACAGCTTGCCACTCATAAGCTGCACACCACTTTTGATCGCTCTGCACAATACTCTTATCACAACCATGATCCCAAACTACAAGACGAGTATCTAAATAGTACGCTTGTAGATGAAAAAAACATAGCACCCAAAGCCTCTGCAAATGACGACCTGGATCAGGCTAATATTGATGTGCCTGCGTGGCTAGATAATGTGGCAAAACGTATCGGTCAAGACTCAGTACCCAACCTAGCTATCGCTTGTGAGTTTATTCGCAGTCGCATGAATACCAGCGAGTCTGAACGCTCTGGCGCTTATGTTATGGGCATCGGTATGGCTGATATCCTGACCTATCTTTATCAAGATGAAAATGCCTTAGTCGCTGCAATGCTATACCGTAGTGCCCGTAAGTCGATGGTGAGCTTGAATGATATCGAAAAGCAGTTTGGTAAAGATGTCGCTGTTTTAGTCAAAGATGCTTTAGCACTGGGTAAACTGTCTGCCATTATTGAAAGCAATAAGCGCTTAGAGGATCACTTTGCCAACAACCAACGTGATCAGCTGTCAAATATCTATAGTATGCTTTTGTCTGTCACCAATGACGTACGTGTGGTGCTGATTAAACTGTCTGAACGTACTTTTGCCATGCGTGAGCTGTCTTTTTCTGACACCGATCGTCAACAGCGTGTCGCTCGTGAGGTCATGACCATTTATGCACCGCTTGCTCACCGCCTAGGTATTGCCCAGTTAAAATGGGAGCTTGAGGACTTGGCTTTTCGCTATCTGGCCCCTGAGCGTTATAAAGAAATCGCTAAGCTATTGTCCGAAAAACGCAGCGAGCGCGAAGAATACATCCAGCGTATGCAGGATAAGCTCAACCTCGCTTTAGCAGATGCGGGTATTGCTGCTGACGTTTCAGGACGAGTGAAGCACATTTACTCTATTTATCGAAAAATGAAACTTAAAAGTTTGTCATTTCATCAGCTTTATGACATTCGTGCGCTGCGGGTTTTGGTGGATAGTCCTTCAGACTGCTATCACGTCCTAGGGTTGATACATGGTCTATGGCGGTATATACCAGAGCAGTTTGACGACTACATTACCAATCCAAAACCAAACGGCTATCGCTCTTTGCACACGGCTGTCATCGCCGAAAACAAATCGCTTGAAGTGCAAATTCGTACTCATGAAATGCATTTTGAGGCTGAGCTGGGTATGTGCGCGCATGTCAACTACAAAGAAGGCGGCAAAGGTAAAAAGGACAACTATTTAAACCAAAAAATCAGCTCGTTACGTCACTTGCTGTCTATTAATGATCCGGTATATGCCAGCTCAGCAAGTGATGACGACAGTGGCAATCAAAGTCTGAGCGAGTTCGAAGAAAGCGAACAAATCGTGGACTTTGATGAGCGTGAGCGGATTTATGTATTTAGCCGTGACGGTGACATTACCGAACTCCCAAAAGGCGCAACTGTCCTAGACTTTGCCTATTATGTGCATACACAGGTTGGTAATTGTGCCCAAGCAGCACGAGTCAACCAGCGCTACGTGCCGCTGACCTATCAACTCAAGACTGGTGAGCAAGTAGAGATTATTACCAAAGCATCACGTGAGCCCAATCGTGACTGGCTGGTGGCCTCACTGGGCTATATTCAGACCAATCGTGCGCGCTCAAAACTACGTCAATGGTTCAACAAACAAGACCGTGATAAAAACATTGAAATTGGTCGGCAGATGCTCAAAAAAGAGCTTGAACGCTTATCTGTGCATCCAAATAGCATTGACTTAAATGATTACACACAGTTTTTCCATGTCAATAACGCCGATGACATCGTCGTTGGTTTGGTGACAGGAGAGATTGGACTACATCAGCTTACTGGACATATTTCTCGGCAATTGCGCCTCGAGCCTGAAAAAGAACCAGAAGAATATACACCGAGCGTTGATCCAAAGTCGACGGGCTCAATTGGTGCCTATAAAATCTGTATTGATGGTCTAGATAATATCGAGGTCAATTTGGCTGGCTGCTGTCATCCCGTTCATGGCGAGCCGATATCTGGCTACATCACCCAGTCTCGTGGTGTCAGTGTTCATAACCGGGGCTGTCCAGAGTATCTACGACTGATCGAACGTGATCCTGAGCGCAAAATTAGCGCTGCTTGGAAGTCTAAGTCTGGCCGTTATCAGCCCGTTGATATTCATATCGAAGCTTATGACAGACGGGGCTTACTGCGAGACCTAACACAAGTCATCGATAAAGAAAGCGTCAACATTCGCAGGGTCGAGACATTAAGCACCGATGACAATATCGCTTCTTTAAAATTTCATGTTGAGGTTTCGGGGTTGGCACACTTATCCAAACTACTCGCCAAGCTTGAACAACAGCCAGGTATTTTGCATGCTCGCCGTGCTATTGCATAACGAGCATAAATTATCTGACGCTACCTACCTTTCACCCTCTATTATCGAGAAGGTCACCATAAAACATCATGCCTGAGCTACCTGAAGTCGAAACCACCAAAGCCAGCCTCAAACCATTAATAGGTCAAAAAACAACCAACATAGAGGTGTTTCAGCCTAAACTACGTTGGCCTATGCCAGCTGATCTACCAGACTTGGTCGGTTATTCTTTGCACAGCATTCGGCGCCGTGCAAAGTATCTTATATTGGAGTTTGTTGCTACCAAGGCAGCATTACAGGGTATTAAAAATACCAATGACAAGCCCTGTATACCTCAAAAGCAACTGATCATTCATCTGGGGATGTCTGGGAGCTTACAGCAATATCCGATAGGTGCTGAAAAACGTAAACACGATCATTTAGTGATGACTTTTATGGCTACAGATGGCCAGTGTGTGCAGCTACACTACCACGACCCCAGACGCTTTGGTGCGGTCTTATGGTACGAAGAGTATGAAGATAAACTCCTCAACCATCTCGGTCCCGAGCCATTATCAAACCAGTTCACTGCAGATTATTTATATCATTTGATTCAGCGAACTACCGACTCCGTCACGCAGGATAAAAAATCCAAAAAACGTCCCATCGTGCGCCCTATTAAGTCTATTATTATGGAGCAGCAAGTCGTGGTTGGTGTTGGTAATATTTATGCCACTGAAAGTTTATATTTATCTGGCATCCATCCAGCCACACCAGCCAATCAAATACCTTACACACAAATTCAAGTCCTAGTCGAGCATACTAAAGCCATCCTCCAAAAGTCGATAGATTTAGGAGGCTCCACCCTACGTGATTTTACAGTAGCGAGCGGACAAACAGGCTATTTTCAGCAGACCCTAAATGTCTATGGTAGACAAGGTGAAGCGTGCCCACATTGCGCCACAACGCTTGACAACATAAAACTCAATGGCCGAGCCAGTGTTTACTGCCCCAGTTGTCAGCCTTCTATTTAACCAGAATCAATTGCACATTTAAATAAAGCCTTGGTAAAGACTAAAGCGTATGGAGCATTTAAAACCTCCTGCGCTTTTTTGTTGCTTATTTACCTATATATTGCTTTAATAGTCATTACGTTTACACAAATAATGCAAACCATTTATTTATCTGTAATATTTAATCCATGTTTTTAGTTGTTGTTTCAGCATGTCTATCTGATAAGGTAGATACTGACAATATTGCTAATAATAAGTTTTAGGGTATCATCATGACTATTAAAAAAAACGCTCAGCGTAGTGCTAAATATAAAGTACTCAGTATGATTATCAGTATGTGCGCTACTATGGCTATCATGCAGCCTGCCTCAGCAGCAATAGAGATTGATGAGACTGATTTCGGACCTTCATATGAGACGATGGTGGTCGATACTGTGGCGGGTAAGCCGCTGCAGCTCGTAAATGCCGTTGCAGGTACCGCTGTTTACTTTGCTAGCCTGCCTTTTTCATTAATTGGTGGTAATGCAGATCAAGCACAGCAAAAGCTACTTGTTGAGCCTTGGAGTGCTATGGGTCGCTGTTTAGGCTGCAGTGTGGCAGAAGACAATTACTATAAATCACAAGCCGCTGATGATAACGTGGTACGTATTGTGGTTGATCAGCCATCTGAGATTTTAATCAGTACTGACGACTATGTGGTGGTCACGCCTTAATTAGACGTCTTGGCTTATAGACACGCCCTTACTTACTGCATATAAGTGATATTGATGCTAGTCATGCGCCCAATAAAATCATAACCCCTTTATCATCAACTGACTAAAGCGTATCAAATACAAAAAAGGTTAACCCTATGGTTAACCTTTTTTTGGTGCTGTTTTATACGTTTGAGTATTAAGCTGTCTTACTACGACTGTGACGCTTACGCTCACTTTCTGTCAAATAGCGCTTACGTAAACGAATCGCTTTTGGTGTCACCTCAACCAACTCATCATCTTGAATAAATTCAAGCGCTTGCTCTAGAGTAAACTTGATGGCTGGGGTTAGCGTCAACGCTTCATCCGTACCACTGGCACGGACGTTAGTTAACTGTTTGGCAGTGGTTGGATTCACAACCATATCATCACTGCGTGAGTTAAGACCAACAATCATACCTTCGTAAACTTCAAGCTGAGGCTCAGCAAACAACTTACCACGTTTTTGTAAGTTAAACAGAGCAAACCCTAAGCAGGTACCAGTAGCCATAGACACTAGGACACCGTTCACACGGCCACCGACATCACCGATCTTTTGTGGGCCATAATGCGAGAAGCTAGAGGTCAAGATACCCGTGCCTGATGTGAGCGTCATAAACTCAGAGCGGAAGCCAATCAGACCACGAGCAGGCATCGTCGCTTCAATACGCATACGACCTTTACCATCGAGCTGCATGTCAGTCATCTCGCCTTTGCGTAAACCAACTTGCTCCATGATAGCGCCTTGATGCTCTTCTTCGACATCAAAAATAACATTCTCATATGGCTCTTGTGGCTTACCATCGACTTCTTTAACGATAACCTCTGGACCAGATACGCCCAGCTCAAAACCTTCACGGCGCATGTTTTCAATCAATACAGACAAGTGCAGCTCACCACGACCTGACACTTTAAACTTATCAGGAGACTCCGTGTCTTCTACCCGCAGCGCCACGTTATGGATAAGCTCACGCTCTAAACGCTCACGAATATTACGCGACGTCACAAACTTACCTTCACGGCCTGCAAATGGTGAGTTGTTTACTTGGAAGTTCATCGAGACCGTTGGTTCATCAACGGTAAGCGGTGGTAACGCCTCTACATGATTTGGGTCACAGATCGTATCCGAAATATTTAAGTTATCAATACCCGTAATACAAACGATATCACCTGCTTGTGCTTCTTCTACATCGATACGATCAAGACCATGATAGCCCATAATCTTTAGGATACGGCCATTACGGGTTTTACCATTTTTATCAACGACAGTCACTGGTGTATTGGTTTTGATTCTACCGCGCTGAATACGGCCAATACCGATAACACCGACGAAGCTGTTATAGTCAAGGCTTGAGATCTGCATGCGGAATGGCGCATCTGCATCAACCTGAGGTGGTTGTACCACATCAACGATGGTTTTGAACAATGGCGTCATGTCTTCAGCCAAGTCATCTGCTTCTAAACCTGCAATACCATTCAAGGCCGAAGCATAAACGACTGGAAAGTCTAGCTGCTCATCAGTGGCACCTAGATTGTCAAACAAATCAAAGATTTGATCCATAACCCAGTCAGGGCGAGCGCCAGGACGATCAATCTTGTTGATGACAACAATGGGCTTTAGACCTTGTTCAAACGCTTTTTGGGTCACAAAGCGTGTTTGTGGCATTGGGCCATCAACCGCATCTACGACCAAAAGCACGCAGTCAACCATCGACATGACACGCTCTACTTCACCGCCAAAATCAGCGTGACCTGGGGTATCAACAATATTGATGCGATATTCAGTGTTTTCTGTTTTATCTGTCCATCTGATGGCTGTGTTTTTAGCCAAAATAGTAATGCCACGTTCTTGCTCAATATCACCTGAGTCCATTGCACGTTCTGCAATGTTTGCACGTTCGTCAAAAGTGCCAGATTGATGCAATAGTTTATCGACCAAGGTGGTTTTACCATGATCAACGTGGGCAATGATTGCAATATTACGCAGGTGTTTGATGTCGTTCGCCATATAAAATGCTCGTTTTATCTTAAAAAAATGCAGTAGCAATAAGCGTCACTAAATAGGCTTTTATCATCATACAGGTAGATACTCTAACTCTTACCTTGAGTTACCGTGCAATATGCAGGATAGGGTCATAGATTATAAAAGAGTAAGATAGTTATACAGATAAGCCCATCATAAAGATAGCTTTGCTAATGGACACTTTGTCAATCTACAAAGTGTTTGGGTCGATAGTATAACATTATTGCATCATAATTTTATGCAATAATGTGACCTAGAAATATAAATTAAAAAAAAGCCGCCCATTTGGACGACTTTTTTGTAACTCTATAGAGCGTAACTCACTTACTAAGTCAGTGCTTACTGAACAACCATATCTTTAGTTTGTTCAACAGTCATTGTTTTGTCACCAGTGATGATGGCATAAACACGACGGTTCATAGCACGGCCTTCTTCAGTGTCGTTATCTGCGATTGGACGGTCATAACCGTAACCAACAGTTGATAGACGGTTTGGAGCTACGCCAAACTCGTTAGTCAACATAGACTTCACAGCAACAGCACGAGCTTCTGATAGACGCTGGTTGTAAGCGGCTGATGGGCCAGTCTTAGAAGCGTGACCTTCGACGCGAGCGGTAGAGTTTGGATACTCACGCATCTTCTCTGCTACTTTAGCGATTTCAGGCTGGTATTGAGCTTTGATGTTTGATTTGTCGTTATCAAAGAATACACGTAGCTCCATTTTTAGCTCGTCAGTGATATCAACTTCTACTGGGCAACCACGCTCGTCTACTACGACGTTCATTGGAGTGCCTGGGCACTCATCGATGCTATCAGGTACACCGTCGCCATCAGAGTCGATATCTTCTTCAACCACGACTACTGGTGGTGCTGCGACATCTGGCTCTACTTGTGGTGGTACTGCTACTGTTGGTGCTAAGTGGCCACCAAGTACGACTTCTAAACCAGCTAGAGCCATACCTTCCCACCAGTTGTTGTCAAAGTTGTGGATCGCACGTGCTTCACCACGTAGGCTTAGTGCGTCGTTGATACGATACATAGCACCTAGACCTAGGTTACCAATAGTGTCTTTTGACTCAGACACTTCAGTGCCAGCAGGAACATTCGTACCAGCTGCATAGCCAGCAACATCTGAGTCAGCTGTATACTGTTCTTGGTTTTCTACTTTGATCTTAGACTGACCAGCACCGATCAATACGTATGGTTTAAAGGCATTGTCAGTATAACCAGTGAACTCTTCAGTACCGATCAAAAAGTTACCAGAAATCATGGTTTGTTCGATATCAAAGCGGTTTTTTGGATCTGCTGCTGAAGCGTCAGATGCTTGGCCATCAGTGTTTGATACGCCGTACTCTACTTGGAACTGAGTAGAAGGGGTTAGCTCGATACCTAGTGCCGCACCAGTGTATAGGCCGCTTTCTTTAGCAACACCACCATTCAAGGTACTGCCAGTATTAAGCTGCTTACCAGTACGTAGGATTTCACGCTGCTCATCATGCGCTTCGTCTGTGTAGTGATAACCTAATAATAGTGGGCTAATCGTAACGCCAGCGTTTGCCGCTAGTGGCGCCGCTGCTACAGCAACTATAGCTAAAGCAATTTTATTTAATTTCATGGACTTCCTCCAAAGGATTATTTAAGTGATGCGTTAAGCACAACCACTTCCCAGATGAACTAAAAAACAGACATCATTTACGGTCGTATAAAAATACAACGAAACTAATTAGGGAGTAGCTTATCGATTATTAATTCAGTTTACAACTTTTTTCGATGTACAGCTACACATTATTACACGATAGTGTTGTAACTAAAACACAATAACCAACTCATTTTACTAATAACAAACAGTGTTTGCACTACTAAACTTTTAAAAGTCTATTTTTAATTTTAAAACAAGTCTTGGTTATCAGTCAGTATTATTTTATTACAATTAAAATCTTTTCTCTATCATAAGAACTTGCCATTCACTAATTGATACATATTTTGACAGTTTACTTATTTCCTAACGGCACAAAAGAGTAAACATTATTTCAACTATCTGCTATATTACTGTATATCGACATTATCAAATATAGCACCTTTACCTAGTGGGCCACTTGTTTATCATGGTATGTCGCAGGGTTTACGTTTCAGTAAGTATGCACTAACTCAATGTAACCACGGGCTCAATATAAAGACAGTACAGGACTGCTGCTATAGTGCCATCTTGTCCGACACAGCTCGATGCTGCGTAATATTTACCCCACAGCATACGGTCTAGGATGGATCAACTTTACTTGGGGTGCAATACCATTTATTTCGGACTAAATACTATAGCTATCTGTACGTCTACACTAAAGTTTATATCGCATATAGTAATCATAGGGAATATTGATCATGCTGCGTCAGTCTTTGTTAAAGAGTCAGCGGATAGCTATTATTTATTTGGTAAAGACCGCCGTTATTGCTATCGCCCGTACCTTCTCAGCCTTCAGCTCTACTCACTTTGACAACCAGCAGTCCTTACCCCCTACTGTGACAAAAAACAAAACACGAAGTACAAAAACGTTTATACATTGTAGAGCGAACCAAGGTTTTACACTTATAGAGGTTGTTATCACCACCTTGGTTTTAGCCATCATAGCCACGATTGCGACCCCCTCTATATTGACACAACTCGCCAATATGGAAGCAAAGCGCGTCAGACACACCCTAATGAATACCTTTAGTACTGCGAAAGCTGAAAGCTATATTCGCAGACAAAACCTAGTGGTCTGTTTGTCAGACTCAGGTGGCCGCTGTCATAAAGACAGCAAGAAAGCACTGCTGTTATTCATCGATAACAATGACAACAAACATTTTGATCAGACCACAGACCACTTACTCAGTGAACAGCATATCAATCCTAAATACGGCACTTTGCATCTAAGGGCTGGCAAGCGCCACTATGTCAGGTTTTATGGTGACTCAGGTAAACCACGTGGTCATTTTGGTCATATCAAATACTGTCCTAACAAAAGCTACAATCGAGCCATGTATCAAGTGTCTTTTAATCAAGTAGGTATCATTAAATACAAGCCCAACAGCATCCATGACACAGGATGCGCCGGTTAGTCTTTATTCAATGTTTCTTAATAGAGCACCTTGCATCATTTATGCATGGCTGCTTTCATCTCTTTTACTGCTTGCTCTAGACCCATAAACACAGCATCCGCTATCAGTGCATGCCCGATATTCAGCTCGTAGATACCGTCGATTTGAGCGATGGCATTGACATTGTCACGAGTAAGGCCATGCCCTGCATTGATGAGTAGCTTATCATCCAGACGCTGTGCAGTGGCAGCTGCTTGTTGAATACGCTGTAACTCAGCATTTTGGGCGGTGACATCCTCTGCTAATCCCGCTTCTGCATAAGCTCCAGTATGGATCTCAATCGCATCAGCATGACAGTCAATGGCTGCTTGAATCTGCGTCTCATCCGGATCTACAAACAAAGAGACCTTGATGCCGTTTGTTTGAAGTTTTTTAATATAACCTTGCAAATAACTGATCTGCTCTGCAACGTTTAAACCACCTTCTGTCGTAAGCTCTTCACGCTTCTCAGGTACTAAGCACACCCAGTATGGCTTGACCTCACAGGCAATATTCAACATTTCAGTCGTTGCTGCTATTTCTAAGTTTAGTCTGGTCGTTAACTGCGCTGCTATCTCATAGACATCGGAGTCTTGGATATGACGACGATCTTCACGCAAATGAATCGTGATACCGTCAGCGCCCGCTTGCTCGCACAGCAGTGCCGCTGCTAATGGACTGGGATAGCGCACGCCACGAGCCTGACGCAAGGTGGCAACATGGTCGATATTAACACCTAGTAAGGGTTTATTAACGGAATTCTGGGACAACATAGTCATAAAAGATCCTTTTCATTGCTTTTATCGTTCTTTAGTAGGAGAAACCATCACGTAAATTGTCGTGTTTGTATTTTATGATTGATAACGCTGTTGCTGTTGCCACAATAGGCGACTCTGCAAAGGCTGATAATCGAGCAAGTGGTCTATCAGGTATCGATGTAAACGTGACCACGAGCTTAGAGTGGTATTGGCAATCCCTACTTGCGCCATCGCTATAATCTCAGTACCAGTAAACATAGGCTGCAAGGTAGAAATCGTCGTTTTGTCTGGCTCCATACTATGATTCTGTACAACAAAGCCAACATCAGGTAAAAACCGATACTCATCATGAGCGCTGATAGGAGTCAGCGTACTATCGTGAGTAAAGGTCAGCGCAAAGCCAAGCTCATTAAAGAGATGATGTTCAAATTGACGTAAGCATAACCTTAATGCATGGGCTGATAATGGCTGCTTTAGCGTTTGCAGGCTATGTTGATAGTGTTGCCATAATACGGGCATTGGGTCTTCGGTAGGCAGTAGCTTCCACAATATTTCGTTTAAATACAAGGCTGCATATTGTTGTTGACCTTTAATGTATTGATAACGCTGTGGTTCAATAATAGCATTATTGTCTGGGGCAGTTGCTTTGGCTGTCACAGCGTCTTTGGGCGGGTCGCCTGAAGTATCCGTTGGCGGCTGAAGCTGAGCTTGATAGAGGTTGATTTGACTAAAGGTTTTCAGCTCTCGCTTACCTGTGGCAAACAGCTGTAATGGCTCAAACAGCGGCGCCCCTTTTTTGCCAATACCATGTACGATTCCATGCTGCTGAGAAAACAGGTAATAAATGGCGCGTTTTTCTTGATAAGGACGCTGATGTAATAAATAACCTATCAATGCTTCATTACGCATTTCCTATTACCTCAGCATCACTCTAAAGTTTAATACGCCCTAATAGCCCAAGCTGGTCAGCGCCCGCTCGTCATCAGACCAGCCACGCTTCACTTTTACCCACAGCGTCAGCATAATCTTTTTGTCAAACAACTGCTCCATATCTTTGCGAGCGTCTATGCCAACCTGCTTGATACGCTGACCTTTATCACCAATGACGATGGCTTTTTGACCACTACGCTCAACATATATCGTCGCATCGATAAAGGTACAGGCTTTGCGTGGACGACCCGTTTTAGGGTCTTTATGAGCAGGCTCGTCTTTAAACTGATCAATCTGTACGGTTAAGTCATAAGGCACTTCATCACCGCTACTTCTCATAATTTTTTCGCGGATGATCTCACTGGCCAAAAATCGCTCCGAGCGATCGGTGATTTGTTCTAAATCATAAATCGGTAAGGCTGTAGGCAGATGTGAGGCAATGACTTCCTCTAAACGATCAAGGTTTTGGTTTTTAAGCGCTGAAACAGGCACAATATCAGCAAAGTCAAAGCTATCACTAAAGGTTTCGATAAGTGGTAATAGCGTGCCCTTATCGCTCAAGGTATCCGCCTTATTAATAACCAACACAATCGTTAAATCAGTCTCACCGAGCTTTTGTAGAGTCAGTAAGTCATCGTCTCGCCATTGATCTGAGTCAACCACAAACAATACCAAATCCACGTCTACCAATGCTGACAAGGCGGCTTTGTTCATACGCTCATTAATAGCCCGTACTTCATTGTGATGGATACCTGGAGTATCTACAAACACGGCCTGCATCTCATCGGTCGTCAAAATACCATGGATGCGGTGGCGGGTGGTTTGTGGTTTACGTGACGTAATCGATAGCTTTTGACCCAACAAATGATTCATGAGGGTTGACTTACCGACGTTGGGTCGGCCAACAATCGCCACATAACCTGCTTTGAAGTCATCTGTGATGTCTTTGCTACCGCTAGATGCAAAAAAGCTATCGATGGTATCAGTAGTGTCGTTATTTTCGAAGTCAGCACCTTCATCCACTGCATTATCACTGTGCTGTTGAGTGGACGTTAATGATGCCCCTATTTTTCTATCTTCCGCTTTGTTGGTGTGTGTTGTGTGCTCTGGCTCTATATCGTTTGCTTGGTTTGTACGCTTGTCTTCATTCATATTGTTAATATTATCTTTTAGGTTAAATGGCAAATCAGGGTGATTACTTATAAAAGTGTCATCCTGTGGGGTGTAATAACCGCTATTCAAAGCCCAGTATTAGACACGCCCTAGTTTATAGACGTTTTTTGTGAATTCCTGGTAGCTTATGCAGTTGATTAATCATCAGTTCAGCTGCTTTTTGCTCTGCAATACGGCGACTTTCGCCAGACTCAATAATGGCAGAGCAGTTATTAATGTTCACTTGACAACGCACGACAAATATCTGATGCGGTGCATTACCGCGAGTTTCTATCAGCTCATAGTGTGGTAAATCAAACTGCTTGGACTGTAGCCACTCTTGCAAGCGGCTCTTGGCATCTTTCAGCACTCGTTGTTCATTAACATTATCTATCAAATCACCATACCACGCCAAAACACACTGCCGTGTCACCTCCATATCCTGACTGTCGAGATATATAGCGCCTATCAGTGACTCTACTGCATCTGCTAGTATCGAGGCACGATTTCGTCCGCCGCCTTTACGTTCGCCTATGCCTAATATCAAGTGATTCGACAAATCTAATTTTTGTGCAATGGTTACCAATGACTCTTGACGTACTAAAGTGGCGCGCATACGGGTCAAACGACCCTCATTTTGGGTTGGATAACGATGGTATAACGCCTCACCAACAATCATCCCTAATAAAGCATCACCCAAAAACTCCAAGCGTTCGTAGTTTTTTTTACTATCAAAAGAGCGGTGCGTTAGAGCCAGTTTTGGTAAGCTCACATCATTGAACGTATAGCCTAACTTACGTGTCAATATATCCAGACGCTGGATAAAGTCTGAGCTGACAGGCACACTCTCCATAGTGGCGCTCGTTTTTTTGGTCGCAGACAGCGCTTGGTACTGTTTTGGAGTCGATTTCATGCGTGGCTTTTGGCTATCCTTTTTCAAGTTTTTAGGTCAATGTTAACTGAATATAGAGGGTTATAAGCCGTGACTTATTTATGGTACTGGCTTATTAAGACTAGGATTGAGATATTCATACTTTAAAAAGGAGATTATCTAAAAGTACCAACCCTCTAAATATAGTCAATACTCATCCATAACAGGGTGACTAATCGTTTGTGGCCATTTCAATATCACCTTCAAAACGATTGACAATATCTACATTGGCAAAGAAGTTATTGGTGACATTATACTGCTTGTGAATCGCCAACTGACCTGCTTTTTTATTGGTGAAAATAAAGATGTCTTCTGCATTGGTATCATAATGAGCATTAATGGACAGCTGCCGATTGACACGTTCAACGAATTGTTTCGCTGTTTCATGGTTATTGTTGGACTCTTTTAATTGCGCACTTAATAGCTTAGTAAGCTGATAATCACCTACTTGTGCCGGCGCAATAGCAATGACGAGCTTTCCTGCAACTACCAAGAAGATTAGCAATAAGACAATGCCTGTCACACTAGCACCACGCTGCGAATTTAAGCCCGTTACCTGCTGCGTCATAACCTCTCCTGATGGGTTTATGTTCTAATACTAGCACAATATTTGCTGAATAAAACACTGACTAATCAATAGCACCATTACGTGCGAAAGTAGGTAGGTTGAGACCGGGTGGTTTGTGCATCCAAATATACACCGCTTTACCGGCCAGATTGTCATCTGGGACAAACCCCCAAAAGCGACCATCAGCACTACGATCTCGATTATCACCCATGACGAAATATTGGTTTTCTGGCACTTGAATGCGCCACTGTGTCCCAGCTGAACTGACCACTTCTGGTGACGCTTGCTGTAAAAACGGGGCGTACTGCGCACTGTTGGTAGCACCAACATAGCGCACCAGATGTTGGTTGTCGCCTTGTGTCTCTTGGAAGTACTGCGCTTGCGCTTCCTCTTCTTGCCCTGCTTGCGCCGCTTCAGCTTCAGTTAATACTTGACCTGGAGCAATCTGTCCTGCTGGATATAGCTGCGCAGTAAGCTCAGCGTCCGCCTCAAAATCGACCGGCTGAGTATCTACTGGCACATCATTGATGGTCAATAGACCATCATTATAACTTACCGTATCACCAGGCAAGCCTATGACACGTTTAATATAATAAATACTGGGGTTATCAGGATACCGAAAGACTGCAACATCGCCATGCTGAGGACTGCCAGAGCCTAAGACTTTATTGTAGCTCAGTGGCAACCGCACCCCATAAGCATACTTATTCACAGCGATAAAGTCGCCCGTATAAAGCGTCGGTACCATGGATGATGACGGAATATTAAAAGGCTCAATCAAAAATGAACGCACCACCAATACCACGGCCAGTACGGGAAAAAAATCATAGGCCCAGCGGACCAGCATGCTTTCTTTGCCACGCCCACGGGTTTTACGCTGTTTTAAAGTCAGCTTATCTAAAAGCCAAACCAATCCTAAGCCTAGGGTTAATGGCACCAAAATCAAATTAAAATCAAAATCCATACTTAACTGCCTATTAACGCACTACTTCTCTGGTAAGCTTATGTTTTGCATCGATTACACAGGCTTGCTGACGTTTAGCAACACCGTTTAGTTGACCCTTGAAGATAAAGCCAGTCGTATTGTAAACGGTCATGTTATCAACCCAATCAATTATTGATTGTCCACCTGCAACACTGCCAAGAAAGCTTCTTGTGGAATCTCCACATTACCCACTTGCTTCATGCGCTTCTTACCTTCTTTTTGTTTTGATAGCAGTTTCTTCTTACGAGAAATATCACCACCATAACATTTTGCCAGTACGTCTTTACGCATGGCTTTGACTGTGCTCCGGCCAATGATTTGGCTACCAATGGCGGCTTGAATCGCCACATCAAACATCTGACGTGGGATTAGGTCCTTCATTTTGGTCACCAGCTGATTACCTCGGTAGCGGGCTTGGTCTTGGTGTACGATCATCGCTAAGGCATCAACTTTGTCACCATTGATCAGCACGTCAACCTTGACCAGCTTGTCCGCTTGATAGCGCTCAAAGTTGTAGTCAAGGGACGCAAATCCGCGCGAGACTGACTTTAAGCGATCAAAGAAGTCCATCACGACTTCACCCATAGGAATATCAAAGATTAACTGTACTTGCTTGCCCATAAAGCGCATATCCACCTGCACCCCACGGCGCTCAATACACAGCGTCATAACATTACCCAAATAGTCTTGCGGCACTAAGATCTGACAGCGGGCAATAGGCTCACGAAACTCTTCGATATTATTAGGCTCAGGTAGTTTTGATGGGTTGTCGACATAGATCACCTCACCGTTCTTCTTTTCAATCTCATAAATAACAGAAGGTGCTGTAGTGATTAGATCCAAGCCATACTCACGCTCAAGTCGCTCTTGGATAATCTCCATATGCAGCATTCCTAAAAAGCCACAGCGAAAACCAAACCCTAACGCATCTGAAGTGTCAGGCTCAAAAAACAGCGAGGCATCATTGATCTGTAGTTTTTGTAGTGCTTCTCGGAACTTTTCAAAGTCGTTGGCATCAACAGGGAACAGCCCTGAATAGACCTGCGGCGTGATTTGCTTAAACCCAGGAATACGCTCGACATCAGGCGTACTGGCATGAGTAATGGTATCCCCTACTGGCGCCCCTGCAATGTCTTTGATACCTGCAATGATAAAGCCAACTTCACCTGCCTGTAACACCCCTGTATCTACAGGTTTAGGCGTAAACACACCAATCGAGCTTACCGGATAGGACTCTTTGGTCGATTTGATATAAATTTTATCGCCTTTTTTAACTGACCCTTCACGGACACGGACCAATGACACCACGCCTAAATAGCTGTCAAACCATGAGTCAATGATCAGTGCTTGTAACGGTGCATCACGATCGCCTGTCGGTGGCGGTATATAATCAACCAAAGCTTCTAATAATTGATCTACCCCCAGACCTGACTTGGCGGATACCCTTGGTGCATCAATCGCTTCGATGCCGATGATGTCTTCGATTTCTTGAATGACGCGCTCAGGCTCGACCTGTGGCAAGTCTATCTTATTGAGCACAGCCATGACTTCTAGGCCTTGATCGACCGCCGTGTAGCAGTTGGCCACTGATTGTGCTTCCACACCCTGTGCCGCATCAACCACTAACAGCGCACCTTCACAAGCCGCTAAGGAACGTGACACTTCATAAGAAAAATCGACGTGGCCCGGCGTATCAATAAAGTTAAGCTGATAGCGCTCCCCATTGGGATGGTCATAATACAGCGTGACCGATTGGGCTTTAATAGTAATGCCACGTTCACGCTCAATGTCCATGGAATCCAGTACTTGTGCCTGCATTTCACGGTCTTGTAAGGCACCGCACATTTGAATAAAGCGATCGGCAAGCGTCGACTTACCATGATCAATGTGGGCAATGATAGAAAAATTACGAATATTGGCTAATGCAGTCACAAAGCGCCTACTAAATAAAAGGTGATTGGATAATCGTTCGTTGGCTCACTGCTTCAAAGAGCACTGGCTATAGAACGGTTATTGGCTAACGCTACAAATAAAAAAACAAATACAGCACGCAAGCACGTCTGCATATTCTAGCAGTTTTCTATTATAAAGTAAGGCGATTTTATTTGTAGCTACTTGGTTTACTGATGACTTTTACTTCACTGTATGGGTGTCTATTTTGGTATGCTCTACTTGCTGCAGATGCTTATACATCCATGGCGACTTGCCATAAAAAGCGCCGTTTAGTTGTGTTTGTTCGATTAAATACTCACGAAAGCGTAGATAGAACTCATTATCTGGCGACTTTGGCTGTTGCCAAAACTGTGCCAGCGCTTTTGCGTCTGTCAACTTAGGTGTATTATAAATGGCACGCCCCATTACTTTGGTTGGCTTTTTGTGGTACACCGATTGCAGCCCAGTGGTACTATTGATCGTTACCATCCCAATACTGTGTTTCATCAGGGTTGGCAGATGCATGTCACAACCATAAAAAACCCTAGACTCAACATGATAGCGCCGTGCTAAGCTCGCTACCAACTGACGATAATCTCGATGACCACGATCTAATGGATGGTGCTTAAACACCAGCTTATGACTGGCATCTGCATGTTTAGCAAAGCTAGCAATCACCTCATCGATAAACTCTACTACATCTCGATAATCACTATGATGGGTAATTTGTGAGTCATTATGCACCTGCAAACTCACCAAAAAAAAGCCATTATCCGCCTGGCTGACCAGATACTGCTGCAGCTGCTTGTCAGGTAGATACCCACGCAGCTTGCGCCAAGGGGCCTTTAGCCAAGCTATCGCTTCTTGCCAGGCAGTCATACCCCGGTAATGATAATAGTGTGGATAGTGCGCCTTATATAAGCGAGTAATCACGTAATAGACAATCGCCGCCACGCTCAATCGATAAAAACGATTATGGGTATATACAGGCTGGTCATTGGCTTTTTTGAGCGCCTTGATATCAGCAATATTTAATCGTGAATTACCATTGATACCATATTCTTGAAGCGTGATATAGTCAGGACGTAAGTAGCCTTCTTCAAACACAAAAAACGAGACACCCAGCTCCTCACTCAAACGGGCCGCTTGGGCATGATGCGGACGGCAATCACCAAAACAGACAATCGCACTGACCTCATGTTCTGCGATAAACGCTTGTAGCCAAGACGAAAAATCTGCCAAAGTCCCCGTATAATCATAAGCACCACTATGCCGATAAAAAAAAGCATCACCTGCATTAAAATTAATCTTACTTACCTTGATATCTTGAGTATGCAAAAAAGTAGCAAAGCGGCTAAAAAACCCGCCCATCTTGCCTTGTAGCAGTAGCACATGTCGATGAGTAAGCAGTTGTTGCATCGAAGCTGCCATAATATTACATACCGTGTTTAGCGCAGAGTGAAAAGTGAAAGTGAATCGTCAAGAGAAGGCTTATAAATGCTAAGTATCTAAATTTAAAATAAATTATACCGAAAAACCTCCTAAATGTCGTGGTAGATTAGAGTCGATATGACCATCTACAAACCAGAGGAGGATTTGCGCCGCTGATGCCACTGATGCCACTGATGGCGCTGCTGCATAAAACGAGTCATGGCTCGACGTTGTAACCGCTTAACTAAGGAAGACAGCTGCTTTTTGGGTAAGCTTAATCGCTTGGATGACCTTATCAAGCTGTGTGTCGAGCCATCAGTTTTGTGGTGTAAAACGATCGTCGACGCCTCTGTGACTGGATATAAGTAATCAATCACCTGCTCAACTTGCGCTAAGCCATGGCCCTCTGGCAGACGGTATAGTGGGTAGCGAATTAAGGTGCAATGTATTAATTGCTCCAGGGACAAAGGTTCATCTCGTTTACGCCGAGCCAGATATATAGACTTTGGTGGCAAATGAGCATCAACATCCACTGTCAAACCCCAGCCTGCATAAAACGGCAAACCATAACAGGTGACTTGTAGACCGCGCAGCAAAGCTTCAAAACCCGTCAATGAGCTGATGGTATGCACCTCATCCACCCTCGCTAGGCAATCTGGCATTGCCGTATCATAAGCGACGGCATCTACCAGTCGCAGGCTTTCGGCATTGACCTTGCCTACTCGTAGTCCAGCCTCAATATCTGGATGCGGCTTATAGATAAGATAAGCATCTGGGTTGTCTCGTCGTACACGCTCAATCAAGCCTCGATTGGTCTTAATGTCTGAGCCACAATGCTGTACCGACAAGTCATCTTCCACTTGCCCAACGATAAGTAATCGCTGTTTGCCAGATGCGGCTGCCTTTGTGATCCAAGTGCTGTCGATCTCATTGTCGATACTAAGGCCAACATTATATTTACTGACTTTTTGAGTCAGTAACTTATCTTGCAGCAGCTGTACTCGAGTACTTTGCTGCGGTGTCAGCGCTGCACAGTTGCTTAATAACGTCTCTAGATCTGATGGCTGCGTGGCATCATAATAAATGCCTTGTTGATCTATTACTACTGATAGTGGTGCCAGTAGCGTCGCTCCCAAACCATTGGAGCGGATAAAACCATCTTCCATACAATACACAGCTGGCATAGCGGATAATGGCAGTTTCTTTAGTTTGCGCCGTAGCTGCTTTTGCACTTGTTGGCGTTTAGCCAACCCCCATACCAGTAGCGGCTGCTGATAACTGACTCGTAAGTGATCTGGATGTAATAGGTTTTTTAGACGTGGTTTGGGCTTGATAAATAGTGTGGTAGTTGGAAACTTGACAAAGGCCTTTACAAAAGGCAGCTTCCAGCGGCTGAACTCATATACCGTTAAGTCTCCTGCTAGACGTGCTTGCCAGTATCGGTTGGTCACCAGCCAATCAATCGCTGTCTCAATATTGCACGCCTGCTTGGTTGCTGGATCTACGTAGCGACTGTAGTCAATATATGCACTATAAAACAGCGTCTCCAATGTGACTTGTAATGAGCGCTTGTCTGCTATAGAGGTCTGTGTTTTATATAGATTTCGCAGGCGCTTGCTTAATGTGCGTCTGCTTAGCGTAAATCGATCAATGCCTTGCTCACGCCTTACAAGGTTTAGTGAGGCTTTATCTTCCAAAGACAGTTTATCAGCAAATGCGAGTCGACGCTGTGTGACGGTTTTAAGCAGCTGCTGTGGTGCGCCGCTATCGTCAGTCAATCCCCAACCACTATACCAGTTGACCCCAAAGCAGTGGACTTCTTTGCCTAGCATCAGAGCCTCAAAGCCCATATGCGAGCTGACTGTATAGACATGATCGACTTGCTCAAGCAATGCAATTGGATTGAGTGCTTGGGTAAGTAAACGTACGTTTTTGGGCAGTTTTAAATCAGTAAGATAGCCTGATTTCGCTGCTGGATGCGCCTTGATCCAAATATACGCATCAGGATGGTTACGGCAAGCGGTCTTTAGCATGCGCTTAAAATGACGTTTATCGGCTCCCGCACCTTTGATAGAAGCATCGCCTGCAACCTGATCTATCAATAGCACGTGCGATGTTGTCAAGTCTTGCTTGACCGTAGTGTTTTTTTCAGCGACGAGCTTATCCAGTGAGGGGCAAGACACGACAGCATTATATTTACTTAGTTTTTCTTCACAAATACATGTGATTAACTGCTGCGCATGTTTTTTGTCCAACATCTTGCTGTCAGAGCTTGGGCTTCTATTACCACGCGCAACAATCATTTGTTCAAGGCGTGAGCTACGTGTCAGATCAAAATAAATACCCACATCATCAACAACCACACTGAGCGCATGACGGCTATCGATACCAGAGTCCAATGACCGTAAAAAACCATCCTCAATGCTCAGCGTCGTAAGCTGTTGGCGGTTAGCCGCTT
Organism: Psychrobacter coccoides; assembly: GCF_017498085.1. Lineage (GTDB taxonomy): Bacteria > Pseudomonadota > Gammaproteobacteria > Pseudomonadales > Moraxellaceae > Psychrobacter > Psychrobacter coccoides. The sequence goes on from NZ_JAGBKM010000004.1 coordinate 87,555, forward strand.
TTTTTGCGCGCTGATAGCTTTTTTTGTGCCCCCAACCAATAAAAGCTTCGGGTACTTGAGCATTTGAGACAAAGCGCTGCTGCAACCCTGACCACGGATACCAACGCTGTATACTCGCTTGCAACACACTAGGGAGCAATAAGTTATTATGGCGCATGCCTTTACCAATCACTGCTAAGTGGCTTGGTATTTTGGTGGCAACAGATGACAAAGAGGCATCATCAGCAGTAGGCGCTACAGCTCCCCTACCTTGATTTTCCGCACGCTTTGCCATACTAGCTTTCCCCTTAAAAGTTTATACTTTAGTCGCTATCAACGGCTATAAGTCTAAAATAACTTTAGCTGCTACGGCCAACTGATAAACAATCTGTGATATACCACGGGTAATTTCCACACGCTTGGTTTTTACCTTTGGCAACACCATGATTTCATCACCCTGCTGTATGCGATAAGCGGTATTGACCACCTCATTGGCCCCGTTTTGGTGAATCACTAAAATCTCTTTGGTATCCGCATTGTCACCAAACCCTCCTGAATTGGCAATATAATCGCCAACGGTAAAGTCTGGATTAAATGTCAATGCGCCTTGTGATCGAACTTGACCATTGACAGTAATCACTGAGGTCTGCGCTGGTATTTCGATGACATCGCCCTGCTGTAGGATAATGTCCTGCCAAGAGTTTGGGACCACCACGATCTGACCATCAGGTTGTACCCCTCTTGCTTTGGCCACAAACTGCTTAACCAAATTGGCATCATCTTGGCGTAATGCTGCTTCTTCACGGGTCGTTGATTGCGTAGCAAGTGTCAACTCTTCCAAACGATCAAGCGACTCATTAATCATACGTTTTTGTTGCTCAGCGACTGACTCACGATAAATCGTCAGATGCGTCAGCTTGGCAAGTGGACTTGGTTGCAATTGCGGTATGATATCTTTTAGACGTGCGCCATAAGGCACCACCATAGCACCATTACCAGTATGAGCCCCTTTAACTTGTACAGCGATAGTGCCTGCATAACGGTCTGAGGTGACGACCATTTGATCGCCATTGTAGACTGGAATACTTTGCGCCTCAGCAAGTGAGTAATACTCTGCCGTTTGTGCTCGTCCTGCACTACGAGTGATGCTCACGTTGGTTGCATTAGCGGCGGGATTGGCCACTTGTAAGACATCGCCAATGGTCAAATCATTGACATCAAACTCGAAAGTGTATTCGTTTTGAACTTGTCCGCCGACTGCAAAGGTTTTTTTCTGCGGTGCGACTGTAATCACATCGCCATCACGAAACGCAAAGGGCTGCAATTTACCGGCTAACAAAAAATCATATAAGTTGACCTGCTGTAGCAGCTGGCCATTACGTTTGATTTGAATATCGATATAGCTACCACGAGTAGGATCCACACCGCCGGCTCGATCTAAATAGGACAGGACTGAGTCTGCCGCAAGCCCGCCATAGTAACCAGGCTGTTTGACAAACCCTGTCACAAACACTTTAACCGGCTGTGCTTGTTCTAATGAGGCATAGACGCCGACATTCGAGCGATAAACACGATTGACTGCGCTCTTGACTACGTTTTGTAGGTTGCCGTTTTTGACGCCAGATATACGCACTGGACCCACATTAGGCAGGAAAATATTACCCTGCGGATCGACAGTCATGGTCGATGCAAACTGGTAAGCGCCCCACATCCGTACCTGCACGTTATCACCAGGATTGATGACATAGCTGTCGTTGAAGGTCGAGCCAGAAGTGGTAGCAAAAGCCCCACGAAACAATTGCTCACCAAACATCAAGTCTTGGGTATTGATGTCTTGATAAGGGCGGGTGGTATTGATGACCGACTGGCTTGGTAGGCTTGCAGCGTTTACAGCCTCTTGTGTCGTGGCTTGACCAGGAACACCGCCAGAAAAAGCTTGGGTTGAGACGTTAACATTGCTACGGCTTTGGTTTTGGCTGCTATTAGCGCTGGTACCAAAGCTAGAGCCTGCCATCTGCTCGGCATAACTGGTCGCTGCCAATGCTGGAATGCTCGTCACAACCATCGTCAAACTGATTGCTTGGATCATCATCACGATAGGACGTGGTTTCATATTCATGAGTGGTATTCCTTTGCTGATCTATCGATCATTACTAAAGTCTGGTTTATCAAAGCTGGCAAAACGCCTACTAGCTACGATGATCACGAATGACCGCCATCACTAAGCGCACAAAGCCATAGAGCATCAATAACAGTGCAAGCGATGTCCAAATAATATAAGCTCGCCGTGGATACAGCGCTTCTTCTGCCTCATAAGGCGTTGAGATGACAATCAGATTTTTCATCTTTTTAAAGGCTTCTAAACGTGCCTTTTCAAGCGATGATAACGATAGTTTGTATAGCTCGGTTGCAAAATCGACATCGGCTTTGATGGTCTCAAACTGCACCGCCTGACGGTTAAGCTTGGTGGTGTTCGGCGAGGTCAGCTTGGTTTGCTCTTGGCGAATTTGTTCTTCAATGGCTTTGATCTGACTTCTGAGGGACACCACTTGCGGCGCATCTGGATTGAGATAACTGAGCAGTTGCCGCTCTTCGGTGCGTAGTGAGCTCAATTGTGCCTGCAAGCTGCCAATCAGCTGATTTACGATCTGCGCATTGGCTTGCGGGTCATAAATCTCATTGGTGTTTTGATAAGTCAGCAGCTTCTCTTTGGCTTCGTTTAAACGATCTTGCGACTCATCAAGCTGAGTCTCAGCAAAGGCCAATTGATCACGAGCCACTTCTTGGGAGATACGGTTCACAAACTGCTCGGACTCACCTAGGATGGCTTTATTGAGCTCAAAGGCATAAGTGGAGTCAAAAGCTTCAGTGGACACTGACAAAATATAGCTTTGCTCATCAAGATTAATATGTACCCGTTTTTTAAAGTACTCTAGTAGCTCTTCTTGTGTGGCTTCTGGATCAATCTCATAGATCGGGTCTGAGCCATCGACATGATAAGCCTCACGAAACTTAAACTTGCCATCCAGACGTTTGATCATGTCATTTGACAAGATATACTCCGTCAGATAGGTGGCGTCTTCTTTACTGGTACTATTGACCCCCAGTAGCGCTGAGAGACCGCCGCCAGCTGGTACACTACTATCGCTGACTTGCTTGACCACCACATCAGCGGTCGATACAAAACGTGGATGAGCAAGGGTCATCACATAAAAGATCACCAGTACCCAAGGCAGGATCACCAAGCCAATAAACAGCGAGAAGTTAATGATCTTACTTTTTTGCTTTATGGACATGCTCTTCATAAACCTCAATCGCTTCTGTTATCTCGTTAAACACGTGTGCTGTCTGATCCATCAAGACGATACCAATATCGCAGTTACGCTTAATGTCACCAATATTATGCGACACTATCAAAAACCCTGCTTGCTCACGGCGAGCGGCGAGAATGGCCTCGCTGCGCTTACGAAAAGCAGCATCACCGACAGCGCCAGCCTCATCGAGCATATAATAATCAAAATCAAACGCTAAGCTTAAACCAAAAGTTAAGCGTGCCTTCATCCCTGACGAGTAACTTTTGACCGGCATGTCAAAGTAATTACCGATATCTGCAAACGCTTCGACAAAACGAATTTTTTCATCAATATAGGCACCGCTAGAGTACAGACGACATACAAAGCGCACGTTTTGGCGACCCGTCAAACTGCCTTGGAAACCACCTGCCACGCCTACTGGCCAAGAGATCGTGGAGTCAGTAATGATCTCCCCATGATCTGGCTCATCAAGTCCGCAGATAATACGCAGCAAGGTGGACTTGCCTGCGCCATTACGACCCAACAGACCCACACTTTGTTTATCACCAATGGTCAGGTTTAAATCTTTAAATAGATAATGCCGACCCTGCTTGGTCATAAATGACTTGGAGATGTTTTTAATTTCAATCATTTATCTGCCATAAATTAAAGCCAACCAACATGAATAAAAACGCTGATAAAATCGTAAATCACTTATTTAGAACGTATTAAATCTCTCTCTACCGCTTTATAAATAAGGAGCCCTAAAAAGTTAACAGCTATCGTCCACTCTAAAAAATATCCAATATCGATATGATAAGCAGGGTAGTTTGGTGCTAAAGCATGGCGCATTAACTCAATATTATGAATAAATGGGTTATATAATAAATAACTAAAATAGGGCTCAGGAATGATATGAATAGAGTAAATAATACCTGAAGCAAAATATAAAATCGTAAATACTAAACTAATAATTTTGCTAATCTCGCCCCCATAGTAACCCACTACCATCATAATAAGGGCCAAGCCAAAACCAAATAAAAACAAGGTAATCCAGCAAAATAGCACTATATGTAGTTGGGCAAAGCTGATGGGAATACCAATAAAAAACAATATCGCTAGTAAGAGTACAAAGGTAAAAAAGTAAATAATAAGCTCTAAAAAGGAGCGCGCAATAATCACATCAATATGACGTACAGAACGGTACATCAACAAGCCTTGATTGGCTTCAACAGCGCCCAAAGAACGTGTCGCAATAGTACTCATCATACGAAACGGCACTAAGCCTGCGACCAAAAATAGCATATAGTCTATTCCTGGCATGACTCGAGTCATGATAGTGCCAAATATAATCAAATAAATGGCCACTTGAAACATGATTTCGAGCGGCGCCCACAGATAGCCCAAGCGATAACCGCCAAAGCGTGTTTGTAACTCACGCATCAGCAACGCATGAAACGCCGCACCCATGACTTTGAGGCCACTACGGTGCTTGATAGGACGATACGGAGGCAACTCTACAGACATGGCATACAGAACTTCACTAAAAATAGCCCCTATGATAAGTAAGCGGGACATAAGTTACAACAATTAATCTGTGAGCAAGCAGATAAACCTATGATTTAGCAAGAAATGAGCAAACTTAGCCGCTATATTTTAAGCGCTCTAGCGACTTTTATCGTCTATCGTGCAATAGGAAAGTGGTTATTTTAACCCATTTATGACAGGCAAAAAAAAACCAATCATAATAGATTGGCTTTTTAAAACTGATAAGTTTTATGGTATATGGTGGCGATGAAGAGACTTGAACTCTTGACCTCACGATTATGAGTCGTGCGCTCTAACCAGCTGAGCTACATCGCCATTTAAGGCTCGGTATAATACCGATAGAGGTGGGTATCGTCAACCCCTAATTTGGTTTTTTTGCAAAAAATGTGCATTTTATGCCAATTCTTGGTCATATAGGTATGACCAACCACAAAAACACATCATAAAAACAAATTGGTAGACCGATAAGCCGGGTTCTGTCGTGGACGATCATTCGTCTAGGCGCATCATCGCTGATACGCTCAAGCAACCTACCCGCATCGAACGCGGGCCGCGCCATACCGATGCCTATTTGGTCTTGCTACGCGTGGAGTTTACCGTGCCGTGAACCATTGCTGGCCACGCGGTGCGCTCTTACCGCACCCTTTCACCCTTACCTCGCTTACGCGGGGCGGTCTACTCTCTGCTGCACTGGTCGTCGGGTTACCCCGCCCAGCCGTTAGCTGGCACGCTGCCCTATGTAGCCCGGACTTTCCTCCCCTACGTCTGTCACCAGAAGCAGCGGCGATCGCCTAGTCTACCAAGGGCGCTAGTATAGCAAATCTTGCGCCGACTGGCATATGAATTTAGAAATTATTTTAATACTCAGTTATTTACCCGTAAGACGCTTATATTTTGCCAATAAATCACTTTCGGTCTCGACATGATTGGGGTCTTTGGGGATGCAGTCGATTGGACATATCACCACGCACTGCGGTTCATCGAAATGACCCACACACTCTGTGCACAGATCAGGATCGATGACATAAATCTCTTCGCCTTCTGAGATGGCATCATTAGGGCAGACAGGCTCGCACACATCACAGTTGATGCACTCATCAGTAATTAATAACGCCACGCCCTGCTCCTTTTAGTTGGTTTATGAATCATGCTATAAAACACACCCATCCGACTGACGATATCTGACCCTTTACCCTTCAAGCGAACCCAGCTTTTCTGTAAAAGCCTGAGCGACACAGGGAGGTACGAACTTAGTAACATCACCGCCAAGCTTGGCAATCTCACGAATCATGGTCGACGAGATAAAAGAGTAGTTCTGCGATGGCGTGAGAAACACCGCCTCGAAGTTTTCATCAAGCTCACGGTTCATATTGGCCAGTTGAAACTCATACTCAAAATCCGACATTGCACGCAAGCCTCGTAGTACGGCTGTTGCGCCTTTTTCACGCATAAAGTCTACGAGCAGGCCTTCAAAACCAATCACTGACACTTGCGGTAAATCTGCAAACACGGACTCAACCAAAGCGACACGCTCATTAAAGTCAAACAGTGGTTTTTTGTGATGTCCTGAGGCTACTGCAATCACCACTTCATCAAACAGCTTGGTCGCACGCTTGACTAGGTCAATATGACCGTTGGTGATGGGATCGAAGGTACCAGGATATAAAATCTTAGTATGTAGCTTTGAAGCTTTAGAAGTCGTCGCTGAGTTCATAACAGGGCTAATATAGTCGATGGTATTGCTGCATATCCTAGCAAACTTTACTCAAACTTAACACTGATCTGCTACATTTGTCATAATGGCTACTTCTATATATCTGTCAGCGCCTTTGCTACAATAGTCGGTTCGACTCATCAGATAACTGAGATGAGGAATCAGTCAGACAAGGACAGACACTATGTCAAAGAAATCAAAAAAGCCTGACAATCAAATCTGTGCCAACAAAAAGGCTCGTCATGAGTACTTTATCGAAGAGACCTTTGAAGCTGGGCTTGAATTGCAAGGTTGGGAAGTTAAATCCATTCGTGCTGGTAAAATGTCGATTACCGAGGCTTATATTATCTTTCGTAATAATGAGGCCTTTCTTTTTGGCGCCCATATTCAGCCGCTGATATCCAGCTCGACGCATGTCAGCCCTGACAGCACTCGTACTCGCAAGCTGCTGCTCAATCGCCGTGAAATCGATAAGCTTTATGGTGCAGTCAATCAAAAAGGCTATGCCTGCGTGCCATTGTCTTGCTACTGGAAGCGCTCGATGGTGAAGTGCCAAATTGCGCTTGCTGTCGGTAAAAAGCAGCATGACAAACGCAAGACCATTAAAGAGCGTGACTGGCAACGCGATAAGCAGCGTGGTTTTAAACAGCATTTAGACTAAACCCAATTAGGGTGTGTCCTCAATAAGCACCTATAAATAATTGACGATAGTCTACAACGAAAACGGACGATTCAATTTAGGTTGAGTCGTCCGTTTTTTATGAGAGATACTGATTAAGGGGCTATAGGGTCTTGTTTAACAGCGTTTGCTGTAGATATGAATATGTTGGCCCATAATAGCTCGTGCTGAATAAAGCTATCACGCCTACTAAAACCTGCGACCGGTATAAACCCCAGAATATTATCTTACGCTATCAATAACTTATCGCTACCTGAAGGCAATTCATGTTAAGATGAGCGGTTTTTGAAGGTATGGAAGATTTCCCATCTTTATCTTGCAAAAATCAAAAATATACAGCCACATTTTTAGCCAATAGGTCCGCTCATGTCTGCCGATACCATCGCTCGCACCGCTTTTAAACAAGGCATCAAGCCTCTATACGATTATGACAAACATTGGGCAAGCTGCTATGAGCCTGCGCCCTACTTGCCGATGAGCCGTGCTGAGATGGATGCACTCGGTTGGGATGCCTGCGATATCATCATCATCTCCGGTGATGCGTATGTCGACCATCCCAGCTTTGGTATGGCGATTATTGGACGCTTGCTTGAATCACAAGGCTTTCGTGTCGGTATCATCGCTCAGCCTGACTGGAAAAGTAAAGACGCCTTTATGGCGCTTGGCAAGCCCGTCTACGCTTATGGTGTAACAGCCGGCAATATGGACAGTATGATCAACCGCTATACCGCTGATCGCAAGATTCGTAGCGATGACGCTTACTCTCCAGGAAACGTGGCCGATAAACGTCCTGACCGCGCCGCTATCGTTTATAGTCAGCGCTGCCGTGAGGCTTATCCTGATGTGCCAATCATCCTAGGCGGTATCGAAGGCAGTTTGCGCCGTATTGCGCATTATGACTATTGGTCAGATAAGGTACGCCGCAGCATCTTGCTTGACTCTCGTGCCGATGTCTTATTATACGGTAATGCCGAGCGTGCCATCGTCGATGTGGTACATGGTCTATCAAAAGGCTATACCTTTGAGCAGATGAGTAAATTACGTGGCACCGCTTATTTGCTAACGCCAAGCCGTCGTCACTGGCAAGCGGATATGACCGAAGTGGCCAGCAACGATGTCGATACGGTCGGCCGTGTTGATCCTATTATTAATCCGTATGTCATGACTGAAGATGTTGATAGCTGTCAGATTGAACAAGATCGCCCCACTCAAACGCCAAATCAAAGCTCGTTTTCGTCACAATACCAAGGCTTTGTCGCAGAGCCGGTCACCAATAAAATCCTTAATGCCGAGCAAGTCAACGACGATACTCAAGTGGTCCAGTTGCGAGGTTTTGACGACACAGCCTACAAACCCAAAACCGCACGCAAATATAAGCTTAAGCTGCCAGCTCGTGATAAAACAGTGATTCGTCTGCCAGATTACGAGCAGGTCAAATCTGACCCTGTGCTTTATGCGCACGCCAGCCGTATCCTGCATCTTGAGACCAACCCTGGTAATGCTCGTGCGCTGGTGCAGCGTCATGGTAGCGGCGCTGGTAACTCACACACGGCAATCGATGTCTGGCTCAACCCACCACCGATTCCACTCTCAACTGAAGAGATGGATTATGTGTTTGACCTGCCATACGCTCGCTTGCCCCATCCAAGCTATGGCGATGCACGCATCCCCGCCTTTGATATGATTAAATTCTCTGTCAACATCATGCGTGGCTGTTTTGGTGGTTGTACCTTTTGCTCCATCACCGAGCACGAAGGGCGTATTATTCAAAACCGCTCAGAGGACTCTATCCTGCGTGAGGTTGAAGCCATTCGTGATACCGCACCCAACTTTACCGGCGTCATCTCAGACTTGGGCGGGCCGACAGCCAATATGTATCGTCTTAACTGTAAAGATGAAACCATTGAAAAAAATTGCCGCAAACCCTCTTGTGTCTATCCTGATGTCTGCGAAAACCTCATTACCGATCACAGCAATCTGACTCAACTGTATCGTAAAGCCCGTGATATTAATGGCGTGAAAAAAATCCTTATCGCCTCTGGCCTGCGTTATGACTTAGCGGTAAAAGACCCTGAATACGTCAAAGAGCTGGTCAGCCATCATGTCGGTGGTTATCTCAAAATTGCTCCTGAGCACTCCGAAGAAGGTGTACTGGCAAAAATGATGAAGCCTGGCATGGGCAGCTATGACAAATTCAAGGCCATGTTTGAGCAATACAGCCAAGAGGCAGGTAAAGAGCAATACCTCATCCCTTACTTTATTGCCGCTCATCCAGGCACCACTGATGAAGACATGATGAACCTAGCGCTTTGGCTAAAACGTAATGGCTATCGTGCCGATCAGGTGCAGGCGTTTTATCCTAGCCCGATGGCGACCGCAACCACCATGTATCACACCCATAAAGATCCACTACATAAGGTCAGCCGCAGTGAAGGCGATATGGATATCGTTAAGTCGGGCAAGCAGCGTAAACTGCACAAAGCCTTTTTACGCTTCCATGATCCCAAAAACTGGGCGTTACTACGTCAAGCACTAAAAGATATGGGACGCAGTGATTTGATTGGTAAAAATCGAGGCTGCCTGATACCGCCCTTTAATGCGCATTTAGAAGGTCGTGATGCCGCGCAGGGCAGCTATCGCTCGGCACGCAAAAAGAACAGTCGTATCGGCAACGACTCAGTCAAGCGTAGCAATGGCGCAGCCAATAACAATATGGCTAGCAAAAAAACTAAAAAAAGAGTGAGCAAAGGCAATTTCCAAACTCAGCATACTGGCCTGCCCCCACGCAAAACCAAGTAGCCTAACTGACTTATTAGCGTAGAAATAAGCTTTTAAAAGCGTACATCGGCCATTAGTCTATGTGCGCTTTTTTTCATTTAGCTCATCTATTAGTTGAACTGCTCTCACGTCTAAATCAGAGGTAATAGACCATATTAAAACCACATCTGTCGGTTTTTAAGTAACGACACTAACAGCTAACAAACAATTTCTAACATTGAGCAGCCGTCATTTTGGTTATTATATCGTCAGATGCTTAGCGCATCGTCAAAAACAACGACATGATCATTTTTATCCTTTTGGAGACTGCTATGAATACTTTAACCAAATTGGCAACTGCATTACCCGCCCTTGCCCTGCTTAGTGCCTGTGCTACCACAGCGCCTATTGCCCCAACCACCCCTACTGAAACTATGCCAGATTCAGCGTATGATCGCATGGCACCAGCGCCTTATACCTGTACTGATGACAGTCAAATCTTGGCAAAGCAGTCTATCAATAAACAACAAGCCACAATCACTGCCACTGTGCCTCAGCTAGGTTGGGATCAGCAAAACGTCATCTTAAATGGCGGCGTAGAAGGCGATACTGCCAGCTATGTCAATGACTCTAATCCAGATATTATCTACGCTTGGCACATGAAAGAAGACCAAGGTATCTTGGCTATGAAGTGGGCTAATGGTAAAGAGTATCAAGTCAACTGTCAGATAGGCAGATAGTCGATCTATTACTAAGATGTATAACATTAAGATAAACAGTCATTGGTTATGGCTGTTTTTTTGTCTGTCTTATAAGACTAGAGAAGCCATGAAAAAGCTGTCAAAATAGCGTTTATCTTATATAACGCACGATTTATGATCGATAGCAAAAAGGATGTGTCAATGAGCAATCGCTTGATAAGAATGATAATAATAACGACAGCAAGCATGTGGGCGTTAACAGGCTGCGCTGAAGATCCTAAGCCGGCTACAGAGACAGCCGTTGCAGAGTCGGCATCACAGCCGTCAGCGACGATTAAAACCATTGATTGGTCTGTCATTAAGAGCGATGAACCTGCTGCTAATCTTGCTAACTACGACTATCCATTTGCGATAGACAGTCAAAATGTACAAGATTATGCAGAGTACTTCAAAGTAGATGATGCAACTGCTCAACACAATCTAACGGTCAGCATGGCTAGCAACGAAGCCCTGTCAAAAGTGCTCGATCAGGTCAGTGACAGCTATACCTCGCATGAGCTGACTGACGGCGAAGATATGACCCTTGTCATTCATACTACGTCTGACGTCGCTGCCAGCAGCTATGACTATGTGTTGGCTGATGACTTTGCTAAAGGGTTGGTGCTGCCGATTGTGATTCAGCCGGAGGGGGTGAAAGGTGAGGTTGAAAAAGACGACGAGTTGTAGGAGCTTAAATGTAGGGTGCGCCTCGCGCACCTATTAAAAATGAAAAATAAGCAGGAAGTAAAATGTCCAAATATATTCGCTCTTACACACAAGGCGCTTTTTATTTCTTTACATTGGTATCATATAATCGAAGAAAAATACTATACGAAGTTGACTTTCTCAAAGCATTTAAAAGTAGTATAAGACAAATCCAACATCAATATCCTTTCGAGATTATTGCGTGGGTACAATTACCTGACCATTTGCATTGTATCTGGAAAATGCCTGAAAATGATGCTGATTACAGTATGCGTTGGTCACAGATAAAACGCTTAACCACCCAAGCCTGTCCACAATACCAGTTATCAATAGATGAGTTAAGCCATTCAAAGGTCAAAAGATATGAGAAAGGCATCTGGCAACGCCGGTTTTTTGAGCATCAAATAAGGGATGAAGCAGACTTTGTTAAGCATATGGATTATCTACATTACAACCCTGTTAAGCATGGCTTGGTTGAAAAGGTTGTAGATTGGCCATATTCGAGCTTTCATCGCTGCGTGAGACAGGGTTTTTATTCGGAAGATTGGGGTGGTAGTTCTATGGATTTCTCAAAGCATTTTTCGGATAAATTGGAGTAGCTTGTTCTTTATAGAATTAAAGAATGGTAGGGTGCGCCCCGCGCACCAACGCATTTACACAAAATAATGATTAAAAACACCTATCTATAAAAAACTTTGAACATCAAACTATTTAATAAATAACGCTTTTAATTCAAAATACATTTCTTAAGGGTGCGCTGGGCGCACCCTACTCGGCTTTCCATATACACTGGGGTGCGTCATTTTAAATAAAATTGAGGGCTGCTAGGTGCGACAAAGAAGTCTTAGCTAGTTATATATATTCATAATATATTGAAAAAATGAGACTCTCTTCCTAGAGTATGCCCCTAATACTTTTGAAACCTGTCATAGCACAAGCAGAATACATGTTCATGTATTGGCTTGTTCCTGGATGAATTACGGTAAATTGCTCGGTATGATAATCACCAGAATCAATAACGTCTCCGTTTGTACCATAGTATATATGGGACATTGCTTTTCCAGTTTCATTTCTACAGTCAAAAGCGAATTTGAAACTAGTAGAACTAACAACCATATTGTCAAATCTTAAATTTGTTTTCTCTATGCCTCGCATTTTCACAAAAACAGTCACTATTTGAGCATTTCGATCAACTATTCTTAAGGTATTAACATTCATATAATGATCAATACCATCTTTAGTCGTATCTATATAAAACCAATTATTGGCATTGGCTGAAAAAGTTATTAAACAAATTAATGAACCCTCAACTAATCTTTTCATCCTATATCCTTAAAGATTTATTTAAATATAGTAGGGTGCGCACCGACACATGAATATGAAGTAATAGACTAAAACACTTATTCGTGAAAATTACTCCAAGTCGAATTATTTACAAAATAATATTTATAAATTCAAAATACGTTCCTTAATGTTGCACTGGGCGCACCCTACCGCTTAAACTTAATCCTCTTCCAACATCGCTACAAACTCCTGTTCACTGACCACTTTTACTCCTAATTTCTCCGCTTTGGTCAGCTTTGAGCCCGCTTTGTCTCCTGCTAGCAGGGCGCTGGTTTTAGCAGAAACGCTACCTGTGACCTTTGCTCCCAGCGCTTGTAGTTTAGCTTTGGCCTCATCTCGTGGCATACTGTCGAGCGCACCGGTGATGACCCACGTTTGCCCATCAAGCGGCTGATCAGCAGATAGGGTTTGCTCGACTTTATCCCAATGCACACCTGCCTCTATTAGAGCCCTGATGACCTCGATATTGTGCGGTGCTCGAAAAAACTCATAGATCAGCTCAGCGGTGATGGCGCCCACGTCCGGCGTTTGTAAGAGCTTATCGATATCCGCTGCCATCAGGCTATCGAGGTCACCAAACTGCTGTGCCAAATTCTGCGCTGTAGTCTCACCAACGCCACGAATACCCAGCGCATAAATAAAACGGGCTAAAGTGGTCTGCTTACTGTCTTCAATCGCATTGATGATATTATTGACGGATTTTTCGCCCAGCTTTTCATAGGTGATAAGATCGTCTTGGTGTTTATGCAATTGATAGATATCAGCGACAGTTCTGATGAGTCCGTGCTCAAAGAAACTGATGAGCCAACGCTCGCCTAAGCCATCGATATCCATCGCTCGGCGTGAGACAAAATGAATGAGCGCCTCTTGCTGCTGCGCGGGACAAATAAGACCGCCGCTGCAGCGTGCAAGCGCCTCCCCTTCAGGCAGTACCACAGGCGAGTCGCATACTGGACAAGCGGCTGGTAACTCAACGGGCTGAGCGTCATCTGGGCGCTGATCATGCCAGACACGAGTGACTTTGGGGATGACGTCGCCTGCCCGATGCACACTGACCATATCCCCTGCCCTGACGTCCAAACGCTGAATTTCGCCAAAGTTATGCAAAGTGACATTACTAACGGTGACGCCGCCGACTTTGACCGGCTCAAGCTTGCCGACTGGTGTGATTTGCCCGGTGCGCCCAACCTGCCATTCGATATCATTAAGACGGGTCATGACGGTTTCGGCCGGAAACTTATAAGCCGTCGCCCAGCGTGGCTCACGGGATAAGTAGCCAAGCTGCTGCTGCAAGGCTAAGTTATTGACCTTAAGAACCATACCATCAATCTCAAACGGTAACTCGTCACGGGTTTCTATGACGGATTCATAATAAGCCTGTGCTTCACGTGGGTTGTTGACGACCTTGACTGCGCTGACTGTAAAGCCCATATCCTGCAGCCAAGCTAATGCCGCTGATTGTGTCTTGATAGCTTCAGGTAAGCCTTGGTTGACTGAATAAGCATAAAAAGCCAACGGACGACTGGCGGCCACGCTTGGATCTAGCTGGCGTAAACTGCCCGCAGCGGCATTGCGAGGATTGGCGAAGGTCTTGTCGTCACTCTCCTGTGCTAGGCGGTTTAGGCGCTCAAAACCTGCTTTTGGCATCAGCACCTCCCCACGTACTTCTAATTGCTCAATGTCAGCAGCGTCCGTCAGCCATAACGGCAGATTGCGAATGGTTTTGACATTTTGAGTGATGTCCTCACCTATCTGCCCATCGCCACGTGTGACCGCCTGTACAAACTGCCCTCGCTGGTATTTAAGCGAGACCGCCAAACCATCTAGTTTGAGCTCCATCTCATACTCAGTATTCCGCTGTGCTTCGCTTAGGCGCTCGTTCACTCGGCGCATAAAGCTGCGCATACCGTCGTAATCAAACACATTTCCTAATGACAACATAGGTACATCATGAGTGACTTGAGTAAAGGCGGATAGCGGCACATCGCCGACTTGGTTGATAGGGCTGTCTGGCTGAACAAGTTCAGGATACTGCTCTTCTAGCTCAAGCAAGGAGCGACGCAGTTGATCGTACTCACTGTCTTCTAGGATTGGATTATCGAGCACGTAGTAGGCATAGTTGTGTTTTTTTATGGCATCGATGAGGGTGCGCATTTGTGTCGTTATGGTGTCATCGATCAAGCTAGGCTTTGAATCAGGCTGTGCAACAGAGTTTAAAGAGTCAGTCATAGTCGGTATCTAGGCTATTTAAAGATATCGATATGATAGCAAGTTTATGCCTTCAGTTGGATAGCGAGGACGGCTTAGAAACAAAAATAGCGTCAAAGATTGACGCTATTTATAGAAAAATACCTATCGATTTTTTGCTGACTTACAGATCATAATCACGTACTTGATTGCGCAGCTGCTGCTTATATTCAGGTGTGATCGGCTCGTTGTTTTCGTCAAGTATCATCGCATTCAAGTCATCAGCCATCATATAGGCGATGCTCATCATGCTATCAAAGCTGCGCAGCGCTTGCGGATGCGGCAGCGACAAAAACACCACGATGCCATCATAAGTGTTGGTAGCCACGCTATGTGGGTCAAACGGTGCGATACCACTATCAGTAATGCCCATCATGCTAAACCAAAGCATGCCTGTCCCATCTTTTTGCTCATAGCGATGGAACATGTTCATCGCCCCAAAACGCAGACCGTACTTATCAATGAGCGTCAACAAATCACGACCTCGAATCACCATTGGTGGGCGGTCACGATACTGGTGTGGCAAAATGGTAATATTGATGTTGTCTTTAGCGTTGATCAGTGGGCCATTTTGCGCCTCGTCTACTGGCTCAAGTAAATGCTGATCCAAGATGGGGCTGTTGTCATCGAAGCTTGGCTCGTCTGCTGTATCGATGACAGGCATCAAGCTGTCAGTAGCAGACATCAAGCTAGAAAACGCATCTGGCTCCTGCTCGTTATTGCTGTGCATTTGATTGGCCATTTCTGCAAACTCTAGATCGTCTTCACGTTGTTGCTCAGCCTGCCAGCGCATATAGTCTTTATCGTCGGCATGGTCATTGGCTTTATTTGCTTCACCACGGCCTTGGGTCAATTGCGCATCGACCTGAGTGTGTGTCTCAGTCAAGGCCTCTTCTTCGATGACTGCATTTAGATACTCACGGTCAGGAGCGATGGTCGTCTCACCAGCGACCGTGTCATCAAAATCTGGCTCATCAACGATATTACGCTCATGACGCGGGATAATAGGAATACCGTTTTTATCATAATTGACGGCTGTCATCTCTGCGCTATTGCGACGCTGAAAGCTGCGCATGACCATAAACAGGCCGGCAAGCACAATAAATGCAGCAATGGCAATTAATACAAACTGAATAGCGGTCATGAGAAATACATCCTAATAACTATGATAAAGAGGGATAAAAAAGGCACAATAACTGGCAATAGTCTAGCATGGCTGACTATTATCGTCATCATATAGTCGCCGTTTATACTGTGCCATTTATTATGGCAGTTATTACAACAAATGCTGTTATATCAACGTTAACACTCGTTTTTGTTAGGCCGTTTGTCGACTAAGCAGATTCTAGTCCTCGATATAGTGGGCAGCTTCAGCAAGTGAGACGCTCACCAAGGTGGAAATACCAGCGCTTGGCATGGTGATACCTTTGAGCTCATCAGCAATCTGCATGGAAAGCTTATTATGACTGATAAAAATAAACTGCAAGTCATCTGCCAGCTCGCCAATTAAGCCGGTAAAGCGGCCGACATTGGCATCATCAAGTGGTGCGTCGACTTCATCAAGCACACAAAATGGCGCTGGATGCTGCTTAAATATCGCAAAAATCAAACTTAATGCGGTGAGCGTCTTCTCCCCACCAGATAATACCGCAAGGCGGCTATTGCGCTTGCCTTTTGGCTGCGCCATTAAGCTTAGCCCTGCTCGCCAGTGTTCTGATCTTGGGGTATCTGCAGGCATATCCTCTACATTTAATGTCAAGCTGGCTTGCCCGCCACCGAAGACTTTGGCAAACAAGTGAGCCAGTTCATGATTGACCGCCTCCAATGTCTGCATAAATAGCGTCTTGGTGGTTTCATCAATTGAGGCAATCGCTGCCGTCAACGTCTGCATACTGGCGGCAATATCTGTCGTCTGCTGTGCCAGCGGCTCTAAGCGCTCGTTAATCTCATTGAGCTCAGTTACAGCCGCCAAGTTGACTGCACCGATCTTACTGATTTGCTGCTCAAGCTTGGTCTGGGTACTGGTAAGCTCAGTGATTTTATCAGGGCGTACACGGCGATCATGAGCGATAAAATCCGCCAAGAGATTGGCGACGCTTAACACCTGCTGCTGAGACTCCTGATCGGCCTTATGTTTTTTACTGACCTTATAATAGGCATCGAGGCTTTCTTGTGCATATGCACTGGCATCATCTAAGCGAGCGGTACTGAGTGCCAGCTCGGTGGCATGATGGGCAAGCTGACTTTGCTGAGTCTGCAGCGCGTGTTGTAGCGAGTCCAGCGCTGCTTGCTGCTGAGTATAGTCTTGTTTGAGCGCTGTCAGCGTCTTATTGCGCTCTATCAGTAGTGCTTGCTGCTCATCACGTGCAGCCTGTGCTTGCTGCAATGCTTCTATAAGTGCTGGCAGCTTGTCTTGCTGCTGTTTGTGCTGCGTTTTTAGATTTTTCTCGTTTTGTCGTGACTGGTCACATTGCTCACGTAATTGTTTCAGACGACTCACGCTATGCTCTAAACGCATCTCGCTCTGTTGTATATTTAGCTGTAATGCTTGCCAAGCGTCATCATCTGCTTGACGAGTACGAGCAAGCTCACGACGTTGGACTTGTAACTGCTGAATCGTCATACGAGCATCAGCAAGTTGTGGCGTTAGCGCTGCTATTTTGTCTTGGACCTCTTGCTGTTCTTGGTCGAGGGTCTGCTGTTCTGTCTCAAGCTCTTGTCGCTCTTGCTCAAGCGCTGCTTTATCTGATATTAAGCGCTGGCTGTCTGCTTGCAAACGCTCTGCTATGCTGCGCTGGGTCGTCAGCTGTTGCTGGTATTGATACTGGTCACGAGTCAGCTGCTCAGCCTGTGCACGCATCTCTTGTATATTGATCATGAGTGCATCATGGTCACGCTGATGTTTGGTCATGACTTGTTGCTGATCTTGGATGTCATCTTCAAGCGTATCGAGCAGATCTTCTAACGCTTGCAAGCGACTGCGCTGTTGTAGCCGCTGCGTCAAAAATTGACTGTTGCCATTATCTTGATCATTTTTCCCACTCGTAAACTTGCTAAGATTGATCGTGCCTTGACGACTGAGCAGCCAACCATCAGTCGTTAGTAAAACAGCTGAAGAAGGCAAAGATGTTAAGGCTTTGGCAAGTACCTCAATGGTCTGCTGCTGAGTTGTTCCTGGCGCTGTTATATATAAATAGCAGTGTTGCCAGAGCATTAAGCGTGGCGCAGCAATCAGCTGAGATAACGGCACCACTTTGCCAGTCAAAGTATCTGGCAATGCGCTAACGAGTGAACTTGTATCTACATCGTCTTGCTTAGCAGACAGCCACAAGCTATGGCCAGCTTCTATTGATGATGCTTCCTCTTTATTACTACGCTCATTTTGCGCAGTCTGATAAGTCAACAAAGCTGTTAAGTCAGGCTCAAGTGCCTGCCATAAGCCAGTTGCTTCTTGAGCGTCGCCGTTCATTTTTTTATGACTTGATTGGCTAGAAGCCAGTACATGACTATCCAGCCATAACGCCAATACGCTATCGAGTAGCGCTGCGTGCTGTTGCCCCTCTGGGCTTAACTCAATTTGTGCTCGTAAGGTTGTGATCGCCAAGTCTTTATAGTCGCTGGCTGTCTCGCTCCCCAGCTCATTTTTGATATCGACATTTGTATTAATAAGCGGTTGCGATTTTGGGGGTGGCTTAGGATGTAGTATCTGATGCAGAGTCTCGTACTCTCCTGCCAATATCGCATGCTGTTTTTCGTCCTCACGCAGTTGTCGCTGCTGTTGGTGCAAGCTTTGCTCTAACTTATGTGCTTGTGGCTGCCAATCAGACAGCTGCTCATTGATATGCTCTTGCTGACGCTGAGTTTGCTGTAGCTGCTGGTTTATCTCAGCAATTTTCGATTCTAAAGTCTGCTGCAAAGTAGTTACTTCGATATGCTGCTGCCCATTGGCGCTATCGAGATGACCAGATAGTGACTGTTGCAGCTGCTGCCATAAGTGCTGCCAGTTTTTTTGACGATGCTGCCATTTCTGATGGCTTTGCTGATGGCGTTTTTGGGCTTGGTTGTTGAGCGCTTGCTGCTGCTCAAGCGCACGATGGTTGTCTTGTAGCCGTGACAGCTGATTTTGTGCCTCATGATAGGCATGCTGTAATGGTTGCTCGTCATGCTTATGGCTATCACGTTTATGGCTCAGGTCTTTAAGCTGGGGTCGCAACGCCTCCAGTGCGTGTTGCTGCTCCGTTTGCTCCGCAGTTAAGTGCTCAATCTCATCGCTGGCTTGCTGACGCTGCTGCGCTATGCTGGTCAACTGCTGCTCGACTACTTTGAGCTGTGCCTTGGCATCATTGAGCTCATGCTCGGCTTGTTGTAGTGCAAGCTGCTGCTGATAATGCCTGCTTTGGGCATCGTCTTTTAGCCACTGCTCTTGATTGATAGCATCCGCCAACTTATCTTGTTTGGCTTTTAGTGCTTCATAACTGGTTTGTAAACCGGCGACCTCATGAGCGCTATGCTCATGGGCGGTTTTTTGCTGCTGCTGATTGTGTTTGGCTTCATAGAGCTGCTGAATGGCAAGCTGCTGTCTAATATCAGCCAGCTCTACTGTCAGCGCCTCGAACCTCTCAGCGCTTTTGGCTTGCTTAGACAAGCGCTTTTGTTGGCTTACCAGCTCGCTTTGCATGTCGTGCAGACGTGCCAGGTTTTCTTGGGTCTTCTCTAGTTTGTTTTGGGTCTCTACTCGCCTTGCCTGATAGCGTGAGACACCTGCCGCCTCTTCGATAAACTCACGTAACTGCATCGGACTTGAATCGACAATACGCCCAATCATGCCCTGCTCAATCACCGCATAGCTGCGTACGCCAAGCCCAGTACCAAGAAACACATCCACGACATCACGGCGCCGTGCCCGTGTGCCATTGATAAAGTAATCCGAGCGTCCCTCCTTATTGACTTGACGGCGCACCGATAACTCTTGATACAGGTTGAGCTCATGACGGATGCCGGTCTGCTCATCTTGGGTGTGTTCAAAAGTCAACTCGACACTGGCGACACTCTTGGCAGGTTTATCCTGCGTACCAGCAAATATGACATCACTCATCGCCCCGCCACGCAGCTGCTTGGCAGAGGTTTCACCCAACACCCAGCGTATGGCATCGATGACATTGGATTTGCCGCAGCCGTTTGGCCCGACGATAGCGGTGATGCCATGGCGGAAGGTAAAAGTCGTCGGATTGGCAAAGGATTTAAAGCCTGCCAGCTTGAGAGATTTTAGACGCATGAAGGATCAATGAGATTAACAAAAACAGGCGGGTATTCTACCTGAAATCGGGCAATGTTTTTAGGCTTTGTGCGAGATGCTATACTAGGGCGTGTCCTCATTTTAAAAATGGCGATAAAAATGAGATAAATCGCCGTCAAACAAGGAAAATAGCGCAGATAATATCGAGATATTAGTCAGCTATTTGACACCGTTTGGCCATTTTTAGCCCATTTAGATGGCTATCGATTGAATTGAGAATATGCCCTAGAGCTTAGTATATAAATGACTGGTCTGCATACTCAAGACCAAAGGAGTTAAAATGACTGAAGATAATTTTGATAAATACGACCCACAAGACATGCAACAAAAGTACGAGAAATGGTGCCAGTTGTACCGTGAGCAAGTGCAGGCACAAGCTCAGTTTGCACAAGCTGAAGCCTTGCTACAAGAGCTAAAGAACTATTACTTTAGCCCGCAATGGATGGCAGACCGCGAAGCAGATCTACCGATTGAGCACTCAGGCGAGACCTACTCTATCTTTAGCGAAGATGGACTATGGAACTCGCTTAGCGATCATAGTGAGCTGGCATGCAAATGGATACGTTTGGGGCTAGATGCGATTGATGAGGAGTAAATCACAATCCCCAATCTCGCTTAATGGCAGCTGACCACCTGCTAAACCAGCAAAAGCACTGCCAGCACAAACCAAATCATAGGACCACCTTTTATTATGGTTATTTTTATATAATAATAGCCAACATATTTGCATCATTAAAGTACAGCGCTTTTGTTGATGCAACCTAAAACCGTGCCAGGTAATTTGACTCGCACTACTCATTTATATTCATCGACCATTACTATGCCATCACCTGCTCACTTATCTGTTCATTTATCTGAACTTAGCCACCGTCACGTCAAGCGCAGTGTTTCTACCAACAGCGAGCTAATCGCTGACGTAGAGAAGGGTGCGCTAAATGCCGCGCAGATGCATCTATTGACCGCCGAGACCCAAAGCGCAGGACGTGGCCAACGGGGACGCTCGTGGCAGTCGCCATGCGGCAATGTCTATCTGTCGTTATACCATCCTGTGCATATGCCCATTAGTGGCTTATTGTCGTTAATCATCGGGGTTGAGCTGGCAAAAATGCCAGTTATTGAAACGCTTAATCAACAGCTTCAGGCGCAGCATTTGACACCTATCGGGGTAAAATGGGCCAACGATTTGGGCTTTTATCAGTTTTTACCGACAGCAGATAACACCGTAGCAGACACGTCAGTGACGCCATTTAGCAAGCTGGCTGGCATTTTGATTGAGCCTGTCATACAAGCCGGCAAGTTAGTTGGTGTCGTTATGGGTGTGGGGCTTAACGTCCAAACAGCGCCAAAACTCACGGCGCAGACTTGTGAAGGCATGAGCTATCAAGCGCTTAGCTTACAAGACATTTATCAATCCTTAAAACCCAATAGCTCGAGCACGCCTCTACCAAGCCTGCAAACCTTGTATCAACAAATGAGTGCGTCCTTAATTGCGGCTATAACACGCTTTGAGCATCTGCATATCGAAAAACCCACTGGCCACACTTACTATCTCCAACATTTTTTGCAGCAGTTTGCAGCGCTAGATGCGTTATCAGGGTTGCGACTGCGTATCACCCAAGAGCATCATGGCGATGCCAACACCATTACTGGCGCTGCCTGCGGTATTGATGAGCATGGGTGTTTGCAATTACGCCAAGATAACGGTAAGCTTTCTACGCTTTTTACCGGTCGCATTGATGTGATTGGTAAAGCTTAGACCTCATACTTAACGAGCACCATATAAAGGGATTTTTATGCTCTGGTTAGATCTTGGCAACACCCGTCTCAAATACTGGCTTACCGATGATATCGGTCAAATCGTAGCCCACGAGGCCAAACAGCACCTGCAAGCCCCTGCCGAACTGCTCATGGGCCTAACGGATCGCTTTGAGCGTTATGCGCCTGACTTCATCGGTATCTCGTCTGTACTCGGTGATGAGCTGAATGTAAAGGTATCAGAGACCTTAAGCCGACTCGATATCCCTTTTGAGTTTGTCCATGTCGATGCCGCGCATCCACTGATGACCAGCTCCTATGATGCCAATCAGCTCGGCTGTGACCGCTGGTTACAGATGCTAGGCGCCGTCGACAAACAAAAGCGCCAGTGTGTTATCGGCTGTGGTACTGCTGTGACGATCGACTTGATTGATCACGCTGAGCATTTGGGCGGTTATATTTTCCCCAGTATTTATCTGCAACGTGACTCGCTGTTTTCGGGTACCAAGCAAATCACCATTTCGAACGGTAGCTTTGATAGTGTC
This sequence comes from Psychrobacter coccoides, assembly GCF_017498085.1. Lineage (GTDB taxonomy): Bacteria > Pseudomonadota > Gammaproteobacteria > Pseudomonadales > Moraxellaceae > Psychrobacter > Psychrobacter coccoides. The sequence goes on from NZ_JAGBKM010000004.1 coordinate 110,157, forward strand.
GGCCAAGGCGTAACAACCCAAGATGCCGTTCATCGCGGGATATTATTGTCTATCGTCGGTGCAGTGAATGAAATCAGCAGCCGTCATCCAAATTTTGAGCTGATTATGACGGGTGGCGATGCTCATATTATCGCTCAACACGTCAATCGTTCTGTCCGTATTCGTGATGATCTATTGTTAAATGGTCTGTCACGCTATTTTGATCATAGTAAATAGTCATAATAAAATAGCTTCGTAGGCTGGGTTAAAAACCCAGCCTACGCCAATAAGATAAAATAATTGAGAATCAATTATTTCACTTGTAGATTATTACTATTTGGTCTCGTTAAACAATTCACGACCCACCAACATCCGGCGTATTTCACTGGTACCTGCGCCAATCTCATACAACTTGGCATCACGCCATAAGCGGCCGAGTGGATACTCATTGGTATAGCCATTACCGCCAAAGATCTGAATACCCTCACCTGCCATCCATGTGGCTTTTTCGGCACACCACAGGATCACACTGGCACAGTCTTTACGCACTTCTCGGCTATGACCTGCACCACGCTGATCGAGCATATCGAGGTTTTTGCCGACCGTGTATAAAAAGCTACGTCCCGCTTGCAAGATAGTGTACATATCAGCCACTTTACCTTGAATGAGCTGAAACTCACCAATTGACTGACCAAACTGTTTACGATCATGGATATAAGGCACGACGTTATCCATCACCGCCTGCATGATGCCGATAGGGCCTGCAGCGAGTACCGCACGCTCATAGTCGAGACCACTCATCAGCACTTTGACACCATTGCCGACGCCACCTAAGACGTTTTCGCTTGGGACTTTGACATTGTTAAAGGTCATCTCACCCGTATGGCTACCACGCATGCCAAGCTTGTCAAGCTTTTGCGCCGTACCAAAGCCTTCCATGCCTTTTTCTACTAAAAAGGCAGTCATGCCTTTGGCGCCTAGCTCTGGATTGGTCTTGGCATACACCACCATCACATCGGCATCTGGACCATTGGTGATCCACATTTTGCTGCCGTTTAGCACATAGTGACCATCTTTTTCTTCAGCTTTTAGTTTCATACTGACCACGTCTGAGCCAGCGCCGGTTTCACTCATCGCTAAAGCCCCGATGAACTCACCGCTGATCAGCTTAGGTAAGTATTTTTGTTTTTGTTCCTCATTGCCATTGCGTTTGATTTGGTTAATACACAGGTTTGAGTGCGCACCATAGCTCAGCGCCACAGAGGCAGAAGCACGGCTGATCTCTTCCATTGCCACCATATGCGCCACGTAGCCCATATCCGAGCCACCATATTCTTCGGGTACAGTAATGCCATGCAAACCCAAGTCGCCCATTTTTTGCCACAAGTCCATAGGAAACTCATCGCTGCTGTCGATTTCGCTTGCTCGTGGGGCGATTTCTTTTGCAGCAAACTGCTGTACCACGTCACGCAGGGCATCGATATCTTCGCCAAGCTGAAAATTCAATCCGGGTAAACTCATAACCATTCCTTGTATTTTGATGTTTAGTTTCTTACTAGGGCATGTCCTCAATTCAATCGAAGGATACCTAAATGGGCTAAAAATGGCTAAATCTTGCCAAACATCGTTAAATAGCTAGGTAATATCCCGATATTATCTGCGCTATTTTCCTTGTTTGACGGCAATTTATCTCATTTTTATCGCCATTTTTAAAATGAGGACACGCCCTAGAGCTGTGTCAATTTAAAAAGAGAGGATAGGGCTGGGGCAAATTTTTTGAAGCCTCTGGAGTGACGAAGTCGCACAGCAAGCGAAGAAAATTGGTACCAGCCATAAATCCATCTATCTATCTATCTATCTATCTATCTATCTATTCATTTAGCTTAAGACTAATTGTATTTTTGATGCCATAGTTAATTCAATTTAAAAGTGCTACAAGACAACCGAGTGTAGATGTATGTTGAATACTTCAAGCGAGGCTAACGCTGTAACACTTTTATAGTGAATTGACATTATCGGTCAAGACTGACGTTTATTGATAATGGCACGTGCCACGCTTGAGCCATTACGGCGACCCAAAAACTCACTGATACGCTCACCTGCCACGACCAACTTATCCAAATCAATACCCGTACTGATGCCCATGCCGTGCAGCATATAGACCACATCTTCAGTGGCGACATTGCCCGTTGCGCCTTTGGCATACGGACAGCCACCAAGCCCTGCCACTGAGGTATCAAACTCGCTGACCCCCATCTGCAGTGCCGCCAAAGTATTACTAACGGCTTGACCATAAGTATCATGGAAATGCCCTGAGAGCATAGTGATATCGGCATACTCGAGCGCGGAGTGTAGGGCTCGCTGCACTTTTAGCGGTGTGCCGACGCCGATAGTATCAGCGATACCAATCTGCTCAGCGCCAATCTCAACCAAACGCTTGGTGACATAAGCCACTTGACTAGGATCGATCTCGCCCTCATAAGGACAGCCAACCGTACAAGAGATGACGCCACGCACCTTAATGCCTTGTGCTTTTGCAGCAGCAGCAACAGGAGCAAAGCGCTCAATACTCTCATCGATACTGCAATTGATGTTTTTTTGACTAAAGGTCTCACTGGCTGAACCAAAAATGACCACTTCGTCAGGGCGGTGCTCGATGGCGTTGTCAAACCCGCGCATATTGGGCACCAGTACTGAATAGACAATATCATCACGCCTCGTCTCTGCCAGCGCCGTCATCAGCTCACTGTTATCGCCCATTTGTGGTACCCACTTGGGCGAAACAAAACTGGTCGCTTCCAGTTTTTTTACCCCTGCAGCGATCAAATCACTGATAAGCGTCTGCTTCACTGCCGTTGGCACTGTCATGGCTTCGTTTTGCAGTCCGTCCCGAGGGCTGACATCGACGATGCGCACATGATCTGGATACGAGTGATTCATATTTGTCGTCCTTTTTATTGACCATCTTCAGTGTCGATACGCAGTAGCTCATCGCCATCAGCGACCAAGTCACCTGCACCAAATAATAGCTCTGCTACCGTACCATCGGTCGGGGCTGTAATGGTGTGCTCAATCTTCATCGCCTCGATCACCGCCAATGGCTCGCCCTTTTTCACACTATCACCAACAGCGACCTTAAAGGCCACGACTTGACCTGGCATAGGTGATTTTAAGCTACCAGCAGCAGCACTGTCTTCGCCCACATGCGCCATGATATCAATGAGCGTAATCTCGTCACGACCTTGATCAGTAAACACATGCACAGTCTCATTGTGTACCCAGCTCTGAGCGCTGATACGAGCGTCATCAAGCCATAAGGTATGATTGTGAGCATCTTGACTGGTGTAGCTGACTTGCCCTTCATAAACTATTTCTGTCTGAGCGGCGACATTGACATTGCCATCATCTTGAGTACTAGCGATCTCTTTTTCGATGACCAGCGCAAAGCTGCTGAGAGTCTCGTTCCCGTTTTTGCTGTCGACACCATTTGCATTATGCCAATGACTGATGCGGGCGCTGTAAGTTTGCTCATCATAAATCAAGCTAAACGATCTGCTATAGTCGCTATAAGCACGGAAGCCAGTAGATTGACTAAAGGGATCTATACCTGCTTGTGCTGTGTCTTCACTCGCCAGCTGCTGCACGATCGCCGTGACCGTAAGCGTCGATAAATCTAGTGGGTGCTGATCAAACAGCTCGTCCGCTTCACGTTCAATCAGTGCCGTATCCAAGTTGGCTTGACTGAAGGACTCCGTATTTAAAATATAACGTAAAAATGCCACATTGGTAGGTAACCCAACGATACGTGTCTGTCCCAAGGCTCGATCCAGCTTAGCCAACGCCTGCTCTCGAGTCGGCGCATGCACGATCAGCTTGGCAATCATAGAGTCATAAAAGGGACTAATCACATCACCCTCGCGAACCCCATCATCAATACGTACCTCATCAACGACAAAGGTGCTATGCGCAGGCTTTTGGTAAGCAAAAAGTGTACCCGTCGCTGGTAAAAAATCATTATCAGGGTTTTCAGCACAAATACGTGCTTCGATGGCGTGACCGCTTATGGTCAGCTCATTTTGCTGTTTGGGTAAAGCCTGACCTGCCGCCACCTTGAGCTGCCATTCAACCAAATCAACGCCAGTAATGGCTTCACTAACAGGGTGCTCAACTTGCAAACGGGTATTCATCTCCATGAAATAAAAGCTCATCTCGCCTGCACGCTGCTCAACGATGAACTCAACTGTCCCTGCGCCAACATAGCTGACTGCACGAGCAGCATCGATTGCAGCGTCTCCCATTGCTTTGCGCATGGCCTCATCGACACCAGGCGCTGGTGCTTCTTCTAGCACTTTTTGATGACGGCGCTGTACTGAGCAATCACGCTCAAACAGATGCACATAGTTGCCATGACTGTCACCGAAAACCTGAATTTCGATGTGGCGTGGCTTGAGGGCATACTTTTCGATCAGTACTTGGTCATTGCCAAAGCTGGTAATGGCTTCACGGCGACATGAGTCTAGCAATCCAATAAAGTCGCTACTCTGCTCTACGATACGCATGCCTTTACCACCGCCACCTGCACTGGCTTTAATCAGGACTGGATAGCCAATAGCGTCTGCTTGCTGCTGCAAAAACTCGGCATCTTGATTATCGCCATGATAGCCTGGTATCAAGGGTACACCAGCGGCTTCCATCAAACGCTTGGACTCCGACTTACCACCCATTGCTCGAATCGCATCCGCAGAAGGACCGATAAACACCAGTCCTGCATCTTGACAGGCTTGAGCAAACTCCGCATTTTCACTTAAAAAACCATAACCCGGATGGATTGCTTGTGCACCGACATCGAGTGCGATGTTAATGATAGCATCGCCTTTAAGATAGCTGTCTTTGGGGGCCGAGCCGCCCAAATAAACGGCTTCATCACAGACAGCGACATGCTTGGCCATACGATCAGCATCAGAGTAAACAGCGACGGTACTTACGCCCATACGCTTGGCAGTAGCGGCAACTCGGCAAGCAATTTCACCACGGTTGGCGATTAAAATTTTAGAAAACATAACTATCCCTGTGTCTCATCGTTATTATTTATCATCTTGTGTTTTATCTGTTGTTAACCAGTCAGGTTTGCGCTTTTGTAAGAACGCTTGTACGCCCTCACGACCTTGCTCTGATGAGCGGATATCAGCGATACCTTTGACCGTATCGGCGATCAATTCGTCGGTAATCGTTGCGCCAGCAACATCATGTAATAGCTGCTTGCAGGTTTTGACTGCATGAGGACTGTTTTTGACTACTTTTTCGCAAAATGCAGCAACCCTTTCATTGAGAGACTCTTCACTAACACGCTCGTGAATAAAGCCCAGCTGACGTGCTTTTTTGGCATCAAACACTTCCGCGCTTAAAAAGTAGCGATGCGACGCTCTAGCCCCTAATGCTCTTACGACATAGGGGCTAATGGTGGCAGGCGCTAAGCCCAGACGTACTTCGCTTAAGCAAAAATTGGCAATCTTTACAGCGATGGCCACATCACAAACAGCCACCAACCCCATGCCACCTGCGTAGACATCGCCTTGAATGGCAGCGACCGTTGGCTTAGGGCACTCATAAATGGTCTTGAGCATTTGTGCTAATTTATCGGCGTCAGCCAAGTTCTCTTCATAGTTATAATCAGCCATAGCACGCATCCAGTTTAGATCCGCACCAGCACAGAACGCTTTGCCCGCCGCTGCTAGCACAATGACTCGCACATTATCGTCATTGCCAAGTGTGGTAAAAACCTCGGTTAACTCGGCAATCATCTCGTCATTAAAGGCATTGCGTATCTCAGGACGGTTTAGCGTCACTGTCGCTACGTGCTGCTCGGTGGCGACCAATAGACTTTTATAATTATTCATATCTCATTATCTCAATGTTTTATATGCCACTCACAACCACTATTATTTATAGGCGTAGACTGTGGCTTTAGCTTCCATAAACTGTCTGATTTCAGATTCCACTGAAAAGCTGAATGTAACAAGCTACATTCTAAAGACCCCATAAGTGGTCTCTTCAATCGGTGCGTTATAGGCAGCGCTCAGCCCTAATGCCAATACCTTGCGTGTATCGGCAGGATCGATGACGCCATCATCCCAAAGACGGGCGGTGGCATAATAAGGATGGCCTTGCTCTTCATACATATCGAGAATTGGTGCTTTAAATGCCGCTTCGTCCTCCGCACTCCACTCCTCGCCTTTGCGCTCAAAGTTATCACGCTTCACTGTTGCCAAGACCGAAGCCGCTTGCTCACCGCCCATTACTGAAATACGCGCATTGGGCCACATCCATAAGAAGCGTGGACTGTAGGCTCGGCCACACATGCCATAGTTACCGGCACCAAATGAGCCACCGACGATAACGGTGAATTTTGGTACTTTAGCATTGGCAACCGCCATCACCATCTTAGCCCCATGACGGGCGATGCCTTCGTTTTCGTACTTGCGCCCCACCATAAAGCCGGTAATGTTTTGCAAAAATACCAGTGGGATTTTGCGCTTGCAGCACAGCTCAATGAAGTGCGTGCCTTTTTGTGCCGACTCACTAAACAAGATGCCGTTATTGGCGATGATGCCGACTGGCATGCCTTCGATATGGGCAAAGCCACAGACTAATGTGGTGCCAAAGCGTGCTTTGAATTCATCAAAAGCACTGTCATCGACGATACGAGCGATGATCTCTTTAATGTCAAAGGGTTTACGCTTGTCGGTCGGAATGATGCCGTATAATTCTTTAGCATCATAGCGTGGTGGACGTGGGGTAATCTGGTTAGGGATCTGTTTGTCAGGGCGGTTGAGGTGGCTAACGATGTTACGAGCAATCGATAGCGCATGAGTATCGCTCTGCGCCAAATGATCGACGACCCCTGATAGGCGAGTATGCACATCGCCGCCACCCAAGTCCTCAGCACTAACCTCTTCGCCAGTCGCCGCTTTGACAAGTGGTGGGCCGCCCAAAAAGATAGTACCCTGCTCTTTGACAATGATAGACTCATCACTCATTGCCGGTACATAAGCACCACCAGCAGTACAGCTGCCCATAACCACAGCGATCTGAGGAATACCTGCCGCACTCATATTGGCTTGATTAAAGAAGATACGGCCAAAGTGCTCTTTGTCTGGAAACACGTCGTCTTGGTTGGGCAGGTTTGCACCGCCTGAGTCCACCAGATACACACAAGGCAAGTTATTTTCTTGTGCAATCTCTTGCGCCCGTAGATGCTTTTTGACTGTCATGGGGTAGTAAGTACCACCTTTTACTGTGGCATCATTACAGACAATCATACACTCAGTCCCGTTGATGCGACCGATGCCAGCGATAACACCTGCGGCGGGAATGTCTTCGCCATACATATCGTGCGCTGCCATCGGAGCCACTTCTAAAAACGGCGTGCCCACATCAAGCAGACGCTCAACACGCTCACGAGGGAGCAGCTTGCCACGTGCTAGATGCTTGGCTCGTGCTCGCTCTGAGCCACCTTGCACGACTTTATGCAGGTGCGCATATAGATCATCAACGACGGCTTGCATTGCGGCACTGTTTTGCTGAAACTCGCTGGCGTTTGGACTCAATTTACTGGTTATGATAGCGCTCATGATATCCCTTTTTTTTATACATAAATGCGAGTAACTTTGTTATGCCAATAGTACTGAAGGCTGATCGTTTTAAGCGTTACTCTTGTGATTAATCTTAGATGCTTTGGTTATGATATAAACTTACTCTAAGCCCAACTCTTCAATCATCATTTCGGTAATTTTATACTTTTGAATTTTACCGGTGACGGTCATTGGATATTCTTCGACAAAACGGTAATACTGTGGCACTTTGTAGTGAGCAATATGATCACGGCAGAACTGCTTCACCTCATCTTCAGTCAGTGTCTCATCTTGTTTGGTGATGATCCAAGCCGCTAAGACTTCGCCATACTTTTTATCAGGAACTCCGACAACTTGTACGTCTCGAATCTTAGGATGACGATACAGATAGTTTTCGATCTCTACTGGATAGATATTCTCTCCACCTCGAATCACCATATCTTTACTACGGCCCACCACTTTGACATAACCGTCTTCGTCCATGGTGGCCAAATCGCCAGTATGCATCCAATTATCTTGGATAGCCTCTCGGGTTTTAAAGCGGCTGCCCCAGTAGCCTTTCATCACTGAGTAGCCACGAGTCAGGAGCTCACCTGTCTCACCAATCGGAACGATCTCGCCTGTTTCAGTATCGACAATCTTAACCTCAAGGGCCGGCTGTACCAAACCCACAGTAGAAACTTGCTTTTCAAGCGGGGTATGTTTGTTGGTTTGACAGGAGACAGGACTGGTCTCGGTCATACCATAAGCGATCGTCACCTCGCTCATATGCATCTCATCAATGACTCGGCGCATGACCTCAATCGGACAGCTTGAGCCTGCCATGATACCCGTGCGCAGCGTCGATAAATCATATTGCGCAAAATCTGGATGATCCAGCATGGCGATAAACATCGTGGGTACACCATGCAATGCGGTGCACTTCTCTTCTTGGACTGCTTTTAGGACACTTAAAGGCTCAAAACCATCATTAGGATAAACAATACAGCCGCCATGGGTAAGAATGGCCAGATTGCCGAGCACCATACCAAAGCAGTGATATAACGGTACAGGGATACACAAGACATCTTCTTCTGTCAGGTTCATCGCCTCACCGATAAAGTAGCCATTATTGAGGATATTACGGTGGGTTAACGTGGCGCCTTTTGGTGTGCCTGTCGTCCCACTGGTAAACTGCACGTTAATGGGATCTGTGTTCTTAAGTGTCGCTTGCCGCTCTGCGACACGTGGGTCATTGGCGTCGCCTTCTGCCATCCAATCGGAGAACTTTTGCATATAGCTGAATTCTTCATCGTTGTTTGGCTCATCAATCCAAATGATACGCTCAATCGTAGGTATCTCGACCAAATCTAGCTGGGTATAGTCTTTATGATAAATTTCAGGGCACAGCTCACGAATCAAGCTGGCATAATCACTACTTTTAAAGTGACGCATCAGTACCAGCGCCGAGCAGCCTAGTTTGTTTAAGGCATACTGCAGCTCAAAGGTACGATAGGCCGGATTTATGTTGACAAGGATAACGCCTATCTTTGCCGTCGCCAGCTGCATTAATAGCCACTCGCTATTGTTATGTGACCAGATACCGATACGATCGCCAACCTCAAGCCCCATCTCAATGATGGCACTGGCCAGTTTATTGACTTGCTGCTGTAGCTCACGATAAGTCCAGCGGATGTTTTGATGGCGAGAAACCAAAGCTTCACGCTCTGGGTATTTAGAAACAATAGCATCGAAAAAATCGCCGATGGTCGCTTCAATCAGCGGCACATCAGGACCTTTATCATAGCTTTGAGTGAGTGGCGCATTGGCAGATTTTGCGCCCATATTGATGGTTGGTACTTTATCTAAGATATCATTGTAAATGATATCGTAATCCATATCTTGAGTCATAACGAGTCCTTTCGCTTTTTACCTTTTACGAACTATAGGCTTTTGTTCTTCCTTAAATATAAGCCACTATACCGCCAAAAATGAAACCCTGTCAATAACGATGATACAACATGTATCATTTAAGACAAATCTCTGCAAAGACACTGCTTAACTTGACATCACTTTAAAAGACCAGCATAGCAAGAAAAACCAGTGTCCGTACTACATCTTGTAGCTGCAGCACCTTTGCCCTTAACCGTACGTTTCAGGCATAGTATAATAACAAACAATAATACAGAGTGGCTTAAATCCATAAAACCACTCTATACCATAATAGTATTTGGCCAGCTTTACCAGTATTTTGCTTATTGGTATGTTATAGACGTACTTGCCACTTTTTTATATGTTTTTATGCGGTTACTGGTGCTTTGATAGTCACTGTTGCACTGACCTCACCAGTTTCATTGAGTAAGTCCATGACAAGCTCATTATCACTTTCAGTCTTCACTTGCCAATCGCCCTTAGCTTGTGGCACACCAGTAATCATGACCGAAATGGCTTTGTTTTTTAGGCGAATCATCGGTGACTTATGCTCATAGCCATCATGCTCATGACCTAAGATATCGTCGGCAATGGTCGCCGCTTGGGCGCGCAGCGGTGCCACATAACGACAGGCCACGCCATTGATAGACATGCAGTCACCGATGGCATAAATGTTGGAGGCGTTGGTACGCAGCGTTTGGCTATCAACGACGATACCAGTGCGACGATTAAACTCTACCCCAGCAGCGGTAGGCAATTTATCATCGACGACCAAACCTGTACTGGCAATCACATGATCGACGACTAGCGTTTTAGGAGACTCTTGTGTTTCACCTTCTACGGCAAGTGTCTCATAACTGACCTGTAACTTACGCTCATTGCTGTTATTATCATTGATGCGAGTCACGCTTGAGACTTGGCTGCTCCCCAAGAAGTTAATCCCTTGTGACTTGATCGCTTGCGCAATACGAGCGGTTGCTTTTGGCGGGAGCATTTGTGAGAGGGGCGCCTCGTTGAGATCCAAAAGTGTCACCTCATGTCCAGCCTTTAGTAGATCCTCTGCAATCTCTGTCCCAACCATACCAGCACCGATAATCGCAACATGCTGGCTGCCTGTTGCCAACTGCTCTTGTAGTTGTCCAAAGCGCTCAATATGATTGACGTGCCAGACCAAGTCTTCTGGTAAGCTTGACGGAAAGATAGGATGTGCACCCATCGCCAGTACTAACTTATCGTAGCTGATCGTCGCATAGTTGGTATAGACAGGGTCTGAGCGTAGACCTGAGACGAGGTGACATTGTTGACTGACAGCATCGATATCACTCACTTGGGTATGAGCGAGTAACTTAACATTGGCTGCCTCTGCCGCCTCGGCACCAGTTGCTCGTACGAGATCGGCAGCGCTTTTGTTTTGGCTGATTGCCATGGTCAACATAGGCTTATGATAACGATCACCGCTGTCCGTGGTGACTAGGGTAATGGGGATGTCTTTATCCTTTGCTCGAATGGCATCGATGACATGCCAGCCTGCTAACCCTGCGCCGATGACGACAACGCCCGCTTGTGATGATAGGTTTTCTGTACTCATATTGGCTCCGATATAGTTTATAACCGTTATAGATTTTCTTAATTATCAGCATTTTTGCCCTATTGTATCAGTAAACAGCCATACACTCATATAGACAGTCATAGCCACATCAGTATTTATGCTATAAGTCTACTACTACAAAAAAGCGCCTAATCATAGGCGCTAAATATCATTGTAAAGCGAGACATGGGCTCAATGATTTAAAATCTTTGATAAAAATGCTTGTGCCCGCTCGCTTTTTGCCGCCTCAAAAAACTCATTTTTACTACAGTTTTCTACGATATAGCCCTCGTCCATAAAAATAATACGATTGGCAACTTGTCTGGCAAAACCCATCTCATGGGTCACACACATCATAGTCATACCATCACGGGTCAGCTCGACCATCACATCGAGCACTTCTTGAATCATCTCAGGGTCAAGCGCTGAGGTTGGCTCATCAAACAGCATGGCTACTGGATCCATCGCTAACGCTCGTGCAATCGCCACTCGCTGCTGCTGCCCTCCAGAGAGCTCGGCGGGGTACTTTGGTGCCTGAGCACTAAGCCCAACACGATCCAGATAGGCCATACCTTTTTTCTTAGCCTCACTCTCACTTCGTCCTAAGACTTTGATTTGTGCGACCGTCAAATTGTCAATAATGGTCAGATGCGGAAACAATTCAAAGTGCTGAAATACCATCCCTACACTACTGCGTAGTTTTGGCAGATTGGTCTTTGGTGCACCGACGGAGATTCCATTGACTATGATTTCACCTTGCTGAAAAGGCTCTAAGCCATTGACCGTCTTAATCAGTGTCGACTTGCCGCTGCCTGAAGGACCACAAACCACGACCACATCGCCCTTGTGAACATGAGCGGTACAGTCAGTGAGCACTTGAAAGTCGCCATACCATTTACTGACATCCGTCATTTTTATTACGATCTCGTCGCTGGCATGGCCGTTATCTGTGACCAAGCCACCAAAGCTATTTATATATGTATCAGCATTACTCATCACTGGCTCCTAGCCATATTGCTTTATTATTGGTTATAAAAACGCCAATCAAGTCGTCTTAAAAGCGCAAACGTTTTTGTACCTGTTGTACACCGATAGAGGCGGTGACACTGATGATAAAATATACTGCACCTGCACCTAAGATATAGGGCGTTAGCAACCCCATTAGCTCGCCACGCACATAGGCGGCGCGAAAAAAGTCGGTCAAACCGATAGCAAATACCAAGGTCGTGTCTTGAAACAAAATAATACATTGCTGCAAAATCAGCGGCAGCATCTTGCGAAAGGCTTGGGGCAATACAACCAAGCGCATGGTCTGCCCATACGTCATCCCCAAGGCTTTGGCAGCATTGACCTGTCCGCTACCAATAGACTGAATACCAGCACGTACTACTTCTGAGAAGTAAGCGGCCTCAAACATCATGAAGGCAACCACGCAGGAGGCAAAAGCGGCATCCAACTGCAGGTACTTCCCTGCGATCCAAAAGTAGATCATAGGGACCGCAAAATAAAACCACAGCAATACCAGTAGCAGCGGCACAGAGCGAAAATAATTGACGTATAACTTAGCAGGCACTTCAAGTGCTTTGATACCTGATAAACGCATTAACGCCAATACCGTACCCAAACTGATACCACCCAGTATCGCCAAAAACAACACCTTGAGCGTGGTCATCATGCCACCCATCAAACCAGGATAGGCGGTCGCAAGCTCTGTCATCATATTCATTTCTGACTCCCTGCGATAAGCCCTGGCACCCGCAACTTACGCTCAATCAAGCCCATAATGGCAATCAAGGACAGATTAAACACCAAATAAATTACCGTGGCATAGGTATATATTTCTAGGTTGTTTTGGGTGTATTCACTGATGGTTTTGGTCTGGCTAATCAGCTCCATGACCCCGACCAGTGAGGCCACTGAGGCGTTTTTAAAGCAGTTGGTCAGCTCTGAGCTAAGCGGCGGCAGTATGATACGAAAGGCTTGTGGTAAGAGCACTTCTTTATAGGCTTGCGGGATGCTAAAACCCAGTGCATAAGCGGCATTGACTTGGCCCTGTGGTAGTGATTCGATGCCTGTACGTACCTGCTCGACGATGCGAGCAGCGGTAAACAACCCAAGACCGATACTCGCTGAAAGCATGGCAGAGGTGTTTGGAGACAAGTCTTTATACCACCATTCTTGCAAAGCAGGTGTCAGCCAGCCAGGGGCCACATAAAACCAAAAGAACAGTTGTACAAGCAGGGGAATATTACGAAAAAAAGTCACATAAGCGGTGCCAATACTACGGGCAGTCTTACTGGGCAAGGTACGCATGATACCTAAGATGGTGCCGACGACCATGGCGATGGCCCAAGCAATACTACCAATCAGTAGCAACCAGCCCAGACCCGTTATCATCCAATGGAGGTACAGCTCACTACCTACGCCAGTTTGCTCAAACAGCACACCCCAGTTCCAGCTGTAGTTCATTGTTGTCTCTCCAATACGTGAGCGATAGGCTCACGCCTCAGATCAGTCTTCACTACTGCTCTGAGCGCATGAGCAATCTATTTTGAGGGACCAACAATCATTACTGTCCAGCGTCTTTTGGCTGAGCGCTGTCATGAGGATTGGCGATGAGTGCCTTTAGGTTATCTGACATCTCAAAGTTTAGATTGACGTTTTTGGGAGGAATAGGGTTCATAAACCACTTATCGTAGATGCTATTTATCTCACCCGAGCTAAAGACATCAGTCAAGGCTTCATCAACCACAGCTTTAAACTCAGGATCATCTTTACGCATCATACAGCCATAGATTTCAAAGGACTGCGGCTCACCAACGATTACCCAGTTATCAGGGTTTTTGGACTTGGCTTGCTCGCCTGCTAGTAGCACATCATCCATCATAAAAGCGTCAGCACGACCGTTTTCCAACATTAAGAAGCTTTCGCCATGGTCCTTGGCAGAGATGATATCTGTATCCATCTCGTTGTCATCGATATACTGACGAATATAACGCTCTGATGTCGTACCTGCCGTGGTGACCAAAGTCTTATCGGCTAAGTCTTCAAAGTCATTGATACCAGAGTCAGTTGCTGTAAGAAGACGGGTGCCAATTTCAAAAAATCCATTAGAAAACGCCACTTGTTTTTGGCGCTCTTCGTTGTTGGTGGTGGAGCCACATTCAAAGTCGATAGTGCCGTTTTGTACCAATGGAATACGAGTTTGTGACGTAATGAGGTTATACCGGACGTTTAGGTCTGGCATATTTAGCTTTTGCTTGACTGCTTCGACGACCTTCATTTCTAAATCATGAGCATAGCCCATAGGCTGATTGGGGTCATCAGCGATATACGAAAATGGAATAGAGGAGTCGCGATAACCGACGACAATAGTGCCTGAATCTTTTATTTTTTGTAGGGTGCCGCTCAGATTGGCTGCCGTATCCGTCGCTGCATCATCTGTTGCCACTTCCTCACTGGTAGTCTGGCTACTGTTATTACAACCAACCAATCCTAACGCCATAAAGGCGACCAAAGTTAATGGCTTAGAAATAGAGTGAATCATGAGATATATCCTTTTATCACATCATTACAAATTGAGAGTGATGACTTAACCACTGCTGTGGAAAGTCACTATTAAACGGCATAGCGTCATATACTTTAGCGCTACGCATACACATTGTTACTATGAGTTATCATAATGCAACTGAATCTTACTGTACAACAATTTATATCCGGTTAGTAATGTTTTTTCCGATAACAGGCAATCAATTTCTACGGTTTTTATACCTCCTAGTTAAAAACCTTAAATTAATAATACGCCCCTAAGACTATTTTGCTTGTTATTGATAAATCCACAGTCATCCCCATAAAGCTAGCAACTTCTCAATATTACCAGTATCAAAAAGACTTTTATGACTCAAACCAATCACAACCAGCAAACTCAAGATATCAATACTATGACTATCGAAAATGACGTCCGTCAGCGCTTTTTTATTCAAGACTCACCTGTCCGTGGAGATGTGGTACGCCTGTCACGCAGCTATGCCACTATCATTGCTCAAAAACCTTACCCTGAGGCCATTAAGCGCTTATTGGGTGAGATGCTAACGGCAGCCAGCTTGCTGATAGGCACCCTAAAAATCGATGGTCACTTATCTATTCAGCTGCAGTCGTCAGACAGTGACAGCCTACTTAACTGGGCGATGGCTGAGTGCGATCAGTCTGGTATCATTCGTGCGCTTGCCAGCTGGAAAGCAGAGACGGACGAGCAAATACAAGCGTGGAATGACATGACCAGCGCCAATCAAGCCTTTGCAGAGCTTGGCGCACCAGGTCAAGGAGTGCTGTTTATTAACATTCAACCTGAAGGCAGTGAGCCTTATCAAGGTATCGTAGAGCGCAGTCATGATAACCTAGCCGATTGTTTGGCCCATTATCAAAAACAGTCTGCCCAGATTCCTACGCTTATCAATTTGGCCTCCGATGGCTTGCAAGCCGGTGGTATCCTCGTCCAGCTCCTGCCACGTCGTGATGAAGAAGAACAAGCGCATGTGGACACTGACTTATGGCCGCGCTTGTCTTTACTGACACGCACCATCAAACCCGAAGAGCTGACTACTTTACCTGCTACTGAACTGCTGTATCGCTTATACAATGAAGAGGAAGTGGTATTACCTGATGCAGTGGCGTTGGCGTTTGGCTGTACGTGCTCACGCGAGAAGTGTGAAACCGCAATTTTGCAAATCGGTCAACAAGAGGCGCTAGACATCGTTGCCGAACAAGAGGGAAGCTTTGAGATGGATTGTGGGTTCTGTGGAGAGGTTTATGCTTTCAATGAAGATGACGTTGCAGCAATATTTGCTGACTAAGTCTCCATCTGTCTTTATAAATCCTTATTTTATAAACATTTAGTTGCCTGCTAATCACCCTCAAGTATGATACTTGGGGGTGCTTTCATATTCAACAGACGCTGGCCACTTCAAATCGCCACATTGAACTTATCAGGATAGGAGTGTATGCGAGTACCCAGTGCATCTGCTTCTACATCAAAGCGGCTTTTGCCATTGTCTAATAGCCAAGCAACGACCTGCTGCTGCACCCTTTCGTTATAAATTAAGCTCATATGACCCACCCCATAAAACACAGCTTTATGACGCTCTGGTACTAGCAGTGCATGCTCTCCTTCATGATCGCCTAATGCAGACTCTACTGTCACTAGTCCATCGCCTAATAAACTGGTAGCCATAGAGTCATAATGACCCTCGACCAATGTCGCTGCTACCAGATAGGTGTTGATATGTCTAGGCAAGCGTGCAGGATGACGAAACTCCTGTGGCAAGACACTTCGGCCCTCCATAGACTTCCAGTCAGCATCACGAATGCTGCCATGACGCAGATCAATGATGCCGGCACTGCGCAGGTCGCCAAGCTTGGCAAGCGCATTTGCAAACGGCAGTCTTGCAATGACTTCTTGTACAAAAAACCCAATACGCTCAAGAATAGCGCCATGATGTGGCGACCCTAAGGTCACAAGATTGCCGACACGCTTGACCCACTCCAAACCATCTTGCTTACCATAAAACAGCGCACTACGAGCAACCAACCCGCCCATACTATGGCCAACCAAATCTATCTGAGAGATATTTGGGTTATGATCCAGTAAGTCTTGCAGCACTTTTGAGAGACTGCGCCCATTGCGTGAGATACGACGACCAGTGTTGTAGTCAAGATATAGTACTGTGGTCTCTGGCTGACTTCGAAAAACCTTTTCACCCAAACCATCGTTATCGAACGACTGCCAGCTCAGATAACTCAGACAAAGACCATGACATAACACCACCGCACGCCCCACGATCTCACCACTTTGTGGCTTTCCATCTCGATTATAGAGCACCATAGGCAAGGCAATGGGGTTTTTATGAGTGACAAGATGATCGCCCATCACACCATTTAACACATTCACCAGTTGTTTAACCGCTCCCGTTACTGGGCGGGCGGTTTGCTGATTTATTGCCGTTTTATAGAGCCGAAACACGGTTGCTAAGTTTTTACCGACCAATAGCATCATATAGCGTACCGTACCATAGATACGACCGGTAAGGCCCTTCTGCCATTTGTTTAGATTAAGGTCATTGAAGCGCCCTATGGGACGCAAGATGACCTCACGGTGAATGGCTTCGACAATATCAGTGACCTCAACCATGCCCAAGGTCGCCAGCTGCGCTAGCCCCTCAAAAAAATCCCCAATAGAAACGTAATCTCCAGCAGCAGGGCTTTCAATAGCAGAACTGTCATCTACTGCCGACAGTGCAGACTCATCGACATAAATATAGTCAAGCTCAGCCAACTGCTCATACACCTCACCCTGAAAGCGCTTACTCGCATCAGAGTTGGGATGCACGACTGACTCCCGCTGCGTGACAGCAAAAAGATCGTGAATGATATCAAGCGACTTTGGGCTAAGCATAATAATGACATGTTTGATAAAGAGATTGCATTACATACTAGCGGTTAAGCACGTAAAACAAAAGCTAATTGATTCAATTCATAGCCATGTAAGATCAAGCCTGCTTGCAGTGAAGTAACTGGCTCGATGTCATGGAGAAAGTTGAAGAAAAATAACAATGTACCA
Source organism: Psychrobacter coccoides (assembly GCF_017498085.1). GTDB lineage: Bacteria > Pseudomonadota > Gammaproteobacteria > Pseudomonadales > Moraxellaceae > Psychrobacter > Psychrobacter coccoides. The sequence continues at coordinate 127,882 of NZ_JAGBKM010000004.1, forward strand.
AAAAGAGGGTATAACCACATAAAACCATCACGCTCAGCTGAAAGTTTTATGTGGTGTTATTAGGTACTACGCTGCTGATTATTTAAGTCAACTAAGCGGCTATTATGTTTGATAAAGTGACTCTGCCAGTATCACATCGCCATCTTCTTTGGTAATCATAACCGTGGCTGAGCGTGGGGTACTGCCGCCTGGGACTGCGCCCCATGTATTGCCAGGATGCTGAATATTGATAAATAATGTTTTGAAATCTGGAGTCATCGTAATGCCTGTCACTTCACACCCTTCAGGACCGACAAAAAAACGTTTGATATTCTCGTTGCTGGCCACTCTTCCCACTCGGGTTGACTGTCCTGCTGACGTCGTCGTGAGTACGCCATCATTCACACTGCCTGGTAGCGCCGCCAATAACATACAGCTACTGGTATCTGTATAGGCACCGTCATCCGTCTGAATCCACAGCACCCCACGTGGGTCAAAGTACAAACCATCTGGCGAAGAGAAGTCATTATTCTCATTTAGTTCTGATAAATTTTCTGCTGATAAGTCGCTAGGCGCTGCAAACAGATAGATGTCCCACTCAAAGCTCAATGCAGTATGGTCGCCGCCTGTCTCTGCCCAGCGAATAATGTGACCATTGTCATTACCACGGGCTTTTCCACGAGCGTCATAGCTGCGTGGGTTAGACGCTGACACGGGCTGGTCTTCTCGTTCGCCACGATACTTATTATTGGTTAAAGTAACATAAACCTCACCCGTTATAGGGCTGACAGACACCCATTCTGGACGATCCATCTTAGTCGCCCCTACCGTATCAGCGGCAGCACGGGCAAAGACCAACACCTCATCTTGTCCGTTAAAAGGCAGTGCGCTATTGGTAGCATCCAGTCCATTTTCACCATGAGTCAAGGCTTGCCACTGACCACTACCATCTTCATGAAAAATCGCCACGTATAGCGTACCTTCGTTCAGGTATTTATCCCCCGCCTTTAAACCACCACCGATATCTTTATTTGACCACATGGCTTTGGAGACGAACTTATAGATGTACTCCCCACGGGCGTCATCTCCCATATAAAAGACCACAGGCTTGCCCTGCTCCACAGGTGCATAAGCGCAGTTTTCGTGAGCAAAGCGACCTAGTGCTGTACGCTTTTGTGGTACAGAGTTTTGGTTAAAGGGATCAATCTCAGTAATATAGCCAAAAGTATTGAATGCATTGCGATAGTCCTCAGTCGCGTTGATCCCAGTAGCCGTCATGTCCCAGCGTGAAAACTCATCTGCTATCTTGGCATCCTTGTCATCAGGCGTATGCCAGAGATAGTCCCAACTTGGGAAGTTCTCAGTGGCCCCATAACGAGTGCGACCATAATTATGCCCTGCGCTAAGTTGGCTGGCATCTTCACCCCGTGCAAAAACGCCTAAAAAGTTCTCTTCTGTGGTCAGATAAGTGCCCCAAGGTGACAGACCAGCACCGCAGTTATTGTTGATACCACGAGTCTGAAAGCCTGTCGGATCAAACTTGGTCTTTACCAGCTCAGAGCCCGCTACAGGGCCAGCCAATTGTGCGACGGTGCTGCTGGTAATACGTCGATTGTATTTGGAGTCCTTGACCATCTCATAGCCCGTGCCATCATCACGTCGGGTCATCTCAACGACGGCAACGCCATGGCAGTTGACTTCACGGCGCACATCACTGGCGAGGCGACGATTCTGGAATATAGGCGCAGCTTTATCATCTTCGATCACATGATACCCAAAAGGGCTCAGCTCACTGCTATTCACATACTCATGGTTCATGACCAACAGGCCGCTTTCTGACGTTTTTGCATCATAGGCGTTTTTCTTTTTTCCAAAAAACCACATGCCATCATGGTTGTCACCCATCCGCCACTCAAATGACTCAGCAGACTGCTCACGGTTGTCTTTCCACTCCTCAACCCCAGAGATTAGCGGTGTCCCTAGCGGTAATACTATCTCAGCTTTATAACCTGCTGCCACACTCATCGTGGCAGCGGTTGAGTGAGCAACTGCAGTAAATTCCAAAGTCTCAGGGCGAGTCAAATCACCTTGCGCAGGGATAGCAGCACCATTGTCATGACTCATGATAGCGCTACCGTCATCATCGTCACTACATCCTACTAGAGGAACAGCGCCAAAAAAAGCGGCAGCGGTCAATCCCGTACCGCCCTTTAGGATACTACGGCGATTCAAGCGACGATTTATAATGGTTTGAAAGCTAGTATTATCAGTAGGGTTGGAGTCTTCAACAACTTCGTGGGCTAGATTTTGCTTGTTCTTTAGTAATGTCATTATTAATCACCGTGCTGTTAGGCTAGATTGGCTTAGAAAGGTATGAATTACGCTTCAGTCTACTCAGCCCTCATGACATCAAGATGAACGTCAGATGACAGTATGATGAAAAAAACCCCAAGTATCACACTTGGGGTTCGAATTGATTTTGTATTTTTGAGGAATGGTGGTTGGTAAAAACCTACTTTACGCTCCCCTGCCATTCATGTGCACCAAGCGTTAGCCGCAGCTTATCACCTGCCTGCAACACCCCAACGCCACTTGGCGTGCCCGTCATGATGACATCGCCCGCTTGCAGACTAAAGGCATGGCTAATCTCACTAAGCAGCTCATAGACGGGAAACAGCATCAAAGCACTGTCGCCATCTTGCTTAAGCGTATCATTGATATAGAGCTGATAGCTGACTTGGGTAAAGTCAGAAAACGCCTCTGCACTGACCCACTCACCTAAGACACAAGCACCATCAAAACACTTGGCCCGCTCCCATGGATGGCCTTTTTCCTTCAGCTCGCTTTGTAGGTCTCGCAGCGTCAAATCCAGTCCCAAGGTGACTGAGTCTATTAAACCTGTAGCGCTCATCACCTCTTCTAACGAGGCAGACTGCAAATCTCGTCCCAGACGAATACACAGCTCAGTTTCATAATGTACCGGGTAGCTTTTACTACGGGGCGTGTCACTAATCGTACTAGGAATTGCGTCTGTTAAAGCGATAATACTAGAAGCTGGTTTGATAAATAATAATGGGCGCGTCGGTACAGCATTGCCAAGCTCAGCGGCATGAGCCGCATAGTTACGCCCAACGCAAACCACTTTACCAATGGCAGTTTGCAAGCGCTTATTGACGTTGGTCTCGGTGTCAGCTTTATGAGTATTGGCTGCAATGGCGTCAATTAAAGACATATGTGGGGATTGGCTCATAATAGATTCTCACTGTGGTTTTATTGATATGTTCTTAGGGCCTGTTGACCCTGATATGACAAAAGTCAGACGAAAACACATTGAACTAGGAAGGTATTAACCATAATCTAGAACTATATCATCTTTGGCATCATGGTTATCAAGGCGTATATTTTTCGTCAGTTAAAATAATAAATATAGTCAGTTAATGCTAAAAAATACAGGCTCACAAAAGCCCTTGCACATTATTCTTGCATGTAATTTTTGCAATGATGTACAGCTATAGTCGCTGTACTCTAAACGCAATATAGCACTACTAAGATGAATCTCTCTAAGTTATGCCTGTTTTATTTAGGACGGTCGTATGTGATATCGAGTCTTCCAAAATGAAAATTAAGGAAATCATAATGAGTGACTTTAAAAAATTAAGACAGCAAATGATAGATGAGCAACTCAAGTCTCGGGGCTTACAGGATAAAGCGGTGCTTAATGCGTTGGGTAAGGTACCACGTGAAAAATTTACCCCCACCGATCTGATCGAGTCTGCTTATAGAGACTCGCCGTTACCTATTGCAGAAAGTCAGACTATCTCCCAGCCTTATATTGTGGCCTTGATGACGGCGGCACTGGAGTTAAAACCAGACGACCGAGTACTCGAAGTTGGTACAGGCTCTGGCTATGCCGCAGCGGTGCTTGGCGAGATCTGTGAGCATGTCTATACCATTGAGCGCTATAAAACTTTGGCAGATACTGCCCAGCTAAAACTTGCAAAGACAGGCTATGGCCATGTTCAGGTCAAGCATGGCGACGGCACCTTGGGCTGGGTGGAGCAAGCCCCTTTTGATGCCATCATAGTGGCAGCAGGAGGCCCTGAAGTACCACAAACCCTCAAAGAACAGTTGGCCATTGGCGGACGTATGGTCATTCCCGTTGGTCGCTCTTTAAACTTACAAAAACTGGTACGTGTGCGCCGTATCAGTAAAGATGAATATCAGACAGAAGATTTGGGAGACGTGCGTTTTGTACCTTTGGTTGGTGCAGCGGGTTGGAAGGAGTAAAGAGATGAAAACTTATAGAACTCTGCCTGAATTAGTGGCTCAATCAAGTGAACATTTTGCAAATATCGATGACGTCAATTTAGATGATCTTATGGAGCGTATTGGAGACAGCCGTGTCGTATTGCTTGGTGAGTCATCACATGGCACGGCTGAATTTTATGACATGCGGGCACGTATCACTAAAGCGCTGATAGAAAAGAAAGGTTTCACTATTATCACTGCTGAAGCGGATTGGCCAGATGCCGCGCATATCCATCATTATATTCATGGCAGAGAACAGGATGCCTTGCTGCAAAATAAGCCTTTTTCGAGATTTCCCACTTGGATGTGGGCCAATCAATCCATGCTTGAATTTACCCATTGGCTTCGTGCTTACAATGACAAAACTCAATCTTCAGAAAAAAAGATAGGATTTTACGGTCTGGATTTATATAGCTTATATCCCTCTATTGAAGCCGTACTGGACTATTTACAGCAAGTAGATCCTAAGGCGGCAGAAATTGCCCGCGACCGTTATGGCTGTCTGATGCCTTGGGCAGACGACCCTGCTCTGTACGGTCGTGCTGTTGCAACCAAGCAGCACGAGGGCTGCGCAACAGAAGTGCTCAAAAACCTACAAGACTTACTCAATAATCGCTTAGAGTATTCTAAAGCCGATAGAGAGCAGTTTTTTGACGCCAAGCAAAATGCCAAGCTGATCGTCAATGCCGAACGTTATTACCGCACCCTATATGATGCTGAAAATAACTCATGGAATCAGCGCGATCAGCACATGTTTGAAGCACTGCAAGCGGTGCTTGAGTTTAGAGGTGCCCAATCAAAGGCGATCGTTTGGGCGCATAATTCGCACATTGGTGATGCTCGGGCCACTCAAATGGGCGCACGTGGCGAGTTAAATATAGGCCAATTGGCACGGCAAGAATATGGTGACAAGGCTTACAATATCGGTTTTGGCACCGATCATGGTACCGTTGCCGCTGCGTCTAGATGGGGAGGGCCGATGGAGATCAAACAAGTACAGCCCTCACACGTTGATAGTTACGAGCGTATTTTTCATGAGGTCGCTACTGATAATTTTCTTTTACCACTGCGCTATCCACTACATGAAGACATACGCAGAGAGTTACTCCCAGAGCGTTTAGAACGAGCAATAGGCGTCATTTATAGACCTGAAACTGAGTTGCAGAGCCATTATTTTTATGCCTGCCTGCCCGCTCAATTTGATGAGTACATCTGGTTTGATAAGACGCATGCGGTTGAAGCTTTGACTAAAGAGATAGGGGAAGGAACATTTGATACCTTCCCCTTTGGCTTATAAAAAATTAATACTAACAAGCCAATACCAAGGCCCAGCTTGCGCTCACTGATTTATGGAATCGTACGAGTTGCTACATCTGGTGGCACATAACCGATATGACGATTCATTCTTTTTTCAAAAAGTCTAAAACCAAATAAAATCACCCACGACAACAGCAGATAGACGATACCAGCAGCAAAGAACAACTCCATCAGAGTATAGGTACGGGCACTAATCGTACGCGCGACGCCAGTGATGTCCATCAAAGCAATGGTCGAGGCCAGCGCACTGCCTTTTAGCATAAAGATAACTTCATTGCTATAAGCTGGAATAACAATACCAAAAGCCCGTGGTAAGGTAATGCGGGTTAGTTTTTGCCATTGAGACATGCCGATAGCATCAGCCGCCTCGAGCTCACCGACTGGAATGGCTTGGATAGCACCACGAATGATCTCAGCCAAATACGCACTGGTATTTAAAGTGAAGGCAATAATGGCACACCAGTAAGCTTGGCTCAGCACCGGCTCCCATAAAAACGACTCGCGCACCGCTTCAAACTGACCCAGACCATAATAGATCAAAAATATCTGTACCAGCAGCGGCGTGCCTCGAAAAAAGAAAATATAAAGAAATGGTAAGATTTGTACAGCCCAGCTTTTTGACAGACGTAGCAAAGCTAGGATCAGACCAAAAAACAAGCCGATAATACCTGAGATCACCACCAGCTGTATCGTCAGTACTGCCCCGCCTAATAAGTCTGGGATATGATCAAAAATCACCTGCCAATTCCAATCCATGAGTATCTCTCCTCTACCCTATAGTTGATTGATCAGGCGCTGTTTGACGGCTGAGCTTTTTGGCATAGCGTGCCGCTGGATTGGCACGCCACTCAAGCCACATCATAAAGCCTGTGATTAACATCGTGAGACCTAAGTAAATAATCGCCGCCGCCATATAAAAAGTAAAAGGCTGCTGTGTTGACTGTGCCGCACGTGACGACTGATACATAATATCCTTTAGACCGACCACAGAGACCAAAGCGGTGTCTTTTAGTAGTACCAAAAACAAGTTGCCTAGGCCTGGCAGTGCAATCTGCCAAACTTGCGGCAAAGTAATACGATAAAATATCTGAAACGGACGCATACCGATCGCTTGTGCCGCTTCGCTTTGACCTACTGGAATCTCTTGAATAGACATGCGCAGGATTTCAGTGGCATAGGCGCCAAAGGCGATAGATAGCGCCATCACCCCACCCCAAAACGCACTGATCTCAACATACTCGTTATAGCCGAATTTTTTGAGAATACTCATGAGCAGCATAGAGCCGCCATAATAAATAAATAATACCAATAACAGCTCAGGGATACCACGCATCGTCGCCGTATAGACAGTCGCCATCTTGCGCAATATCCAGACGTTAGAGAGCTTGGCGGTAGCACCCAAAAGCCCTAAGACCATACCTATAATCAGGCTGGTCACAGCAAGTTTTATAGTGACGGCAGCGCCGCTTAATAAAAGCGCGCCAAATCCTTGTAAATCAAACACAATTATCCACTCAGTCTCTTTATATTAGCAAGTTGCAAAATATGAGTTAAAAGAATCAGCATCAATAGCTGAGCGCTGCTGATAATCGTATGGTAAAGCAAATCAATAGAGATTATTTGCGACATAGATTGGCGTGAGGATCATACGACTATAGCGACGGTAATTGACACAGTAGAAATGAGCGCTGATTTTATCATATTCGCTCGCTGCTATGTTATATCAATCTCAAAAATCAGACTAGCAAAGACAATGGAGGCCACTGCGACACCATAAAACTCAAATACAGCAGAGCATTTTTATACAAGCAAAAAGGACATCACCTTTGGTAATGTCCTTATGCTTATCTTTGATATAGTCAGCTGACGATATACTGCCATCTGCCATCAACGCAAGAGCGCTACTGAGCCGTAGCATCAGCGATTGGCGCTGCTGTCTCTGTCGCACTCGTTGGCACCGCAAAGTATTTTTGATGGATCTTATCATAAGTGCCATTGGTCTTTAGGTTGGCCAATGACTGATTGATGCTTGCTTGCAGCTCATCACCCGGACGCACAGCAATAGCAAAGTTATCATCAATATCGATCTCGTCACCTTTGACCACATAGTCACCACCAGACTCTGAGCTAAGCCACTCTATCGCTGGCAGCTTGTCAGAGATCATGGCATCCACTCGCCCTGAGCCTAAGTCCAAAAAGGCATTGCTCAAGGTATCATATAACTTTATATTAGCGTCTGGATATTCGCCTTCTAACCACTGTGAAGACACTGTGGATCGCTGAGCGGCAATGGAGTGAGCAGTAATATCGCTGCTGTTGCTGGGGTCAAAACTGCTGTCTTTTTTGGCCAAAAACACCAAAGAGTTGCTAAAGTAAGGCTCGGTAAACGCCACCTGCTTTGCCCTCTCTGGCGTAATGGACATCGCTGCTACGATAGCATCATATTTACCCGCTTTTAACCCTGGAATGATGCCATCCCAATCTTGCGCCATAATCTCACAAGTCACCTGCATATCATCACAGATGGCATTGGCCATATCGACATCAAATCCACCCAGCGTGCCATCAGCATTGGTATAGTTAAAAGGCGCATAAGCCCCTTCCGTACCAATACGCAACACCTCGCCCGCAGGTACAGCTGCGTTCGCTTCCGTATTATCTGCGTTGGTCTCACTACCAATATCTGAACTACTCCCACAGCCTACTAAAGTGGCGGCTGTCATTGCTGCAAAAAGCGACAGCGATAGACGGCGTATAGAGCGACTACTGCACTTAGTATTGGCTATAAACTGAACAAAACTGCTGCTTGAAATATTCACTCTTGGCGTGTTAGCGATGGTCATCCTTGCCTTCCTGTTTTTATTACTAGATAAACTGCTTATTCTATAAAAATTTAAGGCCTGCGATGTCATCAATCTAAAACGCTGTTAGATAACATGCAGACCTTAAGAGACTTACCCTTAAGAGACTTACCCTTAAATACGCAAGCCTTTAAATACGTAAGTTGTTATATACGCAGATTAGTTGGCCGTGGTTTCTGCTTCTTGTGCCGCAGCAGTTGTGCTGGTGCCAAAGTAGCTGCTAGTGATTTCATCATAGGTGCCATCAGCTTTAATTTCAGCCAAAGCGGTGTTGAACTTCGCCACTAGAGGATCACCTTTACGAAACGCAATGCCCATCGCATCTTCTTCAGTGCTGATCTCATCGCCTTTTACTTCATAGTTTTGACCCGCTTCGGTTTTTAGCCAATCAATGCCGGTCACCTTGTCTGACATCATCGCCCGTACACGGCCTGAAGTCAGATCCAGATAGGCATTATCTTGGGTGTCATAAAGCTTGATATCCGCATCTGGATACTCATCTTGCAAGTACTGTGATGACACTGTCGAGCGCTGTGATGCTACAGGCTGTCCTGCCAGATCTGCCACACTGATGTCATCGCCTTTTTTACCAATTAAGATAATACCAGTATGAAAGTACGGATCGGTGAACTCTACGACTTCTTTACGCTCAGGGGTGATTGACATACCAGCGATAACAGCATCGAACTTCTGGGCATTTAGACCTGGGATAAGACCATCCCAATCTTGGGAGATAAGCTCACACTCGGCATTCATTTGTGTACATAATGCATCGACCAGCTCGATTTCATAACCAATCAGCTTGCCATCAGCATCGGTATAACTAAACGGCTTATAGCTTGATTCTGTCGCTATTTTTACATTCAGCGGCGCATCAGTCGCGCTATCTGCTGCTGTGTTTTCTTCTGGTGCTGAGCCATTGCTACAACCTGCTAGCATAAGCATCGCTGCACTGAGCGGCGCAAGCCATCTGGCTTTTGTTTTTGTTGATGATGTCATCGTTGTTATTCCTTCTTATCTAGATCAGATAACGCTTATAATTTATAAGTCATGCGATTATTGACGGCTATTGACTAAAATTTGCTTGTTCCAGACGGGCCAACTCACCATTGTTACGGATTTCGCTCAATGCCTTATTGAGCTCGTCTTTTAGAGGGTCACCCTTACGAACAGCGATAGCAATATTGTCATCGTTATCTATCTCATCGCCTACAATGCCAAAACCTTCGGGATTATCTGCCAACCACGAATTAGCAGAAACCTTTTCAGCCAACACTGCATCGCTACGACCTGACTTTAGGTCTAAGTAAGCGTTGTCATAGTTATCATATAGCTGCACTGTATTGCCATCTTTGCCTTCGTAATTGTCTTGTAGATAAGCACCAGGTGTGGTTGAGCGTTGTCCTCCAAGCGTTAGGTTTGCTATCTCTTTCGGGTCAAAGCTGCCATCAGTATCTGTCAGCCATACCATGGTATTGGCAAAATACGGCTCAGTAAAATCAACTTTTTCTTGGCGCTCAGGGGTGATCGACATGCCAGCGACAACAGCATCGTATTTTTGTGCTAAAAGTCCTGGAATGATGCCGTCCCAATCTTGAGCGACTATTTCACATTTGGCTTGCATCTGCTCACAGAGCGCATTGGCGACGTCGACATCATAACCGGCAAGGCTACCATCAGCGTTGGTATAGTTAAAAGGAGGGTATGCGCCTTCAGTGGCGATACGAATGGTCTGGCCAGCGGCATCCGCTGTAGCAGCATCAGCAGAAGCGTCAGTGGTTTCATCAGCAGGTTGGCTACAGGCACTAAGCGCTAGCGCTGCGGTAATGGTCATCGATGACCACAATAGACGAGAATTCGACATCATACGTTCCTTTTCGCTTAATTTTAGATAAATATTACTGCCACCATCATCGCTAGCATCCATGCGAGCACTGATGACAGCTGGTATTAATGAGTGATAATCTCATCGATAATACCTGACTAAAATATCAAAAACAAACGTTTTACGTATTGACTGTCATTATTGGGTAATAAAAACCACATCAACGCATATAGGCGCTTAGTGACTGGGCAGTAGCATTTCAGTCCATCATCAGGTTTGACGATGAGACGCCATAAAATCCTTTACCCGCTCTGATTTTGGATTGTCAAAAACCTGCTCTGGCGTGCCAATCTCTTCGATGACGCCTTGATGCAAAAATACGACCTTGCTCGATACTTCACGGGCAAAGCGCATCTCATGAGTGACGATGAGCATCGTCCGCCCCTCTTCTGCCAGCTCACGCATCACTGCCAGCACCTCATTGACCAGCTCAGGATCAAGTGCCGAGGTAGGCTCATCAAACAGCAATACTTGCGGCTGCATAGCAAGCGCACGAGCGATAGCGACACGCTGACGCTGACCGCCAGAGAGGTTTGCTGGATAGGCATCTTTTTTATCCAAGAGGCCGACTTTATCCAGCAGCCTTTCGGCTTCATTGATGGCTTGATCTTTTTTGAGCTTTAGGACTTGTGTGGGCCCTTCGATGATATTTTGCAAAATGGTTTTGTGCGGCCACAGGTTAAAGTTTTGGAACACAAAGCCCACGCGTGCTCGTAAGCTCTCTAGTTGCTTGATATCTGCTGCCTGCATCTCACCTGACTTAGCAGGCTTTAGCATCAGCTCCTCGTCACCGATGAGGATACGGCCTTTGTTAGGCTTCTCGAGTAGATTAATACAACGTAGCAAGGTGGATTTACCTGAGCCAGACGAGCCCAAAATCGAGATAACATCACCATCATAAGCAGTGAGTGATACCCCTTTTAGTACGGCTAATGAGCCATAGCTTTTATGGATACCTTGTAAGTCTAAGGCAATTGGGCGGGTCGGATTTTTTGCAGTATCAGGCATGGGGTAGCAAGCTTCCAATAAATATAAAAATGATGATAAGGCGGGTTGCGCGTCATTGTCGCTCAAAACACAGCAAAAAGGCAAATTTTATGGCTTTTTTCGTGACTATAATAAAAGTAGGAATAAAAGCAAGTTACAGCGATTATAGATGGAGATGCGCTGCTAGCATGGAGGTGGCGCAGTAGAGTACTGACAAGGTCACGCCGCAAACAATGCTTATACCAGCAGCCTTGTCTCCGCTTTAACCTAAACCCACGATAGACTCGGATGTGTCCTCATTTGAAAAATACAGATAAAAATAAGCTAAATGGCAGTCAAACAAGAAAAATAGCGCAGAATATACCAGAGTATGACCGAGCTATTTGACATCGTTTGACAATATGTAGCCATTTTTAACCCCTAATGAGTCGTTCCTCGATTGAACTGAGAACACAGCTTAGTAAGTAGACACATGCTCTTCTGACTCACTGCCATCAAGCACTTCTGAGTCGTCTGCTGTGGCGACTGCCACCTCGTCGTTGTCACCTACGACCATGCTCTCATCAGCGCTTGCTACAGCGACATCATCAGTGTCTTCAGCTATTGCCTCTTGCTCCACGGTGGTCTGAGCATCAATGGTTGTCTCCTCTTCCGTAGCGACCGGCTCTTTATCTGCACAGGCGCCCAACATTAAAGCCGCAGCAGCCACAGAAACATACAGCCAATTTTTCTGAGTTGGTTTTTTGATAATAGTCATGATTCGTCTCCTTTATTGAGATTTGATATAGTCAATTCAAAGTAAAGTTGTTATAAATTTACGCACGCTACTGATCTAAGTTTTATTTGCATGCTGCTTCCCCAAAGGGGGCGCAACTGCATATTAAAAAAGCACCCCAATAGCGCTATATTCTTATTCGAGTAAATTGACCATGTGTCTTTGTTATGTGTCTTGTTTTAGTCTCCAATATACTCAAAGTCGCCCTCAGCTACTTTAGTAGTTGCACCCTAATTATGTGCAGAATACGTAACGACCAGAAAATTATGTTATTTATGCTATCAATTCAGCCATAAATGAGCGTTTAGGAGGATATATAGTATTGAGTCACCAGATTTTGTTCACAAAATCAACTTTACTATCGTCCTCATCTGCTCTATGTTAAATAGCATCATGACATTTGGATATTTAACCTCCTATTTGTCCTACTTTCATTAACATTTTTGTCAAGCTTGCGCCCGTTTGGGCGTTTTTATTCATTTAAAATATTGATAACCATAAGGATATATCTATGAGTCAAGCCAATACCACAGACGTCACTGCCTATATGCAACAAGTCGGTCAACAAGCACGTGCCGCCTCTCGTGCGCTTGCTGCCGCCAATACAGGTAGCAAAAACGCAGCACTTATGGCGATTCATGATGAATTAAAAAACGCTAAGCAAGACATTTTAGCTGCCAATAAAATCGATATGGACAAGGGACAAAAAAACGATTTGGAAGCTGCTTTGCTTGATCGTTTGGAGCTCAACGATGATCGCTTTGAAGGTATGCTACAAGGTCTAAAAGATGTTGCGGCTTTGCCTGATCCTATTGGCGAAGTTACCGATATGACTTATCGCCCATCAGGTATCCATCTGGGTAAGATGCGGGTGCCGCTCGGTGTCGTGGGGATGATTTACGAGTCACGTCCTAATGTGACTTTGGAGGCGGCATCATTGGCACTCAAATCAGGTAACGCTATCATCTTACGTGGCGGCTCTGAAGCCTTTGAATCCAACCAAGCCATCGCCAAATGTATTCACCAAGGCCTCAAAAAAGTGGGCCTTTCAGAGCATAGCGTACAAGTGCTGCAAACCACAGATCGAGCAGCGGTTGGCGAACTGATCACCATGACTGATTATGTCGACGTCATCGTACCCCGTGGCGGCAAAGGACTAATCGAACGTATCAGCAATGACGCTAAAGTACCGGTCATCAAGCATTTGGACGGTAACTGTCATACCTATATCGATAGCGATGCTGAGGAAGAGGTCGCTATCGAAGTCAGTGTCAACGCCAAAACCCATCGCTATGGTACGTGTAATACCATGGAGACGCTATTGGTCGATGAAGCCGTTGCAGATGAATTATTACCTAAGATTGCCGAAGCCATCGTCGCCGCTGATGACGCCATGCAGCTACGTCTCGATGATAAGTCGCAAAGTATCTTGAATGGTAATACCAAGCTTGAGGGTCATTTGTCGGCTGCAACTGATGAAGACTGGGATACCGAATATCTAGCGCCTATCTTAGCCGTCAAGGTGGTGGACGGTTTGGACGCTGCGATTGAGCATATTAATACCCATGGCAGCCAGCATACTGATGTCATCATCACTGACAACTATAGCAAGTCGCAGCGCTTTATCCGTGAAGTAGACTCAGCGAGCGTGATGATCAATGCTTCTAGCCGCTTTGCAGATGGCTTTGAATATGGTCTGGGTGCAGAGATTGGCATCTCAACTGACAAGATACATGCCCGTGGTCCTGTTGGTCTTGAAGGTCTCACCTCACAAAAATGGATCGTCTACGGTAAAGGCGAAACCCGAGCGTAGTCTATCCATCCAAAACAACTTCAAGTATAATCTACCAAAAACGTCAGCGCATTGCTGGCGTTTTTTATTGTAGTAAATCCTAAACAAAAAAATACAGCCATTACAGCCTGCTACGAGTATAGACTTTGCTTGCTGTGCGACTGCGTCACGGTTTGTACAGCACACAAATTATTCCAGTAGCACTATTTTATAGCAGATGGCTATATCTGATAAGAGCCATGGCTAAAAACCATAAAAACATGACACTGACAGGGAAGGACACTGATGCAAAGTGGTACCATCAAACACTATCATTCAGATAAGGGTTATGGCTTTATCGATGTGGATAATCAAAGCGAAGATGTGTTTTTTCATGTGAGTATAGCGATGTTGCCACAGCCGATTACTGTTGGACAACGGGTATATTTTACGAGTGAACGCAATGCTAAAAACCAACTGCGTGCCACTAAAGTCACCTCCACCACGTTGAGTATTGAAGACAGTATAGAACCTGCGCCGCAACAACATCCATCAAACCTGATAAACAGTCCTCATCACAGCAGTAGCAGTCATCGAGCCAAAAGAAGCCTTACCTCCACCCTATTTGGGTTAATAGCGCTGATCACTGTGGCGGTTTATTTTTTTGGTGATTTGTCCTCTGGGTTTTTAGCGGACGGTATTGTTGACTCGGCATCTCAATCTGAACCTATATCCGAGACCCGCTCAGCAAGCGCAAACAATAGCGTGACTGGCGATCCCCAGATAGATCAAACCCTTGCTCTTATCCAAAGAGGCGGACCTTTTCCATATCCGCACAAGGACGGCACTACTTTTTATAACCGAGAAGGACGACTGCCTGCGCAGTCTCAAGGCTATTATCGTGAATATACAGTGCCCACACCGGGCTTATCCCATCGAGGGCCAAGGCGGATCGTTACAGGAGGCCATCCACCTACCGTCTATTATCTGACCCTCGATCACTATGATAGCTTTACGACACTGGAGGTAAACTGATATGAGCCAAGCCATTCATTATATTGGCCAAAACGATGTTAACCAAAAGGCTACAACACCGAATGCTAGAGTGCCGCAGCAGGCTGTTAACATTCCAGTCGGCGAAATACTCGATAAGCAAACGCTATTAACTGCTTTGGCTGAGGCCTGCCATTTTCCAAGCTATTTTGCCCATAATTGGGACAGTGCTTGGGACTGCTTAACAGACAGTGAGGTCACAGACTTAACGCTTAATATAACGACGATAGAGTGTATCAATACTGAGGACTTTAATGTCTTCAAAACTATCATTGAGGACGCCTATAGAGATTTTGGCAAGCCGCAGCTATGGGTCATCGTACCGCCTGCAAACGACGCTTAGCCGCAAACCATCATCTGACCTGAATAGACAAGAAGGCCTTATTTGTCTTAAATTCCGGTCGGTTTACTTTTGTAGAAAGGATTAACCTATGGAGATTACCTTAAACGGCTATTACACGCTAATATTAGCCACTTTGGTGCTGCTACTTGGGCGGTTTTTGGTTAAAAACATTAAATTTTTGGAAAACTTCAATATCCCAGAGCCCGTTGCAGGGGGTTTGGTTGCTGCAATTGTGGTCTATGTGCTCAATATCTTTTGGGGATTTAGCTTTAACTTTCATCAAGGGTTGCAGACGGCGACCATGCTGATGTTCTTCGCCTCGATCGGACTGAGTGCTGACTTTAGTAAGCTTAAAGCTGGTGGTACGCCGCTATTAATCTTTACTATTGTGGTGTCTGTGTTTATTGTTTTGCAAGATGTCGTCGGTGTGGCGATGGCGAGCGTCCTTGGACTTGACCCTCTACTTGGACTGGTGACTGGCTCTATTGCGCTCACCGGTGGCCATGGGACGGCAGGTGCTTGGGGCATTACTTTAGAGCAAGATTATGGCGTGGTCGGCGCAACGACGTTGGGTATCGCTGTTGCGACTTACGGTTTGGTCGCAGGCGGCGTGGTCGGTGGCCCTGTGGCTCGGCGCTTGATTCAAAAGCTTGGGATACAGCCCACGCCCTATGACGACAATCCCAGCGATATCGAGAAAGTCGCTGGTGCCCAGTCGCTCTACAGTACCAAACACGACGAAGACGATATTTTGAATGACAAAGAAATCTTTGAAAAGCCTGACCATATTCGTCTTATTACTGCCTCCTCTACCATTGAGACCTTGGCACTGTTTGCGGGTGCTTTGGCGTTTGCAGAGACCATGACCTTGGTCGCCGCAGACACTTGGTTTGAGCTACCGACCTTCGTTTGGGCGCTGGCGGGCGGGGTGATTATTCGTAACGTCCTCACCATATTTTTTAACTTTGAGATGTTTGACCGTGCCATTGATGTACTTGGTAACGCATCTTTAAGCCTGTTTTTAGCCATGGCGTTACTGTCATTGAAACTATGGCAGTTGACTGATCTTGCTGGTCCAGTATTGGTTATCCTACTGGTACAGACTGTGGTCATGATTATCTATGTGTACCTCGTCACCTTTAAGATTATGGGCAAAAACTATGATGCCGCTGTATTATCGGCAGGCCATTGTGGTTTTGGTATGGGTGCGACGCCGACTGCCATTGCCAATATGCAGGCGGTCACCGATCGCTACCTACCCTCGTATAAAGCGTTTTTGATCGTGCCTATGGTGGGGGCTTTCTTTGTCGATATCGTCAACGCCACGATACTGCAGATATTTGTTAACTTGCCATTTATGTGATTTGGCAAAATAAAACCAATTAAATCAACCTCGATTATGCTTTGTAATCGAGGTTTTTTATTGTTTATATCTAACTCTAAGCAGCAATCAGCTGTCACAGGATATCTATTGTTTGACTTTATCTAGGTAGATTGTAAATGATATAGTCAGAACTAGGGCGTGTCATCATTTAGATGGCGAGGCTTAAAATGAGATAGATTGCCGTCAAATACCTATATGTGCTAATTGGTGACACGCCCTAAATAAAATCGATATATTATTAATAGCCACCTACCTCTGATATAACTTTAGGAATAACGATGCTCATTTTTGCTGTCATTATCGTTGTCTCTGGTGCGCTTATCATAGGAGCACTATGGGGCTTATATGGTAAGCTGCCCACTTGGCTAGAGGGCAACCTACTGGCCGTCGCAGGTGGCGCCCTCATGATATCGGCGGTCATCGAGCTGTTGCAGCCAGCCGTATCAGACAGTGGTATCTGGATAACAGCGGCTTTTACTTGTCTAGGCGCAGTAGTGTTTGCTGGTGTTGACTATTTACTTGATGAAAAAATAAATGCCGATGGTGGCTCGGGACTGCTTGCGGCCATTACTCTCGATGGTGTACCCGAAAATCTAGCGCTAGGCGTGGCTTTAATCGGTGGCAATGTGATGCAGGTGGCGGCATTGGCTGGCTCCATCTTATTGTCAAATATTCCTGAAGCAGCAGGTGGCGCTAAACAGATGCGTGAGGACGGCGCCAGTAATAAAAAAATACTGATGCTCTGGGCTGGCGCTGCTGTTTTATTATCTTTGGCAGCCATACTGGGTAAAGTGTTATTAAAAAATATTGATGAGGAAATCATCAGTGCTATCAACTGCTTTGCCGCAGGCGCTGTCATTGCATCGCTTGCCACTGAAGTCTTTCCTACTGCCTATAAACGAAGCAACCACTGGGCAGGTATCAGCACGACCATCGGTTTGCTTTTGGCTTTGGGATTAAATCAGCTGGGCAGTTAAATCTGTTTTCTGTTTAATGTAATAAAACAACCCCCATAAGTTGTGTCCAACTTATGGGGGTCAGTTCAAAGCTAAGCGGTCTTTTTCTTATATAGAGCTAATTAAAGCTTACTGATTTTTTTCGTAAACCGGTAGCTCTTTACAGATTGCTTCTACTTTAGCACGCACTTCAGCTGCGACTTTTTCATCGCCACGGCTGTCTAGTACGTCACAAATCCAACCTGCCAGCTCACCAGCTTGCGCCTCATCAAAGCCGCGCGTCGTAATTGCTGGGGTACCGATACGGATACCAGAAGTCACAAATGGAGATTTTGGATCGTTTGGTACGGCGTTTTTATTGACCGTGATATGTGCATCACCCAGCCACTTATCCGCTTCTTTACCAGTCAATTCCTGCTTAACTAGGCTGATCAGCATCAGATGGTTTTCGGTGCCACCAGAGATGATTTCGTAGCCACGCTCTTGGATGACTTTTGCCATCGCTTGCGCATTTTTGACCACTTGCTGCTGATAGGTTTTGAAGTTGTCTTCTAGGGCTTCTTTGAATGATACCGCTTTGGCAGCGATTACATGCATCAGCGGGCCACCTTGGTTGCCTGGGAATACGGCAGAGTTGAGCTTTTTCGCCAGCTTTTCGTCACGAGCAAGTATCATACCTGAGCGTGGGCCACGTAAGGTTTTGTGCGTGGTGGTCGTTACCACATCTGCATAAGGTACTGGGTTTGGATAAACACCACCAGCGACGAGGCCAGCCACATGCGCCATATCGACGAGTAAGTAGGCGCCTACTTCGTCAGCGATTTCACGGAAGCGCTGCCAGTCTACAACTTGTGAGTACGCTGAAAAACCAGCGATGATCATCTTAGGCTGGTGCTCTTTTGCCAAACGCTCCACTTCGTCATAATCAATCAGGCCAGTTTCTTCAACCAAGCCGTATTGCACGGCGTTATAGTTGAGACCTGAGAAGTTGATATGGGCACCATGCGTCAAGTGACCACCAGCATCTAAGCTCATGCCAAGGACAGTGTCATTAGCATCTAGTAGGGCCAAAAATACCGCTGAGTTGGCTTGGCTACCTGAGTGCGGCTGGACGTTGACATACTCGGCACCAAACAACTCTTTGGCACGATCGATCGCCAACTGCTCGACCACGTCGACATGCTCACAGCCACCATAATAACGCTTACCGGGATAACCTTCAGCATACTTATTGGTGAGGTCTGTGCCTTGTGCTTCCATAACCGCTTGCGAGCAGTAGTTTTCTGAAGCAATCAGCTCGATGTGGTTTTCTTGACGAACACTTTCGGCTTCCATTGCAGCAGAAAGCTCAGGATCATAATCTTTGATAGATATATCTTTAAACATATTGAGGTCCTATGTATTCACGATGATTAGCAGGGCGCTGTTAGAGGGGGAGAAGCCTAGGCTAGCGTCTCATTCTCAGCAATAGTTTTGATGCTATGTCGCATCCGAGATATCGCTGCAACCAAGTGTAACATGAAACTTTATATTACGAGCGCAAAAAACTCATCTTGTCATGCGGCAATCTGGTTGTTCGATAATCAATGATAATAGCGATACAAAATGATTCATTTGACCCTCTTAACTGACGGCTCATATCCTTTGGCAAAACGCTGGCAAAAAAGTCTCACTGATAATCAGTTTGCGACCATACCAATCATAAAGCGTCTGCCGCTGCCAGCCAGCTGTCGTCTGTAGGATAAAACGCTGGCTTGGCAAGGTCCGCTGGCGCTTAAACATCACATAGCCAATAGGCGTGCCTTTGAGCTGCTGTAAACGCCGTGCCCGCCCCTTTAGACTGGGCAATGGAAAGACGCTTTGCGCCGCTACCCAAGGGCGCTCATCATTACCATAGAGCTGTACGTCACGCACCCATGCCAACATGGGCCGATTGAGCATGGCGCCTTGTACGCCAAGTTGCTTTTTTTGGGCCAAAGACAGCGAGCGATAGCCCTCAAAACGGCGCTCAATTCGTAACGGCTGTCCTGACTTTTGCTCTAGCAGCGCTGTCAGCGAGCCGTCGGCATGCAACCAAGGCCATAACTTAGATGCTGGCGTCGTAGCTAGATCATGAATACAGGTATTAGACATAATAAATGCGTATTAGACATAATAGTGACTGGGCGTAGCGAACAACTAATCAGCGCTCTTAAACGCAGGCATGTTGTCGCTATTGAAAGGCAAAGCGTCATGCGCTTGCTGGCGGTATTGTGCCATATACAGACGATCCTTTGCACAGAAGTCGCTAATCGCTGGTACAAACCGCCCATCATAGATGCGGTGCAACGAGTGGGTCTTGGTCGGTATAAAGCCACGAATCAGCTTATGCTCACCTTGAGTGCCAGGATCAAAATACGTCAAGCCCTGCTCAATGGCAAACTCAATACCCTGATAGTAGCAGAGTTCAAAATGCAAGCTGTCGTACTCACCTAAAGCACCCCAATAGCGACCATAAAGAGTAGCATCTTTACGATGCGCTTTGTCGTACAAAAACAAACTGCTAGCGATAATCTCATCATGCTCATCATAAGCTTGCGCTAAAAACAGATGCTCAGGCATGCTTTGCGCCAGCTTTTTAAAGAAGGCCTCACTTAAGTATGGTCTTTGCCCACGTACCGCATAGGTCATCACGTAACAGTGATAAAACGCTTTCCAGTCTGCATCAGTAATATCTGCGCCACATTTTCGCACGCAGCGGATACCTTGTTTGGCGACTTTTTTGCGTTCAGCACGGATGTTTTTGCGCTTCTTTGCTGTCAGGGTCGTTAAAAAGGCATCAAAGTCAGTAAAGGCTTGCTCATCGGCAAGTAGGTTCTTATTTTGCCACAAAAACTGACAACCCTGTCGCTCCAATATGGGGATATCAATGGCGGTTGGCTCTAAACCATTGTCTTGGGCGGCGAGCGCACGCTCTATATCGATGTCTGTAGGCATAGCAGCCGCAGCCAATGAGGCCAGTTCAGGCGTGACAAACAGCCCGTGCCAACTTGACGCACCCACTTGCTGAGCAATATCGTCCACCCCTGCCATCGCCGTCCGTAAGATATCCGTCGTCAGCGTTTCACCCTCAGCCAACCATAGCCGCTGACCAGTAATCGGCGTGTAAGGCGCACAGGTCACCAGCCTTGGATAATAATCCACCCCATAACGTGCGTAAGCTTCTGCCCAAGCATGATCAAACACAAACTCGCCGCGATGATGGTTTTTTATAAATACGGGTAGCACAGCCACAGGTTGTGTTACTGTCGTTGTTTCAGCTTCTTCAGCTTTTTGTGTACTGTCAGTGGCAGTATAAGCGTCGTTGTTTTGCACATTGTCCGTTGAGCTAGCTGCGACACGATGTACTAAGACAAATATCGGCAACCAACCCGCCTGCTCACCAATCGCCCCTGTATCTGCCAGTGCCTGCCAAAAGTCAAATGCCATAAAAGGGGTATCTGGCGTCTGCCAGGCGCTCAGTTGTTGCCAACTGCTATCATTGAGTAGTGCATACTGTAGTTTCATATTACTCACTATGTCTGATATATAGTGTCTTAGCCTAGCAAACTTTTGCGATGGTGCTGTCACAATTTGCAAAAACTGACAAGCACAGTTGAACCGTTAAGGTTTAATATAAGGTCTGTTGAGCTGCAGCCAAACGGATGACTTAACCAACATAAAAAAATAACATACAAAACTGCAAATGACTTTAGAGGTGATTTTGTTTTTAATGAGCGTACTATAGTCAGGTTGGTATAAAAAAGATACAGCAAGGCTGGGATGAGTTTTTTGCAGCCTCTGTCGGCATAGGCACAGCACGCAAGAAAAATTTATACCAGTCTAGTGTATTACTACAGTGTGTCTATTCTATTTAGTATCGACGATAGGGCGTGTCTTCATTTTAAAAATGGTCATAAAAATGAGATAAATTGCTGTCAGACAAGGAAAATAACGCAGATAATATCGGGATATTAACCAGTTATTTGACGCAGTATGACAAAATTTAGCCATTTTTAGCCCATTTAGATATCATCATTTGAATTGAAGACATGCCCTAGGCAATAAATATATCAAGGAATGACAGCTTATCAAGAAAGCAGCGCATAAAAACCACTGTATGAAGAGCTGACATTATAGGAATGGCCTAAAAAGAGGCTACTTTTGTGGAAAAGGTGATATTGGCGCCAATGACTGGTAGAATAAGGCTGTTATTAGCTTAATATAATTCTAATACATAGGATACGAGCGAAAACAGTATACTTAGTTCATGATATGGGATTGACATTTCAAAAACCATATCAATGAGTTTGCACCAATTAGGTACCTTATCATTGCATAGATTTATTTAGTGATCATTAAGCTTTATCATTCACAACAGACTAGAGGAACAACTATAAATGTCAAAAATTATTTATACCAAAACTGACGAGGCCCCTGCTCTAGCAACCCTTTCATTCTTACCTATTGTTGAAGCTTTTACACAGACAGCCGGAGTCGCTGTTGAAACTAGCGATATTTCTGTCGCAACACGAGTATTGGCTGAGTTTCCAGACTACTTGACCGAAGAGCAGCGTGTTCCAGACAACCTAGCTGAGCTTGGCCGTTTGACCCAAGACCCAAATACCAACATCATCAAACTACCAAATATTAGTGCTTCAGTACAGCAGCTCAAAGCCGTTATCAAGGAGCTGCAAAGCAAAGGCTATGCTTTGCCTGACTTCCCTGAAGACCCAGAAACTGACGAAGAAAAAGAGCTGCGCAAGCGTTATGGCAAAGCCCTAGGTAGTGCGGTCAACCCTGTACTACGTGAAGGTAACTCAGACCGCCGTGCCCCTAAAGCGGTCAAAAACTATGCCCGCAAACACCCACACTCTATGGGTGAGTGGAAACAGTGGTCAAGCACCCATGTCTCACATATGCACGGTGGCGACTTCTACGATGGCGAGCAGTCGATGACTTTGGATAAGGCCCGTACTGTACGTATGGACTTATTGCTTGACGATGGTACGACCAAGGTCTTAAAGCCTGAAATTGCTTTACAAGACAAAGAAGTCATTGATCTTATGGTCATGAGTAAAGAGTCGTTGTTGGAGTTTTATGAGCGTGAAATGGAAGACTGCCGTGAAGCAGGTATCTTATTCTCACTGCACGTAAAAGCCACCATGATGAAGGTGTCACACCCTATCGTCTTTGGACACGCCGTCAGAATTTACTACAAAGACGCCTTCAAAAAACATGGCGAGCTGTTTGATAAGTTAGGTATCAACGTCAACAATGGTATGGCTGACCTATACGACAAGATCTCAACCCTACCTGCCTCGCAGCGTGAAGAGATCGAACAAGACTTGCACGCTTGCCAAGAGCATCGTCCACGTCTGGCCATGGTTGACTCTGCCAAAGGCATCACCAACTTCCACTCTCCAAACGACATCATCGTCGATGCGTCGATGCCTGCTATGATCCGTAATGGCGGTAAAATGTGGGGTGCAGATGGCAAGCTATATGACTGTAAAGCCGTCATGCCTGAATCTACCTTTGCCCGTATTTATCAAGAGATGATTAACTTCTGTAAATGGCATGGTAACTTTGATCCAACCACCATGGGTACGGTTCCGAACGTCGGTCTCATGGCACAAAAAGCCGAAGAGTATGGCTCACACGATAAGACCTTTGAGTCAAGCGACGCAGGTATGGCTCGCATTGTCGACGTTGACACCGACGAAGTATTGCTCGAAAAACGAGTTGAAGAAGGTGATATCTGGCGTATGTGTCAGACTAAAGATGACCCAATTCAAGACTGGGTTAAACTGGCAATACGCCGTGCTCGTGAATCAAATACGCCTGTAATCTTCTGGTTAGACCCATATCGTCCACACGAAAATGAGCTGATCAAAAAGGTTAATATGTACCTAAAAGATCATGACACTGAAGGCTTGCATATCGAGATCATGTCACAGGTTCGCGCTATGCGTTATACTTTAGAGCGTGTTTCTCGTGGTCTTGATACCATCTCTGCTACCGGTAACATCTTACGTGACTACCTAACGGACTTGTTCCCGATTTTAGAGTTAGGAACCAGTGCCAAGATGCTATCAGTGGTACCATTGATGAAAGGTGGCGGTCTGTTTGAAACAGGTGCTGGTGGCTCTGCGCCTAAGCACGTTGAGCAGTTGGTAGAAGAAAACCATTTACGTTGGGATTCTCTTGGTGAGTTCTTGGCCTTGGCCGTCTCTTTAGAGCATCTGGCGGAAAATGACAAAAACACCAAAGCTCAAATATTGGCTGATACTCTCGACAAAGCGACAGAGAAGCTACTGTTAAGTGATAAGTCACCATCTCGTAAAACAGGTGAGCTCGACAACCGTGGCAGTCACTTCTATCTGGCCATGTACTGGGCTGATGAGCTGGCCGCACAAGATCAAGATAGCGAGCTAAAAGAGCAGTTCACGTCATTTGCACAAAAGCTAAAAGACAACGAAGACACCATCGTCAAAGAGATGAATGAAGTTCAAGGTAAATCTATAGACCTCAAGGGCTATTACCATATCGATGAAGAGTTGGCCAAGCAAGTCATGCGCCCGAGTGAGACATTCAACGATACGTTAGCCTCACTATAACTACTGTATAAGTACCTTTTAATGTCATACAAGCTACACTCCAATGGTCTAAGACTGTTGGAGTGTTTTTTATTTCCAGTGGTCTCTATTTGATAAAACATGCCTGATATTTGCTATTGGTACCAAGGCTGGTCATGACTAAATACCAAACTTGCCATGGTTTTTAGTTTTTTATTATTTAAAGCTTGAAACCCTCAGGGTATTGGACTACTGTCTATCAAAACTAATGTGGTATCAGGGTGTATCTCTCATGTCGACCTCAAGCCTTATCTTATTCAATAAGCCATTTGGCGTGCAAAGCCAGTTTCGCAATGACGATCATAATAAGTTTGCGCCATTGGCTGAGTTTTTTTCTGATAAATCGCTGCGGGTTGCAGGTAGGCTTGATGCTACATCAGAAGGACTGCTGATCTTAACCAGTGATGGACGAGTCAATAAAGCCATTACCCACCCACCCAAAGCCAATGCTGGTCATAAACAAGGCAAGACTTATTTAGTACAAGTTGAGGGTATTCCGACTTCTGAACAACTCAGTAAGCTGCAAAAGGGCGTCACTTTAAAAGACGGCAAAACCCTACCTGCCGAAGTCAGACACGTCACTGAAGATGAACTACCAATGCCGCTTTGGCAACGAGATCCACCGATACGTGAGCGCAAAAACGTCCCAGACTCATGGCTGATACTCACTATTTATGAAGGTAAAAATCGGCAAGTTCGGCGTATGACGGCCCATGTCGGCCTACCTTGTCTACGTCTGATTCGCTGGTCAGTAGCAGGGTTTGAGTTAGGCAACTTAGGTGTGGGTGAGTTCGTTCGTATTCACTTAAATCAACAGCGTTGTCAGCAGTTGGGTGTCAGCGTCTAGGGCCTGTCAAACCGTCACTCAAAAGTACCACCTCGAATTGGCTTAGCTTATCTGCTAGTATTTATATATCATCATATATATTGAGCGTTTTATATTCTCAGCTGTCTCTTCTATTACGTATTAAGGACCAATCATGACTTCCTCTTATCGTTTCTCCGTCATCGCTTTTAGCGTAACTGCAGCTTTGGCACTGAGTGCTTGTCAACCACAACCTGAAGACACTGAGCCGGCAGCCACAGAAGAAGTGCAACCATCAGCCAATGTCACTCCTGAGGTCGAGACTCCTGAGACTACCGAGGCAGCTGTGGACATCAATGAAAATGAAGAGGAAACCGTCGTAGCAGACACTGATAGCACCGAGGATAACAGGATTATAGATATGCTCAGTGACTACACGAGAGCCTTGGGCAGAATGCAGGATGAGATGCGTATTGGTATGGGTTATAACGACCCTGACACCGCATTTGCCAAGAGTATGCTTGGGCTACATCGAGGCGCAGTAGATATGGCTCAAATCCAGCTAAAGTACGGTACAGACGAAGAGATGCGCACACTGGCTGAAGACATCATTGAAAATCATCAGAGCAAAATCGACACCATGAGAAGATGGCTTGCCAGCCACCCTGACGCCGCCAGACCCAAGCCGAATACCGAAGCCATGCAGCAAGCCTATGCTGATGATATAGAAGATATGTATGAGGATATGGCAGAAGGTATCACCGCTTCAGTAGCAGATATAGCGTTTGCTCGTAATATGCTATCGCTACATGTGGGCGCTGTAGATATGGCGCTAATACAGCTAAAGTATGGCACAGATGAAGAGATGCGAGACCTTGCCTTGCAAGTCATCGACGCACAGCAGCGCCGCACTCAGACGACAGAGCGCTGGCTGGCAACAAACGATTCTTTAATAGAGTCTAATGAGCAAAATGACTTAGAGGCAGAAAACGAATCAGGGGTTAGTGTCACTGAGCCTGAAGCGCAAGAGAGCAAGGTAGAATAAAAGGTAAGGTAAACAGGAGTACTATCACTCTGTCAACGTCAGCCAAGCATTATGATGACCTGAGAAATATAGTCGGAGTACTTTTAAACCGCTACGGTGTTACCCGCCCTAGATGTAATCAGTGTACTATCTGCGGTCGGTCGCCTTGTAGCGATTTTAAAGTTCCTTGACTATATGGCACAGCTGTGTTTTTTCAGCGACCATTTACACACAATATAAGATATAGAGGTACAGATGTTAATTAGCATTATACGGGCAGGTTTAGGACGCATCATCGCAGGCTTGAATATTCTAACTCAAGGGGCAGCAATGAAACGTACCCCAGAGGTACAAGCTAAAGTGAATGAGGCTTGCAAAGACTTATCTTTGTATCAGTTCCAATTGTGTCCATTTTGCGTCAAAGTACGTCGGCACATGCATAAACTAAACTTACCCATCGAGCTGCGTGATGCCAAAGATAATGCGCAGTTTCGCAGTGAGTTGGCGGAAAATGGCGGAAAGATAAAAGTGCCTTGCTTACGTATCGATGAGGGCGATAACATCAAATGGATGTATGAATCCGATGATATTATCGCCTATCTACAGCAGCGCTTTAGCTGATATATAACCTAAAAGTTGTATCCCTGATTAACTGTTACCTAGTAAAGTCAACAGTCAACCAGTCCTCAAACCCTGACTCTTTTAGCGCTAAACTGATCTTATTTAAACTCGGATTGGCAGATACGCCTGAAGCTGTACTGGTATGTATCTCAAACATCATGAGCTCATCACGGCGAAAAGCATGACAACTCATGGCCCTGTCAGACTTAGCGGCATTTTGTAGTTGTTTTTTGTCGGCTTTGATACCATCAATTGCGACGATAACGTCTTTGGCGGAGAGTCCTGCAGCACTTGCGACGCTATCTCGCAGCACCTTATTGACTCGCAAGCCTGCAGGGGTTTCTTGTACGCTGATACCCCAAGGCAGTGTGCTGTCTTTTTTATCACTATGTATGGCGATGCCATTGGCTTCTAATAGCTGATCAATAGGCAGCACATCAACGCCATTGACATAGCAGCGCTCAAACTCCGCCCACTCTGCTGGCGGCATAAACTGACTGATCACACTGCCCATATCAGCGCTACTGATGCCGATACGTCGTTTATCATTTTGTTTTGCTTGCTCATAAAATGCCTTGACCACATCAAAGAGGCGATAACGACCATCGCTTTTTTGCAGTAGTGTTAAGTCTAAACACAGTGCGACCAATGCCCCTTTATTATAGTAGCTGATGCCTGCATTACCTGTGTTTTCGTCACTACGATACAGTTTAATCCAAGCATCAAAACTCGATTCAGCGACACTTTGATGCGCACGACCGTCGGTCTGATGGTAGCGATTGATTTGCGCTGCCAATAACTTAAGGTAGCTGGCTTGATCGATGACGCCCGATGCTTGCAGCATAAAGTCATCGATGTAAGACGTAAAGCCTTCAAATACCCACAGTAACGGTGTGAAAGCTTCCTTGCGTAAATCAACTGCCATCATGACATCTGGGCGTACCGTCTTGACCCACCAAGCGTGAAAATACTCATGACTACAAAGCCCTAAATAGCGCTGATAATCGCTGCTTGGTATCTGCGGCTCATCATGGCTTGGCAGATCATTGCGCGGAGTGATGAGGCTGGTCGAGTTGATATGCTCAAGACCACCATAGTCATTGCCGCTGGCATAAGTCATAAACGTATAGTCAGCAAATGGTGCATCTTCTAACCAATTAAGATAGGTTTGACAAATTTGGGTGATATCCTGCTGCAGTCGACCCATATTTGCATTGTGTTTACCAGAGATAAAAAAACGATGGCTCAAGGTTTGATGAGCTTTATCTTGAATAATAAAATCAAAGGACTGCTGAGCAGCTATCTCAAATGGATGATCGATCAGTTCATGATAGCTCTCAGCCTGCAGCTGATAGCCGTGTTGCTCTTCACTCTGTAAATGCGTGGCCGCAAGCCCACAAGCAAGTACCACCTCACTACCTTTTGTACTTAAATCTTGCGCTGCTACAAACGCTGTTGGCACCAGCAAGCTCACTTGGACAGGCTGCTCCTCCTGCCCTTCTACCGCTAATGCCAGCGAGGTAAAGTTACCATAAAGACGTGTTTGATCGACATAAGCGGTGCGCACAGATAAATCATAGCAGTAAACTTCATAGTGCACCTTCAACGTCTGCCCTGCTGCAGCCTGTGGCAGCTCCCAAGTGTTCTTATTGACTTTAATCGCCCGCTGCAGAACACCATCGTCAACCGTGCTTTCATCATCAGTATTTTTGTCTTCTAATTGATAATAAACGGCAGTAATATGACGGGCAAATTCACGCATCAAATAGCTGCCAGGTATCCAGGCGGGTAACCATAAGCGAGGCGACGATGTATTTGCAGTAAAGCTGAGGGTAATGTCGACCAAATGCTCATTGAAGCGGCTAAAGTCAAGAATATAGTCAATATCGGCAGTCATAGCGTCGTTGGTCTTAGATTTGGTCATCAGAGTATTGTTCATAGTAGTTACTTTAATTATGTAAGTTTATTGATACAAGTCATATGATTCAGCAAGAATGCTTATTATAATGTCTATACCCATGGTAGAAGGCCTAGCCAAAAAACGCAACTGACACAAAAGCAGCGCTCAAGCGCCTTATTAATAAAAACCTCATTAATATTGATATTTTTTATGATTTTACCTTGAAAGTAATGACATCTATCGCAATTAAAGAGGCTAACTGCTAAAGTTACCCTAATAAACTGATGATAATTGACTAATGATGTGGCTTTTGGCTTGCTGATTGGCTTTTTTAGGTTTATTTCCATCGTATTTAATTTTTTACATAGATATATTTAGGATAATTTATGACCACTATCGCAAAAGACACTGCCGTTACATTCAATTACACGCTTAAAGATGATGAAGGCAACATATTGGACCAGTCTCCAGAAGGTCAGCCATTGGCTTACCTACATGGCCATCAAAACATCATTCCTGGCTTAGAGAAGCAACTAGAAGGCAAATCTGCTGGCGAGAAAGTCAACGCTGTTGTTGAACCTGCTGATGGCTACGGCGAGTATCAAGATCAAGCAGTACAGCAAGTACCTCGTGAAAACTTCCAAGGCGTTGAAGATATCCAGCCTGGTATGCAGTTCCAGTCAGAAGCTGGCGGCCAAGTGATGCTTGTCACTGTAACTGATGTAAATGATGAGGTCGTCACTGTAGATGCCAATCATCCTTTAGCGGGCAAGCGCTTGACTTTTGATGTAGAGATTCAAGAAGTACGTGCAGCGACTGAAGACGAGCTAAACCATGGCCATGTCCATGGCGCTGGCGGTGTTGAGCACTAATTATTGATGATGCATAACGGCTCTTAATCATGTATAACAACTCGTTGTAAGTACATGAACCAAAAAGACCAGTAGCAATGCTACTGGTCTTTTTTATGATGAAGCTAACATCTGCTTCGGCACATTTTTTGTCGTCCAGACATAACAAAACCGTATAGCCATTAGACTACACGGTTTTAGTTACTAACCATCCTTGTTAATGTTACGTCCTATCCAATCCCAAGATATGTCGTAACTGACAGGCATCCAGCCTTATCATCCTTAATCAGCAATCCATCCCTGACGCAATTTATAGCCGACCTATAAATACCAATCCCTAGTATTAACAAACAGTATCGTTAAATTGTGCAGTGGGTATATAATCGCAGATTACCTCATTATTAGTAAGTGGTTGCAGCGTCAATGTATGTAAGCATATGCTTACATAGACTTCATTTCTTACGGTTGCTCTGCTTTTAGCGCCTCTTTTGGGCTGATGACAGGCTCTGCATCAGCACTCAGCATGATATAAGCCGCCTCTTTTACAAACACTTCATCCTCTGGTAGTTGAGGACGCTCATGCAATTTCATCTGACTGCGTTCTTCAAACTTTGCGTCCATCGCCGCTTGATAAGTATCCCAGTCTGCATACGGCTGCTGACCAGTTGCGATACGACGCTTGTTTTCCGCTTCTAAAGTACGCTGTTCGATAAGCGCCATCTTGGCTCGGCGACTGTTGATATCAAGCGCAATGGGTTTTTTGCTGTCTTCCATATCACGAATATCGTTCAATGTCTCTAAGTATACAAACTGTGGGTTTGTCTGTTGGCGAATTTTAGACTGCTGATTCAAGGTCTGAAGGGTGTCTGAGGTAAACTTAGCTTCAGGCTTATAGGCTGCGGTCTTGATGGTATCCCAAGGCAGCGCTTTTTTCTGCGCACGCTCACCAAAAGTAGCATCATCGTAGATATTGACCAGCTCTACATCAGGAACCACGCCCTTATTTTGGGTACTACCACCTGTGATACGATAAAACTTACGCTGAGTCAAAGTAGCAGAGCCTAGCGCCAGATTATCCAACTGAATCTGTGCTGAGCCTTTACCTGTAGTGGTACTGCCTACCACCAACCCTCGGCCATAGTCCTGAATGGCCGCGGCAAATATTTCACTGGCAGAGGCGGATGCTAGGTTGGTCAAAACCACGACTTTGCCATCATACAACTGCTTGCCGCCGTCTTCATCGCTGTACACTTGGACATTCCCACGATTATCACGAATCTGCACCAAGGGGCCATTTTTAATAAACAACCCAAGCATTTTGGCCACCTCATCTAATGAGCCGCCAGGGTTATTGCGTAGATCGACCACCAGCCCATCAATGTTTTGATCATTGAGCTCTTTTAGAGCGCGCTCTGTATCGACGCTGACACTACGATAATCCTCTCCGCTACGGCGTGCTCGATAGTTTAGATAAAAACTGGGTATTTCTAGCACTCCGATACGCTTCGGTGTGGCATCAATATTAGGTCTTTGTACTTCTATAGTGCGGTGGGTGACGCCTGACTCTTCTTGCTCAATGATATCCCGTACGACAGTGACGGTACGGGCGCTCGCCTCTGGTGCATTGGGCTGACGCACTCTAAGTGTGACTGACGTTCCTCGTTTACCACGTATTAGACCGACGATCTCACGGGTCGACCACCCAACCACATCAGTCATGTTTTTACCGTCTTCGGCAATCCCAATAATAAGATCGTTGGGTTTGATCTGACCCGTTTTGGCAGCAGGGCCGCCATCGACTAAAGTAACGATGCGAGTATAGTCTGGGTTTTTGCGATCTGGGCGAATAGATACACCGATGCCCTCTAACTGTAGGCTTGACTGTATCTGCAGTTCTGTCGCCTGAATGGGTGCATAGTAATTGCTGTGTGGATCATAAGTGAGCATGGCAGTATTCAGGATCGTCTCCATGATCTCATCGTCTTTTAGGCGCTTCATCTGTCCTTGCTGGCGTGACAGACGCTTGAGCAGTATCTCGCTTGGCGTGCGCTTATCATCACGTACAAGGTCTTGGCCCAAAGTGATATCAGGGTTGTCTAAAAATATCTTTTCTTTACCCTTTTCGCTTTCTTTGCCTAAAGTAATACTGATCAGCTGAAACTTAAGCTGACGCTCCCAGTAGTCACGTTGCGCCTTTTTGGTCTTGAAATGTCCAAGCTCTTCACGGTCTAAAATAATAGTTTCATCGCTTGTCAGATCTAAGTCTGTTTTTAGCAGCCTTGTGGCCATTTCAAAGTATTCATTTGAGCGCTTGCGATAACGCTCAAAAATATCTACCCCAGCAGACAGGTCTCCACGCTTTAGCCGATTAGCAAAGCCACTGGCATACTTTTCTTTAAACTCATCGACATCAGATTGTAAAAACAAGGTATGGTTTGGGTCTAGGTTGTCGATATACATTGATAGAATATCTCTACCCATCTCTTCATCTAAAGGCTGGTTGAGATAATGACTACGATCTAACAATGCTGCGACTTGCCGAGTGGTCAGCTTTTGCTCAGGCGTCTGTGTAAAACCGTCAGTATTTGAGTTTGCTACCGCTGCACTATAGCTTTGCGTTAAGATAAGACCGGCCACGCCGATTGATGCGACACTAAGTAACCACTGTGCTGGTTGTTTTTTCATCATATATACCTAATTGTTTTAATTTATAAAATATCTAAAATATATGCTTTATAATCCTCACATAGACTATAGCTGATTTTATTATAATTTGCGTTTATTTAGTATGTGTCTCAAACTGTATAAGCAATCTTACACGCCAGCTCTAGTTATACCAAACTTTCTATCGCAGTTTTTATGTTAATGTCATTGGGGCGGGCTTGAACAACTGACATTATAAAATGGCATATAGTCGATACACTCTAAAAATGTCATAGCGCTACTGGGATGCTTTCTGTTCAAGATATAGGGTTGCGCAGCATCGAAGGAACGCAGCACGCAAGTAAAATTTATACCAGTAGCGCGTTTAAATCCATAACAGTTTTACATTCAGCTGACTATAATAGACACATACCTTTCTGGTTTAACAGCAGCATTTATAAGGGTGCAGCGCACTCTAAGGATACCTTCATGTATGGCGTTTTAATGATTGATATCGGTAGTACAGCATTGACTGCTGAAGATGTCAGCTTAATCAAGCAGGCACAAGTGGGCGGTGTGATATTGTTCGCTCGCAACGTCGACGATGCGGCACAAGTGCGCAAGCTTTGCGATGACATTCGTTATTACAATCCTGATATTTTAATCGGTGTCGATCAAGAAGGTGGCCGTGTCGCACGCTTACGCCAAGGCTTTACCAAACTTCCAGCAATGGGTCAGCTTGGCGTATTATTTGATCACAACCCTACTCAAGCATTGAGCAGCGCCTATGACTGTGGTTATCTGATGGCAGCTGAAGTACTGGCGGTCGGTATTGATTTGAGCTTTGCTCCAGTACTCGATAGAGACGGCATCAGTCAGGTCATCGGTGATCGCAGCTTTCATCAAGACCCTAAAGCCATCATCGCTCTAGCCACAGAGTTTATGCGTGGTATGAAAGCCGCTGGCATGGCAACCACAGGCAAACACTTCCCTGGACATGGAGCCATTGCGCCTGACTCACACCTATCAGAAGCCATCGACAGTCGTAGTCTGGATGAGATTTTAGCCAGCGACATGCAGCCCTTTGCGCAGACGCTACCTTGGCTCGATGCTCTGATGCCCGCTCATGTTATCTTTTCACAAGTGGATAATAGGCCCGCTGGGTTTTCTAAGATTTGGCTACAAGACATCATTCGAGAGCAGCTTGAGTTCGATGGGGTATTGTTTTCGGATGATCTATCGATGGCAGGGGCGCAGGCCGCTGGTAATGTCAGTGCACGTGTCAAAGCCGCTATTGAGGCAGGTTGTGACATCGCTTTAGTATGTAATGATCGTATCGCCGCCCATGAAGCCGCTGAAGCTGCGCAGGAATTGCCCTACCCCAATCAAAGCCGTATCAAGACCATGCGTGGCCAGATACCTACATGGCAAGGTGACCTTGAGTCAACCTGTCAGCAGTTTGAGTATTGGCAACAAGCAAAAGACAATGTCATTCAGACTTTTTTTAGTCCTGATTGTGACACCCAAGGTCGTGACAACATGCGCACTGGTACAGAAAATGGCGAAGCTACAGACCCTACTGCCTATAAATAATCCTTTACAAGTCTAAATATCAAAAAGACAGCATCAAAAAGACCACACCCAATCATAGGTGTGGTCTTTTATCATTAACTCTATATACTTAAAATTATCGGTGGTGTTCTAAAAAGTATGCTGGCATCAAACGTAGCCATAATTGACATAAAAGAACACCAGATCAAATACTTTAAAGTGATTATCAAGCTTTTTCGAGAAGCAACAGGTTCTTCTAACGGCTCGACGTAATCGGTGTCTAAGGCGGCAGTTATTACCTTCTATGCCTACGGTATGTTGTTTGCCAACCTGCTTGTTATTTGGCTTAAAGGCAGTTATAAAGCTGTCCCAGTTGTCCATGCTAATAGAGTAATAGCTGACTTTTAGTTGCTTAAGACGTGCTCTTAGCTTCTTAGCCGTTTTTAAGTCGCGTTTACCCCAGACATAAGCGACAATTTCATTAGTAGC
>NZ_JAGBKM010000040.1 GCF_017498085.1 Psychrobacter coccoides
AGTTCTTTTTAAATAAGATACAATCGTTTTAAAGCAAGCGAAATAGCAGAAGAACAAATGACCTATTCAGCAGATTTTCGAGCACAAGTGATTAAAAGTGTCAAAAACAAAGACATGAGTATCCGTCAGGCTTGTACTTTCTATAATGTTAGCAAAACCGCATTACAGCGCTGGCTGAGAAACCCAAGTATCAAACAAACTCGAGATAAATCACCAACTAAAATACCGAATGAAGCACTCTTAAAAGACGTTGAACAATATCCAGACGATTATCTGTACGAGCGAGCTAGGCGATTCAACTGTAGTAAGACCGGCATGCACACTGCTTTAAAACGTCTAGGTATCAGTCAAAAAAAAGACCTTAGAGCATCCAAAAGCCTGCCTGATAAAAAGAGTGGCTTATCAGAGTAAACTTGATCGCTTTACGCAGCAAGGCTATCCCATTATCTATATGGATGAAAGCGGCTTTGAGCACGAGACCATCCGCTCTCATGGCTATGCACCGATTGGTACACCCTGTATCGACAGCTACAACTGGCAAGCAAAAAAGAGAACTAACGTCATCGGTGCTCTTTATAACAAGATGCTGTTTGCGCTTGATTACTTTGAACAGAATATCAATAGCAATATATTTTATGACTGGTGTAAGATCACACTTATTCCAAGTCTCAAGACTAAATGCGTGATCGTTATGGATAACGCTAGGTTTCATAAAAGCAGACGTATCCAAAAACTGCTCAACAGACATGGTCATCGCATTCTATGGCTGCCACCCTATAGCCCTGATCTTAACCCCATTGAGAAAAAATGGGCACAAGAAAAGTTTCTACGCCAAGGCTGGATGGAGAATAATCTGCCTAAACTGTTTCATGATATGGGCTGTATTTCTTTTGTAGTGAACTGACTATATACTGAATCTTCAATTTCAACAAACTTAACGGACGATCTAATTGAATCTACACCCTTAGTAAACCTATCTTGTAGTGCTCGCACGATTGACTGATGTTGTTTATTGTTACTTTTAAAGATGTCGATATGCTGTGCCATTAAAAAATACCACTCTCAATTTTTTTAACCCTTGAAGTATTCTCATACAATTCAATAATCGAGTCATAATTAACAAATGTAAACTTTGCTGAGTTGGTATGATAGGGCTCAAGAGACAAGGTTTTTAAAAACTTATTCCGATGTTTTTCAGGTGCTATTATGTAGTAATCTGTTTGAAAATTAATGAGTTGTAAGCTTCTATTGAACGCCCCTGTTAAAGTGCCAACGCTGTCTACAACTTCAAAAACTTTATGAGGGAATTGAAGTCCTTTCTTATTCAACCACACCACATCAATTCTTTTAGTTTCGTCAACTATCGCTTTATAAGTAAAATCTGGAAGATACTGCATAGAAACCATATCTAATAAACTGATGTTATCTTTGAAGGTAGCAGAAGGGTCAGCAGTATAAGTGTCGAAGTTTTTGAAATTTCCAAGCTCTATACAAATGCCTTGAATAAAAGAGTGCATTCTTATCTTATCTTGTGTTTCAGGGTTTTTCTCGGTTTTATAGTCTTTTAAGGCGAATAAACCAAGGCCTATTTGTTTAAAAGATTTATCCTTCCTGATTTCTCTATATAGTACGCCTCTTATACCTGCTTTCCATTCGATTGAGTTTTTAGCAGTTGGGTAGTACTTTTCAATATTGTTATAGATAATATTCCAACTGGCTGCACCATTATTATCTTCGAGTACTTTCTTTATGGCTTCAACTTTTGTCATACTTCAGAACACTCATCAAAATTAAAATGAATTGACTTACTTTATACGCACCCAAAGAAGAAAATAACTTATTGATTCTGCACATGCCATTCAACCTCAGGCTCATTATAGCCGCGTATCACTCCACCGTTAAATAGCATCAATGGTACGCCGCCACCGCCTAGGTTCTTATGTTGCACTATGCTATTAAGTGTCGCAAGCCCTGTTTATGTAACAGTTCCTAGTCTCTTACTCTAAGAAAAACCTATTTGTCTCTCATTTTTCGCTATTTATGATAAACAAGCTTGTTTGTCTCTCAAATATCAGCCACAATATAACTTGTGAATCAAAAAACGCTCATTTTGAGAGACAAGGCACATAAAGATGACCGATTTCAATTTAGAATATGCCGTACATTATCATTATGGCGGCTTTCCCCCTCAGTCCATCGATTACCAAGTCATTATGGACGCTATGATAGGCGCAACTGAGGCGATATCTCGCTTTGACCAGGTGCTCAAAAGCATGCACAACAGCGAGATTTTACTTGCGCCACTGCGTAATCAAGAAGCGGTCATCTCCTCACGTATGGAGGGCACCATCAGTACCCTCGATGAGATTATGCAGTATGAGGCAGACTATGGTGATGGCAAAGAGCACTCGCCGCAGGTGCGTAGTGATATTATTGAAACTATTCTTTATCAACGCACGTTAAAAAACGTGCAGCAGGCGATGAGCGATGGTTATCCGCTAAGCAAATCTTTGATAAAAACCATGCACCAGCAGCTATTATCAAAGGGTAGAGGTGCAAAAAAATCGCCCGGTCAGTTCAAAAGTGAG
Organism: Psychrobacter coccoides; assembly: GCF_017498085.1. Lineage (GTDB taxonomy): Bacteria > Pseudomonadota > Gammaproteobacteria > Pseudomonadales > Moraxellaceae > Psychrobacter > Psychrobacter coccoides. The sequence goes on from NZ_JAGBKM010000040.1 coordinate 2,589, forward strand.
CAAAACTATCTGGCTGACCGCTCGAAAAAAAGTATCTTGTTTGTACCGATTAGTCCTGAAAAGCTACAAGGTGGCTTGGATGATTTGTTTGATTATATCAATAACAATCATTCACCCATACTGCTAAAAACGGCCGTCAGTCATTTAGAGTTCGAAGCTTTGCATCCCTTTCAAGATGGCAATGGCAGAATTGGTAGAATGTTGATTACCTTAATATTATGGTCAGCACAGACGATTTCTGCGCCGCATTTTTATATCAGTGGTTATTTTGAAGAAAACAAAGATAGATATATTGATTTGATGCGAGAAGTCTCAGAGACTGGCAATTGGGATAATTGGTGCATATTTTTCTTAGAGGCAGTTAAAGAACAAGCCACCAACAATCTAGAAATCGCTGAACAGATTGGTCAGCTGTATGAGACTATGAAAAGAGAGTTTAGCGACTTACTGTCCTCAAAATGGTCGTTAAATGCGCTAGAATTTATTTTTACTAATCCTGTCTTTAGGAACAGTAGCTTTACCAGTAAAAGTGGTATTCCTACCTCTACGGCAGCTAGATTCAGTAAGGTTTTAGAAGAAAGTAAAATTTTGCAAGTGGTCGAAGAAGGCGCTGGTAGGACTTCTACGCTTTATTCCTTTGAACCATTGATGGAGTTGGTACGGGTTTAAGCAAGCACAGTCACTGATTTTGAATCTGCCACTCAATTTCAGGTTTATTATAGCCGCGGATCACTTCACCATTAAACAGCATTAGAGGCACACCGCCACCACCCAGACTTTCATATTGTCTATAACCTTCAGCAGAGCGTTCGATATCGTACTCACAGTAGTCGACATTGTGCGAGGCGAGTAATTGTCTGGTCTGTTCGCAATAAGGACACCAGACAGCACCGTATAGTACAATATCATTGTCATTCGAGGCGTCACAGGCGACAGAGTCTGGAGTGACAGTACTGGCGTTTATAAGATAGACACTACTAATGAGCACAATAGCGCCGAGTACGAACGAAAATACTTTTACAAACCTCATGTCACACCTATTCAGCCCTGTTTTTACTCTTGCGTTTCAAGATTATATTGACGACGAGTATAGTAGGGTCACGACATGAAGTCTAATCGCTACGTCCCCATTCGCAGTAGCCAGTATTGGTATGTGGTCACATCAGGGTTATGGGATAACAGACCAAAGTAGATTAGGAGTAAAAACATACTGAATAATTTGCAGTCTTTTATCCTTTTTCAGTCAAAAGTTTAATACCTAAGCCAATAAATACCACCCCACTTATTTTATTCAAAACCGACTCAAAAGTTGGATGAGCTCTAAGTTTTTCACTAAACCTTGCCGCCAATAGTGCCAAACATAAGCACCAAATAAAGCCCGTGGTAGCAAAAGACAGCCCTAAGACTAAAAATGACAGCATGCTATAAGCATAATGGGTATCAATAAACTGCGGAAAGAAGGCTAAGAAAAATAAGGCGACTTTGGGGTTAAACACATTGGTCAGTACGCCTTGCTTATATATTTGCCAGTGGTTCGTAAGTTTGGCAGTCGCTAACGTCTCATTCTCAGCCAAATTATTAGCCAGCAAAGGCTGCTGTTTACTCGTTAGCATTTTGAAACCCAGATAGCATAGATAGCTGGCACCGAGATATTTGACGATCATAAATGCGGTGGGAGAGTTGGCAAGTAATACTGACAGCCCTAACGCTGCCAATAAAGTATGCACTAAGATCCCAGAGGTGATACCAAATACAGAGTAAAGCCCTGCTTGCTGTCCCTGAGAGATGCTTCGAGTGATGATATAGATGCTATCTGTGCCGGGCGTCAGATTCAGCAAAATAGCGGCTATGATAAACCCTATATAGTTTTCGATGCCAAACATAAATAACACCTTGTCAGTGATGTTCTACAAAAGCTGGTATCAGCGGAACAAAATGCCCGGCCAGTACCAGCTTAATTGCAACAGTCTTTAGTGATCTATTCCAGATTGCTTTTGGTCAGAGAGGCTTCTTCTGCCTTTTTTCTCTGCTCTGAGCTTGGTCGTTCGAGCAAAACGTAGAGCACGATACCGATGACAATTGCATAGATGGTCGATTGTGCTGCTGGCATGGCTAAAGTGACTGCTACGATACCAGCAACCCCGCGCTCAGCAGAGTTTTTGAGCTGTTCGATACCCACCATAATACAAATATAAGCCGTCAGCAATAGCGTCAATGACAGCGCAATAGGCAACACAGGCTTAAACAGCGTCACCAATGGCAGCATAAATATAGCAATCAGACCTGTCCACCAGAAAGTGCCGCCACCACTATAGATAGAATCCATCGCTTTACGCCCTAGCGCATAGCGCTCCGCAAGCGTGGCATGAGCGGCGGTCCAAATAGGCCCAGCCAGCCCTGGCCAAGGTGCAAATAGCGCATGCACGCCATTACGGATACCTGTGACCACGTGGATACGAGTGATATTGGTCTCGATTTTTTCGTCAGGTCGGATACTATCGACCCGCTCGCTCAGCGCTTTACCCACCAAGATATCACCAAAGGCAATGACATAAGCGATCATCGCTGTAGGAAAGGCCAATAAAAACACGCTAATATCAGGCACACCGACGTTAAAAATGAGGTAATCAGTCATCAGACCAAAGTTTGGCTGAGTGATACCCCATTCAATATTGGGCAAAGGATATTCACCGATGATCCAACCGATGACCATTGCGATTAACATACCTGAGATCATACCGAGATTGGCGAACATCTTGGCAAGGCGGTTGTTCTGAATTTTATCTTTAAAAGAAACTGAAAACAGCACATAAGCGGAGATAATCGCCCCGATAATCAGGGAAACAGGCGTCGCTTCAACACGGCCACCGACTTTGATTTCACCCATCAAGGCGGCGATACCGGCACCGATGATGATACCGGCTTTTAGAGAGTTGGGAATAAAGCTCACCAGACGATTACCAAATCCAGTTAGACCTAGCACAATAAAAATTAAAAATACCTCAATTTGCAGTACAAACATGGCTTGTACCGCTTGGGGTCCAGGCTCAAACGCTTGCAGATATAAAAGCACCACAGGAATAGCGGGCGTAATCCAGCCAGGTACCAGAGGTACACCAAGTAATGATGGCAATAGATACATCAGCCCTGCGACCACACAAAATGCCAGTGCGGCATCATATGGCATGCCCAGATACTGCTCTAACAAGGGAATCATACCCAGACTGACCACGAACATGAACAGCCCCTGAATCATCTCAGGGATTTCCCAGCGGTAATGTACAAAGGGTAGGCGTATTTTGAATGGGCTGGCAGGCCAATAAGGCTGTTCTTCACCGTATTTACGAACGATAGCCATCGTCTTAAGTCCTTTTAAGTGAGTGTGGCGGTATAAAGTCAATATTGGTCTAGAGTGGACATTATTGCTTTTAACTCATGATAGACCTCTTGCAAAAGTCATAGTCTAAGCTCGGAATTAATGATACCAGCAAACAGCTTCATTCTAAGATCATAGCGCTGACGACGGTTGCGATATTTATGAGCCACGATTTTAAACAACTTGATTAAGCCTATTTTGTGTTCAACCACAATACGGAACTTTGCCAGATACTGATTGGCTTGTTTGCATATCTCCAATAACTGACCACCACGAGGTTTCTTAAATGGTGTGAAAGTTTGGTTATGTCGCTTTGCTAACCCTTGATAACCACTGTCTGCTAGATAGTTAGTGTTCTCAGGTAACCAATCAGGACAAGTATCTTTATACAGCTTAAAATCGTGGATGGACCCTTTACAGGTTTGCACATCAAGTATCAAACCGGTTTGCCAATGAACGATAACCTGCGCTTTTAAGGTGTGTTGTTTTTTCTTGCCGCTGTAGTAGTCTCTTTGGTTTTTTTTGGACGCTCAATTGGGGTTTCGGTGGCATCGACAATGACGACTGACCAATTGATGTCCTCATCGACACGACTAGGCAGCTTTTTGGGCAATTCAAACTTGCCAGAGTTAATCAGTGTGTCTTCTACTTTACGAATGATACGGCTAGCAGAAGACTCATGAATACCAAAGTCCATACTGATATGATAAAGCGTGCGGTATTCACGCCAATAAGTCAGGGCTAGTAGTATCTGCTCCTTAAGACTGAGCACACTTGGTCTACCTGATTTGGTCTTAGATGCTTCATGCTTTTGCATGGCCTCAAGCATGTCATAAAAAGTGGCTTTATGAATGCCAGTGTAGCGTTTAAAACCAGCGTCACTTTGTTTGAGTAGCTTATCTATGTTTGGCATATCTATTAAGTAAGTAGAGTTCAATAATATACGTTGTGTCTGACAACTACTTTTGCAAGAGGTCT
>NZ_JAGBKM010000041.1 GCF_017498085.1 Psychrobacter coccoides
TACGTATTAGTCGTAAAACAGCTATAACTGTCTCGACATCTGCTACAGGATTAGTCCCTACTCTTTGCATAGGAACCGAATGAACATAGTAACTTAAGTTCATTAACTTATCATGATCTTCAGAAAACTGTTCTAAGTCAGGTGCGAGTATATGTATCTCATAACCCCTATCGGCAATAGCCGCTATAAGGTCTCCTCTAAAGTTTAAAATAGAAGGTAAATAGCTTGAAAACATTAAAAATTTTTTCATACTGCTTCTCTTATAATCACTTAATTAACGTAATACATAAAAATATTCAATGGCAGTTCCAAAAAAATTAAATAAGCCTTTATAGAATACTCATACAATATTAAAAAAACATACTACTAATTAGGCATCCTGCCAAGCTTTATGAAAATTACTGACCATCTTATAGATATCAAAATTATCACCAATATACTGAATACCTTCTTGCTGACGAATTTTCCACTTATTAGGATTAAACTGTATTTCATCTAAGGCTGACATGATAGCACTGGCTAATTCTTCTGAGTTTTGAGGAGGAACAATCCAACCATGTTCTCCTATAATTTCTTTTGCGTCTCCCACATCTGTTGAGACACAAGGTATGCCGCAGGCCATTGCTTCTGCTAATACATTAGGGAAAGCTTCTCCAAGACTTGAAAGAACATGCAGATCTATTGAGTTAAACAATAATGGAATATCATTGCACTGCCCAAACAAAGTTATATCATCCTCAACAGTTAAGCTAGAATCGTTAATAATATCTAATAGCTCATCGTTATCAGAAGTCATATCTGTTCCAACTAAAACTAAATGAAAATCAAACTGCTTATCTTTTACAATCGAAAGTGATTGGATTAAGTTCTTATGATCTTTTTGCACATCAAATCTAGCTACCATAGCTATAATTGGTATATTTTTTTCAGAGAAATTAAATAAGACTTCTGATTCAGGCATAGGCTTGAACTTCGTTAAATCATAGCCATTTTGTACCACGGTAAACTTTTTTTGACTATATCCTTGCTTAATATGGGAGAGAACAGCTTGATTAGAACAAGAGATGATTTTCTTCGGAACGATATGAGATAAATAAGCACAAATTTTTGTAACCATAAATGTTGATTTTTTAATCGTTGCTTTATCTAAGTTACTATTTCGAATGCCCCAATGAATATTAGGAACGCCTGCAGCCTTTGCCGTTATTCCACCAAGCAAATCAGCATGATACATCCAAGTCTGAACATGAGATGGCTTTAGTAGCTTGATAGTATGATATAGATTGTATATGTTTTTTAATTTAAACTTAGAAGGCTCCATATTTAAATAAAAGACTTCCACTCCTGCTTTTTCTAAGACATGTCCATACTTCCCTTCGTCCATTAGAGAGATTACAGTATGGCTATACGGTTCTAGTAAGCACATTCTAGTCAATACACCCTCTGCACCACCATCACTTAGCCCAGTAATAATATGTAAAACTTTATTCATTATATGATCCGCATACTTGTAAAAGACTAAAAGGTTAGTTTCATAGTGATTATTATTTCAATAAATTGATTAAAGGTTTATTCCTAATCAAATATGCCTTAGTCAAAGCACCCTAATGCCGGTATTTTTTTCTTGCAATTAGTTTACAGTATGAAAAAGGTATTCACTCTTTACTATAGTCGATACTAAATAAAATAGATACACTGCATTAACACGCTAGACTGGGATAAGTTTTTCTTGCGTGCTGAACCTGCGCAGACAGAGGCTGCAAAAAATTTATCCCAGTCTAACTGTATTCTTTTTATACTGACCTGACTATACATAGATATTGAATATTATTTATAGCATTAAGCTTCATAAACCTCATAAAAAAACAATATTCATCTGGCTTTTATTTTAAATATATTTGATTATATCAATATACACTATTAATACTTATAATTTATTTCAAATTAATTAAGTGAGCCAAAAAAACCATACAGCAACTGTGTAAAAAATATAACCAACAATAGCGAAACTATCCAACCTACCCTTAAGGCTACCCACAGTGAGTACTAAGAAAGGAAGCGCTGAAGATAAAAACCTTGATGGATATCCTCCTGTTATATAACTTAGAACAATCATAGTGAGGATAACCATAGTTATATAAAAATAGTAATGATTAAGGTTTTTTATATCCTTGATTAAAAACTTAATCATAAAAAATATAAATAAAAGTATCCAATAAATCATATAGATAAATGGAGATGACATATCATCATAGTCTGCACGCCTATCGTCAAAAGAAGCAAGGATGACTGACATGTACGGCCCAGTAATAAAGGCTAAAAATGCTCCAATAGCTATAGAGATAACAAACTTAGAGCCTTCTTTAAGAGTTTCGTTTTTTTCTAAAAATATGGCTGAATAAAATATGAACACAAACAAGACTGATGATGTATGTATAAAAAGAGGAGGAATTAGTAGCAGAACAGACAACACCTTGCTTCTATTAAGAAGAAGCATGGAAAAATAGATAAAGGCCATTGCAAATGTTTGTCTAAGCTGCGAATAAAAGAAGTCAATAAAGATTGGGCTGATCAAAAACAAACAATAGTAAAACCTTTTAGTTGCACTTACCAAAACAAAAGTTATAGTGAGAAAGAATAGTGTAACAGTAAAAAATATAGCACTACTATCAAATCCAAACCGTGATTGCAGAAAATCCAAGAAATAGTGCCAACCCCATTCATTCGATATTTTTGATATTAGCGTTGAAAAATCAAACCAGTAAACTCTATTCGGATAAAAATCAATATATCTACTGTAGATAATACGATCAAGAAACACACCTTCACGCAAGACTTCCCAAGGAACTAAAGACACAGCTAGAGCCAAGAAAAAGCTGAGGAAAATCCTCCCCAACACATCTTTTTCTATTCGTACTTGGGTATGGTTTGTAGGCAGTTTCATATTACAACTCACTTCATTGGAGTTTTATAAAATATTATTCTTGTGCGACATTTAATCTTTATTCTTACAAATTCAATAATGAAACTTAAAGATATTTTATCTATTTCATGTATTGCATTACCTTAATTACTTCCCAAAAACATATTTAAGGCGTGTGCAAAATCACCCTCAAGATCTTTATCATTTACTTCTTCAATCCAACCATTATCTGAATACACACATCTAGTTGAAGAATTCAATAAAGCAATTGGTCCAAAGTTTGTTCCTTGAAACTCTAACAAGTGACATCCATCATCTGATTGAGCTATATCTAGTGATGCATAAGGGTTGCCAAGCTCATCAAATATACTTCTTGCAAACTCTAGTACTTCATTAGGAGGTTTAACGAATTCAAACAATCCACTACCGCTGGCTCTAAAATCATTTTTTTTGATACTTCTTTTTAATCCATAGTACCTATTACCAAATACCAATACCTTAAAGTCATTTTTCAGATCAGAAATAAACTCTTGTTCAACAATCCTATTAAACCCTTTATGTCTATAGTTATATATCGAAAATTCTTTTTTTGTTAACTTTAATCTTCTTTGAAACTTAATAATCTTTCTTTTTTTAGAAACTTCAAAACATTGTTTCTTAATAGTTGATAAATCTTTTTTGTTTCTTATTAGTGAAACACCGGTGCTTCCAGCTCCAGACACTGTTTTTAAGACCTTGGGCATGGAAAGCCTAGAATCGTCAATATCAAATAAGTAACTTCCACTTAACCTTCCAAAACCATATTGATCTCTCATTAGCTGCTGAAAGCCTTTGTTTTCATGACTGAGAAGCATTTCATAGCTGGGAAGAATATGGCATTTTTTGTTGATCCAATACATTAAGTCAATTAGATATTGCCTTATATTTTCTTCATCACTTGAAGTATAAATAACTACATCCGATGCATCGAGATCTATTCCCTTCAAATCATTAACCGTTATTATCTGGGTATCAAAATTTAACATACTAGCTATCTTCTCGACATCTAGCGTTTTCCAACTTTGACCTGAGCTGCCAAAATAGCCATTAGGTAAAGTAGCTATAAAAATTTTCATCTAGTTATTCCCAATATATTATTTACAAGTCATTAAATCCATATATATATATTTACCATAAGGTGACTGACAATTCACGTAAAAATGTAATGATAGAAGTCTTATGCAAGCTGATTGGACTCAACCTTCAGAAGCTAATTACTCTTGCTCACAGTAAAAACAATAAGTACATACTAATAAATTAACATAATTTTCAACTGTATAGAATCATACATAATAAATCACATACATTAAAGTTTATATTAATAAATGCTTTAACTTATTAACGTTCACAACCTTTGTTAAAGTGGTGATCAATATATAAGTTTAATGCGTAAGCATAATTTTCTTCTAAATCATTGTTACTTTTAATATCATTCCACTTTCCATTAACAAATACACATGTTTGAGTGCATTTTAATAATGTACCTGGTGAAAAATTAGTGCCTTGATACTCCAATAGGTAGCAGCCATTTGATGACTGAGCAATATCTAAAGATGCATAGGGATTTCCAAGTTTAATAAAAATATTTCTTGCAAAATTGAGTACTTCATCAGGTGGTCTGACATGTTCCACAAGTTTACTACCACTAGCTTTAAAATCACCCTTCTTAATATTGCGTTTTAAAGTATAGTATCTATTGCCGAATACGAGTATTTTATAGTCATAATTCAAACTTTGAATGAATTCCTGCTCTACAAACCTATTAAAACCTTTATGCCTATACTTATATATAGAAAACTCGTTTTTGCGAAGTTTCAACTGCCTTTGTAATTTTATAACTTTTCTTTTTTTTGATACTTGGAAATACTCTTTCTCAATTCCTAGCATATCTTTATTATTTCTTAATAAAAACACGCCACTGCTACCTGCTCCTGAAACTGTTTTTAATACCTTGGGCATAGGTAAGTTAGCATCGTCAATATCAAAAAAATAATTTCCTGCTAATCCATTTATATCTTTACTTTCTCTAAAAAACTGTTGGAACCCTTTGTTCTCATGGCTCAACAACATTTCATAGCTAGGAATGATTGAGCATCTTTTATTTATAAAAAACATTGTGTCTCTTAAATATAATCTAATATTCTCTTCGTCACTCGAAGTATAAACAACAATATCTGTAGCTCTAAAATCAGTATCCATCAAGTCATTAATAGTTATAATTTCAGTATTATAATTCAATAGTCTAGCAATTTTTTTGACATCTATACTTTTCCAGCTCTGACCTGTACTACCAAAGTAACCATTAGGTAAAGTTGCTAAATATACTTTCATTTTCTGACTCTCTTTATAAGTTAGCATTATAAAAAATTAATTTATTAATACATTACTTACAATAATATCACTTTATATACATTTATGCATCTTTAAAAAAAACACTAGTCGGTAGTCGTAAAAGTATTTTAAACATTAAGTCGTTAAAAAAATCAATTTTACTTAATTACTACCTACTCTATAGTCAACTATATTTAAACTTACTAAAGTATAGTTTTTGAAACCGTTGCTATTAAATAGTTCACTAAACCGTACAAACACCTCAATAGACACCCATCTATTTAAATTTTTGGGAAGATAACTCAGCTATTAACTCATCAGTATATAGTCAATCCACAATAAAACTGGAACAGCCCATATCCTGAAACAGTTTAGGCAGATTATTCTCCATCCACCCTTGGCGTAGAAACTTAGCCTGTGCCCACTTCTTCTCGATAGGGTTCAGATCAGGGCTGTACGGCGGCAGCCAAAGAATACGATGGCCATGTCTGTTGAGTAGTTTTTGGATACGTCTGCTTTTATGAAACCGAGCGTTATCCATGACAATCACGCTCTTGGTTTTAAGACTTGGAATAAGTGTGAACTTACACCAGTCATAAAATATATTACTATTGATATTGGTCTCAAAGTAATCAAGCGCAAACAGCATTTTTTTATAGAGAGCACCGATGACATTCGTACGCTTCTTTGCTTGCCAGTTGTAGCTGTCGACACAGGGTTTACCTATCCGTGCATAGCCGTAAGGTCTGATAGTTTCAGCCTCAAAGCCGCTTTCATCCATATAAACGATGGGATAGCCTTGAGTCATATAATTACTTAAATGATTGAGATACTTAGCTCTTTTTATCAAACAGGCTTTTGGATGTTTTAAGGTCTTTTTTTTGACTGATGCTAAGGCGTTTTAATGCGGCTTCTATGCCTGACTTACTACAGCCTAAACGCTGTGCTCTCTCGTACATATAATCGTCTGGATGCTGCTTAACATCTTTCAGTAAGGCTTCATTTGATATTTTAGTCGGTGCTTTATTTCTGGTTGTTTTAGGAACTAAGCTCTGCTGCCAGCTATGAATCGAGCTTGTGCTAAGCTGATAAAAGTTAGCTGCTTCTCGAATGGTCATGCCATCGGTAATGCTTCGTAACACTTGTTTGCGAAAGTCGATTGAATAGGTCATCGTTTATTTCACTAAATGAATTGGTTATAAATATTGTATCGGTTTTATCTAAGATTTACTATA
>NZ_JAGBKM010000042.1 GCF_017498085.1 Psychrobacter coccoides
ACAGAGATGTTAATGGAGCAAAAAACATTCTCGCGGTCGGGCTTGGCCGTCTTTAGTAGGAATCCCCGTTCCTTTTAGGTCGGGGAGGAAGTCAATTGCAGATATGTCTCGTTTATTACTCCAGTATACGATATGCTATTATATATAGTATTGAAGGGATGCTTTGCACAGTACACAAAAAGCAACTCGTTCAGTCGTTTTTTAATGATGATTAATCACTGGAGAAAACAATGAAAAAAGTTCTTGCGACTGCATTAGCACTAGGTGCAACATCATTGATGGTGGGCTGCACGGCTACCAACGCAATGTCACAAAAAAGTCAGGTCACACCTGAGGTCGAAACACCCAAACCCTCGGTATTGATTAACGTTACCTCAGATGATGCGCAAGTACAGCTCATGTCAATGGTACTGACCATGCAATCAGCGCAACAAGGCGCTGATACTCGCGTATTACTATGCGGGCCAGCAGGTGATATGGCACTACGTGACGCCCCTGCCAGTGCCACTACAGGACAGCCGCCCAAAAACATGAGCCCGCAAGGCCTCATGCAAATGGTCATGAAGAACACCAGTACTAAAGTTGAAGTATGTGCCATTTATTTGCCTGGTAAAGGTGCTGATCAATCAGCATTGATAGACGGTGTGACCGCCGCTGATCCTGCTGAGATTGGTGCCCTGCTGGTAGATGCAAATACTAAAGTTGTGAGCTTTTAACACAAAACACCATGAGCCGTAGACAGTCATCACAGTGATCAGAGACACGATATCAATATCGTGTCTTTTTTAATATCAGCCTGCTAATGCTTTGTTTTTTGACCATCAACAGTCCCGAATATCAGCTATAATGAGTCGTACTAACGCCTCCTACTAAAGATGGCTCATATTAAAATCATAAGAAAGTCATAGTAAGCCAGCACCTTTATCGATAACAGTGAAGAGCAACAAGGTACAAGCCATGATAAATACCAACACATATAAGTCCGTTTATGTACTGGCGGAGCAGCTATTAGAAGCCGATAGTGACAACGATCAACAAAGATTTGCTGCTCTTTATACGCAGCTTGAAGCCCTCTGTATTGACAATGAGAAAAATGGAAAGGATCATCCTGAACAATGGGAAACGCTCGCTGATTTTACTGAAGATTTAGAGGCAGCATTGGTCATTTATCAAAAGGCGCTTGGCAAAGCGACGGCTGTGAATTCTAAAGACCATATGGCCTCAATCGCTTTTTCGATGGCTGAGCTACAGTATGAGCTGGGCCAAACAGAAGCGGCTATCCACAGTCTACAAAATGCCCAAGTCAGTGCCAATAAAATTGGAGATAAGGCATTCAAAAATGAAATAAACCAGTTATTGACTAAATGGCTGAAAGAATAGAGATAAATGCTGGTGAAGTGGTTTTAAAGCATAAGAATTGAATTAAATCGACTATACTTCTGCCAATCTACTTGTATTTTGTCGTAAAATTGTCCAGAATAATGTTACAAAGTCGTGTTAGCGATTTCGTCTCAATTTGTCCTCAATACAATGCTTAATAATTAATGCTCAATAATTTGCTTCCTACTTATTGTATTGGGGGTTTATTTTAATAGGGAAGTTACTAGGAAAATAGTATGAATTCAACTAACCATGAAGCGCGCGTTCAACACGAAGGTTTGCGCGAAAAGATCATGTCGGCTGAAGAGGCCGCTTCATTTGTACAAAATGGCATGAACCTAGGTATCGCAGGGTTTACCGGTGCAGGCTATCCAAAGTTTGTACCCACTGCTATCGCCAATCGTGCCAAAAAAGCCCATGCCAATGGTGAAGAGTTTGGTATTGGTATGCTTACAGGAGCATCAACCGCTCATGATTGTGATGGGGTATTGGCAGAGGCCAACTGTGTGAATTTTCGTGCGCCTTTCCAGTCTGATCCAGCCATGCGTAACCATATCAACGCAGGCGAGACACACTACGTTGACATGCACCTATCACACTTTGAGCAGCAAGTGCGCTTTGGTTTTTATGGGGATATGGACATCGCCCTGATTGAAGCGACGGCTATCACACCAGAAGGTAAGATCATTCCTTCGATGGGTATCGGGACCAATAATCAGTGGCTCAAGTCCGCTAAAAAGGTCATCATCGAAGTCAACGCTCGTCAAAGCATGAAGCTTGAGAACATGCATGACATCCCTGAAGATATCGGCGAGCCGCCGCATCGTCAGCCGATTCCGATTGTTGATCCAGCCAACCGTATCGGTACGCCGTATCTAGAGTGTGATCTTGATAAGATCGTCGCTATCGTGATGACTGATGCGCCAGATCGTAACAGTAAGTTTGCTGATCCTGATGAAAAATCTAAGAAAATCGCTGCGCAAATCATCGACTTTTTAGAACATGAGGTCAAAAAAGGCCGTTTGCCTAAGAACCTATTACCACTGCAATCTGGTGTCGGTAACGTGGCAAACGCAGTATTGATGGGTCTGCAAGACAGTCCATTTGATGATCTGATGGGCTACACCGAAGTGCTGCAAGATGGTATGCTTGATTTGGTATTGAGTGGCAAAATGACCTCAGCATCTGCTACGGCATTGTCATTTAGTCCAGACGCGTTGCAGCGTTTTAACGATAATATTGATTTTTTACGCAACAAGCTTATCCTGCGCCCGCAAGAGTTCACCAACCATCCAGAAGTGATCCGTCGTCTGGGTATCATTGCCATGAACGCAATGATCGAAGCGGACATCTACGGCAACGTCAACTCTACCCACATTATGGGTACCAAAATGATGAATGGTATCGGTGGCTCGGGTGACTTTACTCGTAACTCACATTTCTCATTCTTTGTCAGCCCGTCAACGGCCAAAGACGGTGCGATCTCTGCTATCGTTCCTATGGTATCGCATCATGACCATACCGAGCATGACGTGATGTTTATCGTTACAGAGCAAGGCTTTGCTGATCTACGTGGTAAGTCGCCACGTCAACGTGCGAAGGCAATTATCGACAACTGTTCGCATCCGGATTATCGTCCGATGCTACAAGACTACTATGACCGTGCTGCTAAAGCAGGTGGCCTACAAACGCCGCATATTTTGAATGAAGCGCTTTCATGGCATCAGCGTTTTGTCGAGACGGGTGATATGCGTATTAAGTAAGCGCTTATCTATGACTGATAGTCAAATATTGATGTAAATTAAAGCCTCCTGTCTGTATAGATAGGGGGCTTTTTGGTGGCCGCTTAACGATATTTTATTTTAATCTATTCAGAGGTTCATCGATTGAATTGAGGATATATAGTCAGGTCAGTATAAAAAGAATACAGTTAGACTGGGATAAATTTTTTGCAGCCTCTGTCTGCGCAGGTTCAGCACGCAAGAAAAACTTATCCCAGTCTAGCGTGTTAATGCAGTGTATCTATTTTATTTAGTATCGACTATACCCTAAATCACATAATAAAAAAGCACCTAATGAGGTGCTTTTAGCTACATTAAAGATAATAAACGTTTTTATTACTGCTGCTTATTATAATTTGCTTTTATTTGCTCGTCCATAAATTTAGCAGCAATATCGTTGTACATGTAACACTCAACCACATCAGTTTCTGGATCAAGGTTTAGTTTCTCTTTTACCCCTTGCTCGACATAGTCAGCTTCAAAAACTTCGCCATTGAAGAAGACAGCGGCATAAGTATCACCATATTGGTCAGTAAATCTCACAGCGGGCAGAGAATTATTTTGCCCAATGTTTTCTTTGACCACATCCTTTATCTCATAAGATTCTAGGTTTTGCTTATTTTCAAGCCATTGTTCTAGAGTAGGGGTATAGCGTTGATCTGTACTATAAAAAGTATAGTAGGATTCCTCAGAGGTTTCTTGTAGTACATAGCAGCTAGAGCCTTGAGGAAAAGCGATATTATCTGGAAAATAGTCATAATATAAATCTGTAAAGATGCCCGTTTCGGCATTATAATCAAGCTTACCAACGCCGCTAAGATCATAGGTAAAGATATCGTAAGTTGAATTAACAGTAGTATTGTTTTGTTGGATTTTTAACTTGAAGGTATCGTTATCAACGAAACTGATTTTGTAATATTCATTATCAAAATTTTCTGGGACACCAATAAAGAAGTTATTACCAGCATAGTAGTCAAACTCATTGTTATTGCTACTGCGAATCTGTTGATAGGCGGTCGGACTACTACCAACGACAGTTGTTATCTCTTCCTGTACGCCGTTGTTTGAGATACGAAATTTTAGTTTGCCCCAAGCGGTTTTATACTTACCATCAACGACTTCAGTAAAAATATCGTAGCCTGAATACTTTAATTCGCCGTTTACAATGGAACCGTCGCTATTCTGATCATTGAATGCTGGGTTTGAGTCATCGCTGCCGCCACAGCCTGCAAATACCAATGTACTTGATAGTAAAATTCCTGTAAATAATGTTTTATTTGTTTTCATAAAGTTATAGTCAGTTCACTATAAAAGAAATACAGCCCATATCATGAAACAGTTTAGGCAGATTATTCTCCATCCAGCCTTGGCGTAGAAACTTTGCTTGTGCCCATTTTTTCTCAATGGGGTTAAGATCAGGGCTATAGGGTGGCAGCCATAGAATGCGATGACCATGTCTGTTGAGCAGTTTTTGGATACGTCTGCTTTTATGAAACCTAGCGTTATCCATAACGATCACGCATTTAGTCTTGAGACTTGGAATAAGTGTGATCTTACACCAGTCATAAAATATATTGCTATTGATATTCTGTTCAAAGTAATCAAGCGCAAACAGCATCTTGTTATAAAGAGCACCGATGACGTTAGTTCTCTTTTTTGCTTGCCAGTTGTAGCTGTCGATACAGGGTGTACCAATCGGTGCATAGCCATGAGAGCGGATGGTCTCGTGCTCAAAGCCGCTTTCATCCATATAGATAATGGGATAGCCTTGCTGCGTAAAGCGATCAAGTTTACTCTGATAAGCCACTCTTTTTATCAGGCAGGCTTTTGGATGCTCTAAGGTCTTTTTTTTGACTGATACCTAGACGTTTTAAAGCAGTGTGCATGCCGGTCTTACTACAGTTGAATCGCCTAGCTCGCTCGTACAGATAATCGTCTGGATATTGTTCAACGTCTTTTAAGAGTGCTTCATTCGGTATTTTAGTTGGTGATTTATCTCGAGTTTGTTTGATACTTGGGTTTCTCAGCCAGCGCTGTAATGCGGTTTTGCTAACATTATAGAAAGTACAAGCCTGACGGATACTCATGTCTTTGTTTTTGACACTTTTAATCACTTGTGCTCGAAAATCTGCTGAATAGGTCATTTGTTCTTCTGCTATTTCGCTTGCTTTAAAACGATTGTATCTTATTTAAAAAGAACT
>NZ_JAGBKM010000043.1 GCF_017498085.1 Psychrobacter coccoides
CGATGGTAGTGTGGCTCCGGCCATGTGAGAGTAGGTCATCGTCAGCTCCCTATTCCCTAAAAGCCTCCCAACTTGATTGTTGGGGGGCTTTTTTTATGTGATTATTTTTAATATTAAGGCATGCTTTAGTATATAGTGTATATAAAGATTTATAATAAATTCATTTATATAAATTTCATTAAAATGATTTGACTTATATTGTTATAGTTGCTACTTTTAGCACAAGATACTAAGTTTGTAACTGATTCTTACTGTTAATACAAGTAGATCAAAAGTTACAGATATCAAGTGAAGTGAATGATCACTTCTTCTATTAATTATCAAAAGGAATTGATAATGAGATTTGCCCCTCTTTTTTATATTGGTGCTTTGGCCGCAGTTAGTTTATTGGGATGTTCTAATCAGTCTGATACTAGTAGCGATGATGGCGCTACGACCACTGCAGCCGCTTCACAAGAAACTACCACTCTACGTTTTTCCCATTTTTGGCCTGCAACATCAAATATTAGTAAAGAAATTTTTGAGCCTTGGGCGAAAAAGCTAGAGGATGAATCTGGTGGTCGTTTAAAAGTTGAGCTTTATCCGTCAGCTGGTCTGGCTAAAGCAGATGTCACGTATGAAGCTACCGCTAAAGGTACTATTGATATTGGCTCCCAAGTTCAGGGTTATACAGCCGGTCGTTTCCCTTTAACTCAAATCACAGAGCTTCCTGGTTTGTCTAATTCAGCAGTTCAGATGGGTTGTATGCTACAAACTTTGTACGAGGACGGTACTATTGCTAGTGAATATGAGGATACGCATCTACTATTTATGTATGGTGTTGGGCCCGGTGCATTACATACCACTGACAAGCTAATCCGTACTCCTGCTGATATGAAAGGTATGCGTATCCGTCGTCCGTCAGCAGTAGCAGGTGATATTATTGAAAAAATGGGTGCATCTCCTGTTGGTCTACCTGCCAATGATATGTATACCTCATTACAACGTGGCGTCGTTGATGGTTTGAGTTTTCCATGGGAAGCAGTAACTACTTTTAAGATCAATGAACTCACAAATTACCATACAAATTTACCACTCTATACGTCTGCCGTCATGGTGACTATGAACAAGGATACTTATAATGGACTATCAGATGATCTTAAAAAGATAATTGATAATAATTCAGGTATGGCGATGGCCAATCAGACTGGAGAAATGTTTGATAAGTATGATGATATAGCTATACAAGCTGCTAGAGATAATGGCGATGAGATGATTGATATCCCAGATCCATTAAATGATCCTGATTGGAAAGGTCCATTATTGGAAGGGACACAAAAGTATCTGGATGATGTCAACGCTCTAGGTTTAGATGCTGATGGTGTCTACGAAAAAGCCAAGGCTGCTAGTGCTGCTTGTGCAATCTAATTAATCAGAGGCAATGTCAACATGGCATACTTGGTCAAACTCAGCACCCTCATCTCCAGGCTGTGTCAGTTTATCGGCGGCATCAGCCTAGTGATCATCGTCCTCGTCACCATCCTTGACGTCGGCGCCCGCTACATCTTCAAACTCACCGGCGGCGACATGGGCTTCACCGTCAAAGGCAGCGTCGAGATCGTCTCCTACTTCATGCTCTTCGCCCTA
This sequence comes from Psychrobacter coccoides, assembly GCF_017498085.1. Taxonomy (GTDB): domain Bacteria; phylum Pseudomonadota; class Gammaproteobacteria; order Pseudomonadales; family Moraxellaceae; genus Psychrobacter; species Psychrobacter coccoides. The sequence goes on from NZ_JAGBKM010000043.1 coordinate 1,627, forward strand.
CTGGCCGCCTTTGCCGCCTATGTCGAGCGCTCACAAATCATCGTCGACGTCTTCACCCAAAAGATGCCCAAAGCCATCAAAGGCTACATGATGGGCATCTTCATGATGGGCTTCTTCTTTATCGGCCTCGTCTTCACCTGGGGGTTATACGAAAGCGCCCTAGACGCCATCGAATTTGGCAAAGTCACCCAAGACCTCAGACTCTCCATGATGCCCATCTACCTGATCAGCGCAGCACTCAGCCTACTACTGGCCATCCGCTCACTCATCGAATCCATCAACATCTTTAGAACAGGCGAATTCTTTGACGCCGAGGAGGCAGGCGCATGAGCCCAGAAATAATCGGAGCCATCGGCTTACTCATCATGATCATACTGGTCGTCGTCAGAGTCCCCGTCGCCCTCGCCATGCTCGGCGTCGGCCTCGTCGGCTTTGGCGCCGTCACCAGCTCAGACGGGGCCCTACAAATGCTCAAAGACCTCCCAGTCGACGTCTTAGCCAAGTATGACTTCAGCGCCATCCCACTATTCATTTTAATGGGCGTCTTTGCCACCCACTCAGGCATGGCCGCCAAACTCTTTGACGCCACCCGCACCATCTTTGGCGGCGTCAGAGGCAGTCTTGGCATCGCCGGCATCGGATCCTCAGGCATCTTCGCCTCCATCTCAGGCTCCTCCCTTGCCACCGCCTCCACCATGACCCGTGTCGCCTTACCGCAAATGGAGAAATACGGCTACAAACCCGGCTTTGCCTGCGGCATCCTCGCCGCTGGTGGTACCCTTGGCATCATGATCCCGCCCAGCATCGCCTTACTGGTCTACGCCATCCTCACCGAACAATCAGTCGGTGACATGTTTATCGCCGGCTTTCTGCCTGGCATCCTTGGCATGGTCATGTACTCCTTGACCGTCATGATCATGGTACGCTGGAAACCGCACCTCGCCCCGCGCGGCGAGAAGACCCCCTGGAAAGACAAACTGCTGTCCCTAACCGGACTCATCCCCTTTGGCTTTATCTTTGTTCTGATCATTGCCGGTATCTTCTTTGGCCTGTTTACCCCAACCGAAGGGGCCGCTGTCGGTGCCTTTGCCTCTTGGGCGTATGCTGCTGCCAAAGGCATGCGTATGAGAGGACTGAAACAGTCACTGATTGAGACCCTAGCTCTGTCTGCTGTGGTGTTCTTTATGCTACTGGGTGCTGAAGCTTTAGGCTACTTTATCTCAGTCTCCAGACTGTCTTATTCGTTAGCCACTTGGATTGGTGGTTTGGCCGTCAGTCCGATGATCGTTCTGCTGGCCATCTTGCTGATGTACTTCCTGCTTGGTCTGTTTATGGATGCGCTCGCCATGTTGGTGATTACCATTCCAGTGGTGTTCCCCATCATTCTAGCCTTGGGCTTTGATCCGATCTGGTTTGGTATCATTGCGGTACTTACGGTAGAGCTGGGTCTGATCACGCCGCCGATGGGGATGAATATCTTTGTGATTAAGGCGGTGGCACCGCATATTAAGCTGTCGGAGATGTTTAGGGGGGT
>NZ_JAGBKM010000044.1 GCF_017498085.1 Psychrobacter coccoides
AGACCTCTTGCAAAAGTAGTTGTCAGACACAACGTATATTATTGAACTCTACTTACTTAATAGATATGCCAAACATAGATAAGCTACTCAAACAAAGTGACGCTGGTTTTAAACGCTACACTGGCATTCATAAAGCCACTTTTTATGACATGCTTGAGGCCATGCAAAAGCATGAAGCATCTAAGACCAAATCAGGTAGACCAAGTGTGCTCAGTCTTAAGGAGCAGATACTACTAGCCCTGACTTATTGGCGTGAATACCGCACGCTTTATCATATCAGTATGGACTTTGGTATTCATGAGTCTTCTGCTAGCCGTATCATTCGTAAAGTAGAAGACACACTGATTAACTCTGGCAAGTTTGAATTGCCCAAAAAGCTGCCTAGTCGTGTCGATGAGGACATCAATTGGTCAGTCGTCATTGTCGATGCCACCGAAACCCCAATTGAGCGTCCAAAAAAAACCAAAGAGACTACTACAGCGGCAAGAAAAAACAACACACCTTAAAAGCGCAGGTTATCGTTCATTGGCAAACCGGTTTGATACTTGATGTGCAAACCTGTAAAGGGTCCATCCACGATTTTAAGCTGTATAAAGATACTTGTCCTGATTGGTTACCTGAGAACACTAACTATCTAGCAGACAGTGGTTATCAAGGGTTAGCAAAGCGACATAACCAAACTTTCACACCATTTAAGAAACCTCGTGGTGGTCAGTTATTGGAGATATGCAAACAAGCCAATCAGTATCTGGCAAAGTTCCGTATTGTGGTTGAACACAAAATAGGCTTAATCAAGTTGTTTAAAATCGTGGCTCATAAATATCGCAACCGTCGTCAGCGCTACGATCTTAGAATGAAGCTATTTGCTGGTATCATTAATTCCGAGCTTAAACTATGACTTTTGCAAGAGGTCTATTAAACTTGAAAGAAGATATTCCAACTTGAAGATGATTGATGTATCTCGGTGTTTTGATAGTCTTTATACGCACAGTATAAGTTGGGCAGTTAGAAGCAAGGATTACATTAAAGTATACAAAGGTGGATCAAACCAATCCTTTGATGAAGATTTTGATAAGTTGATGCAAAATGCAAATCATCAGGAAACAAACGGTATCCTTATAGGTTCGGAAGTTGCTAGAATATTCGCTGAAATAATACTTCAAGATATAGATCAAAAAGTTCTCAACTCACTTGATAGCAAAGGAATATTTAATAATTTAGACTATACGATAAGACGGTACGTTGATGATTTTTGTATATTTGCTAAAAGTAAAGAAATAGCAGATAAAGTAACTGATGTAGTCGCAGATGAGCTTAATTCTTACAAGTTATATATTAATACTAATAAAACTAAATATTTTTCAAGACCTTTCATAACTAATCGCTCTAGAAATATTACTGAACTTAGGCGACTCGTTAAAAACAAAATGGGTGATATACTTGAAAGGGTAAATATATTTAATGAAGACAATAGTCTGAAAGATTACTATTATTTTCCTAACAAAAAATTAATGTATAATCCTACGAAGTCTTCTACATATTTTATAAAGGATTTAAAAAGTTATTGGCATGTTGAAGAAGAATATGAGACTGGCTTCTCAAACTATCTTCTAAGAGCACTAAATGAACAGCTTCTGATGTTCGTAAATAAATTTAATATAATAAACACTGAAACTGAAGAAAAAAATTTAGATACAGTTATAAACTATTTTATTTTTATTTTCGATTTAGCATTATATGCATTTTTTTTAGAACCTAAGGTAAACCTATCGTTTACATTCTCACGTTTAGTTCTAGTTATGATCCGACTTAGCAAAGTCGAACTAAAAGACTATCATGAAAAACTTGCACATAGGATTCACACGGGTTTGACTGATCTACTAGAAAATGAACTATCTAGAGATAGTACATGTATGGTTGAACGATTGAATATATTATTATTACTTAATGATATTGGTGAATATTATTTACCGAATGAACAAGACTTAAAAAAGTATTTATTTAATGAAGATTATGACAATCTCAACTATTTCTCTTTAATTACTGGTTTATTTATTGTAGAGCGAAAATCAAAATATAAAAATATTCTTAACTTTATAATTGAGAGTATAAAGTCTAGATTAGAAAACCTTCCCAACGCTAAAAAGTCTTCAGAAGCAATGCATTTATATAGTCAGTTCTTTTTAAATAAGATACAATCGTTTTAAAGCAAGCGAAATAGCAGAAGAACAAATGACCTATTCAGCAGATTTTCGAGCACAAGTGATTAAAAGTGTCAAAAACAAAGACATGAGTATCCGTCAGGCTTGTACTTTCTATAATGTTAGCAAAACCGCATTACAGCGCTGGCTGAGAAACCCAAGTATCAAACAAACTCGAGATAAATCACCAACTAAAATACCGAATGAAGCACTCTTAAAAGACGTTGAACAATATCCAGACGATTATCTGTACGAGCGAGCTAGGCGATTCAACTGTAGTAAGACCGGCATGCACACTGCTTTAAAACGTCTAGGTATCAGTCAAAAAAAAGACCTTAGAGCATCCAAAAGCCTGCCTGATAAAAAGAGTGGCTTATCAGAGTAAACTTGATCGCTTTACGCAGCAAGGCTATCCCATTATCTATATGGATGAAAGCGGCTTTGAGCACGAGACCATCCGCTCTCATGGCTATGCACCGATTGGTACACCCTGTATCGACAGCTACAACTGGCAAGCAAAAAAGAGAACTAACGTCATCGGTGCTCTTTATAACAAGATGCTGTTTGCGCTTGATTACTTTGAACAGAATATCAATAGCAATATATTTTATGACTGGTGTAAGATCACACTTATTCCAAGTCTCAAGACTAAATGCGTGATCGTTATGGATAACGCTAGGTTTCATAAAAGCAGACGTATCCAAAAACTGCTCAACAGACATGGTCATCGCATTCTATGGCTGCCACCCTATAGCCCTGATCTTAACCCCATTGAGAAAAAATGGGCACAAG
>NZ_JAGBKM010000045.1 GCF_017498085.1 Psychrobacter coccoides
TATAGTCAATCCACAATAAAACTGGAACAGCCCATATCCTGAAACAGTTTAGGCAGATTATTCTCCATCCACCCTTGGCGTAGAAACTTAGCCTGTGCCCACTTCTTCTCGATAGGGTTCAGATCAGGGCTGTACGGCGGCAGCCAAAGAATACGATGGCCATGTCTGTTGAGTAGTTTTTGGATACGTCTGCTTTTATGAAACCGAGCGTTATCCATGACAATCACGCTCTTGGTTTTAAGACTTGGAATAAGTGTGAACTTACACCAGTCATAAAATATATTACTATTGATATTGGTCTCAAAGTAATCAAGCGCAAACAGCATTTTTTTATAGAGAGCACCGATGACATTCGTACGCTTCTTTGCTTGCCAGTTGTAGCTGTCGACACAGGGTTTACCTATCCGTGCATAGCCGTAAGGTCTGATAGTTTCAGCCTCAAAGCCGCTTTCATCCATATAAACGATGGGATAGCCTTGAGTCATATAATTACTTAAATGATTGAGATACTTAGCTCTTTTTATCAAACAGGCTTTTGGATGTTTTAAGGTCTTTTTTTTGACTGATGCTAAGGCGTTTTAATGCGGCTTCTATGCCTGACTTACTACAGCCTAAACGCTGTGCTCTCTCGTACATATAATCGTCTGGATGCTGCTTAACATCTTTCAGTAAGGCTTCATTTGATATTTTAGTCGGTGCTTTATTTCTGGTTGTTTTAGGAACTAAGCTCTGCTGCCAGCTATGAATCGAGCTTGTGCTAAGCTGATAAAAGTTAGCTGCTTCTCGAATGGTCATGCCATCGGTAATGCTTCGTAACACTTGTTTGCGAAAGTCGATTGAATAGGTCATCGTTTATTTCACTAAATGAATTGGTTATAAATATTGTATCGGTTTTATCTAAGATTTACTATAAAAGCAAAGATCTGTACTTCACGCATTTTTGCCAAAAAAGTCTTGATTGATAGACCAGAAAACAGCTTTAGGACGATCATCATGGTGATAAAAAAGTGGAAAGCTAAAGAGCCGATCAAGACGGCGACATAACCGAGTAATGACCAAATGAGATCTAGTCCCAGCTCTGCCATCGCTTTGGTTAAGAGGGCAAAGACGCCGTAAGGTGCTAGGTTCATGATGATGGTGACCATCTTTAAGATGACCTCATTGATCAGCTCTAGGCTTTGCACCAAACCTTTAGCAGGCTTACCAACCATCAAAATACTGATACCAATTAAGATCGCAAAGAAGATAATCGATAACATATCGCCATTGGCCATCGCACTGATGGGGTTGGACGGAACAATGTTGGAAAAGACATCCAGTAGCGGTGGTGCAGACTTGGCCTCAAACGTCGCCTCAGTTGCGATGTCCATACCTTTACCGATACCAAACAATGAGCCAAGACCAATGGCGGTAGCAATTGCCAGCGCCGTGGTCATCATATAGATAAGGAAGGTCTTGGTACCGATACGGCCTAGCAAGCGGATATCGCCGATACCACATACCCCGCAAATCAGTGAGATAAGTACTAAGGGCACGACCAGCATTTTGAGAGAGTTGACAAACAGCTTACCAATGATTGCAAGCAACCCATTGGTGATATAAGTGCTGACAAATCCACCCTCAGCGTTTAGTCCAGAGTAGTTTATAAATAAACCCAGTATGATACCGAGCACCATGGCAACGATGATCTTGCCTGTCAGTCCCAGTTTTTTCCACATAATAAATATCCTTTTTAGTATAACGATCCTGTAAGAAACATGGTGCCCAAATCAGTATAATGATGAGCGTGTTTTTTATCACAGTCACGGTCGAATGTTCGACAGCCCCTAATATTGTCTGTTGACTTGCTTACTAGATGCTATTTTTCGAGCACAATATAAAAGAATTGTTAGGGGCACTGCAAGATTTTTTTACCTTTAAGTTTTATTGTTTCAGCTTTGAGAGATATAGTAGGCTCAATTTGAAAGTGTTACAGCGCTACTGGGATGAATTTTGCGCAGCCTCTGGGAACGCAGCAAGCAAGGAAAATTATACCAGTAGCGCTTTTGAATTTATGACAGTTTTGTTTTCAACTGACTATATTCCTTATCGCCACCATATATTCACAAATAGCCATTTTCATTCTAAACGGTTTGTTATGGGTATGAAACAAAATATTTATCATCTAACGCCGTAAAACCACGTCCTTCTAGGGCGTGGATATCAGGCGTCAACCGTTGTCATCTAAGATCAATCTTGCCTTGTCAACAGCGCTTATTGAGATCATACTAAACCCTATGAAAACGCTTAAACTCCGTATCAAAGACAAACATGCTGCTCAGCTCACCATCTTGGCTGGGTCGGTTAACTTTGTGTGGAATTACGTCAATGAGCTAAGTTTTAAGCATCTACAGCGTACAGGACTGTTCTTTTCAGCTTATGATCTAGCAGCCTATACCAAAGGCGCAGGTGAGTGTCTAAACCTACACAGTCAGACTTTACAAGCTATTGGTGAGGTTCACGCCAAAAGCCGAAAACAATTTAAAAAAGCCAAACTCAACTGGCGCACCAACAATCCAAAAGCTAAGCGCAGATCGCTTGGATGGATACCCTTTAAGAAAACCGCTATTAAACATATCGGTACGCGCCAAAGCGGTAAAAAGTCTCTAAAAAGCACCCTGCAATTCAGCTTAGCTAAGGGCAAAAAGCTGATCATTGACTTATGGGATAGCTATAACCTCTCGCTCTATACCATTAACACCTGTGAGCTGGTACAAGAT
>NZ_JAGBKM010000046.1 GCF_017498085.1 Psychrobacter coccoides
TGTAAATACCCCACTCTTAACACAACATCATCGTAGAATAATTAAGCCACCTGCCTGTACTCAGCAGGTGTCATATCATTAAGTGAATCATGGGGTCTTTCAGTGTTATAAACCTTGATCCATTCCTCAGTAAGCTTACTGACTTCATTTAAATCATTGAATAAATAACAATCCAAAACCTCATTGCGGTAACTGCGATTAAACCGTTCAATATAAGCATTCTGATAAGGACAGCCAGGCTCGATATAATCAATATAGATGCCATGAGCTGATGCCCAATCAGTAAATATGCTGGATGTAAACTCACTGCCGTTATCCACACGAATTTGCTTAGGATAGCCATGCCACTCGGCTAGCTGGTCAAGGTAGCGAATTACTCGGAGTGAAGGCATACTGGTACCAATATCAATGCCTAATACTTCACGGTTGTAATCATCAATCACATTAAAGGTTCGAAAGCGAATATTGTTGTGCAGCTTATCGCTCATAAAGTCCATAGACCAAGTATGACCCAATGCGTTTGGCACACTTAGCGGCTGGGGATTACGTGTTGGTAGCCGTCTTTTAGACTTACGGCGTAGGTTTAAGTTTAACGCTGTATAAACACGGTGTACTCGCTTATGATTCCATGAATAGCCAAGCTTGCGTATACGCTTAAAACACTTTGGGAAACCCCAACGATTGTGCTTGTCAGTAAGCTTGTTTAAGACATCGATAATCTCACTATCATCAGATAGTTTAGATTTATAGTAGTAAGCAGTTCGACTCATGCACACGACCTGACAGCTCAATGCAATACTGACACCATACTGCGCCTGTAATTCTTGCGCCCAGACTTTGCGCTCGGGTACAGGCGCTATAGCTTTTTTATGATATCTTCTTGCATTTGCGCTTTAAGGCTTAAATCAGCATACATCTGTTTGAGTCTACGGTTTTCTTCTTCAAGCTCTTTTAAGCGTTTGACGTCAGAGGCTTCCATACCACCATACTTGGAACGCCATTTATAGAAAGTCGAGCTAGCAATCCCGTATTTACGACACAGCTCTTTAGCAGGTATCCCAGCTTCTGCTTCTTTTAATATCGATACGATTTGGGTCTCAGTCATTCGTTTGCTCATATCAAAACTCCTTATGGGTATTTTATAAGAAATTCTACGTTTGAGCTGTGTTAGTTTAGGGGATAGTTACAGTCGCTCGCTATTGATGAGCAGCAAAAAGACTTTATCTTGAGATAAAGTCTTTTTTGTATCCTGCTCTTAGCAGCGGCCATTCATCGTTTGTGCATGAAACAACTAAGCATTATTCAAAACAAATGCGTTGCAATGAACGTGTCATGGTCTTGATTAATGTTACTTTTGCCCTCATTTATCTTATAATTAATCGCCTATTCTACTTCTACCCGTTACTATCGAGGTGAGCCATCATGGCATTACTCCCTATTTTAAGCTACCCTGATCCACGTCTGCGTACCATCGCAGAGCCTATAAAAGAAGTCAATGATGAGATTAAGACGCTGATCAAAGACATGATCGAGACCATGTACGATGCACAAGGTATCGGCCTTGCAGCCACGCAAGTGGATCGGCATGTTCAGCTCATCGTTATGGATTTATCTGAAGACAAAAGCGAGCCAATGGTCTTTATCAACCCAAAGGTTACACCATTGGTAGAAGAAAAAGAGCCTTATGAGGAAGGTTGTTTGTCAGTACCTGATGTGTATGACAAGGTAGAGCGTCCTAAAAAAGTGCGTATTGAAGCTTTAGATGAAAACGGTGAGTCCATTGATAAGGAAGTAGAGGGTCTACTTGCGGTGTGTATCCAACATGAAATGGATCACTTAAACGGCGTCATCTTTGTCGACTATCTATCCCGCCTCAAACAAACTCGTGCTCGTGACAAGGTACGTAAGGTGCTAAAAATACGCGAAAAGCAAGGCGAGACGCAACCAAGTAACGCTTAGTTTTTTACTTATAGAAGCAGACTCTACCCTTGAACGACAAGATCTTTATTTATCATCCAGCGCCGTAAAACCACGTCCTTCTAAGGCGTGGATATCAGGCGTCAACCGTTGTCACCTAAGATTGAACATGCCTTGATAACCAAACGCATTGAGATCATAATTATTCCATGAAAACGCTCAAACTACGCATCAAAGACAAACACGCCAAGCAGCTTAATATCTTAGCTGGAGCGGTTAACTTTGTCTGGAATTACGTCAATGAGCTAAGTTTTAAACATTTACAGCGCACAGGCAAATTCTTTTCAGCTTATGATTTGGCCGCTTATACCAAAGGCAGTGGCGAGTATTTAAACTTGCACAGTCAAACCCTACAAGCCATCTCTGAAACCCATGCCAAAAGCCGTAAACAGTTTAAAAAAGCCAAACTAAACTGGCGTACCAATAATCCTAAAGCCAAGAGAAGAAGCTTGGGCTGGATTCCTTTTAAAAAGACTGCGATTAAGCATATCAGTACGCGCCAAAGCGGTAAAAAGTCTCTAAAAAGCACCCTGCAACTCAGCTTAGCTAAGGGCAAAAAGCTGATCATTGACTTATGGGATAGCTATAACCTCTCGCTCTATACCATTAACACCTGTGAGCTGGTACAAGAT
>NZ_JAGBKM010000047.1 GCF_017498085.1 Psychrobacter coccoides
ACACATCGTGTTATGATAGTCGGCTCGCAATCAAGAAAAGACGTATTGTCTAAGTAACGATTGGTCAGATATTTTATACAGAACACTTATCTACTGGACGACAGAGATAAGACACTATTTAAAAGCATACTAAAGAACAACTTGTGTGGATTTTTGCTGAGACAGAATGCTAAACATAAAGTTGGTTTTACTCTCTTTTCGGGAGTCATTCTAACTATAAAAATTATCATTTAATCAGCAGAAAAACTCAAAGTTAATTCATTACGAACATAATTTTAAGCGATTTGCTAGATTAAATGAGCCAAGATTAGAAGTCATCTTCTTATTGAGTATTTATATTTAATAAGTTAAAGACTTCAAGCAAGATTAAACTGAAGAGTTTGATCATGGCTCAGATTGAACGCTGGCGGCAGGCTTAACACATGCAAGTCGAGCGGAAACGATGGGAGCTTGCTCCCAGGCGTCGAGCGGCGGACGGGTGAGTAACACTTAGGAATCTACCTAGTAGTGGGGGATAGCTCGGGGAAACTCGAATTAATACCGCATACGACCTACGGGAGAAAGGGGGCTACTTGTAGCTCTCGCTATTAGATGAGCCTAAGTCGGATTAGCTAGATGGTGGGGTAACGGCCTACCATGGCGACGATCTGTAGCTGGTCTGAGAGGATGATCAGCCACACCGGGACTGAGACACGGCCCGGACTCCTACGGGAGGCAGCAGTGGGGAATATTGGACAATGGGGGCAACCCTGATCCAGCCATGCCGCGTGTGTGAAGAAGGCCTTTTGGTTGTAAAGCACTTTAAGCAGTGAAGAAGACCATATGGTTAATACCCATATGCGATGACATTAGCTGCAGAATAAGCACCGGCTAACTCTGTGCCAGCAGCCGCGGTAATACAGAGGGTGCAAGCGTTAATCGGAATTACTGGGCGTAAAGCGAGCGTAGGTGGCTTGATAAGTCAGATGTGAAATCCCCGGGCTTAACCTGGGAACTGCATCTGATACTGTTAAGCTAGAGTAGGTGAGAGGGAAGTAGAATTCCAGGTGTAGCGGTGAAATGCGTAGAGATCTGGAGGAATACCGATGGCGAAGGCAGCTTCCTGGCATCATACTGACACTGAGGCTCGAAAGCGTGGGTAGCAAACAGGATTAGATACCCTGGTAGTCCACGCCGTAAACGATGTCTACTAGTCGTTGGGTCCCTTGAGGACTTAGTGACGCAGCTAACGCAATAAGTAGACCGCCTGGGGAGTACGGCCGCAAGGTTAAAACTCAAATGAATTGACGGGGGCCCGCACAAGCGGTGGAGCATGTGGTTTAATTCGATGCAACGCGAAGAACCTTACCTGGTCTTGACATACAGAGAATCTGGCAGAGATGCCGGAGTGCCTTCGGGAATTCTGATACAGGTGCTGCATGGCTGTCGTCAGCTCGTGTCGTGAGATGTTGGGTTAAGTCCCGCAACGAGCGCAACCCCTTTCCTTAGTTACCAGCGGTTTGGCCGGGAACTCTAGGGATACTGCCAGTGACAAACTGGAGGAAGGCGGGGACGACGTCAAGTCATCATGGCCCTTACGACCAGGGCTACACACGTGCTACAATGGTAGGTACAGAGGGCAGCTACACAGCGATGTGATGCGAATCTTTCAAAGCCTATCGTAGTCCGGATTGGAGTCTGCAACTCGACTCCATGAAGTAGGAATCGCTAGTAATCGCGGATCAGAATGCCGCGGTGAATACGTTCCCGGGCCTTGTACACACCGCCCGTCACACCATGGGAGTTGATTGCACCAGAAGTGGATAGCCTAACCTTTTAGGGAGGCGTTCACCACGGTGTGGTTGATGACTGGGGTGAAGTCGTAACAAGGTAGCCGTAGGGGAACCTGCGGCTGGATCACCTCCTTATAGACGGCATTCGCTCAGCAAGAATTCACAACAAGTTGTTCTTTAGTTTAGTTTAAGAAGATATGGGTCTGTAGCTCAGCTGGTTAGAGCACCGTGTTGATAACGCGGGGGTCAGTGGTTCAAGTCCACTTAGACCCACCATT
>NZ_JAGBKM010000048.1 GCF_017498085.1 Psychrobacter coccoides
GCTACTAATGAAATTGTCGCTTATGTCTGGGGTAAACGCGACTTAAAAACGGCTAAGAAGCTAAGAGCACGTCTTAAGCAACTAAAAGTCAGCTATTACTCTATTAGCATGGACAACTGGGACAGCTTTATAACTGCCTTTAAGCCAAATAACAAGCAGGTTGGCAAACAACATACCGTAGGCATAGAAGGTAATAACTGCCGCCTTAGACACCGATTACGTCGAGCCGTTAGAAGAACCTGTTGCTTCTCGAAAAAGCTTGATAATCACTTTAAAGTATTTGATCTGGTGTTCTTTTATGTCAATTATGGCTACGTTTGATGCCAGCATACTTTTTAGAACACCACCTAAAAATAAAGTACCTGAGTGTGCTGCTTCTATCTTGCCTTTTCGAGATTGTAAGGCACCCGTAAAGGCTCCTTTTTCAACACCAAACAGCTCAGACTCTACCAGATCTGTCGGGATACTGGCACAGTTGATGGCGATAAATGGGTTTTCATTACGGTCACTGGCTTCATGCAGCGCTTGGGCAAATACTTCTTTGCCTACTCCTGTTTCTCCTTGCAATAATACCGTCGCTTTGGTTTTGGCAACTTTTCTTGTTAAAGCTGCCGCTTTTCTAAAAGAAGGCGATTCACCAATAGCAGAAAAAAAGCCTTCAGGTTTTATCCGTGCATCAGGGTTTTGTCTTTTGAGCTCATCAAAATTACTTCGGCGCTCACTCAATTCAGTATTCAGGCGCTCAGTATTAAAAAACTTTTGCAGATCAGTGTCTTCATCCCATTCCTCTAACGGCCTACCTTCAATACGGCAGTGATCGAACCCCATGGCAGCACACTGTACCTCTTTGAAGGCAATTTGGCGCCCAAAGAAGTAGCTGGTATAGCCGCTAGCATAGCCAAGCGAGCTAAAACAGACAGGTGCATCTGCTAGTCCATGGAACTTCTTATGATAAGCCACCTCAAATGAGTTATGCCAATCAAAGCTTGCAAAAAACGCGCCGCTATCAAAATCTACAATCATCTCATCAGGGATGACTTTGACCATGCCGCGAATAGTATGTAATTGCGGACCAGCAAGAAAAACTTCTTTCCAACTGCCTTCTGGGCGCAGTTTTTTACTGATTTCGGCATCTTCTAGCCCCGCAAAATACCCATAGCGAAAAAATAGCCGCTGAGTGATGTCGCTACCAAGATTCGTATTTAGATCTTCACGCAGTCGCCAGAGTGCATGAGCATGGCTTAACACCATGCGCTGACCGCCAAACCATATTTTTCCAGCATGAATATCAAACTCTAGATGTGTCAATAAGTCCTCAATACTTTTTGAAAACTCAGGGTCTACTGTGCTGGAATCTTCGGTTTTTTTTGAACGCTCGAACGAAAACTCTCCTGATGACATAGGAGTGGGGTGAAGAGGGTTATAAAACTTACTATCTTTTTGAGAAAAATTTGACATATCAGATGCAATCCTTGCAAACAGTTGAGTCATATTTGTTTTTATACTAATAAAGATGAGATGTTGCTAGGGTTTGGTTTGTTGAGCAGACTCCATTCAAAGTAAAAAAATAATGGGTGGTGTTCTAAAAAGTATGCTGGCATCAAACGTAGCCATAATTGACATAAAAGAACACCAGATCAAATACTTTAAAGTGATTATCAAGC
>NZ_JAGBKM010000049.1 GCF_017498085.1 Psychrobacter coccoides
GAGCCTGAACCAATTTCTGAGCCTGAACCAATTTCTGAGCCTGAACCAATTTCTGAGCCTGAACCAATTTCTGAGCCTGAACCAATTTCTGAGCCAAACGGAAATGATTCTCAGTTATTGTCACAACCTAATGATCCTCGTACCCTGCTACGTTGCCCACCACAAGACTTGACTGGAGAGTGGAGTGCAGAGAAGTGGGATTATTGGCTACAAAATGCTCGTGAAGCCAATATCTTGGCAGCTGATGAATTGGCGCTGGCACGTCAAGGTATGATGAGTGGTGATTGTAATGGTCAATCTATATTTGTTACCGCTGTTGACAGCAAGCATATGCAGAGTACGTTTCAAGCATTGGCAGAGAAGTTACAACAAGAGTTTCCACAAGCGCAGATTGATTTGCAAATCGATAATAGTGTCATGCAAGATGACAATAAGACCCCCGAACGTCGCCAGCGCCAACGGGTAGCACGAGCGACTGCAGTAGCAGAAACCATGCTGCTTGACTCGCCGGTGATGCAGTATCTGCTCAATCGCGGTGAAGCAAAAATGGGTAAGGTCAAACTCACTTGATGCAATAATCTTTATCACCTATCGCCATAAAACCACCACTTCAGGGGGTGGATATAAGGCGACATGTACTGTCATAAGTAGTGTTTAAAGGGTTGTAAGTTAAAATTACTCTCGCCATACTAAAGGTATGAAAACCCTTAAACTACGCATTAAAGACAAGCATATAAAACAGCTGAACCAGCTAAGCGGTTCAGTAAACTTCGTGTGGAACTATGTTAATGCATTAAGCTTTAAGCATTTAAAACGTACCGGTACGTTTTTTAGTGCTTATGATCTAAGTGAGTATACCAAAGGTAGTGGTGAGTATTTAGGCTTGCACAGCCAAACC
>NZ_JAGBKM010000005.1 GCF_017498085.1 Psychrobacter coccoides
CATTGATGACGGTCAAGGTGGCGTGATCACTCAAACTGCTACGATTACGGTCGCTGCCGTAAATGATGCGCCAGTGTCAGAAGACAGTGTTATTGGTGTCGCTGAAAACATCGTTGATACAGGTATGCTCGCTGAAGCTACCGATGTGGATGGCGATGAATTAACTTATAAACTTAAAGAAGGTGCCACTAATGGTACAGTAACGGTTGAAGCTGATGGCAGCTACACCTACACCCCAAATACTGATTTTAAGGGTGAAGACAGCTTTACTTATACGGTTGACGACGGTAACGGTGGCATCATTACTAAGACTGCCAATGTGAAGGTCAGCGCACTTGATCAAAAATCTAACTTTGAGTTGCAAGAAGTCTTTAAAACTACCGTTGTCGCTGAGCTACAAACAGTAGTAGAGAAACAGGCATCCTCTTCTATAAATGAAGTTATAGAGTTTGAAGTCACTGGTGACGATGCAACGCCTAGCTTGATAATTTCTAATGACTCTAATTCCATTCAAGCCTCGTATAGCTATACTCTACAAGGGCCAGGGATTTCAGCCTCTAACGGCGGTAGCATTGCATCAAGAGGCTCAAGTAGTTATGAGATAGATTTTCGCACCGGCACTCTGCCACCAGGCAAATATACTCTAGACTTAAAAGTCTCTTCATCAGGATCATTAATTGATTTTAACGTCACTGAATTTAAAGACGTTGAATATACTGAGTTTACTGGTTATCAAGACATTACAGGCAATATCTTTGCAGATGACAATGTCAACGTCCCTGACAACTATGATATTCAGATAGCTGGGCAGACGATTACAATCCAAGCAGGCAGCCCGTCAGCGGAATCATTGACAGTGAACACTGAGAATGGTCAGCTAACTGTAAAACCAAATGGTGATTATACGTATCAATCTGACCGTACCGAACTTGGCTTAGATGAGTCAGCCCTTGCAGAAGATCTTTATATTAAAGTCATTGATTTAGATACTAAGCAAGCCAGTCACTATGGGATCAATATTACTTCAGATGCAACATCTTCAGAGCCTAGTGAGTTAGCACTCCATAACTTTGAGAATGATGGTATATCGCAGGACGACAGCTATAGTATCAGTGACAACTCTATTAGTTTGAGTTCAGTAGATGATGAGACTGCTCTATATAATAATGAAAATACTATTTTGGCCTTCAACGATATAGAAACTATGGATACAGGCTCTCTTACAGACTCAAAACTGACCGAGCTGCCTAGCATTGTTGACTTACTTGATGTAAATAATGATGAATTAGTGTTTGAAGGCGCTGATACAGTGGATGCAAATATAGCTAATGAGACTGCTACTACGTCAGTATCTAGTGGAGCCTCTGAGCCATCAATAGCAGTGGACTTCACTATAGGTCAAGTGCATGCGCTTAATGATAATATGCAGGCGGAAGCGATGTTCCATATTATGTAGCACTCTGTTATATCATTATAATCGAGAACGCAAAAGCGAGCGATGGTACTCATTGCTCGCTTTTTGTTTTGAGCATACCTACCAAAGGAACCAGTCATATCACCCAAAAAACAATTAATAGACTACTTAAAACAGACTGATATGATGGAACCATTTATATCAAACTCTCTAAGTAGTTGTGACTAATAATAACCACATAATCCATAAAAACATTGAGGCTATATGAAGCTTGTGACACTCAACCAATAAATCATCAAGTATATTTTTCCTATCATCATCGGCTTATTTTCAGTTAAAATTATTATGACTTGATAACGCAAAAGAACATCACTCATATGCAACAAATTCTAGATGATATTGCTGCCCAAATGGCGCTGGAGACCGAGCTTGGACAGGTGGCGGATTATATTCCGCAATTGGCGCACGTCGACCCTAACCAGTTTGGTATTAGCGTTGCGACCCCTGATGGACAAGTCTATGCCGCAGGGGATGCGAGCACCCTGTTTTCCATACAAAGTATCTCCAAGGTGTTTACCTTAACTATCGGCCTTGGCAAGCTAGGCAATACGCTTTGGAGCCATGTCGGTCGTGAGCCATCAGGCGACCCCTTTAACTCCATCACGATACTGGAGTATGAGTCTGGCCGACCACGAAACCCCTTTATCAATGCTGGGGCAATTGCAGTAGTAGATGCGATTATGATGGGACATGAGCCAAGAGAGATACTGGGAGAGATTCTACAATTTGTGCACTTTGTGGCAGACGATGATTCGATCCGTTTTGATCATAGAGTGGCCGCCTCTGAAATGGCGCATAGAGATCGAAACGCAGCACTAGCACACTTTATGAAATCCTTTGGCCATCTCAAACATGAGGTGAATAAAGTACTGGGGGTTTATTTTCACCAGTGCTCGATTGCGATGAGTTGTCAGCAGTTGGCGCGAGCGGGGCTATTTTTAGTATCCAATGGCGTCAACCAACACACTGGCATAAGGGTAATTAATCCACAGCGCTCTAAACGTATTAACTCACTGATGATGATGTGTGGTCACTACGATGGCTCTGGTGAGTTTGCTTATCGAGTCGGCCTGCCAGGTAAAAGCGGGGTGGGAGGTGGTATTTTGACAATAGCGCCAGGTAAAGGCTCTATTGCGGTCTGGTCACCAGGGCTTGACCCTGTAGGCAACTCCAAACTGGGGCTAAAAGCATTAGAGCTATTAGTAGAAAAAACAGGCTGGTCTGTTTTTTCGGACTAACAGCGGTTACTTAAGAAAAAAATCCAATGTCAAATGTCTGACATTGGATGATTCAAATACTATTTAACTGACTAGACGTTTTATTCTTGATCTAATTTATCGATCATGTCCTGATATTTTTCTTTTCTACTAGCAATCTTAGCGCGTTCTTGTTCTGCAGTAACGATGAGTTTTTTAGCAGCTTCTACGCTTTTATCAAAGGCTGCAAGCTCCATATCTACCACAGCTATCAATCTTTGTAGAGTCATTGCCGCTGCTTTTTCTGTAACACCATTGGTCATGCCCGTAGCTTCGGATATGAAGTCCTCTCTAAGCTTAGACGCCCACTGGAACATACCCGCCAATGTCATACCAGATGAGTCGTCTTCTTCGGACTTATCTTTTTTATCAGCTTCTTCGTCTTTTTTCTGCTCAGACTGATTGTTTTCTTCAGATTTGTCGTCTTTGTTAGATGTACCATTCTTTTTAGACTTATCTTCTTTGCTAGAGTCATCGTCTGCATCAGTTTCATAATTATGATCAGCGTTATAATCGTCAAAATCACCGTCTTCATAGACGACGGTATCGTCTTTTACGACCTCTACAGCCGTTACTGCATCGTTTTCTTTTTCAGTATGTTGGTTTTTAGTATTTTGGTTGTTTGAAGTATTATTTGACATAAATGATTCTCCTATATGGAGTTTTAGGTGAAAGGTATGTTGCTGTCTTTCTCTCTTTATTGGGCTTACTGTGCGTTAGACTTGATATTAGCTATACTCGATACTAGGCTGCGACTGTTTTTTAGTCAATACTTCGACATAAATCTACCTATCAAGACCTACAGGAAAAAACATAATGAAAAAGATTGAATGACTTATATAGCGATGTTGTTAGGCAGATGAATCTCTATTCGCAGCTTGGGTAGGTTTTGTAGATGTTGGCTCAGTAAGGGTAGGGTGTCAGTATGCCAACTCAAGGGTACTGAGCCTGATGAGTTGAGTGCATCGGCCGCATCAGTTTGTGGATTATTATAAGAAATGAGGGGGCGTGCCAGTAGTGCAACCCTACGAACGCCTTGATAGCGTATAAGAGGGATGAGCTGCTGCTGCAAGTCAAGCAGTGAGGCATTTAGCCAACGGGCTCGCGTTGGGTGATAAGGGTGGTCAGATGTGACAAGATTAGCAATATAACTGGGTTGATTGCCATTACTGCTGATACCAAGACCAGCTTGCTCTCGGCTGCGTTTGTGCAGTAAGCAGCTGCCAACTGTTAAACGCCCATCACGACAAGCATGGTAGTAGCGTTGATGATTATCAGGAAACAATGTCTTTGTGCGCATAAGTACAGGATCTAAGAGAGTCCCTGCGGTATTGACGGGCAATATCAATAACTGAGCACGAGTATTTAATATAGGCGTATGGGTCAGCGTTATGATGGCCATTGTAGATACTCTATTAAAAGCCCAGTATTATGGCATACCAACCTCAGCTTTTTTGGCTGCCTCAAGCTGAGCAATTTGCTGCTCGATTAATTGGATTTGATCAGCTTTCATATCGGTCAGCTGTTGAGACATTGTGATTTGTTCAGTCGTCAGCTTTTCTTGCTCTGCTAAGCGTTGTCGCTCATCTTCTAAGCGATCAATCTCTTCTTTAGCCAGACTGTCTGTTTCTGGTAAAGGGGCATTAAGGACCATCTGAGCTTCAGTGGATTCCACTTCAGCAGGTTCAATGATTTCAACAGGCGTCGAGTCATTGTCGATTTTATCTGTATCACTTACTAAGTTAGAGCTGTCTTCTACCACAGTAAGCTGAGCGTCTGCTGGCGTCTCTTTCGCTACTGGATGCGTATTAGAAAGCGAGCGTGACCATACAAAATAACCCACCACTATGATCAGCAATAGGAGCAGCAGGACGATAAGACCCTTAGTGCCGACGCCTGATGGTTTAGAGGTTTTGGTCAAGACAGGAGAGGGTTTTTTAGAAGACATATCAAGGCCAATAGTTACGAAGGACAAGAGGTTGGTTATACTATAGCAAACCCAATAATAAAAGCCTATCAACTGATAGGCTTTTATACGTATGAGAGTGACAAGTTTTACCGTTGCAAACCGTAGAGAGAAGTGACTGACCACGGGGAGGTTAGGGTTTAAACTTCACCGTACCGCTAGTGCCTGTGGTCATTGCATCAGCAGCCAGCTGATCTTCGAGGTGGTTTTTGGCGCTGATCTCGTCAGCCTCAGGGCGACGCTCACTATGGTCGCACTGAGTGCACTCAATGTACTCATCAGGCTCGGGTGTGACTATGGTCACTTGCACCACTGCATCTAACGCTTGACACTTGGGACAGCGCACCCCTGCCAAAAACTGACGCTTAGGACGGTTGGACTGATAACGCATTAGCTGACCTCACGGTTTGATTGGGTATTAGCGGCCACGGTATTTGTACCGCTAAAGCCACTATGGCGCAGTAGGGCGTCGATACTGGCACTACGACCACGAAAATTCTCAAAGTTAATCTTCGCCGGTAAGCTGCCACCAACTGATAATATGGTGTCACGGAAGGCTTTACCAGTGATAGGATTAAAGATGCCGTCTTCTTCAAACTTGCTAAAGGCATCGGCGGACAATAACTCCGCCCATTTATAAGAATAATAGCCTGCAGCATAGCCACCAGCGAAAATATGACTAAAACCATTCGCAAAACGGTTGTAATCTGGCGTTTTCATCATAGCGATATCATTGCGTACGGCATCTAGTGTGGCGAGAATGCCTGCATAATCTAGCGCTGGCGTGTGAGCATGGATGAGTAAATCAAACAGCGCAAACTCAATTTGGCGCAGTGTCTGCATGCCACTTTGGAAGTTCTTAGCGGCAAGTAACGCATCAAGTTTGGCTTTTGGTAGCGGCTCGCCTGTCTCGACATGACTGCTAATCAGCGCAATACCATCGCTCTCCCATGCCCAGTTTTCCATAAACTGACTGGGTAGCTCAACTGCATCCCACTCTACACCATTGACCCCAGCGACATCACCGACCGTCACTTGGGTCAACAGGTGATGTAGACCATGACCGAACTCATGGAACAAGGTTAATACCTCATCATGCGTTAACAAGCTTGGTTTACCCTCTAGCGCTGGGGTAAAGTTACCCACCATAAAGCACACTGGCAGTTGCTGATAACCCGTTTCGTCATGACGATAACGTGCCTGAAAACCACTCATCCAAGCACCACCACGTTTGCCACTACGAGCAAATAAGTCGAAATAAAAGCCACCGATTAAACTGTCATCAGCGTCAAATAGCTGATAAAACAGAACGTCATCATGCCAGCGTGATACAGAGTCGCTATGCTCCTGTACTTTGATACCGTATAAACGCTCAACAATAGCAAAAAGCCCATCGATAACTTTTGGTAATGGAAAATAAGGACGAATGGCTTCTTGCGATAAGCTGAATTTGTTCTGTTTTACTTTTTCGGCAATATAAGCATTGTCCCAAGGCTGCAGCTCTGTTATGCCATAATCACGAGCGCACTCTTGTAGCTGTACTAAGTCTGCTTTAGCCGTTGGTGTTGCCTTGTCTGCAAGATTGCGCAAAAATCTCTCAACCTCATCCACACTATCCGCCATCTTGGTCGATAGTGATACTTCAGCATAGTTATTAAAGCCTAGCAGTCGGGCTTTTTGTTCCCGTAGCGCTAAGATTTGACTCATAATGTCAGCGTTATTGAGCGACTCACCTTTACTATTGGTATGCGTATCGAACTCTGAGGCACGAGTCACACAAGCACGGTATAGCGTCTCACGCAACTGACGATCATCGGCATGAGTCATCACGGCCAGATAGACCGGAATGTTTAAACTTGCGACATAATATGGCGTTGGTAAGGTATCGATCTGCGCTTGAGTAAGCTTACCATCAGCCAGTTGGCGAGCTTTGTATTGTTCACCTGCATCTGCCAGTAGCGCCAGCCCACTCTCAGTCAGACCCGCCAGCTGCTCTGATGATAAAGGTAATGCAAACGCTTGTGTGGCATCCAAGATATGATCAGAAAAGGTAGCCGATAAGGTAGAAAGCTTGCTTTGAATCTCAGCATAGGTCTCTTGCTCGGCTTTTGGCAGCGCCACCCCTGATAGCTCAAAGCTTTGCAGTGCCAATTCAATAGCACGTGCGCGCGCCGGCTCAAGCGTAGCAAAAAAACTTGTATCGTTAACAATGGCTTGATAGCGGCTAAATAGGGGTTGATGCTGACCCACACGAGTCCCATAAGCAGACAGCTTGGGCAGTAGCTCATGATGCACATGGCGTATCTCGTCATTACTCATCACACTATTTAGATGCGATAACACGCCCCAATTGCGATCCAAAGCCAGATTAATGTGATCAAAAGCCAGCACATCTGCCAATGCTTGCTCGGCACCTACTTGAGTGTTTGGCTTATCTACCTCTGTCGCTAAGGTGTCCAAAAAGTCATTGGCAGCGTCGATAGCCTGACTTACTTTTACTTGTAAGTCGTTTGGGTCGGTAGCGGCGAAGTCAACAAGATGTAAGTCTGAGTCAAGAACAGTCATATCAGTATCCATATAGTCAGCGTCAGTAATTATCAATAAATATCGTAATAGTGAAAAGTTATAGCAAGGTATATTATCTAAAGTGGTATAGCATTGCGTTTTTTAGGTATTTACTCTATGAATTGTGTTAGGGGGTCTGTAAAAGATGGGTATGGCTCGATAAGAATGCAACCCAAAGACGCTTGAAGTTGTTTTTTATCAAATTTAAGACAATTTTTTTATCTTTTACCCATTTACAAAGAATCATCATTTACTTGCAAAATACCCCTACAGTAAGTAAGGTAAAGTTGTTATGGTGATACTAAAGGTAATGGATGACTGTCAGTCGGACGGCCAAGGAGCCAACTCGCAACCTATTTTAAAGTTCTTGTTTAGCAAAAAGACAAGGCTGAAATCACAATATAGAATAGGACAATCGCCATACCTTGATACAAGTGTTTATTAATAATAATGACTCAGATAACACACAAACTGTCTAAGAGAATTGTAAGAGCAAGAGAAGGCGTTACTCTTATCTTGTATGCATGATCTATATAGATGGTTATTTCTCTAAAAAGTAAAGATAATAAAACTAGGAGAACGATATATGAAAGCAACGCTAAAGAGTTTACGTGAAACCAAAGCCGATCCAGCTGTTAGTGTTTTTGTAAAAACTCATCGTGATCATCCTGCCAATGAGACGGATCCCATTGCGTTAAAAAACCAACTAAAAGTCGTCGAAGAGCGTCTTACTAATGAATATGACAAAAATACTGCCACCACTATTTTAGATAAAATTCATGCTAAAACTCAAGATCTGAATCACAACTATAACCTGGACACTTTAGCGATATTTGCCAGTACAGATGAGGCTCAAATACTGCGTTTACCCCTTGATGCTAAAGAGCGGGTGATTATCGATAAAAGCTTTGCTACTCGTGATCTGATTCGTGATATGGCAAGTGCTGTTCATTACTACATTGTGGTGCTTGGACGTGATAACGCACGTTTGATTGAGGCGTCTAACGATCGTGTCGTCAAAGAGTTTGACAAAGATGACGAGGCGCAAAATAACATGGAGAGCATTCCGTTTCCTATCGAAAATAATAGCTTATATAAGACAGGTGATGGCGGCTCTGATCGCTCAGCAAACAACGAAGACAGCTACTTGAAAGAGTACTTCAATCGCATTGATAAAAGTGTGCAAGAGCTGTGGGGCGAGCATAAAATGCCGTTAGTAGTCGTAGGTGATGCTCGTAATATTAGCTATTATAAAGAAGTCTGTGATCGCCCAGATAATATTATCGCTTCTGTATCAAACGTCACCAATCTAGAAGACGGCAGCGCTCAGCATATCGTGGATGGGGTACAAGAGGCGATCGAAAGCTATCGTACGTCATTGCATGAAGCAGCATTGGGTGAAATAGATAAAGCCCGTGGTGCAGATATGTTGCGTGTCGACTTGCAAGAGATTTATCGTGCTGCCTATCAAGGGGCTGGTGAGACACTATACTTACGCCGTGGTTATATGCAACCAGCTAAAATTGATGAAAAAGCTCAAACGCTCATGTACGCCGATGATCCAGCTGAAGAAGGCGTGACTGATGACGCCGTTAGCGTGATTATTGAACATGTGATGCATAACGGTGGTGAAGTGGTGTTTATGCCACAGGACATCATGAGCGAAGATCAACCCCTTGCTTTGGTTACTCGCTACTAATAAGCCGTGTGATGTCGTACAAATAAAGCATTGATTGGTAGTATAAGAGCATTGGTTCATCGTGAGTCAATGCTTTTTTAATGAGCTTTACTTGGATAACGGACGATTAAGTAGCAGATATACTGCTATATCGTATCTAATTACTAGATAACACCAGTCCGAACGATTATGATATTGATCATACGTTAACATTGACCCCGAACCCTCTACGATATGAACGCCAAACCTATGACTAATAAAGACTCTTTTATCTTGACCAGCTATAACATCCATAAAGGTATGTCGCCGCTCAATAGGCAGGTCAAAATGCAAGGCATCGCTCAGGCGCTCGAAGTCGTGGCTCCAGATATACTGTGTCTACAAGAGGTGCAGGGGCAAAACCTAAAGCGTAATATGCAATATAATGAATATCCAGACCAAGCGCAGCATGAGTGGTTTGGGGAGTATCTTAAGTTGCAAGACAGTTATGGCAAAAACTCAGAGTATCAAAATGGCCATCATGGCAATGCGGTATTAAGCCGTTTTCCATTAGATCCTAAACACAACGTCAATATCACAGTGAATAGACTAGAGCAGCGTGGTGTATTGCATTGTGAGGTTCAGCCGCCCGATTGGGATATGCCGGTGGTGGTGCTTTGTGCTCATCTAAATCTGTTTGAGCGTGATCGTATCAAGCAATACCAAGCGATCAGCGATTATGTGCGTCATGTTATCGATCCAAAACAGCCATTGATTTTGGCAGGTGACTTCAATGACTGGAAAAAGCTATCTTGTGACAAGCTGGCAAGTGATCTGGGGATGGTAGAAGCGTTTAAACATTGCCATGGCCAGCTATTGCCCACCTTTCCAGCCAAGCTGCCTGTGCTAAGCTTGGATCGTATCTATGTACGCAATCTTTCGATCAAAGACGCTTGGGTTCATACTGGCAAACCATGGTCAAAGCTGTCTGATCATCTGCCGCTGAGTGCGGAGCTGGGCTTACTGTAAGCTCTGTCGGCTCTTAACGACTGACTTATATCGAGGTAAGCTATAAACCTTAACCAACCCCATAATTAATAAAATGACTGAATAATAATATAAGGATATATGACATGTCTAATACGACTAACAACCAACCACTACCAACCACCCAACACGCTGTGCTCATTCGTGAGTTTGGTGAACCTGAAGTCATGAACTATCAAGCGGGTGTTGCGGTTCCTGAGCTTAAGGATGAGCAAGTACTGGTAAAAGTTGCATATGCCGGTATCAATCCTGTGGATTATAAAACCCGTCAAGGCAAGGGCTGGGGTGCGGACAATATCCGCAAAGAAAAATTTAACCATGATGAACCTGCTATTTTGGGATTTGATGTGGCAGGTGAGGTGGTCAGCAGTCACAGTGATGCTTTTGCAGCTGGGGACAAAGTCGCTGCCTTAAGCTTTGGCGGTGGTTGCTATGCTGAGTATGTGGCGGTCGACGCTAAGCTATTAGCAAATGTGCCCGAAACCGTTACATTAAAGCAAGCAGGTGCACTACCTTGTGTGGGCCAAACGGCACTTCAGTTCGTCAATTTTGCTGATATCAAAGCAGGCGAGCATGTGGTAATGAATGCGCCAGCAGGTGGAGTCGGTCATCTTGTTATCCAACTATTGATGAACAAGATCGTACAAGACAATATCAAAGTCACGGTTATCTGTTCGCCAGATAAATATGACAAGCTAGATCAGCTTATTGATAAAAGTCAGTTGTCAGGCTGGATTGACTATACCAAAGATGATGACTTCCCAGACGTACAAGCGGATGTATTGCTAGATCTGGTCGGCGATGACGCTGGTGTACGTGCGTTGAGCGTACTTAAATCAGGCGGGCGTGTCAATGTACTACCAACCATCTGGGTCGATAAGCTCAAAGAAGCCGGCGCTGATAAAGACTTAAGCGTCGATGGCTATGCGGTCAAACCTAATGGTAAAGATATGCAGCAAGTTTTGCAGCAAGTGGCTGATGAAACACTGATTTTGAAGATACAGCAGAGCTATGCATTAGCAGAAGTGGTCGCTGCTCATCATGAATTACAGCAAGGCGATTCTTTTGGCAAAATCGTACTAGAAGCCAGTTAATCAAGGATTTATATCGTCAGCATGCGACGAAAGGTCAGACTGATACGACCGTCATTGACCTTTTTGGTCTTAGTAATGGTGTGCCTCCAAAACATTTGAGTATCACCATGCATGACGATCAGCTGACCGGACTCAAGATAAATCTCGACTTTATCTTGAGTTTTTTTGTGTTTGAGGACAAATTTACGGGTAGCGCCCAAAGATAATGAGGCAATAATCGGCTGAGCGCCGAGCTCCTTTTCATCATCTGCGTGATAGCCCATCCCTTCGCTACCTGAAGGGTAGTAGTTCAGTAGGCACGAATTAAACTCAGTATGGATCCCTATCTTTGCCAGCTGATTTTCAATGTATTGTTTCACATGAAACACTGTGTCTGACCACGGAATGCTTTGGCGAGCATGACCAGAGTAGTGATAGCTGAGATCTTTATCACCCATCCAAACGATTTGACGCCTGGTGATATGAGTCTTGCCAAACAGCGTCACGATATCTGCCTGCCAAGGCAGCTCGGTTAGTAAAGTGTCATAAAGCTTAGCAGAATGCTCGATAATAATACCTAAATCATTGACCTTACCCTCATATGGCAGTAGGTTGGTGGGCGTGTGAGTAAATTGGTCAGTCATGACTTGGCTTGTGTCCCATTCCGATAGCGCTCATAAATCATTTGAGCGCATAATTCAGGTGCTTCCATGGGTAAGAGATGACCGTAGTCAGGTAAGGTGATGATATGCTGGTCAGGAACCACGCTTTGCCAGCTGTTGCGCACCTTATCACTATTGAATACCGAAGGCTTGGCGAGTATCAGCGTGTAGGGCGTGTTGTTTTTGTTCAGCGTTTTTAGGGCGCTGGTGATATAAGGCGTGCCAAAATAACTGGCTAGCTCTTGCTCGGGTTTAAATAGTAACGTATAGCGACCATCATCGGTTTTGACTAAGCTTTGGTTTGCAAGGGTGCGCAGATGCTCATCGCTGATGCGTTTAAAGGCTCGATGCTGGCGTAAGTACTGATAGTAGTCATCGATACTCGTCCAGTATCGCTGTTTTTTACGAGTGCTTTTAAAGGGTTCTTGGGTCATCAGTAGTCGCCGAGGAATACGGCTATAGAGCAAGGTTTGCGGCTTGGTAAAGGTCACAGGATCGATAAGGTATAACTGCGAAAACAAATCAGGACGCTGGGCCGCGGCCATTGCTGTCGCACTTGCGCCTTGTGAGTGGCCAATACCGACGATAGGTTTGTCTTGAGTTTTTTCTAGATACTCAATCAGCACCGCAGCGTCTTGTTCACGAGTCATCACTTTATCTATCGGTTCGTCATACCAGTAGCCACGCATCGCCAGAGCGCTCAGCTCAAACCCTGCTGTCAGCGCTGTCAATAAAGGCTTATAAGTGCCAACTGTAAAACCATTGCCACCATAAAAATGTGCTGCTGGCTTTTTATGGTGTTGATTACTATGAGCTTGCTCCAAACTCGATAAGTGGTAATAGCGTGCAAGCTTACCATTTATGTCGATACTTTTTGCATATGTTTCCATAACAACAATCCCACTCTATGAGCTAAACGCACTAACTGTCTTCTCCTAAGAACCCACCGCTTTGACGCTGCCACAAGCGTGCGTACACCCCGTTTAATGCCAACAGCTCATCATGGCTGCCTTGTTCAATGATATGACCTTGATCCATCACGACCAGTCTGTCTAAAGCGGCAATGGTCGACAGCCGATGGGCAATGGCGATGACGGTTTTGCCAGTCATGATGTCATTGAGGCTTTCGGTAATGGCAAACTCAATCTCAGAATCCAACGCGCTAGTGGCTTCATCTAAAAGTAAAATAGGGGCGTTTTTTAGCATAACACGAGAAATGGCAATGCGCTGACGCTGACCACCAGAGAGTTTGACTCCACGTTCACCGACTTGGGTATCAAGACCTGTGTTGCCTTTGTCGTCATATAAGTCTTTAATAAAATCCCATGCCTGTGCTTGTTTGGCGGCATGAATGATTTCTTCATCAGTCGCATCGGGGCGACCATAGGCGATGTTTTCACGCACGGTGCGATGCAGTAGTGAAGTATCTTGGGTGACCATACCAATTTGTTGCCGTAAGGACTCTTGCGTCACCTCGTCTATGGCTTGCCCATCTATCCGTATTTTACCGCTATCGACATCAAAGAAGCGCAATAGTAAATTTACCAAAGTTGACTTACCCGCTCCTGAGCGCCCGACCAAACCAATCTTCTCACCTGGTTTGATATCCAAGTAAAAGTTATCTAATAGTTTGATTTGTGACGTGTTTAGCGCGGTGGCGGCAGTATCAACCTCATCAATACGCTCACCTTCGACGTCGGTGTTTTCTTCACTTTCATAACTAAAGTCAACATGGTCAAACACAATGTGCCCATCAGTGACCCTAAGCGCTGGTGCATTGGGCTTATCGACGATGGTTTGCGGTGCAGACAAGGTGCGCATACCATCTTGTACCGTACCGATACTCTCAAATAAGCTGGCGGTCTGCCACATAATCCATCGGGTTAGACCGTTGAGACGCAGTGCCATGGCGGTAGCTGCAGCAATGGCACCGACGCCAACCGCACCTTGATGCCATAAATATAACCCAATCCCCGCCGTACTACTCACTAGAATAACGCTAATCAGATGGGTTGAGACTTCCAGATAGCTGACCCAGCGCATCTGCGCATGTACCGTGCCCAAAAACTGGTTCATGGCATTTTTGGCATAACCCAGCTCACGGTGCGAATGACTAAAGAGCTTGACGGTCATAATATTGGCATAAGCATCGGTGATACGGCCAACCATCAAGGCACGGGCATCGGCTTGTACGATAGCGGTACGCTTGAGCCGAGGAATAAAGAACCAAATGGTCAGGCCCACCAGCACAAACCAAGCAATGAAGGGGATTAGTAAAAGATGATCTAAATTAAATAAAATCACCCCTGAGGTGATAAAGTAAACCGAGACATACATAAACATATCTGTCACGGTCATCACCGTATCACGCACCGCAAGCGCCGTCTGCATAACCTTAGCGGACACTCGACCAGAAAACTCATCTTGATAAAACTGCATCGATTGCCCAAGCATGCGCTGATGAAAGCGCCAGCGCATCTGCATCGGAAACACGCCTTGGAGGGTTTGAAAATGAATAAATGATGACAAAGCAATCCAGAACGGGCTTAATAGCATTACGGCAAACATCAGCAGCAGCATATCGCCTTTTTCTGCCCATAACGTCGTTGGCGTATAAATGCCAAGCCAGTCGACTATGTCGCCAATCCACGCAAACAGCATCGCCTCGTATATCCCGATACCGGCGGATAAAACCATAAACAGCAGTAGCCAACCACGCAGACCTTTGGTACAGGCCCACAAAAACTTCAGCAGTCCATCGCGCGGGGAGGGCAGCGGCATAGGGGATTCAGGAAAGGCTGGCAGGCGGGTTTCAAAAAATCGAAATAGAGCATTCATAAGCAATAGCAACACGTCAAGATGATCGATATTGTCAACAATAATAGATCTCTTGAGTTATTATTTATAATAAAGAAATAGCAGGATAGTGTAGCAAAACTTCGTAATCAGCCCTGCATGCTAATTGTAATTTGAACGCTATAGGTCGCATTGGTCATAAGCCCATAAAACAATTATAAATAGATTGCGGTGTAAGAAATACTTTGTTACATTCTATACGTTTGTTTTGACTTCAGAGGATTGCCGTCAGAAGTCATTAAAAAAATAACGCTAAAGTAAATATGCCCATAATAAATACGCAGCTTGCGAATCAATAAGGTAGAAGGGAATGATGTATTTAATCATTGCAGTACTCTGTAGTGTTGCCGTCTCTGTATTGCTAAAAGTATTACGCCAAAAAAACATCGACATTCGTCAAACCATCGTTGCAGGGTATCCTGTGGCCTTTTTGCTGACTTGGTGGTTGCTAAAGCCAGATGTTAGCAGTATGGGCACTTTGGGCGATGCATGGGGTATTATCATTGCACTTGGCATCTTATTACCTGCTGTCTTTGTCATCCTTGGACGAGCGATCGAGGCGGTCGGTATGGTCGCAACCGATGCCGCCCAGCGTTTGTCATTGATTATCCCTATTGTTGCAGCGTTTTTATGGTTTGGCGACGTGCTCACAGGTACGCGCATAATTGGATTGATATTGGGTTTTTTAGCACTTGGCGCATTGGTCTATCGTCCGCAGCAAATCACTCATATACAAACCTCTAGTACGACGACAGTTACTCGCAACCTAGCATTACGCACACCGTTTTGGTTATTTGGGGTCTGGGCAGGCTACGGTGTCATTGATATCTTATTCAAACAAGTCGCCAAACAGGGTGCCGCTTTTCCTTTGACTTTATTTGTGAGTTTTGGAATGGCGGGGGTATTATTGTTTCTTTACCTGCTGCTGACTCGGGTGCGGTGGCAGAGTAATGCTCTAATAGCAGGGCTGCTACTCGGTGTGCTAAACATGGGTAATATCTATGCCTATGTGCGTGCGCATCAGGTACTGTCTGATTCGCCCAGTATTGTGTTTACCGGTATGAACGTCGGTGTGATTACAGTAGCAGCCATCATTGGGGTTGGGGTGTTCAAAGAGCGCCTTAATCGCATTAATATACTTGGAATAGTACTCGCAGTGAGCTGTGTGGCAGTTTTGTTTTTGGCTTAAACAGCTTTTATATAGCATAACCAATAAAAAAAGGTGACTGATGCCACGATATTTGCTCGTCAATTAACGCTTCCGTTTGTATATTCTTCTTGCGATATATATACTAACTCATAATGATGGTCTACAAAATACCAACAATTGTTC
Organism: Psychrobacter coccoides; assembly: GCF_017498085.1. Taxonomy (GTDB): domain Bacteria; phylum Pseudomonadota; class Gammaproteobacteria; order Pseudomonadales; family Moraxellaceae; genus Psychrobacter; species Psychrobacter coccoides. Next base: position 15,890 of record NZ_JAGBKM010000005.1, read on the forward strand.
TAGGAAGGTGCTTATTCTTAACTGACTGAATATAGGCACAAAGCATGGTGTGTGGTAAAGTTGTCTATGATTCGATGACGTATAAACGCTTATAACTCATCTAATATACAACATCTAATGCACAACGTATCACAATAAAAACTGACCCTTATTAATAAGTATAGGATGAACACTTAATGGAATACCAAAAGCAATTACAACGCATAAAAAACGATTCAGGCTTTATCGCTGCACTGGATCAAAGTGGTGGCAGCACGCCCAAAGCGCTGGAGAATTATGGCGTGAGTGGCGATGAGTATGATAATGACGAAGCCATGTTTGATTTGGTGCATGAGATGCGAGCTCGTATCATGACCTGCGATAGTTTTGACAATGAGCGTGTCCTTGGTGCTATTTTGTTTGAAGATACCATGGATCGTGAAGTCAATGGTAAGCCCACGGCTAACTATCTATGGGAAGATAAAAACATCGTACCATTTCTAAAGGTCGATAAAGGCTTGGCTGAGCAAATGAGTGGCGTGCAAGTGATGCGTCCTATGCCTGACTTAGAGGCACTATTGGATAAAGCTAAAAAGTATCCCGTCTTTGGTACCAAGATGCGCTCAGTTATTTATGAGCCAAACACTGATGGTATCAAAAAGGTGGTGCAGCAGCAGTTTGATGTGGCCAAACAGATCCTCTCCAAAGGCCTTATGCCGATCGTTGAGCCTGAAGTGGACATCAATAGTAAAGACAAGCACGAGTGCGAGCTGTTGTTAAAAGCAGACATCTTACGTAATCTTGAGCGTCTAAATGACGATCAGCAGGTAATGCTCAAACTGACACTGCCAGAAGAAGGCGGCTTTTATCAAGAACTGATCGATCATCCCAAGGTACTAAAAGTCGTGGCCTTATCGGGTGGTTATAGCCGTCAAAATGCTTGTGATAAGCTCGAACAAAATCCAGGTATGATTGCCAGTTTCTCGCGTGCTTTCACTGAAGGCTTGAGTAAGCAGCAAAGCGATAAAGAGTTCGCAGATACTATTGATGCGTCTATTGATAAGATTTATAAAGCGTCAAAAGTATAAAACTCCTATCTTTTTGACCTCCAAAAAAAGCTTACCTCTGATTAAATCAGGGATAAGCTTTTATTTTATAGGATAAGAAAAGCAGCTAAGCTATACTTCTCTATACAGCTGTCGCCCCTCGCTATGATATTTTTCGGTCATCTCTGCCATACCTTGCTCAATCTCAGCTGCACTCATGGCGTCTACGCTTAGATTTTCCTTAGCATCCAAGCCTTTGGCGTACTCGCGTACATTTTGGGTAATTTTCATCGAGCAAAACTTCGGGCCGCACATGGAACAAAAGTGCGCCGATTTGTGCGCATCTTTAGGCAGGGTCTCATCGTGAAACTCGCGCGCCGTATCAGGATCAAGCGCTAGGTTAAACTGGTCATCCCAGCGAAACTCAAAACGGGCTTTGGACAGTGCATTATCACGAGCTTGTGCGCCGGGATGACCCTTAGCCAAATCAGCAGCATGGGCGGCGATTTTATAGGTGATGATGCCGTCTTTGACGTCTTTTTTATTCGGCAGGCCGAGATGCTCTTTTGGCGTGACATAACACAGCATAGCGGTACCAAACCAACCAATCATCGCCGCCCCAATGGCGCTAGTGATATGGTCATAGCCGGGAGCAATGTCAGTAGTGAGCGGCCCTAAAGTATAAAACGGCGCATCGTGACATAGCTCAAGCTGGAGATCCATGTTTTCTTTGATGCGGTTCATCGCCACATGCCCTGGTCCTTCGATCATCACCTGTACATCGTGTTGCCATGCGATTTGCGTGAGCTCACCAAGCGTACGTAGCTCGCTAAACTGCGCCTCGTCATTGGCATCTTGCAAGCAGCCGGGACGTAGACCATCGCCCAAGCTAAATGCCACATCATACTGCTTCATAATCTCGCAAATCTCTGCAAAATGAGTGTATAAAAAGCTTTCTTTGTGATGGGCAAGACACCACTGCGCCATGATAGAGCCACCACGTGAGACGATACCTGTGAGGCGCTTGGCAGTGAGCGGTACATAACGCAGCAGCACACCAGCATGAATGGTGAAATAATCCACGCCTTGCTCCGCTTGCTCAATCAAGGTGTCACGGAATATCTCCCACGTGAGGTCTTCTGCCACGCCATCGACTTTTTCAAGTGCTTGATAGATAGGCACGGTACCGATGGGCACAGGTGAGTTGCGAATCAGCCATTCACGGGTCTCATGGATATGATTGCCCGTGGATAAATCCATGATGGTATCTGCCCCCCAACGTGTGGCCCATGTCATCTTTGAAACCTCTTCATCGATAGAGGAGCCCAGCGCTGAGTTACCGATATTGGCATTGATTTTCACCAAAAAATTGCGCCCGATGATCATCGGCTCAGATTCAGGGTGGTTGATGTTGTTTGGAATGATGGCACGTCCGGCAGCGACCTCCGAGCGGACAAACTCAGGGGTAATGACTTTAGGCGTGTTGGCACCGAAGCTTTCGCCATCGTGCTGGCGCATATCGGTCAGCTCATGCTGCTTTTGGGTTTCACGAATGGCAATATATTCCATCTCAGGCGTGATAATACCACGGCGGGCGTAATGCATCTGGGTGACGTTTCCTGCTTGACCATTGATCTTTTTGGCCCGTCTTGGTTTGTCAATATGAGCGAATCTAAGGTTGGCCGTGGTGATATCACGGGCTCTGGCTTGTCCATAAGCGCTTGAGAGGCCATCTAACTTTTCAGTATCGTCACGCTCAGCTATCCAGTTTTCACGCAGCTTTGGCAAACCACGGGTCAGATCGATATCGACATTGGGATCGGTATAAACGCCTGAAGTATCGTAGACGTAAAAGGGTGGGTTTTGTTCCCAATCCGCTTCTGGTACGCTTTGAATGGGGGTAGGATCAAGCTCGATTTTACGCATCGGCACTTGGATGTCGGGTCTTGAGCCTTCGATATAGACTTTTTGTGAGGCGGGCAAGATACGGTGCAGGTCACGAGCGTCTTCTTCAAAGCGTGCGTCAGTCGAGCTGCGATGGGCTGGGGTTTTTAAGGCGTCGTTCTTGGCGACTTTCTGCGAGGGTGCGGTTGGGGTTTTTTGGGTTTGAGTATTAACAAGTGTCATATGCTATCCTAGCGTGTTGGTTTTTGAATAAAAGCAACACCGCCAGTAGCTGCGGGGATAGCACTGATTGTTATAGTCAAGTTTGGCTCATGTTCTTTATTTTACGACTTATACCTACTGTCGTATCAGACACTTATCAAACCTATGGATGCAACTTTATATCAGTACTTATCGCCTAGTAGCGCATCGAGCGTACTAGATATTTATGATGAGGTACTAATGTGACAAAGGCATTTCTGCGCATCCTTTGCTACAACTAAAAAGTGCTGAAGACTTCCCTGCGTCGGTACTAACCGCATCAGGTTCGGCGGGTGATCTCTCAGCGAATGTACCAAGGCGAATACTTTAATAAAACAAGTTTAGTAAAGCGAGCCTTCAATACACCGCACCCCGAGTCTGTCAGTGTTGTGAGTTTTTATACTAACAAAGTTTGACGATGAAACCTAGGGCTCATCGATTAAAAACGGGTGAGAATACTAGGTCTCTGGTGTCCAGCCTTGCGGGCGCTCATAGTCTTCATTGTCCAAGAACTTGTTACGCTGCTCAGTTAGAAACTTTTTGGCCTCAGGGTCCATCATGCTCAGATGGTTCTCATTAATCAGCATGGTCTGTAGCTCAAGCCACTCTTGCCATGCTTTATCAGAGACGGTTTCTTGTAGTGCTTGTCCAGCTTTATTAGGAAAAGGTGGATGCGGCATCTTAGGCAAGTCTTGCTGATATTTTCGGCAAAAAACCGTATTGGCCTGCGGATTAAAGGTCTCAGTCATGTCAGTCTCCTTAATGATGTCAATACTGACTCATAAAAATATGTTTATCCGCCTATGATAGCGCTCTTAGTCAATTTAGCAAAGGCTATCGAGTATATACAAGGTAACAACCACCCTGATGACCGACATATTTAAATCACAACTGACCTAAATGCCAACACCCGCCTGAATAGCGGGTGTTGGTAAGTGATGGCTGATACGGATACGATTGTAAAGTAGCGCCTAAGCGAAGACTTTTAGACGCGCCCGGCCATTGACAACTGCTTGCTTGACCTGATTGGGTGCGGTGCCACCTAGGTGGTTACGTGCTGCAAGCGAACCTTCTAACGTCAAATAGTCAAACACATCATCACCAATTGCATCACTAAACTGTTGCAGCTGTGCCAACGACAAGTCGCTCAAATCAACCCCCTCTTCGATAGCTAGGGCAACTGCATTACCGACGACCTCATGAGCATCACGGAATGCGACACCGCTGCGCACCAGATAATCTGCCAAGTCAGTAGCCGTCGCATAGCCTTTCATCGTGGCGTCACGCATGGCATCGATATTTGGTGTGATATTAGGCAGCATATCAGCAAAGGCCAGTAAAGAGCCGGTCAAGGTGTCGACACAGTCAAATAGTGGCTCTTTGTCTTCTTGATTGTCTTTGTTGTAGGCCAGCGGCTGGTTTTTCATTAAGCTTAGTAGCGTCATCAACTGACCAAAGACACGGGCTGCTTTGCCACGTACCAGCTCTGGGACATCTGGATTTTTCTTTTGCGGCATTATTGATGAGCCAGTACAAAAACGATCTGGTATCTGAACAAAGTTAAATTGTGCTGACATCCACAAAATAATCTCTTCACTCATACGGGATAGATGCATCATAAGAATAGAAGCATTTGAGGTAAACTCAATAGCAAAGTCACGATCTGAGACGGCATCAAGTGAGTTTTGGCAGATGCCCTCGAAGCCTAACAGCTCAGCGGTGATGGTACGATCTATCGGAAAGGTGGTACCAGCGAGGGCAGCACTACCAAGGGGTAGCTGATTAATACGGCGGCGGGTATCGACCAGACGCTCGGTATCACGATAGAGCATCTCAAACCAAGCCATCACATGATGACCAAAGCTGACAGGCTGCGCTGTCTGTAAGTGGGTAAAGCCCGGCATAATGGTCGTGGTATGCTGCTCAGCCAGATCTAGTAGACCGCTCTGTAAACGTACCAATAGTGCAATGATATTATCCGTCTCTTCACGCAGCCATAGGCGAATATCAGTGGCCACCTGATCGTTACGACTGCGTCCTGTATGCAGTTTTTTACCGACAGCACCGACGATATCGGTCAGACGTGACTCGACGTTCATATGTACGTCTTCAAGTGTAATGGACCAGTTAAACTCGCCCGCCTCGATTTCACTGAGCACTTGCTGCAGTCCACTGATAATAGTATCAACTTCGTCGCTAGTTAAGATTTGGCACTGACCCAGCATAGTCGCATGGGCGATTGAGCCTTCGATATCATGGCGGGCAAAGCGCTGATCGAAACCAACCGAGGCGGTGAAAGCAGCAACGAAACTGTCTGTCGCTTCACTGAAGCGTCCGCCCCACATTTGCTGGCCTTGAGCGTTTGACGCGCTATTTTCTACAGCAGGGTTCGTTGTTGGGGCATCCGTGCTAGAATCAGAGGCATCAGACATTGTATTTGTTTCGAGGTGACTAGAGTTTGAAGAATTGGCGTTCATATTGGTATAAGACAAGTCAGGAGAATGAGAACTCAAGTATAGCAAAGGATGAGGTGGCCTTGCTAGCTGAGCGTTTAGAGTTTTTTGTCCCCAAACTCATGGAAACCATGAAGCTTTGGCAATGGCTGCTATATATCTTTTTTTGGTCGCTTTTTCTTACTGCGATGCAGCGCCACGGTCTAACAACTTGGCCAGACTTTTTGATTGGTTTTATCAGCCGGGTGCTACAAAACGTCTCATCGATTATCCCTGCGATATATCTCATTGATTATTTACGCCCTATCTTTAAGCGTATGAGCATCCCCATGGTGAGTATTTACATCTTATTGTTATTTACGATAAGCTCTGCAATTACGATGATTTTAGTCATGTTGGTCTTAATTAACGTGGGCTGGCTTGAGTATAACTACCAAGATTTTGTGTTAGAAGTCTTGTTTGATATGATGTTTGCTGGCGGCTTTACCTTGGTGTTTTTGATCTATTTTTTACAGCGTTATCGTGAGCTGGCGGCACTAAAACAATCGTTTGAAAATAAACTGACGGCGCAAAACTACTTAATCAAAGCACGCATTGCGCCGCATTTTTTATTTAATACCATCAATACTTTAACTTCGCTTATTGAGTCCGATCCCCCACGTGCTGCCAGTCTTTTGCAGCATGTCTCCGCCTTGTTTCGAGCCAGTTTCAATGGCCCACGTGAGATTAGTTTTGAGGAGGAGATCGCTTTATGTGAGCATTATCTGGCTATTGAGTCGAGCCGTCTGACGGACAAGCTGGTGGTCAACTGGACACTGCCTGATGATGATATTATGTATGATATGGTGATTACCGCCTTTACGCTGCAAAGTGTGCTCGAAAAAATGCTGCTGCATGTGGTTGAAATGGCCACTGAAGTTATCTATATCACGATTACAGTAAAGTGGCAGCACCATATTGTTGCCATCGATATTACTGTGCAATTACCCAGCAAAACTTTAATGATAACGCATGATCTGCGCCGGCAGTTAGATCTGTATGGACAAGCCAAGCGCCTTAAGACTCATTTTGGTGAAAGCTCAGAGATTCAAAGTACGGTAACGAGTGAGCAGATTACCACGGTTATCACCTATCCTTTATATGATGTTGGGCTATAAGTCCATTTTTTATTTTCCTGCCTATTACGCCATAAACCACTGATTTTATAACGATTACCCAGTGATATTTTGGGCGTTTATTGTTACTGGCACGCTTATTGCATCGCTTATGTAAGTAAGCGTTATAGTTCAGTGTTCTGATTTTAGATTACTCTTGAGTTTCGGCAGTAGAGATAAGATATGGTAAGGAGTATTGTATACCGCTTAGATGTCTAGGCTGCTAAACCTATATATAAACCAACCTAATAAAATAGGTGCGGTCTGTGGTTTTACTTTGAGTGTTTCATAAGTAACTTATCTGAAGATAACAGAGCGGCATTATTATAGTCCTAAAAAATTATAATGCTAAAAAACAATAACGATGAATCATGATATTAAGACAGCGTGAAAGTACTTAGAGAGGAGTTGACATGCGTATTGTAGTTTGTGACGATGAGCCACTCGCTCGTGAGCGTTTGGTCCGAATTGTACAAGAGTCAGGTTATGAAGTAGTCGCACAAGCTACCACTGGTGCAGAAGCTGTTACAGCGGTAAAACTGCAGCAACCTGATGTGATTTTGTTAGATATACGTATGCCAGAGATGGATGGTGTGCGCTGTGCCCATATACTCAATGAGCTTGAGCATCCACCCGCCATCATATTTGTGACGGCTTATGATCACTATGCTATTACGGCATTCAAAGCAAATGCCATTGGTTATTTATTAAAGCCTGCCAATAAAGATGAGCTGCTAGAGGCGTTGAGTAAAGCCAAAAACTTGAATGCCGCTCAGCTCAATCAAATCCGTAAGCTAGAAGACCCAGCCGCTCGGCCTATACGTGAGCATATCTCAGCACGTACGCACCGTGGTGTTGAGCTGATTAAACTAAAAGATATTTACTACTTTACTGCCGATCAAAAGTACGTCAAAGTCCGTCATAAAGATGGCGTCGTCTTGATCGATGAGACCTTGAAGGAGCTGGAAGAAGAGTTTGGCGATCGCCTGTTTCGAGTCCATCGCAACGCCATCATTAATCTTAGTTTCTTAGACTATCTTGAAACCATAGACTCTGGGCAATATCAGGTACGTTTTAAAGGGATTGATGAAGCACTGGCGGTGAGTCGTCGGCACTTACCATCGTTACGTGAAAAAATACAAAGTATGTAAGACAGTGCCTCTATAGTATGAGGTTATCAATAGCAAACTCTCTCGACCATATCATCATACCCTTATTTATGCTTAAATAGGGGTATTTTTTTGCGTCTTAAAAATGAGACGTCTGTCTTTATCAGCATATAAAAGATGTAAAGACAGTCAGCGCCATACAAACCAAATCGAATTCACTACTTTGAGGTCATTATGAGTAACACACAGCAACCTACTTTGAAGACACTAAATATCGCTACTCGTCAAAGTCCTCTTGCGCTATGGCAAGCAGAACACATTCGTGACCGACTCTTGGCGTTATACCCAGAAATGACCATTAACCTGTTAAAAATCGTCACTAAAGGTGATAAGATTTTGGACACACCATTGGCAAAGATTGGTGGCAAAGGGCTGTTTGTCAAAGAGCTTGAGCAAGCCATGTATGATAAAAAAGCAGATATTGCAGTGCACTCATTGAAGGATGTACCGATGCAACTGCCAGAAGGTCTTACCCTTGGGGTTTATTGCACCCGTGCGGCACCGACAGATGCGTTTGTCTCTAACACTTATGACAATATCGACGAGCTACCAAAAGGGGCTGTCGTTGGTACATCCAGCTTGCGCCGTCAATGCCAAATCAAAGCATACCGTCCAGATCTACAGATAAAAACCTTGCGGGGGAACGTAGGGACACGTCTAGGTAAGCTTGATGCCGGTGAATACGATGCTATCATTTTAGCGACGAGTGGGCTACAGCGTATCGAGCTTGATGAGCGCATTCGTGGTGAGCTGGATATCAATGTTTGCTTGCCAGCCGTGGGACAAGGGGCACTGGCGATTGAGCACCGTGAAGGCGATACTGACGTGCAGGCATTGCTAGCGCCACTAAATGATAATAGAGCACGTATTCGCCTGATCGCTGAGCGAGCGTTGAATCGTCATTTAGAAGGCGGCTGCCAAGTACCTATTGCCGCTTATGCTGTGCTGCATGCGGCTGATGCGACAGATTTTGCTAATGATGATGCTGGTGACCAGTTGTGGTTACGTGGCCGTGTTGGACAAGCGGATGGTAGCGAGCTGCTAAAAGCTGACAAGCGTATTGCGCTCACTGGTACGCAAGCTGAGCAAGAAGAGCAAGCCAACCAACTGGGTATCGATGTTGCTGAGCTGCTACTGGCTGATGGCGCCGGTGATATCTTGGCAGCAATCTACAACCCTTGAGAATCAGTCAATCATGATAGCTGACCTCATTAGTGTCGATAATACACTCGCTATCCTTTAACCCAGTGCCATTCGTAGGCCAGTTGTCATTAGGTCAGCGACATACATACGCAGGCTTTTTTAGAGTGGCACAAATAACACAATTTTTTGGGCAAAATATGTCTATGTCTAGCGCATCACTGTCTTCATTATCAGATCAGGCACCAACTGTGGTCATCAACACCCGCCCTACCGAGCGGGCGACGCCTTTGACGGAATATCTGCAGGCTGCTGGCTTGACAGTCGTTGAGATGCCGATGTTGACGCTGCGACTGCGTGAGAGCAGCGCTACTGATATCGATATCATGCGTCGTTGGTTTGCAGGCGACTATCAAGCGTTGGTCATCGTCAGTCCGACAGCGGCAGCCTCAGGCTTGGCAGTATGGCAAGCCTTGGTAAAAGAGCATCAGCAAACTGATGATAGACTGCCGGCAGCGCCTAGCCATATCATCGCAGTAGGAGAGGCCACGGCCTCAGTACTGCGAGACACCCAGCTGCAGCCTAACTATGAGGTCTTAAAGCCGATGATTGCCAATAACGAAGGCATGTTGGCTATGCCGGAGATTGAGCATTTGCAGGCTGGTGATAAGCTGCTGGTGTGGCGAGGACTGGGTGGACGGCGGCTATTGGCCAATACCTTAAAAGCGCGCGGTGTCCACATTGATAGTATCGCCTGGTATGAGCGAGTCTTACCTACTGATGCTATGCACAACTATCAACAGTGGCATCAGAACTTTATGACGAAAGCGCGTTCGCAGCAACCAAAGCCCGTGGTCATCGTGAGTAGTGGTACTGCTTTTGAGCATTGGATAGGCGTGGTGAAAGAAACACAAACCATGCAATCCGATCTAGGTCTACAGCAGGTTGAGGCTTTGAGTTTGTCTGATTTTAATTATGTAGTTTTGGGTGAGCGCTTGGCCACTATGATCGCTGAGCGCCAGCTTGATTATTGGCGGGTAGAGGACTTGGCACCTGCGACTATTTTAGACGCTATACAAAATGACGCCTTGTCGTCGTATTCGTAGATAAGATCAAATGAAGTATTTTTATTCGCTTCGTTTAGTTGATGCTATGCCCTCATCATTTTAACTTTCTATTCTAAGATTAAACGGCTCTCGTCAGGGAGCGGTTTGATGTATAGTCAGTTGAAAATAAAACTGTTACATAAATTTAAGCGCGCTACTGGTATAAATTTTACTTGCGTGCTGTTATCACAGAGGCTGCGCAAAATTCACCCCAGTAGCGCTATGTTCTTTTTAAAGTGCATTGACTATATCGATAACGGTGCTGTTCTATGTCAACCGAAAATGAATCCCCAGCTGATACGCTGTCTGCCCTTCAGCAGCGCCGTCAAGCGAGCGTTTTATTGCTACGTGTGCAATGGTTATTGATATTGCTCTTAATCATGGCTTTCGCTTGGCTATATATCGGCCAGCAGCGCTTTCAAAACCAAATGAATGAGCGCTTGCATAGCCATGAACAAGTGGTCAGCCGTTTAAATGAGATGGATGATCGTCTCTTTGCCATCAGTCAGCAAAGCCTACCTGAACCGAAACGGCAGGCGAGCAGTCAAGCACAAAACCAGCTGGATTTATTACGTATTCAGATACAAGCAGTCGATAGACTACTGGCTGACAACAATTACAGCGCTGCGATTGAGTTATTACAAGGCTTACGATGGCAGCTGTCGCAAAGCGGTAATCAGATGGCACCAGCGTTAACGACGATGATCAAACAAAGCCTGAATGAGGATATTGAGCGTCTACAGGCACAAAGCTCACAGCCGAGCCCGTGGCAGCTACAAAATATTGCTATACAGGATATCCAAACGTTTTTGCAGCGTATTGATGGTATTGGCCATACACACAGTGCTAACCAAACACAAAATACTGCTCGTATATCAACAGAGGACAGGGGAAACGCCGCCATAACCCGTCGCCAGATCACCATACACGAAGTGATTATGACCTTAAACTTGGCCATGCAAGCAAGTAATATGCACGAAAAAGAGCAGTTAGTGAGTTATTTACAGCAAGCCCGTAACCAGCTACAACCACTGAGTGCTAAGGAGTACAAGGCAGCGACATCTAACAGCACTGCTCATAGAAAGCACCAAACGCTAAAGGATGAGCGTGGCTCCAGCACAGAAGCACCAGAGACTATCAAAGATGTCATGGCTTGGCTTGATGAACTGATTGCTGATGCACCATCCCCCGCTCCTTTGTTGACCACACAGATGCTTGATAAACGGCAATAGTAATGAATACAGTAATTATGGACTGTGCGCCATCGCCCATCCATTATCACATAAGGGGACACATAAGGGGAGTCATGAATAATATGAATCAAATATCGAACCTGACAGCTCAGCCGTCATTTGAAAGTCGTCCTGAGTCGCTCGCTCAGTATCCAGTGATATATACTCAAGCCATACAATGGGGAGAAATGGATGCCTTTAACCATCTAAATAATGTGGTTTTTTATCGTTATGCAGAGTCAGCACGTATCGCTTATCTGCAACAGATTGGTGCCTTTGAGGGTAGTGTGACGATATTGGCACAGTCAAGCTGTCAATACCTACGTCCTGTGGTCTATCCTGATACGTTACTGATCGGGGTGCGGTGCCAGCGTCTTGGTACGACCAGCATCGTCATTGAGTACAGCTACTATAGCCTAGCGCAGCAAGCGACCGTTGCGGTCGCTGATGCGGTATTGGTGCGCTTTGCTAGTGATGGCAAACAAAAGAGGCCATGGACAGAAGATGAGCGCATGCAACTATTTGCCTTGGAGGCAGAGTTCGGTCACACACCTGAGTCGTGATATTAAGATCTGTTTGATTATTCAAATGTGCTACTGGTAGTCAGAAATAATCTAAACGCAGTTAAACGAAAAAAGGCACGCCAGTTAAATGAGCGTGCCTTTTCTGTATGTTTTAACTAGAGCGTGTCTTCATTCTGAAAATGGTCATAAAAATGCGATAAACTGCCGTCAGACAAGGAAAATAACGCCGATAGTAGCGGGGTATTAGCTTTGTGTTGGCGCATGAACAAAGTCAACGACATTTAAGTCAAAGCCCGATAGCGCATAGAACTTCATTGGTGAAGACAATAGGCGCATATCTCGTACCCCCAAATGGCGCAAAATCTGTGCACCGACACCAATACTGCGATACGGCTGCTGAGCAATCGTTGACTGTGACTCGTTGGCAGATGCCTTATCTAACGCATCACCCAAATCAATGGGCTGATGACTGCCAATCCATACCAGCACACCGCGCTCTGAAGCACTGATTTCTTCTAATGCTGCTTGTACGCTCCAACCACTGCGCCCAGTCATGTCGTTTTTGGCGGCAAACAAATCACGTAATGGATGGAAGCCGTGGACACGCACCGTACTGACGCCTTCACTCACGTCACCTTTGACTAAGGCGATATGAGTCTCATCTGCGCCAAACTCACGGAAACGATGTAGCGTGAAGGTGCCATGCTCTGTTTCAAAAGGGTGTGTGTCGATCTCCTCAACCGTCTGCTCGTTGGCGATACGATAGTTGATGAGATCAGCAATGGTGCCAATTTTTAGGTCGTGTTCTTTGGCAAATACCTCAAGGTCATCACGGCGTGCCATCGTGCCGTCTGCATTGATAATCTCGACAATCACGGCTGCTGGCTCAAGCCCCGCCAAACGGGCCAGATCACACCCCGCTTCGGTATGGCCAGCACGATGTAGGACACCGCCATTTTGAGCCATAATAGGGAAGATGTGTCCAGGTTGGACGATGTCTTCGGGTTTGGCTGCTGACGATACTGCTGCCTGTACGGTACGTGCACGATCTGCCGCAGAAATCCCCGTTGTGACACCTTCAGCCGCCTCAATAGATACGGTGAAGTTGGTACTGAATTTTGCCTCGTTGCGATCGGACATCAGCGGCAGGGCCAGCTGTTGGCAGCGTGCTTGCGATAGGGTCAAACAAACCAATCCACGGGCATGGGTAATCATAAAGTTGATGTCTTCGGGACGGACATGAGTCGCCGCCATGATGATATCACCTTCGTTTTCACGATCTTCATCATCCATTAAGATGACCATTTTGCCGGCACGGATGTCTTCGATAATCTCAGGAATAGTATTCAAGTTCATAAAAGTCTCTAATTTATTATTTATTGGCGGCTGTGCTCATATAGTGTGTAGCGTTCACAGTGAGGACAGGCGCTAATGAAAGTTAGGGAATAATCGATACTCATCTATTGTAACAGTAGATTTGAGTAACCGCTGCATAATGAATAAGATAAGCGTGTTTAATCTATTCAATCGTTACTAGCCGCCTGCTGCTGTAGCCACTGCATAAACTGCTTGCTGTGCTGTTCACGCTGATTATCAGCAAACTCATAAAAGCGGGTACCCGCTAGGTTATGAGGTAAATAGTTTTGCGGATAATAATGATTGGGATAATCATGAGGGTAGACATAGTTTGCCCCATAGCCTTGATCACGCATCAGCTTGGTCACACCATTACGCAGATGCAGCGGCACAGGTGAGGCGTCTTTTTCTGCTAGCGCCATGGCGGCATTGATGGCTTTGTAGGTGCTATTGCTTTTGGCACTCGTTGCCAGATACACCACCACTTGTCCTAAGATAATACGTGCCTCAGGCATACCGATGGACTGAACACTGCGCAGCGCCGCATCAGCGAGCAGTAGCGCATTGGGATTGGCATTGCCAATATCCTCACTGGCTAAGATGACCAAACGCCGAGCGATAAAATCAGCAGGCTCACCGCCCACCAGCATTCGAGCCATCCAATACAAGGCGGCATCAGGATCGGAGCCACGTACGGACTTGATCATCGCTGATACCATATCGTAGTGCTGCTCTCCTTCTTTGTCATAACGCACCAGTGCGGTTTGGGCTACCCGCCCGACCAGAGCGTCATCAATGACGATAGTCGGCTGCGTGGGATCTGCAGTTTGTACCGCCAACTCCAACAAATTTAGGGCTTTACGGGCATCGCCATGGGCCAATTGGCTGATGAAATCCTGTGCCCGTAACTCGATAGGTCGCTGCTTGAGCTGTGTATCTTGCGTAAGGGCGCGCTTCAGTACTGCAGCGATCTGCTCAGTGCTAAGTGGCTCTAAGCGATACACTTGGCAGCGTGACAGGAGGGCATTATTGACACTAAAGGAGGGGTTTTCGGTAGTCGCACCAATCAAGGTAATATCACCTGACTCGACTGCACCGAGTAGAGCATCTTGCTGCGCTTTATTAAAACGGTGAATCTCATCAATAAACACCACGGGCGACTCAAAGCTCAAGCCATCATTGCTGTCTAAGACTTCACGCAGCTGTTTGACGCCAGTATTGAGCGCAGATAACGCATGAAACGGCCTGCCCACAGCGTCAGCCAGTAGCATGGCGATGGTGGTCTTGCCGATACCGGCCTCCCCGTGCAAAATGATCGATGGTAAATGACTTTGATCGACCAAACGGCGCAGCGGTGCATCTGCTGCCAGCAAATGCGCTTGACCAATGATGGCATCAAGAGAGGTGGGGCGCATACGCTGAGCCAGTGGGGTATCAGCATGAAAGTTAGGGGACATAGGGTTCTCTATCTTGCTACTCTACTTTTGGGAAATGGTATCACATAAATGTATCGCTTATGTTTGAGGCGCTTTTATTTTATCTGAGACAACCTCATAAATAGAGAAGGTCCAGACGCTAACCGACGCTAAATAAGGAGACATTGGTCCATCATGATACGTGCATTCATAACCCAGTTATTGAGCCGAAAGCGCCAATTATCAAGACCAGACAAACCGCTATCACGGTATCTAAGCGCAGGTGAGATGGCGCTGGCACGTTCGGTCTTTGGCGATGACTTGCACTTGGATAGTGTGCAGCTAAAGACAGCATGGTGGGTGCTAAAAAACTATGCCGTAAGTCCTAATGGCAATATTTATTTCAATCGGGCAGATTGGATAGAAGACTTCAGCCAAGCCTCTATCAGTAAGCAAAGCTGGCTCATACATGAGTTGACTCATGTCTGGCAGCGCCAACAGGGTCTGAAGGTGGTGCGTAGGGCGCTCATCAATCGCCGCTACGATTATGATTTAATCATCGGCAAGTCGTTTTTTAAATACGGTATAGAGCAGCAAGCACGCATGGTAGAGGATTACTTTTTACAGCGTCATCTTGGACGAGATTGTCAGGCATTTGAAACCTGCATCCCGTTTTTAGTAGCGTCTGATCATAGGAGTAGCCTCCTCAGTCGCAGCGCCAGTTAGAGTCTGAATGGATAACTATAGTCAATTCAAAATAAAATCGATATGCTGATATTACCAGTGCTACTGGTATCAGTTTTATCTAGAGCACAGACGGATCGTTCAAAGTTTACTATTTAGATTAACGCTAAGACAGGCTATGCTAAATAACGCCTTTACTCTCAGTATGTATCAACTCATCATCAAATATTCATCTATAATAAAATAAAACGGCTCTCTGGGCTTATAACAAAGGAATGGTACCCTCATGTTGAATTTTTTTACGACACAGTCTGATACCCGGCCGCAAGCAACTATTATAGATAACGGTAAAGCAGCTACACATCCACGCTATACTGCCAAGTTACTAGCCTCCGCACTTGTAGGCGCACTACTACTGATTGGGTGTCAGCAGCCCTCAGAGCCAGTGCCCTTAGATGAAGACAGTCAAGCCAGTACGCCAGCCGATGTTGAAGCCTCTAAGCCTGTGCCCATCAGTGACTCAGCTGCCGCACGCATCGAGCAGTTTCAACCTTTATATGTGGCGCAGATGCAAGGGCTGCAGCGGCGTCTGCAAGCAGAGTATGAGTCACTACAGGCTGCAGACGCTCCCGCTAGTGACAATAGCTTATTGGTGACGGGAACACCTGAACCTGAAGGAGCGACTGACACTCAGTCCAATGCTGCCAGTCAAGCTGGTCGCACCGCTGCACCGGAGACTACTGAACAAGCGAATGAAGTAGCTGCAGCAGACGCCATAGAGACAGAGATCAACACCAGTACTGAAGTTGGTGAGCGTGACTTAGAAGTACTGAAGCGCATCAGTCTTGAGCCAAGAGAGCCTGAGATACTGACGCAAGCGCAGCTTGTTGAGCATTACCAACAAGCCATGCAAGCCCTATATCAGCCGGCAACTACTGCGCTTAGCGCACAAGATATAGATACCTTACTCAATATCGCTGCTTTATCACCGCAACTGTTTGAGCATACGGAGATCGCTCAGCGACTCAGCACAAAAAGCCCGGCATTGGCTCGTATCATCGTCCAGCATCAAGTCTGGAAGCAGATAGAGGCGCAGCATGTACAGGATATGCAGCAAATGCAGTTGGCGCAGCAACAAGAGTTTGAGACCTTGATGGCGAAGTTTAATGACACTATTAAGGGTTATGATGCTCAAATTGCCAAATACGAGCGCTTACTAAAAGAGTTTCAGGACTAAAAGAGTCTTAGAGATATAGTCGACCCTAAGTAAAGTGAATATATTTTGCCATGTGCTGTTGGGATGAATTTTACGCAGCATCGAAAAGTGACGAGGTCACACAGCAAGCAAGGAAAATTTATACCAACAGTACTACATCATTTTTAAAGTGTCTTATAGTTCGAGAGCAAGTCTTTCTTCCGTAAAAAAATCCCGCACAATGGCGGGATTTTTATCATTTTAGTATCTAATATTTGCTCAACATTACTTACGGTCTTCGACTTCTACGAAGTCACGCTTGGTCTCGCCCGTGTACAACTGACGTGGACGACCGATTTTGAACGGTGCGCTATGCATTTCTAACCAATGGCTGATCCAACCAGAGGTACGAGCCAATGAGAAAATCACAGTAAACATTGACGTTGGAATACCAATGGCTTTTAAGATAATGCCAGAGTAGAAGTCAACGTTTGGATACAGGTTACGCTCGATGAAGTACGGGTCTTCAAGAGCAATCTTCTCAAGCTTCATGGCCAGTTCAAGCTTAGGATCGTCGATACCTAGGGCGTCTAATACTTCATCAGAGGCTTGCTTAAGTACCTGTGCACGTGGGTCGAAGTTTTTGTACACACGGTGACCAAAGCCCATGAGCTTCACTTCACGACGTTTTACTTTTTCCATAAACTCATCGACGTTTTCGACCGTACCGATCTCATCTAGCATCTCTAGGACAGCTTCGTTGGCGCCGCCATGTGATGGGCCCCACAGTGCAGCGATACCAGCAGCGATACACGCATATGGGTTTGCGCCAGTAGAGCCTGCCAGACGTACAGTAGACGTCGAGGCGTTTTGCTCGTGGTCAGCATGTAAGGTAAAGATCTTGTCCATCGCTTTGGCAAGTACAGGGTTTACTTTGTAATCAACATCTGCAGGGGTGGCAAACATCATGTACAGGAAGTTTTCTGCATAGCTAAAGTCATTACGTGGATACATAAACGGTTCGCCTTGCGAGTATTTATAACTCATCGCAGCAAGCGTTGGCATCTTAGCAATCAGACGAATGGCAGTGATTTCACGGTGCTTTTCATTACTGATGTCTAGGTCTTCGTGATAAAACGCAGATAGCGCACCGACCACACCGACCATGATCGCCATTGGATGCGCATCACGGCGGAAGCCTTCAAAAAACTTACGCAGTTGATCATGGACACCGGTATGCTTACGAATCTTTTCAAAGAAATCTTCTTTTTGTTCTTTGTTTGGAAGCTCTCCATGAATCAGGGCGTAAGCCACTTCTAGATACTCAGCGTTATTGGCCAATTGGTCAATAGGGTAGCCACGGTGTAATAGCTCGCCTTCGCCGCCGTTGATAAAGGTGATTTTTGACTCAACAGGAGCCGTTACCTTAAACCCTGGGTCATAAGCCCAGTAACCAGCTTCTTGTAGCGCTGCTACATCAATAACCGACTGTCCTAAAGTACCGTTAATAATAGGAAGTTGGTATTCCTTACCATCTACTGTAAGTGTGGCTTCATTGTTTGACTTAATGTTGTCAGCCATAATTTCCTCTCCGTTGGTCTTAGCATGTTAAATAAAAAAATAATAACGACACATACCCTCGTATCGTTACTTAAGAAGTCGTAAATAAAGAACTAGATAATACAAATTTAGTTGGCTCAGTAGTCTATAGTCGATACTAAATAAAATAGAGACACCACATTCATGCGCTAGACTGATGCAAGTTTTTTGACGTGCTGTGCTTGCGCCGCTCGATGCTACAAAAAATTTATTCCAGTCTTGCTGTATGCTTTTTATACTGACCTGACTATAGCTATGTTACCAGTAAATAAGCATACTTTGAAAAAACTTTTATCGCCAATCCTGCTAAGTTGTAGGCTTTAAAGGCGTTTGTCTGCAGTAATATTTGTATCAAAATATGTCTATGCGCTTATTTGTTAGAAATATCGCCATTCTTGGTTATTCACTTTGTGGCCGCCAGCTCGCCAAAAAAGCGCTATTTTTTGTCTGTTATTAGTAGCCACGTTTTTATTTATTTGAGCAAAAACAGGCCGTATATGAGCGACAAAGAAATAAAGTCCGGTTTATAGAGACTTTTGTCAGGGCAACTGACCAGCAATTATATTACGCCTATCTGACTCTTTGTAAGAATAACGCTAATAATCACTATTTAAGGGATAAATTTGTAATTGTCAGTCAGTCATTTTATAATTAGAAATATTTGACTGACACTAATGCCACTATATATCCATTAATCTTCTAATAAAGCCGCCTGATAAAAGCCCTGCCAAGAGACATCGGCGAGGCTGCTATTTTGTGACAGCTACTTGGGGTTTATAGGAGATTAAGGAATAAGTTGTAATCTAAACAATAGTTTATGACTTGAATGTTGTTGTTATTTGTTCTATTTTTAGAGAGATATTGGTTTTGGTTTGCTAGGACAGCCATTGGCTTTAGGTTTATGGCTAGTCAGATGCTAATCAAAGCCGTGGTTACTTATAAAGATAACATTGCGATGTTATCTTTTTTATCGATGGATTAGAAATAGACCAGTTAACAATACTCAACAATCGACTGTGCTGTTGGCGGTAGAGCCAAAGCATGATGATTGTGTTTATTAGCGCTATATTCATCATTGCTGGGTTTATCACAGCGAGGTTTGTCTCATAGCGCTCAATGAGCAGATGTGATAGAGCAGTATGACACGCTTTTTGTAACAGATAGACACAGTATCCGATAGATATCGTACAAACCAGCGATCGTTGATAGTCATAATGATACGTAGTAGGACCTTAGCGAAGTCAGCTAGCTCTTCCTTACTTTATTCGTCTCGTGTGTTGCTAAGTGGGCACTAACTTTTTTCAGTTGCACTGAACGCCCATAGCAGATACAGGAGTATAACCGCAAAAAGGATGCCCGCTGTGAAAAGCAACCGACCCATTAACTTGCCTTTAAGCCAAGTAATTAGCGTTAATAGTTCACCGATAGCCAGAGCCTCGATTTTACATCGTATCTCAGGAATTGTTCTTTTTTTACTGATTCCAGTGATGCTTTGGCTTTTACAAACCTCTTTAGCGTCTCCGCAAGATTTTGCCGCTGTCTTTGATAACGTGCTTGTGCGTTTTGTTGCGTGGATTTTTGTCGCAGCGACTGCCTACCATTTTGTAATGGGCATTAAGCACTTATTTGCTGACATGGGCTTCAACGAAGAGCTACAATCAGGTAAGACAGCGTCAATTGTGAGCTTTGTTATAGCTGCTATATTGATTGTACTGTCATTTATATGGGTGATGTTCTAATGATTAAAAACGATACAGGAATTAAGAGCGCAACTGGTCTAACCGGCTCAGGCTCGCGCGATTGGGTGATGCAGCGTATCAGTGCTGTGGTATTGGCAGTATACTCTGTCGTTTTGGTAGGCTTTTTTGTATTCAACGGTGAGTTGAATTACGAGCAGTGGGTGGGCTTTATTACCAGCTTACCGATGCGCCTACTGAGCTTAGTTGCCATCATTGCTTTAGCGGCTCACGCTTGGGTGGGGATGTGGACGGTGTTGACGGATTATGTCAAAACCTCTGGACTACGCCTTGCGCTACAAGCAGCAATGATTATCGCAATCTTAGTATATTTATTTTGGGGCATCATGATTTTTTGGGGTAGTGGCTTCGGTGTCGTTGCCGTTTAATCCACTGTTAGAAATGATGACTAGACACATTTTAGTAAGTGGCTGAAGAGTGAGGCAGGTGTGATACAGGTGCATGACATCCTGAGCGCCTTATCCAAATACAATCTTTATTCGAATAATTTCAATATAGATTGATGACTGACTCTTTATATTTACTTCCCAAGCATTTACAGGCATTAGGAAAATCGTAATGGCAACAAGACAAGATAATACCATTAGTAATATCAAAACCCTCAACTATGACGCTGTCATCGTTGGTGGTGGTGGGTCAGGTATGCGTGCCTCCCTACAACTGGCCGAATCCGGTATGAAGGTTGCGGTTATCACCAAAGTATTCCCAACCCGCTCACATACGGTTGCCGCTCAAGGTGGTATCGGTGCAAGCCTTGGTAATATGAGTAATGACAACTGGCATTTCCACTTTTATGACACTGTCAAAGGGTCAGACTGGTTGGGTGACCAAGACGCTATCGAGTACATGTGCCGTGAAGCACCAAAAGTGGTGTATGAGCTTGAACACATGGGCATGCCGTTTGACCGTAACGAAGATGGCACGATTTATCAGCGTCCATTTGGTGGTCATACCTCAAACTATGGCGAAAAAGCAGTACAGCGTGCCTGTGCCGCTGCTGACCGTACAGGTCATGCGCTACTACATACGCTCTATCAAAAGAACTTACAGCTGGGGGCTGAGTTCTTTATCGAGTGGATTGCACTGGACTTGATTAAAGATGAAGACGGCAATATCAACGGTGTCATCGCTATCGAGCAAGAGACAGGCACAGTAGCGGTATTCCAAGCGCCAGCGACGGTATTGGCGACAGGTGGTGCAGGTCGTATCTTCTCCGCTTCTACCAACGCTTATATCAATACGGGCGACGGTCTTGGTATGGCCGTTCGTGCTGGCGTCCCCCTACAGGATATGGAATTCTGGCAGTTCCACCCGACCGGCGTACATGGCGCTGGCGTGCTACTGACCGAAGGTTGTCGTGGTGAAGGCGCTATCTTGCGTAACAAAGACGGCGAAGCCTTTATGGAGCGTTATGCGCCAACGGTAAAAGACTTGGCCCCACGTGACTTGGTATCGCGCTCTATGGACCAAGAGATCAAAGAAGGCCGTGGTTGTGGCCCCAACGCTGATCATATCGTCATGGACATGACCCACTTAGGGGTCGATACCATCATGAAGCGTTTGCCATCTGTCTTTGAGATTGGTAAAAACTTTGCCAACGTCGACATTACTAAAGAGCCGATTCCGGTTATCCCAACCATTCACTATATGATGGGCGGGATTCCAACGACTATTAATGGTCAAGTGATTGTGCCCGATCTCGATGGTGAAGTAGACGAAGAAGGCCTGTATACTGAAGGCAAGCTGGTCAAAGGCTTGTACGCTATTGGCGAATGTGCTTGTGTGAGTGTACACGGTGCCAACCGCTTGGGTACCAACTCTCTACTGGACTTGGTCGTCTTTGGCCGTGCTGCAGGTAAGCATATCGTTGAAGAGTACTATCACGCAGACAATACTTATAAGCCAATCAACCCAAGAGTATTGGATTACACTTTAAGCCGTCTAAACAAGCTACAAGAGTCAACTGATGGCTATAATGCTCAAGACGTCGCTGATGAGATTCGTGCTACCATGCAATCACACGCCAGTGTATTCCGTACTCAGGCGATGATGGATGAAGGTGTCGAAAAGATTTTGGCACTAGGCGAAAAAGTCGACAAGATTCATCTTGGTGATAAGTCACAAGTGTTTAACACGGCACGTATTGAAGCGCTAGAAGTGGCCAACCTTTATGAAGTGGCAAAAGCAACGATGCTGTCAGCAGCAAATCGTCACGAATGCCGCGGTGCACATACGGTGCTTGATTATGAGCGTCCAGAGGATGATCCAGTCGCACCAAACGGTCGTAATGACAATGAATGGATGAAGCACACCGTTTGGTATGCTGAAGATAACAAAATTATCTACAAGCCAGTTCGTAAAGTGCCGCTCACTGTGGATTATGTTGAGCCAAAAGTGCGTGTTTACTAATCGTTTTTTCAGACACGTTTAACTGTGGTTTGAGTGACGATTTTCGAATTTAATTTTTGATTTTGTAAGGCCGGTTGTTTGTTTAGTGGTTATTTAGTTTGTAAGTGTCTAGATTTTTAGACAACCGAGCCTTACACCGCGTGGAGTTAGCACTATGAGTCGAGGTACTCGCACCATTGAGATATATCGCTACGATCCTGATAAGGACGCAGCCCCATACATGCAAACATTTACGATTGAGCTGTTAGACTCAGACCGTATGTTGCTTGACGTTTTATTGCGCTTAAAAAAGCAAGATGAAACCATCACCTTTAGACGCTCTTGCCGTGAAGGCATCTGTGGCTCTGACGGTGTCAATATCAACGGTAAAAACGGTCTGGCTTGTTTGATCAATATGAATACGCTACCAGAAAAAGTAACCGTACGTCCGCTACCTGGGCTACCGGTTGTCCGTGATCTGGTCGTGGATATGAACCAGTTTTATGAGCAGTACGAAAAGGTACACCCGTTTTTGATCAATGATCAGCCAGCACCGCCAACAGAGCGTTTGCAGTCACCTGAGCAACGTGAGCAACTAAACGGTCTATACGAGTGTATTCTATGCGCTTGCTGTTCGACCAGTTGCCCGTCGTTTTGGTGGAACCCGGATAAGTTCCTAGGTCCATCAGCGCTACTGCATGCTTATCGTTTTGTAGCAGACAGCCGTGACAACGATACCCAAGCTCGTTTGGCCCGTTTGGATGATCCATTTAGCCTGTTCCGTTGCCGTGGTATCATGAACTGCGTGTCCGTGTGTCCAAAAGGTCTCAACCCAACTCGAGCGATTGGTCATCTGCGTAACTTGTTGATCGATCAAGCAGGCTAAGATCAGTAAGTTAATAACTGATTGCTAAGTCGCTTCAGCTGAATACAAAAACACCGTCAGATCATTCTGGCGGTTTTTTTATGACTTTAAAAAGACGCTGATGAGGCAAGCTTTGGCTACCACAGCTCACCGTCTCTAAATTTTTAGTGGTCATGATTGTTTTTAGCGGTCATGACTATATTTCATGATTTGCGACAACAGCGTATAAATTTTCACAAAACTGTAGCAGTAGCTACTAAGTTGTAATAAAAATACGTTGGTAAAAATGTTATGATATGCCTATTCAGTTTCTGCATTATTTATCATCTCTGTGTAGCAGTTTTAGATGGTGAGATATATAGCTGTGAGAAATTAAGATGATAATGAGTATTTATTAGGTAAATACTTAGTATTGAAGAAACAAACTATCTGAGGTAATTTAGGCATGTTACCCTAGATAGCAATGTATGCTAGGCGTCAGAAGCAGCTCATTGGTTATGGCTCACTTCAGTATATATAATTTAATTTTCTGAAACGAGCCAATAAACGACACCAGACGTTCACAAATAATGAAAATTTGCTGGATTTCTGGTATTGACATCAGCAACTTATCATAAGCTCAGCATTTATGAGGTTTATTGTGAGTTGTCTGCGCCATAACATAAAACAGATTACAAAATTATAAGCACGATTCCATTCATTTATCTATCAAATAGACGATTATTATGAATAGTATAACTAAAGAAACAGCAGGCGCACCGCATTCAGAGCTTGGCGCTGATAACGCCCATTATATCGAAGCCCTCTACGAGCAGTATCTGACAGATCCAGATAGCGTCGATACGGATTGGCAGCGTTATTTTGAACAGTACAAATCTTCTAACGATGCCAAGCACAACGACATTAAAGACCAGTTTTTACTGTTGGCCCGTAACCAAACGGCTAATAGAGGCGGCGTGGCGATCGACCCTGCCAACTGTGCGGATCCCAAACAGATGGCGGTACAGCAGCTGATCTCAGCTTACCGTCGCCGTGGTCATCGCCGGGCCCAGCTTGATCCATTAAATCTACATCCACGTGCAGAAGTAGAGGACTTAACCCTCGCTTATCACGGCCTATCTGAAGCCGATCTCGATACGGTATATCCGACGAGCGATCTGAGTATTGGCAAGAGTGAAGCGCCGCTGCGTGAGATTATCGAGATTATGGAGCGTGTTTACTGCCGTAATATCGGTGTAGAGTATATGCACGTGACCACCAGTACCGAAAAGCGCTGGATGGAAAAATACCTTGAAAGCAACTTGGGCTATATCGAGTTTGATAAAGAAAAACGCTTGTCTATCCTTGAGCGTTTAACCGCTGCGGAAGGGTTAGAGAAGTATCTTGCCCGTAAATACACAGGTGTGAAGCGCTTTGGCCTCGAAGGCGGTGAGAGCTTTATTCCTGCAGTCAATGAGATCATCCAGCGTGCAGGCAGCTACGGCACCAAAGAAATGGTGATCGGGATGGCGCACCGTGGACGTCTAAACGTACTGGTCAATATCTTGGGTAAAAACCCAGCTGACTTGTTTGATGAGTTTGATGGTAAGGTGCAGCCAGAAAAAGGCTCAGGTGACGTGAAGTACCACAGCGGTTTTTCTTCTAACGTCATGACGCCAGGTGGTGAGGCGCATTTGGCCTTGGCCTTTAACCCCTCACACCTTGAGATTGTCGCACCCGTACTTCAAGGCTCTGTACGTGCACGTCAAGTGCGCCGTAATGATCAGCCTGGACGCAGCGATAAAGATGGTAACTCAGTACTGCCCATCGTCGTTCATGGTGATGCTGCGTTTGCCGGTCAAGGCGTGGTACAAGAGACGTTCCAAATGTCACAAACTCGTGGCTATACCACGGGCGGTACAGTACACATCGTCATCAACAACCAAGTTGGTTTTACCACCAGCCGTCAAGAAGACTTGCGCTCGACAGAGTACTGTACTGATGTGGCAAAAATGGTGCATGCGCCTATCTTGCATGTCAATGGTGACGACCCTGAGTCTGTGGTATTTGCCGCTCAGTTGGCTTTAGACTACCGTCATGAGTTTGATAAAGACATCGTCATTGACTTATTCTGCTACCGCCGCAACGGCCATAACGAAGCCGACGAGCCGTCAGCCACTCAGCCATTGATGTACTCAGTGATCAAAAAGCTGCCGACTACGCGTACGCTCTATGCCAAGCAGTTGATCGAAAAAGGCGTTATCAGTAGTGAAGAAGAAAAACAGTACGAAGATCAGTATCGTGAGTCGCTTGATCGTGGTGATTATGTCGTCAACTCACTGGTCAGTGATCCAGACGAGGCGCTGTTTGTAGACTGGACGCCATATATCGGCCATGACTTGATCGATGATTGGGATACTGGTGTCGATATCGAAAAGCTAAAAGAATACGGTCGCCGTATGGCACAGATGCCAGAAGGCTACAAGCTACAGCGCCAAGTACAAAAAGTCGTCGAGCAGCGCCTAGCGATGCAGACAGGCGGAGAGCCTCTAAACTGGGGTGCTGCTGAGACCTTGGCTTATGCCAGCTTGGTCGATAATGACCAGACTTTGGTACGTATCACAGGTGAAGACGTTGGCCGTGGTACCTTCTCCCATCGTCATAGCGAAATCTATAATATGAACGATGGCAGCATGTATGTGCCCTTGTCTCATATCAGTGAAAAACAAGCCCGCTTTGCCACTTATAACTCGCTACTGTCAGAAGAAGCGGTGCTGGCGTTTGAGTACGGCTATGCGACCACGGTGCCCAATGCGCTGATCATTTGGGAAGCACAGTTTGGTGACTTCGTTAACGGTGCACAGGTGGTCATCGACCAGTTTATCTCTAGTGGTGAGACCAAGTGGCAGCGTGTCTGTGGTCTGACGATGTTATTGCCACATGGCTTTGAAGGTCAAGGCCCTGAGCACTCTTCAGCCCGTTTGGAGCGTTTCTTACAGCTGTGTGCTGAAGACAACATGCAAGTGATCACCCCGACGACACCGGCACAGATATTCCATGCGCTACGTCGTCAAGCGGTACGCCCAAGTCGTGTGCCACTGGTAGTGATGTCACCGAAGAGTCTACTGCGCCATAAGCTGGCAACCTCACAGCTAGAAGAGCTGGCGAATGGTAAGTTTGAAACGGTATTGCCAGAGGTCGATCAGCAGCAGGCAGACAAGGTTACTCGCTTGGTACTCTGTGGTGGTAAGGTCTACTATGATCTACTCGAGCAGCGCCGTGCTCTAGGTATTGAGGATATTGCTATCGTACGTATTGAGCAGCTCTACCCACTACCCGAAGAGCGTTTGATTGCTGAAATCGAAAAATACAGCAACCTACAAGAGATCGTCTGGACACAAGAAGAGCCATTGAACCAAGGTGCTTGGTACTACTTAGCGCCGCATATGTTCCGTATCGTCGTGCCGCACCCAACCAGAGCGAAAGTGATGGAGCCAGTAGCACGTCCGCCAAGTGCAGCACCGGCGACAGGCTCACCGAAATTGCACGCACAACAGCAACAAACTCTGATCGCCGAAAGCTTAGGTGTCAGCGTCGATGAGCTCGCAAAGTAAAGTAACTGTGTTTGATATTGGGGTTTGATACTGGGTGCTCAGCTTTTAAATGTTAGGCGCCCAATTATCAACCACATCAGTATGAAGCGGTAATATAGACAACAGATTGATCCCTATAACCTTTATCAATTAGACGGTGGCAGTCAGATACTATGGACACTCAGCGATTATTAAACCATCAATAATTGGCTGTACTTTAAAAGGTTGATAAATATGCATTATTATTTATCAGCTTTTATAAAACATCTGGCTGCGCATCACGACTCAATAATAAATAGTAATATTCATATCTAAGGAGTATATCGATGGCTGATATCAAAGCCCCCGTTTTTCCAGAATCGGTTGCCGATGGCACGATCGTTGAATGGCATGTCACTGAAGGCCAACAGGTTAGCCGTGACGACCTTTTAGCAGAAATCGAAACCGACAAAGTAGTACTCGAAGTGGTCGCACCTGATGATGGTGTGGTCACAAAAATTGTCAAGCAAGTCGACGATACTGTCGAATCTGCAGATTTAATCGCCGAGTTTGAAGCCGGTGCAAGTGGCAGTACCGATGCTGCTGATAGTGCGGATGCTCCAGCAGTCGATCCAGATCAGCCTGCGGCGCCAGTACAGCCAAAGCAGGCCACTGATGGCGGTGAGCCAGCACAAGGCGCAAGCGCTGCCGAAGCCGATCATAAAGATCAAAGCCCAGCGGTGCGCAAAGCTGCCAAAGAGTCTGGCATCGATCCAAAGAATGTCGAAGGCAGTGGCCGTGGCGGCCGTGTGACCAAATCAGATATGGCCAGCCCGACGCTAAAAGCAGACAGCTCTATCAAGTCTGACAGTGGCCGTCCAGTCGCTGAGTCAGTGGGCGAGCGTACCGAAAAGCGTGTACCGATGACCCGTCTACGTAAGACAGTGGCCAACCGTCTATTGTCAGCGTCACAAGACACGGCGATGTTGACGACGTTTAACGAAGTCAATATGAAGCCACTGATGGACATGCGCAGCAAGTACAAAGAGCAGTTCGAAAAGCGCCACGGTGTGCGTCTCGGCTTTATGTCGCTGTTTGTAAAAGCGGCTACCGAAGCTCTAAAACGCTTCCCAGCGGTCAATGCCTCTATAGATGGTGATGACATCGTCTATCATGGCTACTATGACATCGGTGTGGCGGTTTCTTCAGATCGTGGCTTGGTTGTTCCTGTATTACGTGATACTGATCATATGAGTATGGCGGATGTCGAGAGCAAAATCCGTGAGCTCGGTGGTAAAGCGCAAGACGGTAAGCTGGGTCTTGACGAGATGACTGGCGGTACTTTCACTATCTCTAACGGTGGTGTCTTTGGCTCACTGATGTCGACGCCGATCTTGAACCCACCACAGACGGCTATCTTGGGTATGCACGCTATCAACGAGCGTCCTATGGCGGTCAATGGTCAAGTCGAAATCCTACCGATGATGTATCTGGCACTGTCCTATGACCACCGTATGATCGATGGTAAAGAGGCCGTACAGTTCTTGGTCACTATCAAAGAGTTGGTCGAAGACCCAACCATGCTTTTATTAGACCTATAAGCCTTTGAGCTTGTATCGGCAATCGTCGATACAAGCTTTTTGCTTTTGAGACAGATGGCTTTTGCTTTCCCTATCATCCCAGCAGCACTGTAACTCTTTTAAATTGAATCGATTACGTCATCAGTCAATGAGCTCAAATGGTGTATTTACTGTTTGCTGATTTTATATTTAATGACTGATTTTTACTTTTTAATGGCTGAATGATTTACCCTATCCTTGATAAACTGCCCAATGAGTCAGTTGATAATCAACCTTAAAAGCAAAGCTAACACCTAAATTAGAACCTAAAAATTAAATAGGAACCTATTATGAAAGACAATTATGATTTAGTCGTCATCGGCGGCGGTCCTGGTGGTTATGAAGCGGCTATCCGTGCCGGACAGTTGGGTATGAGCGTAGCTTGTATCGAAAAACGTGTCTATAAGGGTGAGCCAGCACTTGGCGGTACTTGCCTAAACGTCGGCTGTATCCCATCAAAAGCGCTACTCGATAGCTCGCATCGCTATGAGGCGACTAAGCATGATCTGGCTGAGCATGGCATCAGTACTGGCGACGTGGCCATCGATGTCGAGCAGATGATCGAGCGTAAAGAAAACATCGTTAAGCAGCTGACTGGCGGTGTGGCGGCATTACTCAAAGGCAATGGCGTCGACTGGCTACAAGGCTGGGGCACCCTAGTCGATGGTAAAGGCGCTGACAAACAAGTGAAGTTTACTGCGCTAGAAGATGAGAGCGAGAGTACCATCACTGCCAAAAACGTCATCCTAGCAGCAGGCTCGGTGCCAATCGAGATTCCAGTGGCCAAAACAGATGGCGAGCGTATCGTAGACTCTACTGGTGCCCTTGACTTCACAGAGACGCCTAAGCGTCTGGGCGTCATCGGTGCAGGTGTGATCGGTCTGGAGCTGGGCTCAGTCTGGCGTCGTCTGGGCGCAGAAGTGGTGGTCTATGAAGCCCTGCCAAACTTCCTAGCGGCTGCTGATAAAGACATCGCCAAAGAAGCGGGCAAAATGCTGAAAAAGCAAGGCCTAGACATCCGTGTCGATACCAAGGTCACCAATGCTGAAGTCAAAGGCGATGAAGTGGTGGTCACCAGTGAAAAGAATGGTGAAGCCTCTGAAGAAAGCTTTGATAAGCTGATCGTCTGTGTCGGTCGCCGTGCCTACTCTGAAAAGCTACTGGGTGAAGACAGCGGTATCGAGCTGACTGAGCGTGGTCTGATCGATGTCGATGACCAGTGCAAAACCAATCTGGATGGCGTCTATGCCATCGGTGACTTGGTCCGTGG
Organism: Psychrobacter coccoides; assembly: GCF_017498085.1. GTDB lineage: Bacteria > Pseudomonadota > Gammaproteobacteria > Pseudomonadales > Moraxellaceae > Psychrobacter > Psychrobacter coccoides. Next base: position 45,537 of record NZ_JAGBKM010000005.1, read on the forward strand.
CCCGATGCTGGCGCACAAGGCGATGGAAGAGGGCATGATGGCGGTTGAGCGTATTCATGGCGATAAGATGCAAGTCAACTATGACACCATCATCAACGTCATCTACACCCATCCTGAGATCGCTTGGGTTGGTATGACTGAGCAAGACGCAGAAGCAGCAGGCTATGAAGTCAAGACTGGCTCATTTAACCTCGCCGCCAACGGCCGTGCACTGGCTCAAAGTGAAGCACAAGGCTCTATCAAGGTGGTCGCTGATGCCAAGACCGATCGTCTACTTGGGATGCACGCTATCTGTGCCGGCGCTGGTGACATCGTGCATCAGGGCATGATTGCGATGGAGTTTGTCTCTAGTATCGAAGACCTACAGCTGATGACCTTTGCGCATCCGACCATCTCTGAGGCGGTACATGAAGCAGCGCTCTCTGCCGATGGCCGTGCGATCCATGCGATCCAGCGCAAAAAGCGCAAGAAGAAGTAGCTTATCTAAAAACACCCCAGTGAGTTTTCAATAAAGCTGACTGGGTATTGACTAACTTAGCGAAGCAAATAAGTTAACGTCATCAGATTCACGTAGTCTACTATAGTTAATTCGAAATAAAATCGGTACGTTTATATTGCCGTGCTACTGGTACAAACTTTCCTTGCTTGCTGTGCGCTTCGCACTCCAGAGGCTTCACAACTGTATTTTAGAACAAAGCATCCCAGTAGCACCGTATTGGTTTTAAAATGCATCAACTATATCATAGTCGCTGCGTGGGTCTGCTGTGCTGTTTTAGATAGTTGAATATATTTTCACTTTTATGAATTGCCAAAAATAAAGGATACAATCAATGAATTTACATGAGTATCAAGCAAAAGAGCTGCTAAAAAGCTATGGTTTGCCTATCCAAGAAGGCATCGTCGCCCATACTGGCGAAGAGGCGGCAGCCGCTTTTGATAAGACCCCTACCGACATCGCCGTTATCAAGGCGCAAGTCCATGCTGGTGGCCGTGGTAAAGCTGGCGGCGTCAAGCTGGTCAAGACACGTGAAGAAGCCAAGCAAGTGGCAGAAGAATTAATCGGCACCAATCTAGTGACCTTCCAAACCGACGCTGATGGCCAGCCTGTCAACTTCGTGTTGGTAGCAGAGGACATGTATCCGGTACAAACTGAGCTGTATCTGGGCGCTGTCGTCGACCGCTCGACACGCCGTGTGACCTTTATGGCATCGACTGAAGGTGGTGTGGATATCGAAGAAGTGGCCAGTGCGACCCCAGAAAAAATCTTTAAGGTCAGTGTCGATCCTTTGGTCGGTCTGATGCCGTACCAAGCCCGTGAAGTGGCATTTAAATTGGGTCTGGAAGGCAAGCAGATCAATCAGTTTGTCAAAATCATGACCGGTGCTTATCAGGCGTTTGTCGAAAACGACTTTGCGCTACTGGAAGTCAACCCACTAGCAGTACGTGAAAATGGCGAAATCGTCTGTGTCGATGGCAAAATCGGTATCGATTCAAACGCCCTGTATCGTCTGCCCAAAATCGCTGCGCTACAAGACAAAACGCAAGAAAACGAGCGTGAGCTAAAAGCGGCTGAGTTTGATCTTAACTATGTGGCGCTAGAAGGCAACATCGGCTGTATGGTCAACGGTGCTGGCCTTGCGATGGCGACGATGGACATCATCAAGCTGTATGGCGGTAAGCCAGCCAACTTCCTAGACGTGGGCGGCGGTGCGACCAAGGACCGTGTCGTTGAAGCGTTTAAGATCATCCTAGAAGACAGCAGTGTCGAAGGCGTCCTAATCAATATCTTTGGTGGTATCGTGCGCTGTGACATGATTGCAGAAGCCATCATCGCCGCAGTAAAAGAAGTCGGCGTCGAAGTGCCAGTAGTAGTACGTCTCGAAGGCAACAACGCTGAAAAAGGCGCGCAGCTGCTCGAAGAGTCAGATGTACAGATCATCTCAGCGCAGGGCCTCGCCGATGCGGCACAAAAGATCGTCTCGGCCGTGGGCACCAATATCGTCCACTAAGCCTCGTCGCTGTGTTCAATAAGCAGCACTCAGCCGCCATGGCTTATGAGTGACTGCCTTTGACACAGCCAGCCAGATATACAAGATTATAATTAGGAGCAAATAATGAGTGTACTCATTGATAAAGACACTAAAGTATTGGTGCAAGGTTTTACCGGTAAAAACGGCACGTTTCATTCAAAGCAAGCCATCGAGTACGGTACCAAGGTCGTCGGCGGTGTGACCCCAGGTAAGGGCGGTCAGATCCATCTGGGCCTACCAGTATTTAACACCATGGCGGAAGCGATGGCAGAGACGCAAGCGGATGCTTCTGTCATCTATGTGCCAGCGCCATTTGTCCTCGACTCTATCGTGGAAGCGGTCGATGCAGGTGTGAAGCTGATCGTGGTGATCACCGAAGGCGTACCAACGCTGGATATGCTCAAAGCCAAGCGCTATATCGAAGCTGCAGATGGCGTGCGCATGGTCGGTCCGAACTGCCCAGGCGTGATCACGCCAGGTCAGTGCAAAATCGGTATCATGCCGGGTCATATCCATTTGCCGGGCAAGGTGGGCATCATCTCACGTTCTGGTACGCTGACGTATGAAGCAGTCGCACAGACGACTAAGCTTGGCTTTGGTCAGTCGACTTGTATCGGTATCGGTGGTGACCCTATCCCAGGTATGAACCAAATCGATGCACTAAAACTGTTCCAAGACGATCCCCAAACCGAAGCCATCGTGCTGATCGGTGAGATCGGTGGTACGGCGGAAGAAGAGGCGGCGGCTTATATTAAAGAGCATGTGACCAAGCCTGTGGTCGGCTATATCGCTGGTGTCACAGCGCCAGAAGGTAAGCGTATGGGTCATGCTGGTGCGATCATTTCTGGTGGTCAGGGTACGGCAGAAGAGAAGTTTAAGGCCTTTGAAGATGCTGGCATCGCCTATACTCGTGATCCAGCGAAGATCGGTGATAAGCTAAAAGAAGTAACGGGTTGGTAAACCCTTTATCTGAAAGATAGACCACTGAACCAATCAGTGGTTTACAGCTTTATGAATTAATTACTAAAGTTGCGTTGAAAAAAGATGAAGACACCTCTACAATGGGGTGTCTTTTTTTGTTATAAAAATGTTATGAAAAACAAGATATTGGTCACTGGCGGTGCAGGCTATATCGGCTCGCACACCTGCATTGCCTTGCATCAAGCAGGCTATGAGATCGTAGTCTACGACAACCTATCCAACAGCAGCCGTGAAGCCATCAATCGGGTCTCTAGCATTATTGCTCAGCCGATCGATTTTATCGAAGGCGATATCCGTGATGCAGATAAGCTCAGAGAAGTCTTTGCTGCGCATCAATTCTTTGGCGTCATTCACTTCGCTGGCCTAAAGGCTGTCGGTGAGTCTGTGGCCAAACCCTTACTATATTATAATAACAACGTCAGTGGCACCATCACCTTACTCGAAGTCATGGCTGAGTACGATGTCAAAAACTTAGTGTTCTCATCGTCTGCCACGGTCTACGGTGACCCTGAAACCCTGCCTATCGATGAGAGTGCCCCACGCTCTTGTACCAACCCTTACGGCCAAAGCAAACTGACCGTCGAGCATATCCTAGAAGACTTAGCCATCTCCGATGCCAGCTGGAACCTAATCCCTCTTAGATATTTTAACCCAGTCGGGGCGCACCCTTCAGGGCAGATCGGCGAAGACCCCAATGACATTCCGAATAACCTCATGCCTTATATCTCGCAAGTGGCCGTTGGTAAGCTGGAAAAGCTCAGCATCTTTGGCAATGACTATCCGACCGTCGATGGCACAGGCGTGCGTGATTTTATTCATGTTACTGATCTGGCGCAAGGTCATGTCGCTGCACTGAATTACTTACAGCAGCAAGTTAAGGTAGAGCAAAGCGCAGTCGGATTTCTCCCCATTAATCTAGGGACGGGTACAGGCACGTCAGTATTAGAGCTGGTTAATGCTTTTGCTCAAGTCTCTGAGCAGCGCATCCCATATCAGTTTGTCGCACGCCGTGCCGGAGATATCGCCAGTTGCTATGCCAGTGCCGACAAGGCCAAAGCGCTATTGGGCTGGGAAGCCAAGCTGTCTATCACGGAGATGTGTCAAGATACGTGGCGCTGGCAGAGTATGAACCCAAATGGTTATGACACAGCCATATAGTCAATTAAGTAACCAAAATCAATCAAATAACCAAACGAACTTTAAAAAGAGAGTCTGATGAAGAAGGTATTAAGCATTTTCGGTACACGTCCTGAAGCGATCAAAATGGCACCAGTGGTCAAGGCGTTAGAAGCCAATCCTAATATTGAATCATTGGTTTGTGTGACCGCCCAGCATCGTGAAATGCTCGATCAGGTACTGGCATTGTTTGACATCACGCCTGATTATGATCTAGATATTATGAAGTCTCAGCAGAGTCTCACACAAGCCAGCTCACGAATGCTCCTTGCGCTCGAACCTATCTTGCAAGAATGTCAGCCCGACCTCGTCTTAGTCCATGGTGACACGTCAACCACATTATGTGGTGCTCAAGCCGCCTTCTATCAGCAGATTCCTATCGGCCATGTCGAGTCTGGACTGCGCACGTATAATATCTACTCTCCTTGGCCAGAAGAAGCCAATAGACAGCTCACCAGTATCATCACCAAGCTGCATTTTTCGCCGACTAAGGCAGCAGCGCAAAACCTATACGATGAGCACAATAACCCTGACTATATCTATGTCACGGGTAATACCGTGATTGATGCTTTGCTCGATGTCAAAGACAAGCTAGAGACCAATGCTGACTTGCGAGCTGAGCTGCAGCAGCAGTTTTCTGAGCTCGACTTTAGCAAACGTCGGGTGCTCATCACGGGGCATCGCCGTGAAAACTTCGGTAATGGTTTTGAGTCCATCTGTCAGGCTATCAAGGATCTGGCAGAGAAATATCCTGATTATGAGTTTGTCTACCCTGTGCATTTAAACCCTAACGTCAAGGAGCCTGTCAATCGCTTATTGAATGGTTTGACCAACGTGAAACTGATCACCCCACAAGACTATCTGCCATTTGTCTATCTGATGAGCACCAGTCATATCATCCTGACGGACTCAGGTGGCATCCAAGAGGAAGCGCCCTCGCTTGGTATTCCAGTCCTGGTGATGCGTACCACGACTGAACGCCAAGAGGCGGTCGAGGCAGGTACGGTGAAGCTGGTCGGTACTCATGATGCTACCATCGTCGCAGAAGTAAGTAATCTGATCGAAAATGACGCCGTCTATCAAAAAATGAGCCAAGCCCATAACCCTTATGGCGATGGTAAGGCCTCAGAGCGTATTGCAGAGACCATCGTTGAGTTCTTTAACGCTGAAGCTTAAGTTTGCTCTTTTTTAATAATTAATAGCCAGTTCTTCTAAATTTATCTACAACGAGTATCAAAGTTATGAAAAATGTCTGCGTGTTTGGTCTAGGGTATATCGGTCTACCAACAGCAGCGATGTTTGCCCATCATGGGGCCAATGTCGTCGGGGTCGATGTCAATCCACATGCGGTTGATACCATTAATCAAGGCAAAATCCACATCGTGGAGCCTGGTCTTGAAGCGATCGTCAAGCAAGCGGTAGATAAGGGCACGCTCAAAGCCAGTCTCACCCCTGAACACTCTGATGCTTATCTGATCGCCGTACCTACGCCATTCAAAGGAGACGATCACACCCCTGATCTGTCTTATATTCAAGCGGTGAGCGAAGCGTTAGCGCCTTTGTTAGAGAAGGGCGATGTGGTGATCCTAGAGTCAACTTCACCAGTAGGCGCTACAGAACAAATGGTAGAGTGGCTGGCGGCAGCACGTCCAGACCTGACCTTCCCTGATTATTATCAGCCTGATCATGAAGCGGATATCTTTGTGGCTTACTGCCCAGAGCGCGTATTACCAGGCAAGGTAGTAGAAGAGCTGATATCAAATGATCGTATTATCGGCGGTATGACTAAAGAGTCGACTAAAAAGGCGCAGGAAGTATATCGTATATTCGTCGAAGGCAACCTGCTAGTGACCAACTCTCGTACCGCTGAGATGGCAAAGCTGACCGAAAATGCCTCTCGTGATGTGAGTATTGCCTTTGCCAATGAGTTGTCTATTATCTCAGATAAGCTCGATATCAATGTCTGGGAGCTGATTGAGCTGGCCAATCATCATCCACGTGTCAATATCTTGCAGCCTGGCGCTGGGGTAGGCGGTCACTGTATCGCTGTCGATCCATGGTTTATTGTTAATCAAAATCCTGAAGAAGCACGTATTACACGTATGGCGCGTGAGATTAATGATGGTAAGCCAAAGTGGGTAATCGCCAAGATTAATGAGCAAATAGAAGCGTTTAAGCAGAATGGTGTAGATAGACCCAAAGTAGCACTATTAGGTTTAGCCTTTAAACCGGATATTGATGACTTACGTGAAAGCCCAGCAGTTAATATTGCTAGGGATATGCTAGATGCTAATTCAGCAGAAATTCTACTAGTAGAACCCAATATTAATGAACTGCCTAAAAGCTTGATAGCTGGAAAACTAGTTGAGTTGGATTCAGCATTAGAGCAAGCAGATATCATGGTTTTACTTGTAGGACATAATCAGTTTAAAGCAGTTAGCATACCTCATGACAAACCCGTAATTGATGCTGTAGGTATTATTAAGTTTCATGAAGTTAACTAATTTTAAAAGATAAAAACCAGATCTCTCTGCTTAAGTATTAATATAAAAAATTGTATCAACATAACCAAAATCAGAGTATTAAGCATTTTTTATAATTGCTGGCGTAAATAATACTTTATTTGCTCTCTGGTATTTACTAAAGTGAATAAATCCTATTTTTAGTAACTATATCTAAAAGACTTTACCTGTACTTCTTCTAGTAATTTAGGCTCTGAGTGAGACTTCAGGTAGTTTATATTTGTATCAGTGTAATTTGATTTTAGACTGAAAGTCCTAGTTTGTTTAATCTGAATATTTAATAGAGTAAGCGGCTTTATGAGAGAGTATGTTTAATGAAAAATATTATCGAGAAGTATAAATTTTATAGCGATTCTAAAAATATTAACGATAAAAACTCAAGTTATTTATCTTATAGGGTTTTTAATCTAATAGATAAGCTAAAAAACAAGGGTTTTAATCATAATGACTTAATTGCTAAGGTTTTAATCTTATACTTGAGGAATGAAAAGATTAAAAACGGATATGAGGGATATGAAGTTGTTACAAATAAGGCATTAAAGATTATCGAGGAAACTAATAGTGTTCATGATCTAGTTAAGGTAATTGAAAAAAGCAATATAGATAATATTAGATTTGCAAAGTACTTAGAAGAACTAGATAGAGATAAAATAGTGCATGATGGAAAAGTTAATGAAATTTGGGCTAATGTTTTATTTTCTAATTTAACCAGTAATTGCTTTTCTTTAAACCAGTTTGCTGATGGAAAGTATAGAATATCTATAACGCATCGTAATAGTGAGGTGTTCAAGAATAGAAAGGCTTTAATCTTGTATTTTGGAGCGCTTCCTGAGTATATTAGAAAAGAAAAAGGATTAGCTCTTTCTGCAGACAGTCAGGCATTTACTTATATGGGGTCAGGAATAAAGAAAGATGGTGTATATAACCAAGACTTCTATATTGATGTTGATGAAAAAATTAAGAATATTGTTCTTTACTTTGCTACAACTATCGAAGATTTTAAGATAGAGACTTTGTCTATTCAAAATTGTGCGCTTAAGACAGTTAATGAAAAACAAGTAAAAAATGATTTAATCGATAATAGTTCCTCAATAAATCTACACAATTTAGATGCTAATGATATCGAATATATACTGTATGCAGATATTAATGCCAATGTAGTTGACGGCTCCTCTGTCTGGTATTCATCAATGGCTAGCATACTAGCCGCTCAAGGCAAAACAGCGCTTATTATTAAAGAAAATTTAAGACATGATCAAGTCATATCCAATATTGAGCATAACCATAATATAGAGCTAATTACGCCTGAAAAAATTGGTTACAACGGTGTAATAGATATAGAAACTGGCGTAGATTTAGTTCGGAAAATTGATAATATTTCACCCAATGTACGAGCAGTAGTTGTTAGAGGCTGTGAAGTAGCCTATCAACTATCTCAAACAAGACAGTTCTATAACCGGCTAGCAAGCTATATAACTGATTTTTATACTGTAGATAATAATGAACTTATCATAAACGACGAGAAAGTAGAGAAGTTGAAACTGATTAGCTTAAGGTCTGTTTATATACTCGTACAGACTAAAGCTATCAAGGATAAGATTGAAGAATTAACAAATAATAAATCAAAATATATTTTAATACCACCACCTATTAATGATAAGTTTTTGGATTCAACAAAAAGCTCAAGTCTGAGCCCCTTAGCTAATTCTGATGTTAATGATAGTCAAGTACAAAGAGCGGTTAAAATTGGATATGCAGGAAAAATCACACCAGGCTGGGGAATATTTGAGTTATTTGAATTTGTTGAAAGATTAAAAGGTGAAGGCAAAGAGGTAAAGCTCTATATAGCTGCTAATAAGATATCCTCTCCAACTAATTTAAAAGAGTTTCGCCAGACAATACAGAACTGGTTTAAGAAGCTTGATGTTAACTATTACAATGACTTAAATAGAGAGCAGAGTTTAGAAATGCTCTCTGGAATGGACTTTATTTGGTGTTTTAGGCCTGCAGACTTTGAGACTGCTACCCTAGAGCTATCCACTAAGTTAGTTGAGTCAGTAGCTATAGGTGGTAGATGTTTATGCTATCCTAGTGAAATTAATATTAATTCTTTAGGTAAGGATTACCCTTTTTTCATTAAGAGCTATCAAGACTTCAGAAAAGTACTAGGTAAAAAAACATTAAGCCTTGATCCTAAATTTTCTAAAAAAATATGGCAAAAGCATTCGCTGAAAAATATTACTAATGAATTCCATAGCCATTTTGCATCGATACCTTTGTCTAACAAGAAAATGCTATTTGCAGGGCATGATTTTAAGTTTATTGATGCTTATATCTCCTATCTAAAATCCAGACGTGTTCCTGTTAAGAAGGAAATATGGGAGTGGGGTGGTCATAAAAACCAAAAGCAGCTAATAGCAAATTATAAGTGGGCTGATATGGTCTTTTGTGAGTGGGGGCTAGCTAATGCAGTTTGGTACTCTAAACATAACAGCGATAACAAACCAATATATATTAGAATGCATGCTCAAGAAGTTAGAGAAAGAGCGCAAAAGTTTGGTAGACAAATAGATACCAACAATATAACAAAGATTATTTTTGTGTCTGAGAATATACGTCGTCAAGCGATTGAGATATTCAAATATGATATTAATAAGACCAAATATATACCTAACTTTGTAATGGATGATGAGTTTTATTTCAGTCAAAGAGACTTAAAGAAAAAGTCAGTCGTTTTAGGTGTTTTAGGTATTGTACCCAAGACTAAGCGTCTAGACAGAGCCGTATTGCTTCTAGATTCTCTAAGAAAGTCTGGCGTTGACGCGTATTTGAACATTAAAGGATACAGACCTGAAGAGCTTGAGTTTATGCGAGCTCCTTCTAGAACAAAAGAGCTAGATTACTATTATGAAACGTATAAGTTAATTGAGACATTAGGTTTAAGTGATTATGTGACCTTTGAGGGTTGGGGGGCCGATGTACGTGATTGGTATGAGAAAATCGACGTTATATTATCACCTTCTGAAAACGAATCGTTTCATTATGCTTTAGCGGACGGTGTGCTATCTGGATGTTTGCCTGTAGTTTGGAATTGGCCTGAAGCAGATGCAATATATCCTAATGAATGGGTTGTGAGTAATAACTCTGACGCTAGACAAAAAGTCGAAAGTTATATAAGGCATCATAAGGTTATTTGCATTACTAAAAGTAATAGAGAGTATTTAATTAGTAAGTTCGGTAGTAAGAAGATATTCAATCTACTAAGCGATTCTATTTTATAATCAGTTTTTAGTTATTTTTCCTATTAGAGAGTTAAATTATGTCTGTATATCTTGTAATACTACCGAAAGATGAGCTGAACCCTAAACAGCTTATAGAAAAAGTAGCTGGTAGTTATCTAGGTTTATTTCCTAATGTGGGATACAAGACTCACAACTATATTGCAGATAATCCTTCCACTTCTGGTAGTTCAGTGATATGGGATAGAATCGACCCAAGCTCTTCCATATATAAAAGTAAAAAAGATGGGACATGGGTAGTGAGCTCTGGAATAAATGTATCAAAGAGCATTTCTGAAAATGTTGTGAGACGAGGAGGGGAGGTATATTATGTAGAGCCTGTGTGGGGTCATTACACAGTGGTGCGTGCAGAAATGTACTTAAGTCAATTTCAGGCATGGAACACCGTACCTGCAGTTGAAGCCATTCACTATGCTCAGGATGAGAGTTTTATTTATATTAGTAATAGACCTTTGCCTATAGCGCTAGCGATAAGTCGAGGTTCAATTGATAGTATAAAGATGAATCAAGACTTTTTATCAGAATATCTAGCTTTTGGTTACTCGTTAACTGGTAATACCATTTATGAGGGTGTAAAAATATTACCTGCAGATAAAATGCTCAATGTAAAAAACGGCTCAATTAGCTTGCAAAATAAACCAAGCGGAATGCACTCAAATTTACCCTTAAAACGATCTCAAAGTGAAGGTGCATATTACTTAAAAGATGCACTAGAAAACTCCATGAAAAGATCAATAGATAATATGAGAGGTGATAAAGTACAGCTACGGATGAGTGGAGGTAAAGACTCCAGGCTTTGTGCTCTTTTAGCTAAGCCATATAGCCAGAAGTTTTACTCTGTCAACTTTGGCGACTTAAAGGAAATGGAAACTAAGTTGTCAGTAGTGATTAGTAGCTACCTTAATATGCCTATAGAAGTAACATCGCCCGAACTTATGCCAGGGAGTTCTATTAGACATAAGGTACAAAATCAAATACTTATGTCAGACGGTATCCTACCATCAGAACCGCACACGTCTATATACTTAGGATCAAATCCAAAAACGAAGAATGAATCAATTATGCTTGGACAGTGGCCACTATTTAAAGGTGGTTATGCTAATTCTATGAGAAACAGTGAGAATTCATTAAAATCTAAATTGATTAGCATAATATTCCCGATCCTTAATAGTGTAGAACAGAGTAAATTTGAGGATTTACTTTTAGGATGGTTTGAAAATCAAGAATCAAGTAGTAATTTAGAAAAACTGTACCTATTTTCAAGGCTTTTTCGATCTGGCAGATGGATGCAAGGTAGTTTTGCCTTATATTCAAGGGATGCTGATGTATTGTTGCCGATTAGTGACTCTCAGGTAACAGCGGCATCTGATACCCTTTCTATGTATGAAAAGGTTTCACAAATATCACTATATTCTGTTATGGACTCAATGGATAGTATTATAACTAATATGCCATTAGCTAACTCGAATTGGCCAGTAGCAGTAAGAGATTTGATAAATTCTTATCCTCAACAAAGCTCACAGGCTTCAAGTTATTTTGATAATAAGAATAAGGAGATAGAAAATAGTAGTATGTATATTACTAGGGACTATATTTCTGCAATGAGTGATAAAGTTATAATTGATATTGCAAAAGAAATAGTTGAGTCACCTAGGTTCGATGTTTATGCAGAAAAACTTAATAAGTATTTCATTAATTCAGTTAAGAATTTCGCCAGTGGAGAATCATCAACACCAAATCACATGCAAATTAGGATTTTTAAATCTGCAGTGTGGAGATTGTATGTTGCCGACGTCTGGCTATCGTTGAATTGGTTAAAATAAACTTCAAGAGTTTATTTTAATAGTGTCTAAAAGATTATTAGTGAATTTTTATGAGTTTAAAAAGATTTATTCGACTTAAAGAGCTTGGATTAAATCTAGATAAAGTCTATATTCCAAGTGCAGATTATTTACATACTAGGGATAGCTTAAACAGCCATGAGATCTATAGAGTTCAGACAAACTCTGAAGGTAATCAGTTGAGTCCTTGGGGATCCAACTCTAGTAAGCACATATATCTGTTAGGTGACTCATCTATTGAAGCCATATATATTCGTGCTAGTATGAAGCCACAAAGTGTATTAGAGAGACTTTTATTAGAAAATCGGTATGACTATAAGGTTTTTAATCTTGGTGTATCAGGAGCACAAACACTTAATATTATTAACTTAATAATCAATAAATTAGGTAACAAAAAGCAGTCAACAGTTGTTGTTTCTGTTCCCAGTAATGATGCTAGCACTTTAAGGCTAAAGGAAAACTATTACAGTGATGATTGGCGATATGCATCTATAGTACCTGCTACTAATAGAGATCCAGAAATTACTAATGAAATAGACTATGATCCCTTCATAAAGAATATAAAAATGATTATAGAGTTGTGTGATATCTTACAATTGCAACTTTTTATGACATCTATAATATATACGGGTAATAATATTTATTATGAGAAATTAAATAAAATTACCTCGGAAATTTGTTTATCAAAGAACATACCATTTATTAATTTGGAAAAAGGACTAAAAGAGGCTAAGGAGCTTTTTTACGATCCCTTACATTTATTATCTTGTGGAAGTAACTATTATGCGAAGCGTGTATATGAAGCTATTAAGCCGGGCTTAGAGATTGATAATCATGTTTCAATGAAGAGCTACATAATATGCAATAATACACTTCTGACTAAAGATTTAATTTGGTCTGAAAGATTTGACGTTTCACAGCGTAGTATTGTAAAGATAGTGATCGATGCTGAATACCCTAATGGGTTTGAAAGTAAACAGGTACTTATGGCAGTAGACTATGGCTCTGAAAACATAAAATCTGATTTGGCGAGATCTGATAATAAAGAAATAGGATACTTTAAGTATATTAATGGTCCTGAAGGAAAAAAAATTGAGAAAATTATTGAGCTTCAAATACCTGAAGGGTGTAATAAGCTTCGTATAGGATTGCGTGGGTGGCGCTGCTATGATGTTAAGGTCCATCATTCTTATATATCAGTCATCAATGTATAATTATATTAAGGGGCTATAGCTAATTATTTAATTTCACTCTTACATTCATAAATAATTTGTTTGTAATCAGAGTTGATATACTTGACGATAGAATAATGATTATTGATATGCTTCACGATATTTAGCTTCGAATGTACATGCTATAGTCAATTTCACCTAAAAATGTTATAAACTAAGTATTAAATTCAATTGTTATTATAAAGACCATGACTTACTCACTAGATTTCCGTATGCAAGTTCTTAAAAGCTTAGACGAGGGTATGACCTTTGCCGAGGCAGCTGAGTTCTATAATCTCAGTCCAACCACGATACAGAACTGGAAGAGACGTATTCATAGCAAAACAACCAGGCAAACCAAACCCTATAAAATACCAGATGACGTGCTACTTAATGATGTCAAAGAGCATCCTGATGATTATCAGTATGAGCGAGCACGTCGTTTAAACTATAGTAAAACAGGCATTTATCATGCCCTAAAGCGGTTAGGCATCAGTCAAAAAAAAGACCTTAGAGCATCCAAAGGCATGTCCGATAAAAAGAGCGATCTATCAAAGTAAGCTTGATACCTTTAAACAACAAGGCTATCCCATTGTCTATATGGATGAGAGCGGCTTTGAGGCTGAAACCATTCGTTCTCATGGTTACGCGCCTATTGGTAAGCCATGTATCGATCGCTACAACTGGCAAGGTAAAAAGCGAACCAACGTTATCGGTGCTCTGTATAACAAGATGCTGTTTGCACTTGATTACTTTAAGTACAACATCAACAGCAGCATATTCTACGGCTGGTGCAAACAAACCCTCATCCCAAGTCTTAAAACCAAATGCGTGATTGTGATGGATAACGCCAGATTTCATAAGAGCAAACGCATTCAAAAGCTACTAAACAGGCACGGGCATCGCATTCTTTGGTTACCACCGTACAGCCCAGACTTGAACCCTATTGAAAAGAAATGGGCTCAAGTGAAGTTTCTACGCCAAGGCTGGATGCAAGATGACTTATCCAAATTGTTTTATGATATTTGCCCTGGTCATAACAATTTTATTTTGAACTGACTATATATCTCAGATATATACTATTAATATAGACCATTGTGCTTTTAAGTATTTTTAAATATAAGGCAGTTATTTTGTTAAGTATATTACTAGTCAGCGATGACTTGACGTCTTTAGCAATGAAGAATGAAACTTTAGTCAAAACGAAAGAGAGTTATTTATCGTATCAGCTTTGGCGTCGAAAAAAACCCGACTTCATCCTTGTTGAATCTGCGTGGCGCGGACATAAAGACAAATGGCGCTACAAGATCGCTAATTATCCAGATTATCCTGAGCGAACCAATGTCGAGTTGCGCAAGCTGTTAGAGCTGGCGGATAAATACAATATTCCTGCGGTATTTTGGAATAAGGAAGATGGTGCTCACTTTAACCGTTTTATCGACTCTGCTAGTTTATTCAAATATATACTGACCGTTGATTCAAACTGTGTCGAACGTTATCGCTCTATATTAGGTAAGAGTGTAAAAGTAGGGGTGCTGCCCTTTGCTGTGCAGCCTAAGTTTCATCACCCCATAGACTTACCACCTCGTTATAACCAAAGCCTGTTTGTCGGCAGCTATAGCCATCATATCCATAGTGTACGCAAGCAATGGCAAGACATGGCATTTACCGCCGCTTCTCCCTATGGACTGACCATCGTCGATCGCAACTCTGATCGTAAGTCTGACGTCTATCGCTATCCTGATTTGCCCAATATGACCATCAAACCTGCCGTGCCTTACGACCAAACAGGTGAACTATTCAGACAGTACTCACACTGCTTGAACGTCAATACCGTCACCGACTCTCCGAGTATGTTTTCTCGCCGTCTGATTGAGATTATGGCTTGCGGGCGTTTGGCAGTGACCAATCCCAGTTTGGCCGTTAGTACCCGCTTTGAAGGGATGTGCGAAGTCATTGACAGTCGCGAGCAAGCAGATGAATTATTTGCGCAGCTGTCTAAAGGCTATACTAAAGAGCAGATAGAAATGATGCGCTATGCCAGTGACCATGTATTGCAAAATTACAATTATGATAAATGGTTGCAGAGCATTGTCGAGTTTATTGAGTTATAGTTACTTATCAGAATATATTCTATTTCCTTATTTATGTCCCTTTAACAAAGCCAATTAACATAGCCAAAAATTTATGAAAAACATCACCCACGCCGTTATCCCCGTCGCAGGCTTTGGTACCCGTATGCTGCCACTGTCCAAGTCCGTACCCAAAGAGCTGCTGCCATTGGGCAATCGTCCCGCCATTCATTATGTGGTCGCAGAAGCCATCGCTGCCGGTATCAAGCACATCGTCCTCGTCAGCCATGCCCAAAAAGGCGCGATTGAAAACTACTTCGATATCAATGCCGAGCTTGATAATCAGCTTAGAGCCAAAGGCAAAGACACGCTGGCTGATAGTCTCAACTGGCTACCAGAAGATGTGACCGTATCGATGATACGTCAGGGTAAACCCTTAGGTTTGGGTCATGCGGTATTGGCAGCGCGTCCCATCATTGGCGAGCACGACTTTGCCGTCATGCTGCCCGATGTAGTGCTTGACCCATACACCACCGACATGAGCGTGGACAACCTCGCCTTTATGATGAATCAGTTTGCTGATGATGGGCACTCGCAGATATTGGTCGAGACCGTGGCGGATAAAGACGTGCACAAGTACGGCATTGCCCAACTGCATGAAGCGCCTAACGATGACAGTGACGCTGCTAATGACAGCAATAACAATAAAAATGTAAACACCAGCTTTAAAGTGGCCGGCTTTGTCGAAAAGCCGAGCTTAATAGACGCACCTTCTAATTTGGCCGTGGTCGGGCGTTATGTGTTTAGCAATCGCATCTTTGATTATCTGGCGCAGACTACCGCCTCGGTCGGTGGCGAGATTCAGCTGACCGATGCCATCGATGCGCTGATCAGTGAGGATGGTGTCAATGTCACCACCATGCACGGCGACAGCTATGATGCTGGCGACATGCGCTCGTATATGCAAGCCTTTATCTACTTTGCCGAGCAGCAGTTGGCGAGTGGTGAGTAACGGATAGGTCGCCTATCAATGGCCGATAATCAGCAGATAAATAGCCGGTGAATAACATGACAAATAACAGTCCGTATAGCGCATCATATAACGGCTCTTATAACTGCTCATATAAAAAGGCCCGCCACTCTGAGTACTGGCAACAACTGCAGGCACTGGCCCAGCAGCCATGGTCGCTGGCGCAGCTGTTTGCGCAGGATGATGAGCGTAGCCGCCGCTTTAGTTGCCACGCTGGGGCGCTATATATGGACTATAGCAAGCAGTGTATCGATGACAGCGTCTTATCCGGCCTATTGGGTCTCGCCGAGAGCTGTGAGCTGTCGGCTCGTATTCAGGCGCTGCTACAAGGGGCGATGGTCAATACCAGTGAGCAGCGTGCCGCCCTGCATACCGCCCTACGTCTGCCAGACACAGCAGCGCTACAAGTGGACGGGCAAGACGTGGTCGCTGACGTGCATCACAGTCTGGCGCAGGTGGCCAGACTCTCTGAGCGGGTGCGCAACGGCACGTGGCGAGGCTTCTCTGGTCAGGCCATCACTGACGTGGTCAATATCGGCGTCGGTGGTTCTGATCTGGGGCCATTGATGGCGACCACCGCCCTTGATGAGTGGGCAGATACCGACATCGAAGTGCATTTTGTCTCTAACATGGACGGCACGCAGCTGGATAATTTGCTCAAGCACCTCAATCCTGAAACCACCTTGTTTATCATCTCCTCCAAGTCGTTTGGCACCGTCGATACCTTGTCCAATGCTAGGACCGCCTTGTCATGGCTACTGGCCACCGCCGAGCGGCGAGCAGGGACGGAGGACAGCGTGCTGCGTCGGCACTTCATCGGCATCTCGGCCAATAGCGCTAAGATGAGCGCATGGGGCATTCACCCAGAGCATCAGCTGCAGCTGTGGGACTGGGTCGGTGGCCGCTTCTCGATGTGGTCAGCGATCGGCCTTGCGCTTGCCATTCGTATCGGTATGCCCAGGTTTAAAGAACTGCTGGCTGGAGCGCACAGTATGGACACCCATTTTGCGCAAGCCGACTTTAGGGATAACTTACCGGTGCTATTGGGGCTGCTGGCGGTTTGGAACAGTACCTTTTTGCAGGTCAATGCCCATACCGTCTTGCCGTATGATGGTCGTCTCAGTTATTTGCCCAGCTACTTGACCCAGTTGGAGATGGAGAGTAACGGTAAGTCCGTGACTTTGCATGGTGACCATATCGATTACGATACCTGTCCGATTCTATGGGGTGAGATTGGCTCCAACGCTCAGCATGCGTTTTATCAGCTGCTGCATCAAGGCACGCAGCAGGTGTCTTGCGACTTTATCGCCTGTGTGCGCCGCTATAGTGATAAAGTACAGAATGCGCCACTGCAGCAGCAGCATGAGCTGTCGCTGGCCAACTGTCTGGCACAAAGCCGGGTGCTGGCCTTTGGTAATGCCGCTATTGCAGAAGCGGCTGACGCTGGCAGTCATGACACCAGCGCTTCTGAGGCCGATAGGTATAAATACTATCGGGGCAATCAGCCCTCGACCACCTTGCTGCTTGATGAGCTGACCCCGCACAGCTTAGGGGCCTTAGTGGCATTGTATGAGCATAAGGTCTATGTCATGGCCAGCATCTGGGATATCAACCCGTTTGATCAGTGGGGCGTGGAGATGGGCAAGCAGATGGCAGAGTCGGTACATCAGGCCATGCAGCACGAAGTGGCTGGTCAGTTTGACAGCTCTACCGATCAGCTATTACAGCATATCAAACAGCTGTCGTAGGGCGCATTCCATGCACCATCATAACAACGTTTGACAGGTACTGAGTTATCGTAGGCTGTGGCTTTAGCCCAGCATTTTGCTCTTGCGAAGGTTTGATTTGTAGGGCGCATTCCATGCACCATTATTGCAATGCTTGAACGATGCTTAGAAAGCACCCTACACAAAAACTTAGTCTACGCTGTAGCGTTTGTAAAGTAAGCCGACCGTATTAAAAAGGATATAAGATGTCTGTTCATCCAAGCCATGCTAATAATAGTCATAATAAAATAAAAGCCTGCGTGATTATCGGACATAGTATCGAGGCCATTACTAGCGCCGTGGTGCTCGCCAGCCTCGGTCAGCTCGTGCATCTGTATGCTGATCGTGAGCGGTTAGCGCAGCAGCTACAGCAATATGGTTTTGAGCATCATTTGCAGGCGCTGTGGCAGATGTATGAGCAGCAGCAGCAAATCGTCCCTCGGGCGCTGCCAGACAGCGCTGCGACCCTAATACAGGGCTATGACAGGGCACAACGCCTAGATTCGCGCCATGAGCAGCAGCCCACCGCAGCGCTTTATTGGTTGTTTCTCGACAGTATCAAGTCTGTCTGGTCGGAGGACAGCTGGCTTACCGCCTTTAATCACAGTCATCAGCAGGTACTGCCTGTGATCATGAGCGGTATTGAGCAGCCTGGCCATATCGCTGGATTGGCGCAGCGCCTGCAGCGGGCGTGGGTGTATTATGTGCCCTTTGTGTTTTTACAAGACGGTGATGCTTATAGCTCGATGCTCAACCCGTCACTGTGGCTGCTGGGTGAAAAGACCGCCGACAGTCGTCAGCATCTGGGCCTGTTAGCGCCCTTGATGCAGCATGCCCGTGCCGCCCATTATGCGGACATCGCCACCATAGAGTTTGCCCGCAGCAGCATCATGGCCATGCTGGCGACGCGGGTCAGCTTTATGAATGAGATGTCACGCTTGGCAGACAGTCAGCAGGTCGATATCAAGCACGTCAGCCGTATCATGGGCTTGGATGAGCGGGTCGGTGGCAGTTACTTACAGGCTGGCTGGGGCTTTGGAGGTAATACCTTGCCGACAGAGCTGGTCAAGCTGCAGCAGTCGAGCCAAGCGCATAGCCTAGAGATGCCGCTATTGCAGTCGGTGCTGCACATCAACGAAGATCAAAAAGAGCTGATATTCCGTAAGTTTTGGCAGTATTTTGATGGCTTTATTGACCATAAAACGGTCATGATTTGGGGCGGCAGTTATAAGGCTGGCTCGGGACGTACGGCCGACTCTGCCATTCATCCTTTGTTGGCATTATTGTGGTCGTATAATATTCGCACCTTGGTCTATAGTGACAAAGCCCAGTCTGAGCTTGCCGCACTGTATGGGCAGCAGCCATTGCTTGAGCTGATCGGCAGTCCGTATCAGCAGTTGGACAAAGCACAGGCGGTGTTTATCATCAGCTGGTCGCCACGTGATCAGCTTGATATGACTCAGCTTAACCAGCAAGCCATGCCTATCTTTGATGCCCAGAATGCGCTGACACGAGCACAGATCAATGGTTTGGTGGGTGACTATATGGGCATTGGGCGTGCTAAATAATAAACCCTGACTTACGCTGGCACCGCACCTTGTGCCGCTAACCACTGCTCAATCTCATGAACCTTATCGGCCAATAACGTCTGATCACCTTGAGTTTCAATATTGAGCCGGATAAGCGGCTCGGTGTTTGAGGCACGCAAATTAAAGCGCCACGCACCAAAATTCAAGCTTAAACCATCAAGCATGGATTTGCTTGGCTGCTGGCTGCGATACTGGTCTTCAATAGCGCTGATAATGGTCGGCGCATCATGGGTGGTGAGGCGAAAGTTCATCTCCCCTGAGCTCGGATAGGCTTGGATGTAACCGGTGACCAACTCGGACAGCGTCTTGCCGGTGATTGAGAGTAGCTCTATGGTCAGTAGCCACGGAATCATCCCACTGTCGCAGTAGAAAAAGTCACGGAAGTAGTGATGGGCTGACATCTCACCGCCATAGACAGCGCCTGACGCACGCATCACCTGCTTGATAAATGAGTGCCCAGACTTACTGATGACCGCCTTGCCGTTATGTTCTTCGATGACTGCTTCGGTGTTGTATATCACTCGTGGATCATAGACGATGGACTCGTTTGGATATTTGTTTAAAAACGCCTGCGCCAGCATACCCACCACATAGCTGCCATCGATAAACTCGCCTGTCTCATCGAATAAAAAACAACGGTCAAAATCACCATCAAAGGCAATGCCCAGATCGGCTTTGTTTTCCAAAACGGCTTGCTGGGTCGCCACTCTGTTGGCCTCGATCATGGGGTTGGGGATACCATTAGGGAAGCTGCCATCAGGGGTATGATGCAGTGTGATTACCTCGATTGGTGCGCCTGCCTGCGTGAGCTTGGCGACCAATAAATCAACCACGGGGCCAGCACTGCCATTACCTGAGTTGATCACCAGCTTTAGCGGTTTGAGTTTATCGATATCGATAAAGCCCATCACATGCTCGATATAGGCAGTTTTGTCGGTTAACCGCTGCAATGCTGCTGCTCTGTCACTGCTTGCGAACTGTCCAGACTCTGCCAAGGCCTGAATCTCTGCCAGACCATCATCGGCGCTGATGGGCTTTGAGTACTCTTTGACCAGTTTTAGGCCGTTATAATTGATCGGATTGTGACTGGCGGTGACTTCGATGCCGCCCAGCGCCTGATAGTGACTGGTGGCAAAGTACACCTCTTCTGTACCCGTCATGCCCAAATCGATGACATCGACGCCAGCATCTAGTATGCCTTTGAGGGTCGCTTGTTTTAGCAGCTCGCTTGAATGGCGTATATCGCTACCGATGACGATGGCGGGTTTTAGCGTTGCCAACTCACTCTCTGGTTTGACATTAACTTCGGCGTTATAGCGCTGCCATAAAATCTGCGCAAAGGCCCGTCCGATACGGTAAGCGATGGCCTCATCAAGGTTTACCCCAAGCTCACCGCGAATATCATAAGCTTTAAATGAATCAATCGTCATGGGGTGAAATTCGGTCGCTGGCTGATAGCTGGGGGTCGCAGAAGTAGACATCATGACAAGATTCCTTGCGCTTGAGCAGTGAGGTGAGAGAATAGAGCGTGTTAAATGTTTGGCCATACAATTATAAGCCAATTGGCGTTCAATGCTACACTAACAACAAAATCGCTATAAATTTAACGTGATTCTAATCAGCAAACACTAAAAGTATAAGAGTATTCTTTATGACCACTGTAAAAAATAAAATCTCAGCACCCAAACCCGTACAAGGCACGCCAGAAGCCAGCGGTCAGCTCGATGATCTGCTCGCCTTGATGGCACGGCTGCGTGCCGACTGTCCGTGGGACAAAAAACAGACCAATCATAGTCTGATTCCTTATGCGATTGAGGAAGCCTACGAGCTTGGCGAAGCGGTACAAGCGGATGATGACGAAGACATCAAGGGCGAGCTGGGTGATGTGCTGTTGCAAGTGGTCTTTCATTGCCAGATGTATGCTGAGCAGGGGCGCTTCGATATCAGTGACGTCATGACCACCTTGCAAGAAAAGCTAATACGTCGTCATCCGCACGTCTTTGAAGCAGAAACGCTGGCGGATGAAGCAGCCGTCAAAGCCCGCTGGGATGAGATCAAAGCCGAAGAGGCGCTTGAGCGTCAACGCCGAGGGAAGCCCAAAGGTCGTCTCGATAGAGTAAAGGCCGGTAGTGCTCTTATGCAAGCGCAAAGCTTACAGCAGGCGGCCAGTGAGTTGGGGTTTGACTGGCAAGGAGTTGAGGGCGCTATCGAAAAGCTAGAAGAAGAAATCGCTGAGCTCAAAGACATCATGCCGCAAACAGGCGAGACCGTGAGCCCTCGCCAGCGTGATGAGCTAGAAAAAGAGCTGGGTGATTGTCTGTTTGGTTTGGTCAATGTCGCTCGTAAACTAAACCTCGATGCTGAAACAGCCGCCCTGACTTGTGTGCATAAATTTAAATCACGTTTTGCTTATATCGAGGCGCAACTGGCCGCTGCTGGCAAGCGGGTCGAGGACAGTGATATCACAGAAATGGATGCCCTATGGGAAGCGGCCAAACAAGAAGAGCGCTGATAGATGAGTGCTACCTATAAAGGCGTGTCCATCTCTTGGCTTATGACCATCGCTTGCTGGGTAGTGATGGCGAGCAGTGCTTGGCCTTATTATGCCCAAGCTGCGCCGTGTTTTGACGATCCGCAAGCGGCTTATGATTATTTAATCGCGCAAGAGGCCGCCGTCACCCAAGCCCGTGATCAGGCCACCGTCAATATCAATCGGGCGACGGAAGGTGAGCTGGTCTCATTGCATGGTATCGGCAGCAGTAAGGCGCAAGCCATCATCCTCTACCGTGATATGTTTGGCGAGTTTCAAACCGTGGAGGAGTTGGCCAGAGTGAAAGGCATCGGGGCGGCGACCATAGACAAGAACCGAGCCCGCCTAACGGTAGGTGAGTAGGTTTTTTGTGGTAAAAAACGGCATAACCCTTGATATTGACAAAATAGCGCACAACTAAAGCGCATAATACACCTAGCAAGCCTAAAGTTTGTTAGAATAGCGAATACATCCGCCTGATAAATGCTAAGCTCGTTAAAAGCGAAGCTCATCGAGAGCGGTTAAGATACCGGCGAGGAGTAGATGCATGGCCGAGCGTGCCGCCAAGCAGTTAGAACTGAACAAATCTGAATTACCCAATTCCATTACTGAAGTCATTGCCACTTTGTCTCGGGCTGGGTTTGATGCCTATATCGTGGGTGGCGGGGTGCGTGATACCTTATTAGGTCTGCAGCCCAAAGACTTTGATGCGGTTACTGATGCCAAGCCGCACGAAATCAAAGACGTCTTTGGTAAACGCTGCCGCATCATCGGTCGCCGCTTTCAGTTGGCGCATGTATACTCTGGTCGTGATTTGATCGAAGTGGCGACGTTTCGAGGACCACCGACCAGTGCTGCCAACACCAATCAAGAGGGCATGATCCTACGGGACAATGTCTGGGGTGATATCAAACAAGACTTTGCCCGTCGTGATTTTTCTATCAATGCGCTGTATTATCAGCCGCTCAAAGGCGTGGTGCACGACTTCTGCGGGGCGCTAGAGGACATCGAAAACAAGACCATTCGCCTCTTAGGCCATGCGCCCAAACGGATAGAGGAAGACCCCGTGCGCCTATTACGGGCGCTGCGTTTTAAGGCGAAGTTGGGGTTTGAGTTTGATACAGAGCTCTCCGAGCAGTTTCATGATGATAACTGGGCGCTACTCGAGCAAATATCGCCGCATCGCCTCTATGATGAGACGCAAAAGATGTTTACCGGTGGTTATCTGGTGCCGCTCTTGCCGCTGTTGTTTGAATCGGGGGCGATAGATAGCCTGCTCATCTATCCACCGTCTGAGCCCAGCGCTTTGGTGACTCAAGTGGCGATCAACACGGACAAGCGTATCGCTGCTGGCAAAAGCATCAATCCAGCATTTTTCTATGCGGCTTTGTTGTGGGAAAACTACCTGCATCAGTTAGAAAAAGCCAAAAAACGCAATATGCCCTTTCATGACGCCCAGCTGCATGCCGCCAGTAAGGTCATCGACCGTCAGCGTATCAAGACCGCCATTCCAAAGTTTGCGGAGCAGTTTATCCGTGATATCTGGCTATTGCAGCCAAAGCTGTCAGCACCTCGCAGCAAGCAGATTGTACCGCTCTCTGAGCACCCACGCTTCCGAGCAGGTTTTGACTTTTTATTATTACGTGAGCAGTGCGGGGACGCCAAACACCCGCTGTCAGAGTCGACCAATGGCATGGGTGAGTGGTGGCAGACCTATCAAACCCTATCAGAAAAAGAGCAGCAGCAGGCCATCGAAGACTTCGATGAAAACCTGCGCCGCGGCGCTCACAAAAAAGGCCAACGTGGGCGAGGCCGCAGTCGGCAAAAAAAACCAGCAAGTGCCGCCAATGAGCTGGTGGTGAATCAAAGCGACTCACCGCACGGCAGCGCAGATAGCGCTCATAGTGACAAGTCAGATGCGAGTACTGCCTCACGTCGTCGCCGGAGAGAGAGTATGCCGTCTACTGCTGATACGCCGTCCACCGCACACAAATCGCCTAAACGCCAAGGCACCCAGCAGACCAAACAAGACAGCAAAGAGCTGGCACAGCTGCAGCAGTTGTCGCTTGCCAGTACGTCATCAAGCCAACGTCAGCAATCACAGCCTGAGCCTTTGTTTGTCATCGAGCACGAAAGAGTAGTGCCGCCATTATCAAGCCAGCCAACGGGTGAGCAGCAAAAAGACAGTCAAACGTCTGCGCAAAAACAGCCGCCACAAAAACAGCCAGCGCCTCATAAAAAAACCAGTGTGAAGGACGAAAAGGCTCAGCCAACACAGGGTGCACAGTCGGATACGCAGAGTGATGACTCGAACATCACGCCACCAAAGCCAGTAAAGCAGCCTGAGGACAAATCGCCATCGGCTGCGCCAAAAAAGGCCGTGCGCAGCATAGCCAAAACGCCTGCACTCGTGAGCTTAAATAACGAGCCGATACCGTACAAGCGTCGCCGCCGTCAGCCCAGCACAGATACTGCCCAGGCATCGCAGACACCACAGGCATCGCAGACACCATCTGGCAGTAAGCCCACTACTGAGTATAAGAAAAAAGCGCCCAAGCCAGCGCCGCAGGCTGCACCAGCTCAGGCAGCAAATAAGGCAGCAACCAAGACATCAGCCAATAAGACCTCGGTCAAGGTGGCTACTACAGCGGCCGCCACCGTCAGTCTAGATATTGCCAGTAAGCTAAACGGCAGCAAAGAACCGATACCGCATAAGCGCCGCCGCCGTCAGCCCAGCTCTGAGACTGATTAGGCATGGCCGCTCTAAGATAACCACTCTACCTAAGAGTCAGTGATAAAAGTAAATGGATACTATGGACAACGCCAACTGGGTGACCTGCTATGTCGGTTTGGGCAGCAATCTGGCCAATGAGCTGGGTTCGCCCGTAGAGCATTTACAGCACGCACTTGCAGCCATGCAGGCACATGAGCAGATACGCAATGTTGTGGTGTCTTCGTTTTATGCTTCGGCGCCGATGGGACCACAAGATCAGCCCGACTTTATCAATGCAGTGGCAGGGTTTGAGACCACACTATCGCCTTTTGCGCTGCTGGCTTTTTGTCAGCAGCTGGAGGCGCAGGCAAAGCGGGCACGTATCCGCCGCTGGGGAGAGCGTAGCCTTGATGTCGATATCTTATTGTATGGGGCCGTACAGATGACAGAGCCGCAGCTGACCATACCGCATGCTGGACTACTTGAGCGCAATTTTGTCCTGATACCGCTACGTGAGCTGGCAGCAGATATTAAGATTTCTGAGCAACCAATAAGCAGCTATGCCGCCAGCCATGACTGGACAGGCTTAAAGTTATTAGCAAATGATAGCTAGGTTTTTTGAGCATAAGCAAAACAATCGCTAAAGGCACTATAAAGGCATTGCAGATTAATTGA
Source organism: Psychrobacter coccoides (assembly GCF_017498085.1). Lineage (GTDB taxonomy): Bacteria > Pseudomonadota > Gammaproteobacteria > Pseudomonadales > Moraxellaceae > Psychrobacter > Psychrobacter coccoides. Next base: position 70,972 of record NZ_JAGBKM010000005.1, read on the forward strand.
GGGTGATATGACGACGTTATCTACTTTAAATAAGTTTAAAAAAGAAGGCACTAAGTTTACTTGTTTGACTTGTTATGATGCGATGTTTGCACGGATGATGGACAAGGCGCAGATTGATACCATCTTGATCGGTGACAGTCTGGGCATGGTGGTACAAGGGCATGACTCGACCTTGCCCGTGACCGTCGATGACATGGCGTATCACACGGCCAATATTGCCCGTAGTAACGACAGCGCCCTGATTTTGGCAGACCTGCCATTTATGAGCTATGTCACCTTACCAGAAGCCGTGGCCAACAGTCGCAAACTGATGCAAGCCGGTGCGCATGTGATCAAGATAGAAGGCGGTAGCGAGCTGTGTGACCTGGTCACGACGCTCGCCCAAGCGGGTACGCCTACGTGCGTTCACCTCGGTCTGACCCCGCAGCTGGTCAACGTGTTTGGCGGCTATAAGATTCAAGGCCGAGGGGATGCGGCGGCGGACAAGCTGCTTGCTGATGCCAAGGCCGTCGTCGAAGCTGGTGCGGCACTACTGGTATTAGAGTGTGTGCCCGCTGAGCTGGCCAAAACCATCACCGAGTCAGTGGCCGTGCCGGTGATTGGCATTGGTGCTGGTGCTGATACCGACGGTCAGGTACTGGTGATGCATGACATGCTGGGCATGGCACATGGGCGGGTGCCTCGCTTTGTCCATGACTTTTTGACCGATGAGCGCAATACTGCCGGCAGTATTGAGGGTGCTTTTGCCCTGTATCAGCAGTCCGTGCGTGCAGGCAGCTTTCCGAGTGAGCAGCATCAATTTAGCTAGTTTTATGTGATTTGTTTTACGATTTAAAATAGAAGAAAGTGACATCATGCCGACCATTCATCATCATATTACTGAGTTACAAGCCACGCTAAAACCGCTGCGCAGCGAGCAACGCATTGCGTTGGTGCCGACGATGGGTAACCTACACGCTGGTCATCTTGAGCTGGTCAAGATAGCCAAGCAACACGCTGATATCGTGGTGGTGAGTGTCTTTGTCAATCCTACTCAGTTTGGTGCCGGTGAAGACTTCGACAGTTATCCACGCACGCTAGAGGATGACGTGAGCAAGTTGGCCACTGTGGCTGCCGACTATGTGTTTGCGCCCAGTATCGAGGAGATGTATCCGGTATTGCCACCAGACACAAGGGTGCTCGCTGGCGCTATCAGTACTCAGCTGTGTGGCCAGTCACGGCCGGGTCATTTTGATGGTGTGGGGATTGTGGTCTCTAAGCTGTTTAATATAGTGCAGCCTGATGTGGCCGTCTTTGGCCAAAAAGACTATCAGCAGCTGGCCATTATCAAGCAGCTTGTCCGTGATTTAAGCTATCCGATTCAGATCGTTGCGGCGCCTATCGTTCGTGCTACGGATGGCCTAGCGCTTTCTTCACGCAATCAGTACTTAACGACCTCTGAGCGCCAAACAGCACCGGTCCTGCATCAGGAGCTACAGCGTTTGGCGCAGCAGATGAGCAGCGGGTTAGAGGATCAAAAACAGCTGGCCTCATTACTGGCTGAGACCAGGGCACACCTCACCACCGCCGGCTTTGATATCGACTATCTGCAAGTAAAAACAGAGGCGTTACAGGCACTGACTGATGGGCAAAGTCTCAGAGACAATACGCAAAATCTAGTCATCTTGGTGGCGGCCTGGCTTGGACGGGCACGGCTGTTAGATAACCAAGTGGTCATTTTTGAATAACACGCTCAACACACTCTAAGTAAAAGTCACTGCAACAACCTAGGATGGTCAATCATGAAAGCGGCAGGTACGCAGCAACCACAGTCAGAGACAGACAAAGCCGACAGCCTAAGTATCTTAGTGGTATCCGGGCGCTCAGGCTCAGGCAAGACCTCAGTACTCAATATCTTAGAGGATTTGGGATATTACTCGATAGACAACTTGCCTTTATCCTTGGTTCCCAATGCGGCTCATAAGCTGGTCGCTGAAAGTAATATTCGCCGTATCGCCTTAGGGGTTGATATTCGTACACCACGAGCCGACCTGTCTAACTTTGTCACGATTTATAGCACGTTAAAGCAAACCTATGGCGCACAAGCGCTAAAGATTGTCTATGTGACGGCGCAAGAGAGCACCTTGGTCGCACGCTTTAATGCCACCCGCCGTGTCCATCCGCTGATGGCGCAAGATGCCGATAGCGACATTGCCAAGCACAGTGTCTCCAATCTGCCTGCGGCGATCAAAAAAGAAGTTGAGCTGTTAGAACCCATTGCCAGCCACGCTGATATAAAAATTGACACCAGCAATCTAAACATTCATCAGCTAAAAGACACGCTGCGTGAGCACGTAGGGATGGACAATCAAATCGTCATCAACATCCTGTCTTTTGGCTTTAAATATGGCAGTCCTATCGATGCCGACTTTATATTTGATGTGAGGATTTTGCCCAACCCGCATTGGAACCCTGAGCTGCGTGCCTCCACAGGTCTGGACTCCGAAGTTGGTGAGTTCTTCGCTGATTATCCGGAAGTGGCAGAGATGACCGATGATATCGCTCGGTTTTTATCACGTTGGCTGCCAGAGTTTTTGCACAACAACCGTCATACTGTGACGGTAGCGATAGGCTGCACCGGCGGCAAACACCGCTCAGTATTTATTACGGATAGCCTGTACCACCGACTGGCCAACAGTATGCCGCCAGGCCTAAAAGTAGTGGCCAAACACCGTGAAAAGCGGCGCTGGTAGCATATTAGCGTGATGGTACTGTGATGTAAGTAGGCAATACGCATGAAAAATTTATACCAGTAGCACACGGGCCTAGCTGTATTCTTTTTATTTAGCATTAACTATATTATTGGGAAAGTTTGTATGATTGATTGGTCAGAGCAGGATATGCGTGTGTCACGCACCGAACTAAAAAAGGCCCACGAGCGCTTGCAGCAGTTGTCGATACCGTTGGCGGGCTTGTCAAAAAAGCAGCTCAAAAAACTGCCAGCCAGTGACTATTTTATGGCAGAGTTGATGGCGCTTGCTGATATCACCAACGCCAATGCTCGTAATCGACAGACCAAGCGGGTCGGTAAACTGATCGGTGAAGAAGATCGTCATGCGCTAGTCAAGGCGCTGTTTGATGCGCAATTTCCCAACGAGCAGATCGTCAAAATAGAAGGCTGGTATGATAGGCTCAATATTAATGATGAGGGCACGCTCAAGCAGTTTGTAAAACAATACAAGGCTGCCGAACGTCATAGCCTATATCAGCTACTACTATGGATTGAGTACGCTAAGCATATACAAGACGATGAGCTGTTAGCAGAGTCAGAAGAAGATCTGGCCAGTTACATCCGAGAAGTGGCGATACTCTCGCAGCTGAAGAAATGACGCTATCGTTAATACATTTTAAAAATGACATGGCGTTACTGGGATGCTGTCTTAACCTACAGTTGCACAGCATCGAACGGATACAGCACAAGTATGGCTTAACGCTAAAAAAACACCAAAAAAAAGGTCAATCAGTGTCTGATTGACCTTTTTTAACCAGCGTCTGGTAGGACTAGTTTTTTTCAGTACGGGCTTTATCGACCAAGTAATCGACTACTTTAGGTACTTTAGCACTTTCACCCGTCACCACATACTTACCATCTACCACCACAGCAGGGACGCCTGAGAGCTGATAACGTTTTGCGCCTGCTTGTGAGCGCCCAACCTTAGTACCCACTGCAAATGAGTTATACAAGCTATTAAATTTCTTTTTGTCAACGCCCTTTGAAGCATACCAGTTGGCCAGTGACGCTTGATCAAACAGCTGTTTGCCGTCTTTATGGATGGCATCAAACAAGGCATCGTGGGTTTGTTTTTCATAGCCTAAGAGCTGAGCGGCATAAAAACCACGGGCGCTGGCTTCCCATACTGGGTTAAGTGCGGCTGGGGTTTTAAAAAACGCCACATCTTTATCTTTGGTTTTGGCCCATTTTTGCATATGTGGATTTAGTGAGTAGCAATGCGGGCAGCCATACCAAAAAAATTCACGAACAATAATAGCGTCGCCGCTGATGTTCTCTGGGTTTTCGAGGACACGATAGTCTTTTCCAGCGACATAATCGGCCGCTTGGGCGCCCATGTTGGCCAGTCCAATAGCCATAGCCAAGCCAGTCAAAGTGATGACACGTTTCATATCTTTTCCTTGGGAGTGAATATTTAAGGTTATCAAAATAAATATCGAAGCGATAAATGCTAAGGCATTAAGCGTCTGTCTAACTTAGCAGAATGCGCCTATGATAACGTAAAAGCACGATACTTGTGAACCAGATTCTTACGCAAGCGTTGTAAAGCGGTGAGGCTATATTTAGGACATATTACTTATCAGTTCACAAGATCAGTCATAAATGCTCACGATGTCGTCACGGCAATTCTCTGCTACCCATGTTAATATTGGACTGATAAAACAATATGACAAAGAGGCACGCTATGAGCGCTACCGTATCTTCTCAATCTACTCAGCTGGATCCTGACATGAAGACGACCATTAATGTGGACCTAAGTGAAGTCGACAAATTTAATAAGCTTGCCAGTGAATGGTGGGACAAAACAGGTGCCTTTGCGACCTTACATCATATCAATCCACTGCGCCTAAACTGGGTTGAAGAAAACATCAAACGTGGCTATAACAGCAGTGCTCAGGATGCTGACCATACTGCCGAGTCAGGACTTGCGGGCAAAAAGGTGCTGGATGTGGGCTGTGGCGGCGGTATATTGGCTGAGTCGATGGCACGCCGCGGTGCTGACGTGACGGGTATTGACTTGGGAGATGAGAACCTGAAGGCGGCGAGCCTGCATGCAGAGCAAAGCGGCTTAAGTGATACTTTGCGCTATCAAAACATCCCGGTGGAGGACTTAGCCCAAGCGCAAGCAGGGCAGTTCGATGTGGTGACCTGTATGGAGATGCTAGAGCATGTGCCAGACCCAAGTGCCATCGTACAGGCTTGCTTTGACTTACTGGCGCCAGGGGGTGTCTGTGTGCTCTCTACCATCAACCGCAATCCAAAGTCATATTTGTTTGCCATTATCGGGGCTGAGTATGTGCTAGGCCTACTCGATCGTGGCACTCACGACTATGACAAGTTTATCACGCCAGCAGAGCTTGATAAGATGGCAATGCGTGCCGGATTTACCCGTCAAGATATCATTGGCCTGCATTATAACCCGATCACCAAGCGCTATTGGTTGGCACAAAATGTCGACGTGAACTATCTGATGGCGGTCCAAAAACCACTGGATGCATAAAGTCTTTAACCTAAGTATTTAAAATAAGAGCATGTGATATGAGTCGATTTGTAAAAGCTGTTTTGTTTGACCTTGATGGCACGCTTATCGATACGGCAGCAGATTTTGTACGTATCATCAGTAAAATGAGCACGCAAAATGATTGGCAAGCGCCGCCAGCGGCAGCCATTCGAGAGCAAGTCTCTGCAGGTGCCTCAGCGATGGTTAAGCTGATGCTAGACCATAATGATCACTCAAACGTCAGTGAAGATGAGCTGTTGCAGTTTCGCCAACAGTTTTTGGATGATTATGAGGCCGATATCTGTGTCGATAGCTGCTTGTTTGAAGCGCTTGATGAGGTATTGTTAGCCCTTGAAGACCAAGGTGTGCCTTGGGGCATCGTCACCAATAAACCCCGCTATCTCTCTGAGCAGCTGCTGACAGCGATGCAGCTGCATGAGCGCTGTTCAGTACTGGTCTGTCCTGATGACGTCTCGCGCAATAAGCCCGACCCAGAGCCTATGTATATGGCGTTAGAAAAGCTTGCGATACCTCGTGGCGCTGCTGGTAGTGTCATCTATATCGGTGACCATGTGCGTGATATCGATGCGGGTAATGCCGCCGGAATGCTGACGATTTTAGCCGCTTATGGCTATATACCGCCAGAGGATCAGGATAAGTTAGCGCATTTTGGCGCAGATTATATCGTTGAGACGCCCAAACAGCTCAATAAGCTGCTGTTGTCTGCAGGCAAGTTTGAATATCTGTAGAGATTAGAGGCACAACAAACCCTAGGGCGTGTCCTCATTTTGAAAATGATGATAAAAATGAGATAAATTGAAGTCAAACAAGGAAAATAACGCAGATAATATCGGGATATTAACCAGTTATTTGACGCCGTTTGGCAAAATTTAGCCATTTTTAGTCCATTTAGATGCAATCGTTCAGATTGAGGACACGCCCTAATCATTAACCAAGCCTTTATTAACAAGCATTTATTAATTAAGTAGTGAGTAACATCATGAGTGACCATGCCAAGCAGGATTCTAATCAACCCGTTTCATCTGCGCCCAGTCAAGCTTTAAACCATGAAGCCATTCGTCATTATGCGCCCTCTGAGGACTGTCTAGCAGGCAAGACCATCTTAGTGACCGGTGCCGGCGCTGGTATTGGGCGCATAGCCGCTTTAACTTATGCTCGCTATGGGGCTACCGTGCTATTGCTTGGCCGTACGAGCAGTAAGCTTGAACAAGTCTATGATGAGATTGAGCGTGCAGGCGGGCCGCAGCCAGCGATACTGCCTATGGACTTAGAGCATGCACCCTATGATGAGATGCAGCAGCTGCACAATCTAATCTATAAAGAGTTTGGTCATCTCGATGGGATACTGCATAATGCTGGGATCTTAGGAGATCTGACCCCGCTTGAGATGTATGATGTCACTACCTTTACCAAAGTCATGCATGTCAATGCCACAGCGACCTTTATGCTCACTCAAGCCCTGCTGCCACTGCTGAAAGCGGCCGATCATGGCTCGATTGTGTTTACCTCAAGCTCAGTCGGCACCCATCCCCGTGCGTTTTGGGGGGCGTATGCGTTGTCAAAGCAAGCCGTAGAAGGTATGAGCGATATCTTTACTCAAGAGACCCAAAATACGACCAGCTTACGTTTTAACTGTATCAATCCTGGCGGCACTCGTACCAACATGCGTGCTCACGCCTTTCCGGGCGAAGACCCCATGAGCCTAAAGACCCCAGAGGACATTATGTCAGGCTATGTCTGTTTGATGAGTGATGACAGTATCAACGTGCGCGGGCAGGTTGTGGCATTACAGCCAAAAGACTAGCTACTGTCAGTATCCTATTTGTCTGCTCAATACAGCTTTATGACCTATTGAAAGCAAGCACCGACAACCCCATCTAGTTGTTATTAAAGCATTTAATGATAAATAACAAAGGATAAGACTATGGCAGGTGGTTGGGCAAGAGATGGCGCCGAACATGAGCAAATGGATGCGACCATCAATGATGCGCTGGATAGATTGAGACGTACGCTACCCTCAGGTGAGAGTGCTGAGTATTGTGATGAATGCGGTGAGCCTATACCGCAAGCAAGGCGAGAAGCCATGCCAGGGGTGCAGCACTGCGTAGGCTGTCAAACAGAGCTAGAACAACAGACCAAGGCGACTGAGCTGTTTAATCGCCGTGGCAGTAAAGACAGTCAGTTGCGCTAATAAATGCGTACGAGCGAATTATCTTAACCATAGATCGATAAAAAAACCCTGCACGTGTGCAGGGTTTTTTGTGCTGTCATTTATATCAAATGACTGCTATATCAGCTATTCAGCGTCTTCTTCTGGCTCAGCTTCATCTGGTACGAAGACATAGCCCACGCCCCAGACCGTTTGGATATAACGTGCTTGCGAGGGGTTGTCTTCGATCAGACGGCGCAAGCGTGAGACTTGCACATCGATAGAGCGCTCCATCGCTCCCCACTCTCGGCCTCGAGCCAGATTCATCAGCTTATCACGAGTCAGTGGCTCACGAGGATGCTGTACCAGAGCTTTGAGGACAGAAAACTCGCCCGTCGTCAGGGTCACGACATTACCATCACGTTTGAGGGTGCGAGTGGACAAATCAAGCGTCCAAGGGCCGAACTCGACCACTTCGAGCTGATGACTTGGGGCACCGGGCAGCTCACGGTTTTGGCGACGTAGTACTGCTTTGATACGGGCCAGTAGCTCTTTTGGGTTAAATGGCTTGGGCAAATAGTCATCAGCGCCCGCCTCAAGACCTGCAATACGATCGGCGTCACCGCCTTTTGCTGTCAACATAATGATGGGGATGTCCCCTTTATCTTCACGTAGACGCTTGCAAATGCTGATACCATCCTCACCTGGTAGCATCAAATCTAATACCACCAAAGAAAACAGTTCACGTTGCATCAGCTTGTCCATTTGACTGGCATCATGCGCCGTACGCACGACAAAACCATCATCTTCTAGAAAGCGCTGCAGCAAAGAGCGTAAGCGTGCATCGTCATCAACGACTAAAATACGCTGGGTCATCATATCGGGGTTGGTATTATCAGTCATGCAGAATTCCTTGTAATAAACATTATTATTGTCAGAGATGCTTTACGTTATTTGGTTTATAAGCAATCATTTATATATATGAGGCAATCACAACTTTTGTGCAATAGCTAAATGGTGGTCATTATTTATAATATTACTGCTTTAGTGTATAAGATTGCATCACTAATTGCATCACTGATAGGCATAAATGCTGTATGGGTTTGTTTAACATAGACATAGAATGACTGATATAAGGTGATTTGCGCCCCAAAAACCGTAATAAACAATGAAAATATAAAAAGGATTTTTATTCATGCAGCTTTTGCTATAATGCAAAACTACATTTCTCAACGATTGATACGGATATGAGTAGCACTGATACCCAAATGCCTTCTCAGGCCTCGACAAAAGCTCAGAGCCTAGATGCAACCACCCACGCGAATATTCACGACAAGCTTGCTCGCGCGCTTGGCATTAAGACTGCTCAAGTCAATGCGTTTGTCAAACTATACGATGAAGGGGCAACAGTCCCATTTATTGCGCGTTATCGCAAAGAAAAAACCCAAAATCTTGACGATGCCCAATTGCGAGCGTTAGAAAAATCGCTCAATTACGAACGTGATATGGCCACCCGTCGCCTCAAAATTACTGAGCTGCTCAGCACGCAAGGCAATTTGACCGACGAGCTGCAGGCACGTATTGATAATGCAACGTCCAAACTTGAGCTTGAAGATATTTATTTGCCCTATCGTCCACGCCGCCGCTCACCGGCTGCTAAAGCCCGTGCGGCAGGTCTCGATGTGGCAGCGCAAGCAATACTGACCCAAGAGATTACGCCAATAGAGGCGCTGGCTGACTATCAAGCACCAACGAGCATCACTGATGATAATGACAACGAGATAGAGGTTGACTTTAGCGATGTCGACAAGCAGCTTGCTGGCGTACAAGCCATTATTATTGATGAGTGGACGCAAGCGCTTGACCTGCTTGACGGCTTACGCAGTGGCTTTGCCAAAACGGCCAGTATCGTCTCGAGCGTCGCCAGTGAAGAGAAGCGTGAAGTCGGCGAGAAGTTTAAAGACTACTTCGAGCACAGCGAAAGCCTCACCCGTCTGCCCAATCATCGCTTGCTTGCGATGCTCCGCGGCCGTCAAGAAAACGTATTGACCTTAAAGGTCGAAGGTGAAGATGCGCCTTTTGTCGAAAAAATCATCAGTCATTTTAAAGTGGATGCCAAAGCCCCTGCCGAGCGTCGTGAGTTTTTGACCCAAGCGGCCAATAGCTTGTGGAAAGACAAATGGCGTCCGCATATCGAGCATCGCTTGTTGACAGAAAAACGTCTGACAGCAGAAGCCGATGCGATTGAGGTGTTTGCCAACAACTTACAGCATTTATTGATGGCAGCGCCTGCTGGTCGCAAAGTCATCTTAGGCGTCGATCCTGGTATTCGTCATGGTGTTAAGATGGCGATTGTCGATGCTCAAGGCCATGTTATGTTGGATAGTGAAGATAAGCCTGTGGTCGCTACTGTCTATCCGTTTGCGCCTGATAATAAAATGGCTGAAGCCAAAAAGATCATCGATGAGCTACTAAGTACTTATCATGTCGACTTGGTCGCCATTGGTAATGGTACGGCCAGTCGTGAAACCGATGCGATGATCAAAGAGATTTTGGCAGCCAACACTGACTTAAAAGCCAAAGCCGTCATCGTCAATGAGTCTGGGGCTTCTGTCTACTCTGCCAGTGAGCTGGCCGGTGATGAGCTGGCTGACTTAGATGTCTCGGTACGCGGGGCAGTGTCTATCGCACGTCGCTTACAAGATCCCCTCTCAGAGCTGGTAAAGGTCGACCCCAAAGCCATTGGCGTAGGGCAGTATCAACACGATGTCAATCAGAATCAACTGGCAGATAGCCTAGATAAGGTGACGCAAGATAGTGTTAACGCTGTTGGTGTAGATGTCAACACCGCCAGCCCTGCTATCTTAGCGCACATCGCCGGGCTCAACCGCAATGTGGCGCAGCAAATCGTCACTTATCGTAAAGAGCACGGAGCATTTGATAACCGTGAAGCCCTAAAAAACGTGCCACGTCTAGGTGCTAAGACTTTTGAGCAAGCAGCAGGGTTTTTGCGTATCCATGATGGCAGCAACCCACTAGATGCGACTGGCGTACATCCAGAGAGCTATGAGTTAGTCGATCGCTTACTGGCGCAAACAGGCAAAGCCCTACCAGAAGTACTGGGTAACGATGGTGTACTAAAAACTATCGATACCACTGCACTTGCGGCCAACGACGACAATATCAGTGTCAAAGCCATCGTTGATGAGCTGGCCAAACCAGCACGTGATCCACGCCCTGAGTTCAAAACCGCCAACTTCCGTGAAGATGTCAATAGCATTAAAGATTTAGAAGAAGGCATGCAGCTTGAAGGCGTCGTCACCAATGTGACTGCCTTTGGCTGTTTCGTCGATGTCGGCGTGCATCAAGACGGCCTAGTGCATATCTCGCAGATGGCCAATGACTTTGTCGCTGATCCGATGAACCGTGTCAAACCAGGTGATATCGTTTCGGTACGAGTCATCTCTATCGATGAGCAACGTGGCCGTATTGGTTTTAGTATGAAACCAGAAAGCGAGAAGCCAGCCCGTAATACGGATAAGAAACCCACTCGCCCACGCAGCAATCCAGCAGCGACTGAGGGTGATAAGCGTCCTACCAAGCCGCGTGGCAAGCGTCCTCAAGGTAGAAGTGATAAAGGAAGCAAGCCGGCAAGTCATCGCAGCAATAATGCGCCAAAATCTAGCAAGGCAGAAGCGCCTAGTAAGATTGGTACTCTAGGGGCGCTATTACAAGAAGCGGGCGTCACAAAAAATAAAAAATAAGTGCGCTGAGTTCATCAGTGCGTCAGTCTAAAAAGGCAGCCAATTGGCTGCCTTTTTAGGTCATGATAGTTATATCCACTTGGTTTGCATCACATTGTTATGTGTGTAGCAATGCCTTTTAGCGCACGCTAATACGGCGGCTTTCGCTGGCTTCGATGTCAGCAGGTTGGGTAGCCAGCAGCTCACCACGTGAGTCCTTTTCTTTTTCTTGTAAGGTAATGGCGGTATCAGCTGCTTGCTCACCAGTAGCGTTTTCACCACTGAGTAATGGCTGATAATCAGGGTTGCTGTGCTGCATGTTTAAAGCTTGCGAGGTCTGTGCTGGTTGCAAAGCTTCTGCTTGTACTACGTTAGCATCAGAATCTATGTCAACATCATCAGCCATGTCTTCACTGACCTCTACTTCATCACCCATATCAGCCATAGCAACTGCTTCAGCTTCATTGGTTTCGATAGCGCCAGGTTGGGTAGCCAGTAGCTCACCATCAGGACCTTCCACTTCAGCTTGTAATGTATTATCGACTGGTGTGGTGCGCATGTCGGCTGGTGTGACGTTCGTCATCTCATCAGCGTCAGCAGCCATGGCCAGACTTGGTATCGCCAAAGCGGCGCTCATTAGCAACGATAGAGATAAAGTGCGGTTTTGCATGATTTGATTCCTTAAGTTGATTGTCTATAAAAACGATTTTAAGACCTGTTTTTATAGCAGACCGAGTACATCGGCATCGCTAAAAGTTTATTTATACTCAGATAAATGCGGTTGATGCTAAGATAATATTCAAGCGTGAAAATAACAGCTAAGTGACAGGGGGTTCAGTAGCAAGCTGTTTAACAAAGTCACAGCTTGATGTTTACATGTGACATTGTGCAAATTTTGAACAGGTCTTTAATACAAACAGTCAGTACTGCGATCAGTAAGCAATCGATGCTTTTAGGAAGGCAGCTTTGTGAGTGGGCGACGATATAGAGCAGATTATTAGTCACCAAAAGTGACAAATGAACAGCCTGCGCTGAGCATTTATGTTTACCTGACTTATACAATAGGCTTGTCAGTTTATATGGGCATAATGGACGGTGGGGTCTGTATTTGTTTGCCGAACGATATGAAAATAAAACCGTATCAAATTAAATAAAAGGCCTTACTCTAAGTGTAGAGCAAGGCCGTTAATAATGGTCTTTAACTGACTATATCCTTGATTAAACGACTTCAAAGCTCAGACCAGCATGTTGCTCTAAACGAGTTAAGAGCTTGTCACCCATGGCTGACGCCGGTGTCCAAAAACCGCCTGCAACTTCCTGCTTTGAGACATCCTGTGCCAAGCATAAGGCGGACTGTGCCAACATGCGTGAGGTGCTGCCATAGCCTGGGTCTTTGTCACCTGTGACCTTGGTACTAATCGTATCTTTGTTGGATGTCTCCCCAAAGAAACGTATATCAAAATAGCCATTTTCTTGTTCAGACTTGCTAGGGCCCGAGCCTGACTTGGGTAGCACATGTTTTGATAGCAGCTCACGACTTGGTTTAAACACCATGGCTGTCGCAAAACCAACTAAGCCCAAACTCATGCCATAGCTCATCAGCTGACCTTTGACCCCATCTTTCATCCACATGGCTTCATCGTATTTGAAATTGCGGCCATAGTCATAATCGAGCAGCTGATTACTGCGATGGACGATGCGGGTGTTGATACTGGCCATGACAAAGGGGGCTAACCAGCGCTCATGCTGCTCATCGTACTCAGGTTTACTGATATTATCTTGACGCACATTCGGCGCGTCTTGATCGTCATTTAATAAATAAGGATTGGCCACTTGCTTACGGCGTGATTTATCTGTACCGACCTCTTCAAAGATGGTTGCCATAGAAGCGATCGTACCACCAGATAACCCACCTTTGGCTGCTTTGACACGCATATGGATGACATCACAAGACTGATCAAACTGACTTTCGGCTTGCTGCTGGGTGAAGTAAACCCCTAGATCTGAAGGGATAGAGTCAAAGCCGCAAGAGTTGACGATGCGGGCACCGCTTTGTTTGGCCTCGTCTTGATATTTATCGAGCATGTCTTTGATAAATATGGCTTCACCAGTAAGGTCGACATAGTCCGTGCCGTTATTGGCGCATGATTTGATCAAGGGTTCGCCATATTTAAGATAGGGGCCGACCGTTGAGATAATAACTTGAGTTTGCTTGGTCATCGCATCAAGGCTGGCGTCATCATTACTGTTAGCGATGATGATGTCGACCTTATTGTCAGTGGTTTTTTCAAGCTCAGCCTGCAAAGCCTTTAGCTTGTCCTCGTCACGACCTGCGATGGCCCAATCGATATCCGCTACTGCAGCGGCATTATTTGTATCAGATAAAAATTGGGCAAGATAGTGGGCGGTGATTTGTCCGACAAAGCTGGTCGCACCATAGAGCACCACTGCATAAGTACGATCTGAAGAGGTCGTGCTTTGCTGAGTGGTTGCTGTCTCTGTATTGTTTTCCATAACGGTCTTCCTTTAATTGATTTTTGTAATGAGAATAGAATGTCACGAACGGATTATTAATAAATAGCAGTATTAAAAATAACAGAATGAAAAAAGATGTAAACACCTAAGCATATGGCTTGGGTTCACTAATACCAAGTATAAAAACGCAGTCACGTCTAAAAACGCCCAAACTTGATACAAATAAGGCAATGTGACTACATAAATTACACAACCTAGTCTGATGATTACCAAAATGAACGTATTATCCCAAAAACAATTGCTACTCTAGTATCACGACCTAATAGGTCCTACTAACAAAAACAATAGGCATTATTAATACGTAAACGCAGCACAGCTGGTAACACAGCTCTCAAAAGAAGATGAGCGCCAGTTGTTGTTTGACGTTTTACCATCAAGTGCTTTGATGATTAAGGAGAATCATTATGTTTCGCTGGGCAATTATTTTTGCAGTCATTGCGTTATTGGCAAGTTTTTTAGGATTCGGCGGTGTCGCTGGATTGTCTTCTAACTTGGCTTATATCTTCTTAGTGGTTGCTGTTATTTTATTTATCGTGGCATTCGTTGGCCGCAAAATGTAAATATCAATCGATAGAGTTGATGCAAGACTGACTATAATAAAAAACGTCCTATAAAAGGACGTTTTTTTGTTGATAGGTTGATAGAAAGATACGCTGCATAGCGTCTAAAACGTCTTGGGCTGGATAATATGCTCCATACGCTTAGCCAAACGAATATCATGGCTGGTAATACCGCCGGTATCGCTTGTGCTCAGACGCACTTCAACGATATTATAAGTATTACGCCACTCTGGATGGTGCTCAAGCGCTTCAGCATAAAAGGCCGCTTGATTCATAAAGCTCATGGCTTCAATAAAGTCGCTAAAGTGATACGTCTTTACGATACTATTGCCATCACGCTGCCACCCTGCCAAGGCTTCCAATTGTAAATCTATTTGTTTGTCAGATAAGCTGCTCATATCCATATCCCTTATTATTGTGTCAAAATCATATGAGTATCATATAGGTATTATATGAAAGCCTTTAGGGCATAAAACTGCTTTTTAGCTTTTATAGGGTTTGTGTTGCCTTTATAAAGCCGACCCCTTTATAACAAGCTTTGGTATTCAGGATGTCTGTCAATATAGGCCGAGACAAACGAGCACTGTGATACCACTTTTTTGTCATTGTGCTGTGCGTAGTCAAGCGCATGTTTGACCAACTTTGAGCCGATGCCACGACCGCCCAGTGCTTGTGGGACGAGAGTATGATCATAGATCAAGGTGTCGCCACGCTCTTGGTAGCTGATATAACCCGTATGATCTTCAACTGTGGTTTCAAAACGCTTGGCCTCTGTATTATGAGTGATGTTTAAGTCTTGCGAGTCGGCTTGATTATTCATATAAAAACTCCATCTCTATTGTTATCAGTGGTTTATCGTTATTTGTGAACGTTCAATACGCCCTAAAGTTTTGAGTGATTACTCGTCTTATTATGAACCCTTATCGGTCTGCTTGCCAGTGGTCTACGATTGTTTCCAGTAAGCATAGATAGGCAAAATGTTACTATACAACAGAAGTCATTTAGAAGAATAGCGCTTAAGCATTATTGGCATAGCCATACTGACATTGCGATAAATAGTATAGTGCTGATAAACAATCCAAACAAAATGTTAATCTGTCGCACAGCTTGCAGGGCGTGTGTCACAATGCGATAATGGCAGATAATGTATAGGATGCTGGATACTCAGCAGGCCCTAATTTTTATTTTGAGATCGAGCAACATCAGCAGCACTACTGCAATATCTGCGTGGTGGCTGACTGGTGGCTCATGTCGTCTATCGGAGTGTCAATGGCACAATATATTTATACCATGAACAAGGTATCAAAACTTGTTCCTCCCAAGCGTGAAATCCTCAAAGATATCAGCTTGTCTTTTTTTCCTGGTGCAAAAATCGGGGTTTTGGGCATCAATGGTGCGGGAAAATCCACCTTACTGCGCATTATGGCAGGTGTAGACACTGAGTACAGTGGCGAAGCACGTGCCCAACCAGGTACCAAGATTGGTTACTTGCCACAAGAGCCACAGCTCGATGATAGCAAGGACGTGCGTGGCAACGTCGAAGACGGTATGCGTGAGGCGTTAGATGCGCTCGCTCGCCTTGATCAGATCTATGCCGAATACGCTGAGCCTGATGCTGACTTTGATAAGTTGGCTGAAGAGCAGGGTAAGATGGAAGACATCATTCAGTCATGGGATGCGCATAACCTAGAGACACAATTAGAAAAAGCCGCTGATGCCCTGCGTCTGCCGCCTTGGGATGCTGATGTCAGCAAGCTGTCTGGTGGTGAAAAACGCCGTGTGGCCCTGTGTCGTTTGTTGTTATCACGTCCTGATATGCTACTGCTTGACGAACCGACCAACCACTTGGACGCTGAGTCCGTGGCATGGCTTGAGCAGTTCTTGAAGAACTTTAGCGGTACCATCGTTGCCATTACGCATGATAGGTACTTCTTGGATAATGTCGCTGAGTGGATCTTGGAGCTTGACCGTGGTTATGGTTATCCTTATGAAGGTAACTATACTGAGTGGCTAGAGCAGAAAAACAGACGTTTAGAAGATCAAAACAAGCAAGAAGAGTCCTTTGCCAAAGCCCTGAAAAAAGAGCTTGAGTGGGTTCGTAAGAATCAAAAGGGTCAGCAAGCCAAGTCGAAGTCACGTATCCAGCGCTTCGAAGAGTTGAACTCAAAAGAGTTCCAGCAGCGTAATGAGACCTCAGAGATTTATATTCCGCCAGGTCCACGTTTGGGTAACAAGGTCATTGAGGTGAACAATATCTCCAAATCCTTTGGTGATCGTCTGCTCTATGAAAACCTCAGCTTCAATGTACCGCCTGCTGCCATCGTCGGTATTATCGGTCCAAACGGCGCTGGTAAAACCACGCTGTTTAATATGATGACAGGCAAAGACACGCCAGATACTGGTTCAGTTGACTTGGGTGAAAGTGTCAGTGTCGCTTATGTCGGTCAGGTACGTGATAACCTAGATGACGACAAAACGGTCTGGGAAGAGGTGTCTGATGGCCTAGACATTATCAAGGTCGGTGACTACGAAACCCCAAGCCGTGCTTATATCGGTCGTTTTAACTTTAAAGGTTCCGATCAGCAAAAATTAGTCGGTAATCTGTCAGGTGGTGAGCGTAACCGTTTGCAATTGGCAAAAACACTGAAGCAAGGTGCGAACGTCATCTTACTAGATGAGCCATCAAACGACCTAGATGTAGAGACGTTGCGTGCGCTGGAAGATGCCATTCAGGTATTCCCAGGTACGGTGCTAGTAGTCTCGCACGATCGATGGTTCCTTGACCGTATCGCCACGCACATCCTGGCCTTTGAACCGGAAGGCCCTGTATGGTACGACGGTAACTACTCAGAGTATGAGGCGTATCGTAAAAAGACCATGGGTGATGACGCCGGTCCTAAGCGCATGAAGTATAAAAAAATTGCCGGTTAATGCCACTACGACATTGGCTTGATTCAACAAAAAAGACCTCTAAATACTTTAGAGGTCTTTTTTTGCTCGCTATATAGTGAGTCCTAAATAAAAAGAGTACAGCTATAAACTCATCTCAGTAGCCCTTTATCTACTTCATAGTGGACTGACTATAAGTTATAAGTATTTATAAACTAACGCTTACGGCCAAATTTACGCTGTTTTTTGTTACTGATTTCAGTAATGGCATGAGCGATTTCTTTTTCATCCAAGCTGGCCACCTGCTGTAAGGTCTGCATCATATCAGGATTCAGAACGTATTTGGCATGACGGGCGATATCATTGATACGCTGATCAAACGAAAGCTCGCCAGTGTCTTGGTCTTTTTTTAGATAATCGAGACGGATAAGCGCATTGACAAAGCTGGTAAACAAGGAGCGATCAAAAAAGTCCGGAATGTCATCAGCATATAAGACAGAGAGACGTTGACCGAGTAAATGACACAGATCGACCACTTCATCTTCAGTTAAATTACCAGAGCCCTGCTGCGCCAGTAGCGCAAGCGTCATAAAGTAACGCTCAAGGCTTTGCTCGACTGGTGTGGCTAGTACTTGCAGCTGTTGGTAGCTGTTGCTATTAGCATCAGGTGCACTAAGCACACCGTCGCCCAAATCAACAATCAAATCATGAGCAATCAAGTTATCGATTTTTTGATCCAACACCGCCATCAAGCCGTGAGCGGGATAGTATAAAAACAGCTCACTTTGCAAAAACGGATACATCTGCGTGACGATCTCATCAAGGCGGCTGCGCTTGATACGGCCATTACGTGCAATTAAAGCCGCTATAAATGACAATAAAATAAAGACGTGGAGAATATTGTTACGGAAATAACTGAGCAGTGCTTCTTGCTTACCAGCCACCTGAATGATATCACCTAAAATATGCGGCGTACGCTCGATAAGCTTGAGTTTGATACCATAATTAATGATTTGCTGTGGGTTCATCTTGGTAATCACCGTATCATCCGAGTAAGGCATGTTACGAGCGATACCCTGATACAAGGCGATTTGCTCACGGCAGATGTCTTCATCAAGCGCCGCTTTTGGGGCAGACAATAACACCAGTGACAGTAATGAGACAGGGTTGATGACTGCTGCTTTATTGATATGCTGCATGATTTTTACGCCGATATTATCGACCATAGCAGTGGCGTTTGCACCGAGTGGGGTATCAGTGCGATCAGCAGGGAGACTATCGGCTGGCACATCAAACTTCGTCATAAAGTCGCTAAGGTGTAGTGGCGTCCCAAAGCTTAAATGCACGTTACCAAAGATGCGCTCTATCTTGCGCCCAACTTTAAGCAGGCCCAGTAGCGACTCTGACTCTTTTGGTTTGCCCTTGAGCTCACCAATATAAGTCCCTCCTTCCATAATACGCTCATAACCGATATAAGTCGGAATAAACACCACAGGCTTATTGCTCTGGCGCAGCTGACTGTGTACCGTCATGGCC
Organism: Psychrobacter coccoides; assembly: GCF_017498085.1. Taxonomy (GTDB): domain Bacteria; phylum Pseudomonadota; class Gammaproteobacteria; order Pseudomonadales; family Moraxellaceae; genus Psychrobacter; species Psychrobacter coccoides. The sequence goes on from NZ_JAGBKM010000005.1 coordinate 89,675, forward strand.
AACATGCCCATTTTTGGGGGCAATAAACGTCCTGAGCGGGAGCGACCACCTTCTATAAAGTACTCAATCGGTGTGTTGCGAGTGATAAGCGTGTGCATATACTCACGTAAGACGGCAGTATAGAGCGCATTGCCACGAAAGCTGCGACGAATAAAAAACGCCACCGCTCCGCGTAATAGTGGCCCCAACACCGGCACATCCAGGTTGTCACCAGCAGCGACATAAGGAATGCTTAAACCACGCTTATAGATGACATAGGACAGCAGCATGTAATCAATATGACTGCGGTGGCAAGGCACATAAATGATCTCGTGATCAGTCGCCAGCTCACGCACACGCTCAAAATGATGCACATCGACGCCATCATAGAGCTGTGTCCATAGCCAAGTCAAAAACCGATCAAACACCCGAATAATGGCATGTGAATAATCATTGACCATCTCATTGGCATAGCCACGAGCGAGGTTGCGTGCTTCCCGCACAGAGATGCCTTTTTCTTGAGCTTCGATCTCTGTAGCATGCTTGATCGCTGGCGAGTAGATCAGCTTGTCTACTAGGTTGCGCCGATCGGATAAATCAGGGCCCAGCATCGTCGTACGCTGCTTATCCAGATAAGTGTTGAGCTGTTGCTGCATCGCTCGTACCAGCTCACGATTGGCGTCTTTGGTGGCGACTAAGGCATGGCTTGATGTCGAGCTGTGGCTGATATCAGCAGTCGCAGGTCTCTCTACATTATCTCCATCATCGTTCTTATCTGCATTGAGGGTTTCATCAATGAGAGTGCGTAGATCTTGCGGCGTATGGAACTGGACGAATGTATCACGCCCCATTACTCCGATATTAAACAACTGCTTGGTGATGCTTGGGTCTTCCCAGTTGTCGCTCATCAGTAGTTTGAGCAAAGAATCTTCTTTTTCGGGGGCACGTCCCCAAAGAATAGAGACAGGTATCAGACGTATCTTTAGGTTTGGGTGCTGTAAACTGGCAGCCACCAAGCGAGATAAGCGTGGCGAGACTTTGCGCTCTTTGGCTCTAGGGTGATGCAAAAATATAATGGCGGCGTTTTCATCGATGTCATGCGGGCTGTCTTTGACACTGACTAGAGCAGGAGGGAGCTGATACTCTTGTGTTTGCAGATCTATCAAGATACTGTTGGAGCGTGAGTAGTCTTGTAGGACATAAAAGGTCAGTGTCTGATCCTCTGCATCCAATACAGGCAGCTCACCCAATAGCTTGGCTTTGACCGCTACGTTGAGTGTCTGCCCTGAGACCTTCCGGTACAACTGATTGATAGGCGTGCTGCTATAAGAAGGTGGCACTGACGGATTGGTCGTGGTCGTTTTTTTAGCATCAGAAATCACTGATGTCTTAAGTTTGCGCTTTTTTTGAAGTTTGTTTTTTAATAGATTGGGTATCATAATAAAGAGTCATGCTATATTTATGTAATGTCCTTATAATGCCATAAAAGCACGTAAAGCGATATATGGTGTCTGTATCTCTGCTAGATTATAGAGCCTATATTTTTTACTTATCTGACCGTGAGGATTTATGACGCCTGCGATTAATATTGCCAAACAGTGCCGACTTGATTACCAGCTGCATGAATACACGCACGATAGCAATGCGGCTTCTTTTGGGCTCGAAGCCGCTGATAAGCTGGGGGTTACACCAGCGCAAGTCTTTAAAACCTTGGTCGTAGAGACGGATACTGGCAAACTTGCCGTAGCGGTTTTACCTGTCGATAAAACACTCAATCTAAAAAAAATGGCCAAAGCACTATCTGCCAATCCCCAACTGTCTTGTAAAAAAGTACATATGGCAGATCCCAAAAAAGTCGAGCGCAGCACAGGTTACGTACTGGGCGGTGTCAGTCCGTTGGGACAAAAAAAGCAGTTAACGACCGTAATCGACAGCTTGGCCCAGGCGCAGCAGCGCATCTATGTCAGTGCTGGACGCCGTGGACTAGAGATTGAGCTGCCTGTGAGTGCACTGGCAGAAACCTTGAAGGCTGGTTTTGCAGATATTGTCGATGGCTGAGTCTATACTAAGCGTGTGTTTTTATTTTCGTTATTCACCTCTTATTTTATCGATAACAAAAGGATGTCCAAATGCCGCATTTAACCATTCAAGCCACCCCAAATGTCAGTATCGCTCATGAAGAGTCCTTGCTCAAAGCTGTCAACAAAGCGCTGTGGGAGACTGGTCATTTTGGTAAGCCGACAGATATTAAATCACGTATCTTGCCAATAGATACTTTTTTGGTCGGTGTTGAGGATGATGAGCAAGAATATGGCTTTATTTATGCACATCTAAAGCTTATGACAGGACGAGACATGATGGCTCGTAGCCAATTGGCTGAGCTGCTGGTAGCCACGATAGAGGCGGCGTTGGCTGAAGAGCAGTCAGGACGTGCTGCACTACAAGTATGTGCTGAAGTTGAAGAGATTAGCGCCGCTTACAAAAAGAAAATGCTTGATATACCAAGCTCAGAGCAAGAACAAGAGTAACGGCTTGCTACACTACATATAGTCAAGGAATTTTAAAATCGCTACTGGCCGGCAAATCTTGATCACATAAAAACACCCCATAAGCTGTATCCAACTTATGGGGTGTGGCTGACACTAAGTGCTTTGTATTTTTACCTTGCCTAAATCAGTCTAAAAAAGCAAAGCTATCAATAGGCATGTCCATCATGCTTTCGCTTGGAGCGACCATTGCTTCAGCATGGCCCGAGGTGCGTGGCAACAGTTTATCAAAGTAAAACTCAGCGGTCTGAATTTTGGCTTCATAAAACTCTGGTGACTCTACGCCGCCTTTTTCTAGCTTCTTGTGTGCGACTGCAGCCATACGTGCCCAGTGGTATCCCATCATGATATAACCTGAGTACATCAAGAAGTCATCTGAAGCTGCTGAGATGATTTCACGGTCTTTACGTGCCATCAACATCAGGCGTACTGTCAATGTATTCCACTCAGCGCATAGTTTGGTGAGTGCCCAGACAAATTTACGCATTTCTTTATCAAGCGCATACTCACCGCACCATTTCATGATGCTTGATGTATAGTCGCGGATGATCTTGCCTTTAGACTGTAAGATAACCTTACGACCCAATAAATCCAGCGCTTGAATACCAGTCGTCCCTTCGTACATGGTGGCGATACGAGCATCACGAGCGATCAGCTCCATGCCCCACTCTTTGATATAGCCGTGGCCACCGTAGACCTGCTGGCCGTGCTTAGCTGCTTCGATACCTATCTCAGTCAAAAAACCTTTGAGGATAGGGGTATAAAACCCAAGTTTGTCATCCCATTTTTCAAACGCTTCATCATCACCCTTGGCGATACCTTGGGACATTTTGTCCGCATAGCGCGCTGCGTGATAAATCATCGAACGCCCGCCTTCTGCAAAGGCTTTTTGTGTCAATAACATACGACGTACGTCAGCGTGATGAATAATAGCATCAGCTACTTTTTCAGGGTCTTTGGTGCCTGATAGCGCACGCATAGAACGGCGCTCTTTGGCATAGGGCAGGGCATTTTGGAACGCCAACTCAGTGTGAGCCAAGCCCTGAATACCTGTACCGAGACGGGCGGTATTCATAAAGGTAAACATTGCTTTTAGACCACGGTTTGGTTCACCAATCAAGTAAGCAGTGGCTTCATCAAAGTTTAGGACACATGTCGATGATGAGCTGATGCCCATTTTGTGTTCGATAGAACCACAGCTGACCCCATTACGTTCGCCAACTTCACCTTCTGCGTTAGGTAAAAACTTTGGTACGATAAATAGTGAGATACCACGCGTGCCCCCTGGTGCGTCAGGTAGACGAGCAAGCACGATATGAATGATGTTTTCTGTTAAGTCATGCTCACCACTTGAGATAAAGATTTTGGTACCACTAAGCTTATAACTGCCGTCCTCTTGAGGAATGGCTTTTGATTTAACCTGACCCAGATCCGTACCACACTGCGGCTCGGTGAGACACATGGTACCGGACCAAGAGCCTTCGACCAGCTTATGCAGGTAGGTTTCTTTTTGTTCCTCAGTGCCGTATTGCATCATGGTGTTGATACACCCTGTCGATAGGCCAGGATACATTGACCAAGGCCAGTTGGCTGTGCCGATGATCTCAGCCTTGATTAGGTTGAGCGACATGGGCAGGTTCATTCCACCATACTCTTCAGGGTAGGAGATGCCTTGCCAGCCACCTTCTACAAACTGCTCATACGCTTCCTTAAAGCCTTTCGGGGTAGTAACCACGCCATCTTCAAAATGACAGCCTTCTTCATCAGCAGGTTGATAAATAGGCGCTAAAACGTTTTCTGCAAAGTCAGCCATGCCCTGTAAGATCATATCGATCGTTTCGGGGTCGGCGTTTTCACCATTGTCTAAGTCTTTATAGTGACTTTGATAGTCAAACACATCATTTATTAAAAATTTTATATCACGTAAAGGGGCTTTGTAAGTTAACATAGTTGTTCTCTTTAATTGATTTGTATTGCTTGTTTAGAGGCCAGAGTTTATGCAGTACTGGGATAGTAAGCACGACAGCTTAAGGGGTGTTATCAATTGAAGCTGTTTAACACTGTTTATCCATCTAATCGTATCATTTAGCACTACTTAATTAACAGGGTAGGTATATAAGTATATTCTTAGTATAGTGCTTATATACAGACAAATACACTCTTCATAAATAAAATTCATGACTTGATTGTTAATTTATTACTTATAATTATTAATGACAAGTCGATTCAATGACTATACGGCCTACAAATGATGATTTATTTTACGCCGATGAAGCGTTATGGCTTTATCGAGATGTCTCTTAGAGCCAAGCCAAAGGATAACCAAGGGTGCTGAATTATATAAAGCATTTGATTGATGGTGAGCTGAATCACCTATTGACGGTCAATAAAAGCCGCCGGCCCTGGCATCTGCCTATCGTGGCAGCGGTTGCTATCAGCTTTCCGGTGTTTGTCGGTGCTTATTTTGATGCGCTCTCTGCTGGCATCAAAGCCTCACTAGGTGCGATGGTGATTTTAAACTTGCCTTTGGTTGGCTCATTGCCTTATCGATTGGTGACCGTGATGGCATGGGGGTTTGCGATGATCCTATGCTTTGCGCTAGGCCTGATCGCTCAGCAAGTCCCTAGCATTCGGTTGCCAGTATTTGCATTGATGGCATTTGGGGTGATTGTATTTGGTCGTTATTATCGGCAGCCGCCGCCTGCTGGGCTATTTATAATGATGGCAGGGGCTATTGCGTTATTTATGCCTGTGGCGCTGGATCAGGTGCTGTCATCGATAGGTATTGTGATGCTAGGCAGTGTGTTTGCGATAGTGATGGCGCTGCTATATACGCTGCTTTTGGCAGTAACCCGTCCCTCCAGCGTTACGCCGAGCTATCACTATCAACCTGAAACCATCACAGAGAGTGTCATCGTCGCTGGGTTTGTCAGCTTGGCTTTGTTGGTTGCTATGCTGCTACAGATGCCTTACCCGTACTGGGCGGCGGTCAGTTGCTTTATTATCATTCAAGGGATGCAGATGCGGACGATTTGGATCAAGCAGCTGCATCGTCTGCTGGGTACTTTGATCGGGATGGGACTGGCCGGCTGGATGATGTCTTGGCATCTATCGATGTGGCAGGTGGCGTTATCGATATTGGTATTGATGCTGTGTATTGAGGCCTTGGTCGATCGCCATTATGGATTGGCGGTTATATTTATCACGCCATTAACGATATTTATTGCCGAGTATGGCAGTACGGTGATGCCTACCCAGATTGGGGCGCAGGAGATCATTCGTGTACGTATGCTCGACACGACTATCGGCTGTTTGGTCGGTCTGAGCGGCGGGCTAGTGATGCATTCTGCGACCTTGCGTGCGCCACTACAGCGGTTTGAACAATGGCTGCTTGTCCGCCTGAGTTAGCTTAATAAGTCAATGCAATGAGTTGACTCAAGGTTTTTGTTGTAACGCCTCGGTCGCTTGTGCGACGTCGATAGTGTAACCCGTCCAACGCTCAAAGCTTAATGCCGCTTGGCCAATCAGCATACCATAACCATCTGAGATCTGTGCTGTACGTGCCTTGAAATGCTGCAAAAATGGCAGCGTGCGTCCGTACATCATGTCATAGGCATACTGGCAGTTTAGGTCCTCAGCCAGTGGTAAGGTATCGCCTGACAGCCCGATAGAGGTGGCATTGATAATCAGATCGTACTGCCCTGTCAGGTCGTGCATTGAGCAGGTCTGAATGTCATGTGCGCCAATGTGTGGACTGGCAGCGCTTAACTCTGTCACCAAGGTTTGCGCTTTGCTTAAGGTTCGATTGGCAATGGTTAATTGCTGTACCCCTGCTTCAATCAAGGGCAAGACTGCACCACGGGCCGCACCGCCTGCCCCAATGATGGCTACCCGAGCCTGCTTCAGTGGCCAGCCTAAGCTGACGATATGATTGACTAAGCCTTGACCGTCGGTGTTGTCACCGTATAGCGCTTCGGTCATCGGTACGCCACGCTCGAGTAGCGCTTTATTTAATAGCAGGGTGTTGACGGCACCAGCGACTTTGGCGTGCTCAGACAAGCCGCCACGAGCGACACAGCAGTCATAAGCCACTTGTTTGAATGGTACAGTCACATTAGCGCCCACACCGCCGCCGTGAAAGAAAGCCTCAACCACTGAGGTAAAGCTGTCACTATCGTCTGGACAGTACTGACGCTCATAGTGAATATCAAGACCTACTTGCGTCGCAAACACTTGATGAATCTCAGGAGATTTGCTGTGAGCAATCGGATTGCCAATAACGATAAAGTGCTGGGTCATAATTACTCCATTGACGATAACGACTAAAACCACGATAGGGATGACAGAAAGAAAGGGTAGGGAAAACCAACCAAAACTTACTTATAATAGGGGATAATAAGGTCTTTAACAAATTTATGCTTTTGACGTCTCTTACGTGTAACCTAAGGGCTAGTCAAGCGCTGGGCAGTTGGGTACACTGTGGTTTTGGCTATATCATAAAGCAGTTGGTATGGGTGTCTTTTGTTTGCGCTTTTAGCTGCTATCAGAACAAAGCCACCATACATCCTAGTTAATCATCCTGAGCAGTGCAAGGTTTGGCATTGGCGCAATTATTGCAACATCTGTTTATATGACCCAGTGGTAGAGCGATCGCCTACATAGACTACTTTGTTAGCCTGCACATACGCTTGAGTTTGGTTGCTGATTAGGGCAACCGTCAACAGAACGCCAAGACCCTAAAAATATGAGTGAATTGCCCATGTGGAATAATACCCTACAGACCTTTGTGATCAGTATAATGACAGCAGTTGGCTTGTCATTGAGTGCTTGTAATGGTGCCCAACAAGATATCGAGCCTGATACCAGTAGTGACGACACTACTGCAACGGAGACTGTACAATCAAGTCCGACGCCAGAGCAGGATATGGATGGCGCCACTGTGGCGCAGAGCTCGCCTGTCAAATACGATGTGGCTTCTTGGGACAGTAGTAGCGAGAGGTCTGTGAGCATCAATGAGCTTGATAAGATTCAAGCGGTTTATGGCAAAGTGGTGAACAGTGATGAAAATAGCTTGGACTATGCCAGCAACCCTGCTACCAAGTATCGCTTTATGGATACGGATGCGCCTTATTTGGACTTAATTGATTCTGAAAAATACCTTGAGCTTGGGTGGTACTATGCCAACCCTACGGACTCTGATGCAGAAAAAGCACTGAGCAAAGCCCACGCTAAAAAGTCTCATCAGCTTGCCCAGCAGCTCATGGGTGCTGACGGTGCTAAAGTGGTCACTGAGATGCTCAATGGTCAAATCATCAAAAACAAAACCATCGGCGGCCAAAAAATAGAATTGGCCAAATGTGAGTTTTATAGCTGTATGCTGGTGTTTAATAAATCAGGTGAGCAGCAAGTGGACGCCAGCTGATATGACCGCAGCGGCGAGCACTTGGCAGCGACTACATCCTCATACGCTAGAGCAAACAGCGCTCACGCCTGACAACCGTGGTCTGGCTTATGGTGACGGGTTTTTTAGTACCCTGGGTGTCATTGAGGGGATGATAGTGTGGCAAGACTATCACTATCAGCGCCTGATCTCGCACGCCGCAGCCCTGCAGTTAGCGCTTGATAGCCAAGCCCTCATGGCAACGCTACAAGCATGTGCTCAGCAGCTCGAGCAAGGCATGATGAAGGTGGTCGTCACTCGAGCAGTGCAGCCTGTACGAGGTTATGGCTTTACGCCTGGTGCGGCAGGCAGCGCCTCTGAAGTCTGGCTCAAATCAGTCGCCATGCCCATCGATACGGTGAACAAATTACTTCTGCCAGATGGGCGCACTCTCTTGATGCAGCCTGCGATGACAGTCAGTTGTTTGCAGGCGCAGCTGGCTTGTTTGCCGCCACCTTTGTCTGGGCTAAAAAGTCTCAATCGCCTCGATAGTGTACTCGCCAGTGGTGAGCTACAAGCGCTGAAAGTCACCGAGCCAAATATCGGCGAAGGGCTGGTGCGGGATATGAGTGGTAGCTGGGTCGAGGGCACGATGAGCAATGTGTTTTATCAGCTATCATCACGGTCTGCTGCAGGTGAGACGCAAACCGATAGCGAGTATCTGCTGTCAGGGCAGTGGTATACACCACCGTTGACAAGCTCTGGTGTCGCTGGGGTGATGCGTCAAGTCATCATTGATGCACTTGCTAATACAGATCGACCAGTAGTCATGCGTTCATTACATGATGAGGATTTGCCCAATTTAACCCAGATGTTTTTTTGTAATGCTTTGCGTGGGGTGATGCCCGTATCTGCTCTAGTTTTGCTGTCTGGGCAGGCAGTTGAGTTTAACTAGTCGCTTATTTCACATCAAAGATATTAAATTTAGTCTCGATTAAATCATCATAATTCAACTCAATATCTTCGTTCCTATATCTCTCTTGTGCTTGCATAATCGCTGAAGAATCGTCCTCAGCTTTTATTTCTATAATAGCGCTCATCGTTTCAACTATTTCTATTTCATAGGTACTCAAAATTTTATCATTACTCATGCTTACTCTCACTTTTTTACGAATGGTGCTGCTGATCCTAGCAAAAAGACTTTAAAGAAGTGATCGTCTTTTGTTAACTAAGCTTAGGTAAAGCAGTTACAGGACCTTTCGATATTGACCACGCCCCACAAACTCAATAATACCCTTATCTCGTAACACTTGTAGCTGTTGGCGAATTTTGTCCTTAACATGATTATTATCAGGGTGCTTAAGCTGTAGGTCGTCTGCAAAAGCATAAACTTGTTGCAGGCTAAATTTATCACCCAATCTGTCAATGCACTGCCAAACATCAAGTGTCCAGCCACGTGCCTGCTGTGATTGTTGGCGTAAAAATAGCGTTTTTTGATATTGTTGTTGGACGCTGTCTTTTGGAATAATTTGTTGGCTTTTGACCAAAAACACTTTGCCTGAATCAGGCACTCGGCGCAGGTCAATATTGCAGCCGACCCAACCTGCACGCCTTGCGGTTGCTGGTAGCGGCTTACGTTTGATAATCATGTCAGGTTTGAAAAAATGCTTAGGAATGATTAAGAAGTTGTTAACGCTTAGTTGTGCTGAATAAGTCAAAAAGAAAAAGCTTGGATTATCCTCACTATTAATACGTTTAAGCATAGTGTCGTAAGCGCCATCATTGATAATATTACTTAATTTGGCTTTTTTACTTTTTAGCTCGTATTGCTCGGCACAAGTTGCACAATAAAAGTCAGCGACAGGTTGATTGTTGCTAAATTCAGCTAACGGTTGAATACCACAGTTGGGACAGTAGCCATTGTCTTTTACCCATGCTTCACTTAATACACGAATGATTTGTGACGGTGAGCGATAATTGGCAGCGAGTGCTTGATTAAAGTTTAAGTTCATAAGAGTCTGTTATTTTGGTGATGGATGAGAGAGGGGTAAACGGATGGCTGGGATGTTGTAAAAATCATAGTTATCAATACTAGGGCGTGTCCTCAATTCAATCGAAGGATACCTAAATGGGCTAAAAATGGCTAAATCTTGCCAAACAGCGTTAAATAGCTAGGTAATATCCCGATATTATCTGCGCTATTTTCCTTGTTTGGCGGCAATTTATCTCATTTTTATCTCCATTTTTAAAATGAGGACACGCCCTAGCACGCCTTTTATAGACTAATTAGAGACGACTAAACAAATCCCATTGAAAAGCGTCCAGTTCAATGCTAAATTCTAGCAAACCTCTGCCCTGTGAGCTGTCATGAGTATGCCAACCCCCGACACCCCTTCTGATGATCCTAATAATAAGCGGACTGATGATAATGCCAATGCCGCTAAGGGCTCGACTGATGGCCTAGACTCAGCGCCTGTAGCAGCTGATGAGCAAGCACCAGTAGCGACTGACGAGAGCGAAGCGGACAAAGCACCAGCGACTGACATCTCCTTGATCAGCAGCCAAACCAAGCCTCGTAAGTACAAAAAAGACAACCCATCGTTTTTTATGCAGCGTGGCTATCAGATATTATTGGTACTGGGCTTGATAGCGGCGTTTTTGTTGGTCATGGTCTATCAAACGTTATTTGGACGCATCGAGCAGCCAGAGCAGAAGGTGACCATCGAACAGGGGGATACCTATTATGGCTTGCTGCCACAGTGGCAGCAGAAAATCCCGCTGTTTTCGAGTACCGTGGCCAAGGTCTATATCAAGTCGCAAATCGATGCGCCCTTGCATGCCGGTATTTATCAGCTGCCTGCCAACCCAACCATCGCAGAAGTGCTGCATATCCTAGGGCAGGGTGCAAAAGTTGCCATGGTCAAAGTACAAATCATCGAGGGGAGAACTGCAAGTGAGCTTTATCAAAACCTACGTGACAACCCCGGCATCAAAAAAGAAGTCCTGGTCACAGATGGCGGCGATGCCAGTAATGCCAGTATCGCACAGGCGCTAGACTTGGTGGATATCTTGCCAGATTCGGTGACCTCTCATAGCGATCCTATCGTACAGTATAATCTAGAAGGCTGGTTCGCGCCTGATACTTATTATTATGGCGAAGGGGCCAGTGACAAACAGGTCTTGACCGATCTGTATAAACGTCAGCAGCAAACGCTAACTGAGGCATGGGAAAACCGAGCGCCAGATCTGCCGTACAAAACCCCGTATGAAGCGCTGATCATGGCGTCCATCATCGAAAAAGAAACCAGTATCGCCGAAGAGCGCCCCTTGGTATCCGCAGTATTTAATAATCGCTTTGCTCAAGGCATGCGCATGCAGACTGACCCGACCATCATCTATGGGATGGGCGAGCGCTATGACGGTAATATTCGCCGTGCCGATATCGACGAAAAAACGTCTTATAACACTTATCAAATCGATGGCCTACCGCCGACACCGATTGCACTACCGTCAGCAGCTTCTATCGAAGCCACACTGCATCCCGCTGACAGTGAGGCATTATACTTCGTAGCGACCGGTCATGGCGGGCACAAATTCACCAATAACTTAGCGGATCACAATCGAGCGGTACAAGAGTACCTCAAGGTGATGCGTGAAAAAAAATCACAAACCCCGCCAGAGTAACAGGTTAGGTAATCATATGAGTAACCCCCCAAGCATTGGGCGTTTTATTAGTTTTGAAGGCACTGAGGGCGTAGGCAAGACTACTGCTATCGAGCAGTTGTGTGTACGCCTACAAGCCGCTGGCATCGATTGCCTACGTACTCGTGAGCCAGGCGGCAGCCCTTTTGCAGAGCGCCTACGCAAGATACTGTTAGATCCAGCTACCGACATCAATGACGACACTGAGCTATTGTTGATGTTTGCCGCTCGCTGCGATCATATGCAACAAGTTATCTTGCCAGCATTGCAGCGTGGGTCTTGGGTGATATGTGACCGCTTTACGGACTCGACCATCGCTTATCAAGGCTTTGCTCGAGCACATGGTGATAGCGTGGCATTGACAAAGATAGAGTCACTCATTGAGCAGTTTATCCCGCAGCTGCCAGAGCTGACATTATGGCTTGACTTGCCAGTCCTAGAAGGAATGGCGCGTGCTGGTAAGCGTAGCGCTGCCGATCGCTTTGAGCAGCAGGCGACGGACTTTTTTAATCGGGTTTATGCAGGGTTTAGCGCACTGGCCGCTGAGCATCCTGAGCGCATTCAGCGTATTGATGCCTCAGGCACTGCCGATGAGGTCAGTGCCCGAATATGGCAGGTCGTGACCACGCAGTTTGAGATGACCAACAGCCAATAACCAGCGTCATCAGTTACCACATCAAGTCATCTGGAATCACATAAGCGGCGTAAGGGTCATCCTCTGCCAGCTCACTGTCTGAGGTGTCATTGGCCACTACTACAAAGCCTTCTTGCTTTTCGTTAATACGATCAGCCAAGGGGCGAGGCAGGAGTGCATAGCTGTCTTCTAGTCGAGCAATCACCACATGACCGGCCACGACCTGATCATATAGTTTTTGAGTGATATGAATCTTTTTGATTTTAGTATCATCAACGAACTGATAAGTGACCTCACCTTGAGTATCCGTAATTTGATGCTGCTTAATCATTTGAATGATATTGGCGGTAAGCGTTTTTTCTTCTAAAGCACGTTGCTTTTCTTGATTGAGCAGCTGGTCTTTTTCTCTTTGCTTGGCTTGTGCGGCTGCTAGGGCTTTTTTGGCTTCTATGCTTTTTGTATCGCCAGTACGCTTAGCATGCTGTGACTGCTTGTTAAGTTTTTTGGCTTTTTTGCTATCGACCAATCCTGCTTTTAGCAGCTGCGCTTGTAGGGCATTTTTTGCCATAATTCCATCACCTAAATAACGATATTTGACTATAGTTAACACACTTTAAACTAGGTACAGTGCTGCTGGTATTAACTTCTCGCAGCCTCTGTTGGCGTAGGCACAGCACGCAAGGGAAATTAATACCAACAGCACGTGGCATAGAGTGTGCCAGTTTTATGATTTAGAATTGACTAATCAAATCTAAATCATAAAACCTAAAAAATACATGGTAGCAAATTTTGCTAGAGCGTGTTATCAAATCAGCCAAACGTCCTAACGATAAAAAACCCCAGCTCAAATTTGAACTGGGGTTTTTGCTATTAAATTAGAATAAAAAGCGGCTACTACTTATCTGCCTTATCTGCTGACTTTGTCTCAGTGGTATCGGTATCCGCCGTAGCTTTGCTGTTATCGATACTTTTATCTGAGTCTGGTAGACGACTGGGGTCCAATGTGCCTTTTTTGGTTTTTGGCGCACTGCCACTGCCTTGAGCATTGGCTTTGATCTGAGCGACAGAGGACGACGCTTTCTCAGGCTTTTTTGTAGCAGGTTTGCTGTTAGGAGCAGTGGCTTTAGGAGCGTCATTTGACTTGGTTTGCTCTGGCACCTGCTCTGCAGTACGGCTCTCTGCTTTGGTTTCTGCGCCTTCTGCTTTTTGTGTATCACTTTGCGACAGCTCATTAGGTATCGTCTCGCTCAGCTCTTTTTGCTTGCGTTTTTCTGGCGCTTTGGATTTGGCCTCAAAGTCAGCATCTGCAATCGCTCGTGCTTGTTCTTGCTTGGCGGTGACATCTACTGTCTTTGGTTGTACCTCATCTTCTACGACTAGCGCTACCAATTTACGATCACGGGGCACAGAGCCATCAAACTTGTCGGTAAAGACTTTGAGATGGCCTTCTTTATCTAGAGTGTACAGTGGCACGAACTGCTTGTTGTCTGCCTTATATTGCTCAAAGCTATAGCTGTCGGTGATATTGGTAACCTTAATCTTGGCCTTTTTAGAGAGCATGCTGGCAAGCTTGGTATACGTGACGTCTTTACCAAACAGCCACTGCGATTGAAAGTGCGCTTGCTTAGTGTCACGCTCACTTTTGCTCTTCTCGTCACTGAACTTGAGGCGAAATATCTTTTGTTCACCGAACTCATGACGGTAATGAATCTCGGATAAAGTATTCAGCTCTTTATCGATACTCATGGCAAACAGATGACCGATACCAATAAGGTCTAGATGGTGATCGGCATGATCAGAGACAGGGTTACCAAAGTAGGTACGTAGTCCGCTCATACGTGCCTTTGCGATATTGGTGTAGTTGTTGTGGGCGACGACCACATCGAAGCCATGATCTTTTAAGGAGCTCGCCACCATAAGGGCGACAGGGTTTGAGCCGACCACTAAGATACCATTGGTCTCAGGCTCACGCACGCCAAGTAAGTTGGCCACCATTTTTGCGCCCAAGCCCTGAATCATCACTGTACCAATGATTACCATAAACACCAAAGGCACCAGTAGCTCAACGCCTTGGATGTCATACTCTTGCAAGCGAATGGCAAACAGAGAGGAGATGGCGGCGGCAACGATACCACGTGGCCCGATCCAACTGATCATGAGCTTTTCATTGGTCTTTAAGTTCGAACCAATAGCCGACACCCACACGGACAGTGGACGCGCGACAAACATGACGATAGCGAGTAATACCAGACCTGCAATGCCGACGCTCATTAAGTCAACCAACTCTACGCGAGCTGCAAGCATGATAAACAATACTGAGATCAGTAAAATAGTGAGCGACTCATTGAACTCTAAGATGGTATCACGAGGGAATTTGGGCCAGTTGGCTAAGGCAACGCCCATTACCGTCACGGTCAGTAGGCCTGACTCATGCTCCAAGTGGTTTGATATCGAAAACAGCAATAAAACAAAGGCTAAGGTAAAGACATTACGCAAAAACTCAGGAATCATATTGCGGCGAATTAAGAATGCCAACGCCCAAGCACCCGCCATACCGATAGCCGTTGCCAAGACCACAATTTTGGAGAACAGAAGTAAGCTACTGGCTTCACCACCAGAGATAATGTACTCATAGATCAATACCACCGCAATCGCACCGATGGGATCAATGATGATGCCTTCCCACTTCAAAATGTTAGAAATGGTCTTGTTAGGACGCACACTGCGCAGTAGCGGCATAATCACCGTTGGCCCTGTCACACAAACCAAAGCACCAAACAATAGCGCAATCAAGGGGTCGACATCAAACAGTAAATAAGTCGACAGTGCCACAACGGCAATGGTGATTACGACACCGACAGACACCAGCATCTGAACGACAGTACCGTGCTGTTTGATTTCATCAAACTCTAGCGTCAGTGACCCTTCAAATAAGATAATAGCGACGCCCAAGGAGATAAAAGGGAACATCAGCTCGCCTAAAACCAAGTCAGGGTCAAAATATCCTAAGATCGGTCCAACAATGATACCGATGAGTAATAAAAATAAAATGGACGGCTGCTTTAAATACCAAGCCAACCATTGGGCGGCAATGCCAAGCCCAACCACGCCGGATAGCAAGAGGGCGGTATCCATAAATCAATCCTTTTATAAGCTTGTCATACTTTACGTACAGTAGAATCTAAGGGAAGTTTACGATGCCAGTCAGTGCACAAAAATAAACGCTAAATAGTGCTATAGTAAATGGTCATTACCAACCGTTATCACAGCCTCTTATCAGTCACTGCAGAGGATATTCGAGCCATATGATCATGGGCAAAAACCACAGTAGGCAAACCTCTTTTTAGTGAACTTTTGTCTACTATAGATAGTATTTGGTTTGTTATCATAGCATGATTTTATTTTTCTTGTATGTAACGAGGCAGGTCAAGATGTGAACCAAAAGGGTATAGGTCAGCTGGTTTACGTTAGCGTTTATCGAGATATAATGACAGGGTTATCGGCCCTAATCATGACAGGCGTCATCCTACATACTACAATAGCAGTAAACTAAACACTGAATTTGTTATACAGTAGGGTCATGATAAATAGGCTAAGATTAAAGAAGTATCGCTAAAAACAACATGACTAAAAACAGCAGCTGATCAGCAGTGATGATGACGGTACCTATTTAAACAATTAAAAAATCAGCCCTAATATCGTTGAACAAATAAAGACAATTAAGAGGATATTATGCAGAGTCAACCAATCGCTTATCATTTACAACGTATACTACAGCGTGGCTTGCTGGCGATAGCTGTAAGCACAACGATGATGGCGGGCATGAGTGTAGCGACCACTCAAACTGCCCATGCGGCTGTCGCTACTACAGACTTTTCTAACTTGGTACAGCAGGTGACGCCAGGAGTGGCACGAGTCAACGTAACCAAGACCGTAAGCGAGGCGGAGTTGGCGCAAGCCCAAACAGCAGAGCTACTGCGCCAGTTTTTTGGTGATCGTTTGCGTATCCCTAATCGAGCAGCGACCCCAGCGATTGAACACGCCTATGGCACGGCGTTTTTTATTACTCCAAATGGCTATATGCTGACCAATCACCATGTGGTTGAAGGGGCGGATAAAATCACGGTGACCTTAAATGACCGTACAGAGTTGGACGCAACTTTGGTCGGTAGCGATGAGCGCTCGGATGTGGCGGTGCTAAAAGTTGCAGGTAATCAGCTGCCAGCATTGCCTATTGGCGACTCCAATAGTATCAAAGTCGGAGAGCCAGTATTGGCTATCGGTTCACCATTTGGGTTTGACTACTCAGCATCTGCCGGCATCGTCAGTGCCAAGTCACGGAGCTTCTCCCGTGAGACCAGTGTGCCTTTTATTCAAACCGATGTGGCGCTCAACCCAGGCAACTCGGGTGGGCCATTATTTAATCAGCGTGGTGAAGTCATCGGTATCAACTCACGTATCTTTAGTGGTACTGGCGGTTATATGGGATTGTCGTTCTCTATTCCTATCGATGCCGCCATGGATATCTACGAGCAGTTAAAGACCAATGGCAAAGTGATGCGTGCGTATTTGGGCGTCTACCCACAAGACATAGATCGTAATTTGGCAGAGGTCTATAAGCTGGCGAGACCACAAGGGGCGCTATTGACCCGTGTCTCACCCGATTCACCGGCTCATAAAGCCGGTCTAAAGTCGGGTGATATCATCCTACAATACAATAATAGCAATATTATGCGTGCTTCTGATCTGTTAAACCTCATCAACCGAGCCAAACCTAATGAGAAGTTTCGTGCGCAAATACAGCGAGATGGCAAGCGCTTTACGGTCTCAGGTACGCTCAGTCAGGCACCAAGCGACGTTCAAGCTCAAGGTCAAAACCAACAAGACAATGAGGTGCGTCTAGGGTTACGCTTACGCAATCTCACCCCTGATGAGCAAGTCGAGCTTGCGACAGATGGCAAGACTGGCGTGTTGGTGACGGCAGTTGAGCCAACGGGGCTTGCTGCTCGCTCTGGCATACTCGCAGGCGACGTCATCACCAACTTACACCAAAAGCCGATAAGAGAAGCGGCGGATGTTGCTGATGCAATCTCATCACTGCCCAAAAAAGGCGTGGTGACTATCGAGATCATGCGTCAAGGTATCCCCGCTATTATCGGGCTACGCATTGATAAATCATAGCGTGCGGATGCGTATTTGATAATAAGCACCAGATTGGGTTTTGACTTGTGGGTACTGAGCTTTATAATGACTGGTTTTTTCAGCCTATCGTTCTAAGTCTGCTCGATACCCACATGTGCGTATTAATGGTATATCGTTGACTCAACTTAAAACCGATACCGTGCTGCTGGTATAAACGCCCTTGCTCGCTGGGCGACGTCGTCACTGTTTGATACTGCACAAACTGCATCTCAGCAGCCCCAATACTTCATGGTCGACAGACCCTATATCCGACACAACAGCCAGGTGTTCATGACTAACCACGCTATTTATACATTATGTATCATTATGGCGACAGCACTGCTGGCGTACGTGGTGCTGTGGTCATGCCTACAGACATTCAATGCCAACCCTAGTACCCGCTTTATGCGTATCTGGCCAAAGCTTGGCTTGTATTACGCTGCTTATACCATGCCATTTTGGGCGTTATTACTGCTGGTTGGCTGGACACAAGACTTAACGCCGCTGCTAAGCGGGCTGTCGGTGTCCGTTGTGTTGATGGCGCTGATAGCCATGGGGTTGTATTTTTATGCCGTCATTGTGCAGCCAAATCGCTTGCGATTGCACCATCAAACCATTGATATCAGTCTACAATCACCACTTAGCATAGCGGTGTTGGCTGATTTACGTATTGGCTTATATAGCGGTAAACCCAGACATATCAGAAAGCTTGTCACGACCATTAACGAGCTGTCTGTAGATGCGGTATTGATTACCGGTGATTGGCTGTATTATCCAGGCGCTGACTTAGTAGGGCAGTTGATGCTATTTAAAGGCGTTAATAAGCCTGTTTATACCGTCATGAGCACCTCGGATTTGCGCTATCAGTCTCTCAATACCACCAAGCAAGGGCAACCACTACTAGAAGATACTTTGGCGGCAGCGTTTGATGTGCTTGATATCACCTATATCGGTCAGCAGTATCGATTACTACCACAATCAGCTCAGCGACACAAAAATAACACGCTCAGACCACAAGTACAGAGTAACGACAGCCCGTCGCATGTGGCGATGCTGTGTGGTTGGCAAGATCTACCACAACCAAGCGCTCAAGGCGCTCATCTGTCTGCTAAAAACGCCGTGCACTCTGCAAAACAAATGACTACTCACGCTAACGGCGTAACTTCAGAATGCATGACGAATCAGCAACAGGCTAACCAAGCAAACCATGCGAAGCGTGGTGTGAGCATTGTCGCTGATAAGGCGGCGCTCTGTACGGAGATTGGAAACGCCACCCTACCCGTGATTATTCTGGCCTCAAGGTTTGATAGTATTACCGACTTGCCGAGCACGTTACAGCCAAGACCACTGCTGATCACCGGTGCAGCCAAGCCAGTGTCGCCAAGCCATTTGCCCAGACAAGCTGAAGGGGCAGCTAACGATAAAGCCCGTGCAGCCGTGACGCTTATGTCCAAGACCGCTTTCGATAATAAATGCGGCGTCTATCAGCACAGTAATGCACAGGTCTTTATCAGTAGCGGTATTGGTACTCGAGGGCTGCCGTTTCGTATTCGTAGGCCTACTATTGATGTGTTGACGATTCGTTAATAGGGCATAAATTTTTTTATTAACATACCCTAAGTAGGCTAAACTGAGCCATAAAGCGGGTACCAAAATAAAATCCATACCCCAGTGAAAGTTGTTAGTGAGCCTACAAATCAAAATATGCTACACTAACGGTCATTTATTGCAGTGAACCTTATCCTCTGCTGTGGCGATATTTATTTATGCCTATCAAGACTTATTTTTGTAAAACCTATAAAAATAAGTACAAGGCTCAAATCAATGTTCGGTCAGCAGTATGAATATAAAGCAAGCGTATCCTATAGTACTGTAAAATGAACGATAGCGCTTGCAAACGACCTATCATGTGATAGCTTTAATAAAAGCTAGAATAATCCAGTAAGGCAAAGTTATGAGTACAGCATACGACGATATCAAAACCCGACTACAAGGCTCTATGGTGGCCTTGGTAACGCCCATGCATCCTGACGGAGCGGTCGATTATAAACGTCTGGCAGACCTCATAGACTGGCAAATCGAGCAAGGCACTCATTGTCTCGTAGCGGTTGGTACGACTGGTGAGTCGGCCACCTTATCGATGCAAGAGCACAGCGAGGTGATTCGCTATTTTGTGCAGCATGTCAAAGGCCGTGTGCCTGTCATTGCAGGTACTGGCGCAAACAACACCCTTGAGGCCATTAAGTTGACTCAAGATGCTAAAGACGCTGGCGCTGATTGTGCGCTGCTGGTAGCACCTTATTATAATAAGCCACCACAAGAAGGCTTATTTCAGCATTATAAAGCTGTCGCTGAAGCCGTTGATATGCCACAAATGCTCTACAACGTACCAGGCCGTACCGTGGTGGATATCGCCCAAGAAACTGTCGAGCGCTTGGCTGATATCGAGAACATCGTCGCCATCAAAGATGCCACAGGTTCTGTCGGCCGCGGCGAGCAGTTGATCAAAGCCGTTGGCGATAGAATCGTGGTGTTGTCTGGCGATGATGGGACAGCGCTTGACCTGATGAAAGTCGGTGGTAGCGGTAATATTTCAGTCACAGCCAACGTAGCACCTAAAGCCATGAGTGAGACCTTTACGGCGGCTTTACGTGGTGACTTTGCAGCTGCTGATAGCGCTCATGATGTGGTTAAGCATTTGCACCGTGATTTGTTTATCGAATCCAGCCCAATTCCTGCTAAATATGCCTTATATAAGATGGGCATGATAGACAAGGGCATTCGTTTACCCTTGGTATGGCTTGCAGACAAACATCATGACACCATCGACCAAGCATTGGTACGGGCAAATTTACTATAAAATCTGGCTAGAAGACGCCCTTATAGATGCTGACTTGATTCATCGTTAGCGCAGTATCTATATAGGCACCGATTGCTAACTCTGAGAGAGCATATGATGAAGACATCATTAATGACATCAAAAACTTTTACTGCGTTATTTGCCTTGGCTCTAGGCAGTACCTTAGTACTGAGCGGTTGCCAAACGGCCAAAGGCGTACTGGGTAAACGTGATAATGGGAGCCTGACATATCAACAAAGTAAAAAGTTGCCACCATTAGAGTTGCCTGCATCACAACAGGCCGCTCCGTTTGTACCCTTGTATCCCACCCCAAATCTGGGCGAAAATACTTTACAGCTACAAAATGAGTCAGGTAAGCAGTACCGACTGCCAAAACCTGAACGAGCGGTGCCAGTGACGTCATCGTCAGCTCAATAAGTTTTACATTCCATCCAGACCGCTTGTTAAGCGGTCTTTGCTGCTTATTTATTACATAAGCTTGAACGACATCAGCCTTGAACGAACAGGAACTCCCATAATGCAAAAGCAACAACTGCTGTATAAAGGCAAAGCCAAGTCTGTTTATGAAACAGAGGATAACGATCTTTTAATCTTACATTTCCGTGACGATACCTCAGCGCTTGATGGTAAGCGTATTGAGCAATTGGCACGCAAGGGTGTGGTTAACAACCGTTTTAACGCTTTTATCATGCAAAAGCTGGCCGACGCTGGCATCGAGACCCATTTTGAAAAGCAGCTGTCTGATGATGAAGTATTGGTTAAGCGTTTGGATATGATTCCTGTAGAGTGTGTGATACGTAACTTTGCAGCGGGGAGTTTGGTTCGCCGTCTAGGGCTAGAAGAAGGCCAAGCATTAACGCCGCCGACCTATGAGCTGTTTTATAAGGACGATGCGCTGGGTGATCCTATGGTCAATGAGTCTCTATCCGTCACTTTGGGCTGGGCAACCGAAGCACAGCTGACCAAAATGCAAGAGCTGACTTATCAAGTCAACGATGTCTTGAAAGCGCTGTTTGATGCGGGCGACTTAATCTTAGTAGACTTTAAGCTCGAGTTTGGTGTGTTCCATGATCGTATCGTCTTGGGTGATGAGTTCTCACCAGATGGCTGCCGTATTTGGGACAAAACCACGAAGAAAAAACTGGATAAAGACCGCTTCCGTCAGTCGCTTGGTGATGTGATTGAAGGGTATGAAGAAGTCGCTCAGCGTATTGGGGTTCCTCTGAGCTAATCTATATCTTAAGTTTTATTCGATAAAACTGAGCTTTAAGCTCAGTTTTTTTTATAAAATGTGCACGATACAATCAATCTATTGTTTCTACAATAAGGCTTGTTTGTCCCATCAGGCTAACGAGAACCCAGGTCTAAACTTATGCCAAATACTGTGCTAGCGCCAATATGGTTTACTCGTCCAACTTGTGTGGTCGCTGCTGACTTGATCGGTAAAGTGCTGTGTAGTACGGTGACAGATAGTGATGGTCAACAAAAAACCTTACGCATGCGTATCTCTGAAACCGAAAGCTATATCGGTGCGGCCGATGGCTCGGTGCAGGTGCACCTTGGACGCAAAAAAGACAAATCTGAGATTATGTATCAGCCCGGTGGGGTGTTTTATATCTACCTAACCTATGGCGTACACCATATGCTCAACTTAGTGAGCGGGCCCGCAGAGTCACCTGAATCAGTGCTAATACGTGCAGGGTTTTTGACCGCTGATAGTGAGCGTTTGATTGACGAGCAGTCGCTTGAAGCAGCTAAGCAGTTTACCCATCCTAAGCAGTTTTCAGGTCCTGGTAAGCTGAGCAAGCGTTTACAGATTGATCGCCGGTTATATGGTCAGCCTATCGCACCAGAGTCAGGCGTTTGGATCGAAGATGATGGCTGTCAGCCTCCTGTATCACTGCGCCCACGTATCGGTATTGACTCTGCAGGTGAAGCTGCAGACTGGCTGCTACGCTATGTATGGACGGGGCATCCTTCTTTATCGAAAAAATAGCAGTTTCTATCATTTTTCGATCTTATGCTAACGGTATGATATGAGGGCAATCTATGTATAAACTGACTGTTTTTATTCCTGAAGAAGCCTTAGAGCAAGTTAAGTCGGCACTGTTTGCCGCAGGTGCTGGCACGATTGGTAACTATGAGGCCTGCTGCTGGCAAGTGCAGGGCGTGGGCCAGTTTAAACCACTGGCAGGTAGCAATCCGCACATTGGTGCGCAAGATAAATTAGAAAAAGTGCCTGAATGGCGAGTGGAGATGGTGGTAGCACAAAAAAACATGGCTCAGGTCGTTGAAGCACTAAAGCAAGCGCATCCTTACGAGACGCCTGCCTACGATATTATCGAAGTGCTAGATTTTTAGAAGGCTGTCGTTTTAGTCTTCTTTTATCTTGATGACCTGATAGCTTGGATAGTCTAGATCGATTTTGTAGTCCTCACCACCTCGAGTGGCTTTGACTTTAATCTTGCTATCGCCCCTTTTGAATTTCACGCTTTTGACACGGTAACCCATGTTACTGACTCTATTGGCGGCTTGCTGTTTGATGGCCGGTTGATAGAAGTCTTTATCAATGGTTTTGATGGTTTTTTTGTGCTTTTTGTAGACCTTGCTGTCTTTATAGATGTCTTCATACAGGTCATCGTAAGCGTTGTAGCCTGGTGCAGTGACACAGCCTGTCGTTATGGTTAATAGTGCTGCTATCACACTGACAGCCGCAGTAGGTTTCAATAAAGTCTTACTTGTCATAAACCTCTCCGATTAGATTAAAAACTGCCTCATAATACTATAAAAAATGGTCAAATAAGCCAGGGTAGGCTTATTTGACCATAGGCATCAAAGGTTTGCGATGCCAAAAGCTTGATCTCATGTCTGGTTGTGATTAAAGCGTTTGAAATATTTACTTACAAGTACATGATAGAGGTCAAAACTTGATAGTAAGTGTCGTGAGCGTTAATAAGATGTAAGCAAGGCGGTGGATTGCGTAATCATCCTATACTGTACTGACGTAGTCTTACTGTTTGGTTCTAATAAAGAAAACTTACAGTCGTTTAGAAGTAAACCTGTTATAAGTTCAAAAGCGCTACGGGTATTTATTTGTCTGGCGTGCTGTACCACCACCGCTCGGTGCTGCGTATAATCAATGCCAGTGGCAATGGCATAGGGTATGCTGTTTTTATTGAGGACTAACTGTATTTGGTGCGGCATAAAACGGCTATTAACACACTATAAATGCTCTTATATCGATAATAAATGTCTCATAATAAAAGATGTGTAAGCATATGCTTACATGCATTGACGTTTATGCGACTTAACAACACAGAGATATATTGGCATTATAGTCACACGGCATCAGGGAATGTGACTCAAGGATTGAGTTAACCGTATTAAGGATAATGATTCATTTATTAGCATCAGGATGATAACAATAAATGAAGTAAGGACACAGACCCTTTGCTGATAACAGCAGTGAATGCTGATAGTCGTAGCAAAAAGAGCAGGATGCTCAATATCACAATATGTTGTCACTTGTGCAAGGATGCATAAAAAACAATTGTGGTAACTAACATGGACCGTTAATAATAAAACCGCATAACAATTATTTGCTATGCGGTTTTATTGTGTCTGAGTTTTGAAAAATTAAAATGTAAAAAGACCCATAAAAAAGCCGCATGACTCGCATGCGGCTTTTATGTTTAAGCTGTCAGGGCTTATTACGAGTGATTCTTAGTAGTTGTTTTCACGACGCCACTCATCCACACGGCGCTCTGCCTCATCTTTAGAGTGACCATAGCGCTCTTGTACTTTACCGACTAGCTTGTCACGGCTACCTTGAATGTGTAATAAATCATCATCAGTAAGATCGGCCCACTTTTGTTTGACTGAACCTTTGAGCTGATTCCAATCACCTTTTAGAGTATGTTCATTCATGATTAAACTCCTTCTTTTAATTATTGCACTTATTATTAATTATCGAGGCAATCTAACAGACTGCCTTTTTGTGTCTTCTTTATACTTCAGTTAAAAGCTATCAATGACAGATAACCAACTGATGATTTCTAATATAAAGATAGGGGCTAATAATGTCTGTATGAGCAATGTTTAGAGTGTTGCGCTTTTATAGAGTTCAGCATTTCTATGGTATAAAGATAAGAGTTATGTATGATGGCGTGTTGGTTTTATCTAGACTAAGTAACCAAAATAAAAGCAACCAAAACAAAAAACTAAACCACGCCAGTAAAATCAAAATCAACTGCCGGCCGATCTCCTTGTACAAGTAAACTGAGCGCTTTTGCTGAACCACAAGCATGGGTCCAGCCCAGTGTGCCATGGCCAGTATTGAGCCACAGATTATCGAAGCTGGCATCGATATTGGTACTGCCATGACGGACGTGCCCCTGATGCGCACGCCCTATTAAGGGTACGTTTGAAGGCGTCATTGGGCGTAGCCCTGTCCAGTATTCGACAGAGTTAGCAATGATGCCTTTAGGGAATAACTGCTGCACACGGCGAGTAATGGCCTCACAGCGTACGCTGTTTAGGTCTAGATTGTAACCATTAAACTCAGCGGTACCAGCGACTCGTAGCTTATCTCCTAAACGAGAGGTTACCAGCTTAAACTCATCGTCAATAAGGCTCACAAAGGGCGCCAGATGCGGTGCACGAGGGTTGACTTGATAAGTGGCTGAGTAGCCTTTGGCGGGGAAGATAGGCAGATGAACAGCCAATGGCTTGGTTAAGGCGGCGCTATAGCTGCCCAATGCCAAGACATAACTGTCTGCGCTAAAGGTTTGCGCATTTTCGCCAGCAGGACGGATAGTCATGCTATGGATATGTGGGTGAGTAGAATGGGCGTCAGCGTTTAATGCCAACACCTCGGTATCATATAAAAACTGTACGCCAGCATCAGCGCAGCGCTCAGCTAAGCGCTGGGTAAACAAATGAGCATTACCTGACTCATCTTGGCTGGTATAGGTTGCGCCTTTAAGCTTGTGAGCCACAGGGTAGAGGGCTGGTTCAAGACTGACGGCGTTATCAATATCTATAATATGACGCTCACAGCCGAGCGCTTGCATACGCTGTGTGGGCACAATGGCAGCATCAAACTCCGCTTGATCGGTGTAAAGGTGCATGATACCACGAGTTTGTTGCTGGTAATCGATACCAATATCAGCCCGCAGCTGCTGCAAAGCATCTCTAGAATACAGACCGAGACGTACCATTTGCACCAGATTGGCATCGGCTCTGTCTGTGCGGCACTCTTGCAAAAACTGTAGCGCCCATCTGAGCTGAGCCTTGTCCGCTCGCAGACGATATAGCAGCGGGGCGTCTTCTTTAAACAGCCATTTCAGCGCTTTTTTCGGTGTCGCCGGGTTGGCCCAAGGGGTCGCATGTGAGACGGATATCTGCCCGCCATTGGCAAATGAGGTTTGCATTCCTGCTGCGGGCTCACGCTCAATGACAGTCACATCATAGCCTGCTTGCCGAAGATACCAGGCGCTGGTCACGCCCACCACGCCTGCTCCGAGTACCGCAATATGTGTCATGAGTAAAATCTCTTAGTGACTGTATGAGCTGCTTATCTGACGCTTCGCTGTAGATTGAGCACAGTTATTGAGGGCGTGCCACATCAGCCTGCAACGCTTCTGGTAACTCTAATAGCGTCAGGTCGCTATCATCGAGATGTGCTGGGCGTGCGACGACTAAAGCCTCAAACCCTTCGTCAGTTTCAATGGCATTGACCACTTGGATTTTATCAAGTTTATCACCTGCAGCTGGGACCTCACCTGTGCCTTTTACGTAATGTAAAAACGCTTTCGGTGCCGCTTTAAAGTAGATGCGAGCGATGACCTCTTGGCCCAAATAGCAGCCTTTGTCATAGTCCATACCGCCACGCTGATGCAACCGCAGCTCTTGCGGCTGAAACTGACCTTGAGTGTCGGCGACAATCCAGTAATTACCGATGGCAATACTACGCTGCGTCCAAGCTTGAGTATCCTCTGCCGTATTGTGCTCATCTTTATGACTGAAGGTCGGTTCATCGCCGATGACACAAGGATAAATCGGTATTGGAGCACTGGTTTCAAACTTGGAAAATGCGCCGAATTTCTTTAAATGGGCGTGTAAAGAGTCTGCACAGTCAGCACTGATGACAACCTCAAAGTGGTTTTCGTCCTGTTTTTTTATCCAAAGTCCAAACTCAATACGGCCTTTTAGATTGCTTAGTGCCGTTGCTTGATAGCTAAGCCCGAGTTTGGTGACGTCGACGGTGAGCTGACCTTGTAAAAACTTTTCGGCATCTTCGCCTTCGATGGTGACTTGTGCAAACTGCGGCAGTACTGCATGGCTCATGATTATTGTCCTTAAACTTGTTATATCGAAGATTAAATCCTACAAAGCAGGGTAACACAAAAAACAAGCGCATAAAAAACGCTATACCTGTGCTGTAGATTGGGCGCAGCGCCTACATTTCAAGCGTGTAGATTGGTTAAAGTCAGTGACTTGGGGTACAATGAGGATCTATTACCCCCTTTATTTTAACGGCTGCCGAGGAAATCATGAGTTTACCCAATTGTCCAAAATGTGATGCTGAATATACTTACGAAGATGGTGCCTTACTGGTATGCCCGATGTGTGCGCATGAATGGACGGCCGCTGAAGCGGATGCTGCTGAGGCTCGAGCTGAAGAGGATAGCATCATTCGTGATGCAGTCGGTAATGAGCTGCAGGATGGTGATGCGGTGACAGTCATCCGTGACTTAAAGGTAAAGGGTTCATCGACTCCTATTAAGGTTGGCACTAAAGTTCGTAGTATTCGGCTGCTTGACGATCCTGTAGATGGACATGATATCGACTGCAAGGTTGATGGTTTTGGACAGATGAAACTTAAATCTTCTGTGGTAAAAAAGGCTTAAGTCACCAGCTTGTTGACAAGGTGATATGAGAGCCTAAAAAACACCTCAACATTTTTAATAGAGGTGATAAGTATAAAAGCCACCTAAGCGATTTAGGTGGCTTTTGTTTACCAGCGACAGTTAGCAGTTATGAGTCATGAGTCATAACGTATCATTGGTAAACACCTGCTCCTTCAGCGTGAGTAATTGACAGTGGCCCATATCCCACTCGTGATGACTGACAACGATCAACAAGTCGTTCTTTTGCTGTTCGCGTACATGATGCCAAACCTGTGCGCGAGTTTGAGCGTCAAGGCCTGCAAAAGGCTCATCGAGTAATAATACTCGCCGAGGCTTGAGCAATAGTCTTGCCAATGCTATGCGTCTTGCTTGCCCGCCAGAGACGGCAGCGCCGTATTCGCCAAGTGGTGTCGCAAGTCCTTGTGGCTGCGCTTGCAACCACTTTGACAAACCGACCTTATCCAAAGCAGCAAGCAGCTCAGCGTCGCTGGCGTTAGGTTTACCCAAGCGTAGATTCGCCGCCAAGCTTTGATCAAAGATATCGAGCTGCTGACCTAAGTAGCCCAGCTGATCACGCCAGTCGTAATCATGCCAAGCGGCATCATTTAGCGTCACTTCCCCTTTTAATAGTGACAACTCACCGGCGAGCATCTGCAATAACGTTGATTTGCCGCAGCCCGAAGCGCCTCTGATGATAAGCGGTGTCCCCGAGGTTATAATGACGCTCACATCTTGAGCACCTACTAGCGCCTTGGGTATTTTTGCATAGACCCTATCAAGCGTTGCCGTCATCTCGCCTGTGGGTAATGGCAAGTCAGCAGCGGCTAACTCTGATTTTTCAATATTGTCTTTGGTTTTTGGAGAGCGTTCAGTAGCTGTAGAGTGGGTGGTTAACAATGCGTTTAGGCGCTGTTTGGCGGCGATACTATTACCAAGCGCCAAATAGTGCTGACCTAAAGGTACGATGATTTCTTGAATACCGATCAAGCCTAAAACGACAGCCAACACTAAGGGGACACTGACCACATGCATGATACTGCTATCAAATGCTGCACCTTGTGATAACTGAGTAATAGCAAACAATACCACCAACACGCCCGCATAAAACAACCATTGAATACCCAGCATATACGCAGAGCGGCGCTTTTGTGCTCGCCATTCCAAGTCCTGCAAGAGGTTGTCTTGTTCGATGTAATCGGCCGTCTGCGCCCGCCATTGTTGCCACAATAGCAGCTGAGTAATGATAGCTAAGGGAGCGAGTAGTTTTTGCCGGCGTGCTTCAGAAACCTCGGCCAGCTGTCTTGCTTGTTGGATACCCAGATATGTACCTAGCAGCGGCACCAGCAGCGCCAAAGCCAGTAAGCCATAAATCATCCGCTTTAGAGTGGGGTCGATAGGTAAAGCAAACCCAATAAACAGCGCTAAGAGTGTGACGACGATGGTACCGATCAGCCAAGGCGAGACCACCCGCAAAATAAACTCATCAAGCCTATCGATGTCGTTGACCAATCTATGCATATATTGTGAAGCGTGTAAGGCGTTGCGCTGCTGTACTAAAGGCAGCGTAGACAAGCGCTCAAAAAACCTAAGCCTGAGTGTTTTTAACAAATCAAAGACAGCGTTGTGTGAGACCATCAGCTCACCGTAGCGGCTGGCGGTACGGGCTATGGCCAACATACGAATGATACCTGCAGGCATCATATAGTTAAAAGCATGGGAGCCAACAGCGAGCATACCTGCCAGAGCAGCAGCACTGATAAACCAACCTGAGATCATCAAAAGTGCGATGATAGAGATGGCGAATATCAGCCCTAGCAGCCAAGAAATAACCCACAAATCAAATGAAGGCTTGAACATATCACGCAAACGAAAAGCAGGGTCACGGCTGTCTGCTGCCTGGTTATCGACAGAGTGTGTTATTGCAGTATGGTTGGGCTGATGTTGTGAGGTATGTTTACTCATGGCTTAGCCCTCGAAGTATCAGTTGTTGTCTCCAGCTCTGTGTTAGGTGTGTTATCAAGCTGTGCATCCAGTTTTGTATCTGCCTGTAAGTGGTTTTGACCATCAAGTCGTATCACACCATCTAACCACGTAAGCTGCTCATGGGCATGCGTTACCCACAAGACAGTTTTGTCACGGCTGACCTCTGCAAGTAGCGTATGAATACGTTGGGCAGTATCTGGATCTAAATGCTCAGTGGGCTCATCGAGCAGCCATAAACTGTCCTCACGTAGGAGCAATTGTGCGATACCCAAACGCTGCTGTTGCCCCCCTGAGAGACCTTGACCACGATCGCCAAGCTGTGTATGTAGACCATCGGGTAAGCGCTGGATCAGATCCCAAAGCTCGACCACCTCGAGCACAGCGATCAGCTCAGCCTCAGTGGCACTAGGGTTGGCAAGGCGAAGGTTTTGGGCGATACTCAGCGGCATGAGCGCCACTTGTTGGGCAAGGTAGCCGATGTTTTGACGCAAGGTATCCAGATTGGTGTCGTTAAGTTCGACTTGTTGTCGTCCATCTTTGCTGACCAGTCTGATACTGCCATCATAACTGACAAAGCCCATTAAGGCTTGGAGCAGGCTTGATTTACCACTGCCGCTAGCACCAATCAGTGCCATGCGCGCGCCTGCTGGCAGCTCGACACTAATGGGCGCCAAGCGGGTACGATAACGCCTATGATGAGCGGGCGGGCGGGCTGAAATCACGTTGCCTGCTTGCTGAGAGTGTTGATGATCAGTGTTTTTAGGCTCACTGTTTTGATAGCTGTTGTTTTGATCAACACTGTCTGTAGGCTCTGCTATCGGACTACGAATACTTAGATTGGATAGCACGATGCCAAAGGCTTTTGAGACATCTGGCTGCGCTGTGCAAGCCTCCATAGCAGAAGTGTGGGTTAGACTTTGATCGGCATGAGACCCAGAGACGGTATTGTTAAGAGGCTCAGAGTCGCTATCAGCAATATGGTCAGCAGCATTGATAATAGGTAGCAGGCTTTGTACAGCGCCTTCTGCCTCTGCTTTGGCGTGATAGTCAGCACCCAGCTGGCGCAGTGGTAAATAAAACTCAGGTGCTAATAGTAAGATAAATAACGCACCAAAATAGGGGACGGGCACCTCGCCCTTTGCCCATGGCAAGATACCAATCAGACCAAAACCAAGATAAACCGCCACTAAAGCGATACTCAAAGCCGCCAGTAACTCGAGCACCGCTCCATTTAAAAAGGCGATTTTGAGCACATCCATGGTTCGGCGGCGATAGTCCTCACTACTGATTGCCAAGTCATGAGCGGCTATGTCAGTCGCTTGTAGACGCTTTAATGTTGGCATACCACGTACCCAGTCCAAAAACCGTCCGCTAAGCTGTGCCAAAGCACTGAACTGCTCAGCACTTTTGCGGGCAGTTAAGTGGCCAATCAATATCATAAAAATAGGCACTAAAGGTGCGGTGAGTAGCAGTAGTGCGGCGGCGACCCAGCTTTGCCAAGCAACAGCAATCAGCAAAATAATGGGAGTACTAGCAGCCACCTTGCTCTGCACACTAAAACTACTGATATAGCCATCTAAAGCATCGGTTTGATCGATAACTTGGCTAGATAAACTGCCATCACTACCAAAATAACGCAAGTTTGGCCCAAGTCTTGCCATGCTAGAGAGTAGTGATTCACGCAGCTCACTACGCACCTTTAGACTGGCACGTTGGCTGATGAGCTCACGGCCGCTATGTAGTAGCGGTCGTAAAACAAAGCAAACGACCAAACCCGCCAACCAGTCATTAGACACAGCCGTAGATAGCGGCAACTCGTTGAAGTAATT
This sequence comes from Psychrobacter coccoides, assembly GCF_017498085.1. Taxonomy (GTDB): domain Bacteria; phylum Pseudomonadota; class Gammaproteobacteria; order Pseudomonadales; family Moraxellaceae; genus Psychrobacter; species Psychrobacter coccoides. Next base: position 120,680 of record NZ_JAGBKM010000005.1, read on the forward strand.
ACTCAGCCAAGTACCAAACAAACTGGCAAGTAGCCACGCTTGCCAGACAAACAGTAGCGCACTAATGACAGTGAGTACCCAAGCCAGATTGAGTGGGCGTTTTACCGATGCAATAAGTTGCTTTAAAAAACGCTTTTCAGTATTGGAGAGGGTTGCCATAGTGCTGTCTACCGCAAGAAATAAGTGGTTTTTGATGTAGGTTTATAGACATCTAAAGTGATTGTAGGCGCTGTTATAGTGAAAAGCCAATGAAGAGGCTGGCTTAGTCGTGCGCTGCTCTACAAGTATAACCATGAATATCAGCACTCTATAATGCCATTGAATAGATATGATAAAGTGACTGGTAAGTAAAGGTTGGTTATTATATTCCGGAGCCTGTACTTGATTTGCTTGATAGAGGCGAGTAGCCTGATAACTTCAGTGTCTGTCACAACCGCAATATGTATTTGTTGCTACGCTGTGTAATAATGTTGGTTTAATTCCATATTTTTTTTGTGACTTTAACTGTTGTGTTGTATTAATACAGATATTATACTAATAAATATATTATATTTGTTAGTGGTTTGTTTTCAGTCGCTTATTGTCAGCAATGGGATGATTGACTGTTGTTTTTTATGGGCTTCTATGATGCCGATATGAACGTACTTAAGATATCAATCGGTCGCAGCTATTCATATAAAGGGATGTATATCAATAAAGAAGCAAAATCCTATGAGTAATATAGGGTGAGCTGTCAGGTTTTTGATGGATCGTATAGAGAAACGTTACACCAACAAGGAGGTAACAGGGTTTTTCTATGTGATTTTTTTGTGATGAGATCTGCTCGGTGAGCCCGTATCGTTAGGGAGTTTAGTATGATTACTGAACATCTAGTAGATATGTCACGTTTACAGTTTGCGGTGGTGGCACTTTACCACTTCTTATTTGTACCGCTGACGCTAGGTTTGGTTTGGTTTTTGGTCATCATGGAAGCCGTCTATGTGACCACTGGCAAGCAGATTTGGAAAGACATGACCCGTTATTGGGGCAAGTTATTTGGTATTAACTTTGCACTTGGGGTGACCACTGGTATCACCATGGAGTTTCAGTTTGGTACTAACTGGTCTTATTATTCACAGTATGTGGGTGATATCTTTGGTGCCCCGCTTGCCATTGAAGGTTTGATGGCGTTCTTTTTAGAGTCTACCATGGTAGGCTTGTTCTTCTTTGGCTGGAATCGGTTGTCCCGAGTTCAGCATTTAGTGGTGACCTTTTTGATGGCAGTCGCCACCAACTTTTCGGCGCTCTGGATTTTGATTGCCAACGGCTGGATGCAAAGTCCCGTCGGTGCAGAGTTCAACTATCAGACCATGCGTATGGAGATGACCGACTTTGCTGCGGTACTCTTAAACCCAGATGCACAAAACAAGTTCGTACATACGGTGTCAGCGGGCTACGTGGTCGGCTCGGTGTTTGTCCTCTCAATCTCAGCACTATATTTGCTACGTAAGCGAGATGTTGAATTTGCTAAGCGCAGCTTTCAAGTCGCTGCAGCCTTTGGATTTGCCTCCATCTGTAGTGTTATCGTGCTAGGCGATGAGTCAGGTTATTCGATAGGTAAGGCTCAGCAGACCAAACTGGCCACCATGGAGGCGATGTGGCACACCGAGCCTGCTCCGGCCCCCTTTAATTTGATCGCCAGTATTAATGAAGAAGAGCAAAAAAACAACTGGGAGCTACAAATACCGTATGCGATGGGTATCATCGGCACCCGCTCTTTTGATAAAGAGATACCAGGTATCCTTGAGATTAAGGAGCTTAATAAAGAGCGCATCATCACAGGCGTGACGGCAGTAACCCTGCTTGAGCAGCTACGAAAAACCCCAGATGATATGGCACTAAGAGCGCAGTTTGATGAGGTAAAAGATGATTTAGGCTTTGGTCTACTGCTAAGAAAGTATACTGATGATGTCTCACAAGCCACGCCTGAGATGATTCAAAAAGCCACGGATGACACCATTCCTAAAGTGGCACCGATGTTTTGGTCATTTCGTATTATGGTGGGGCTGGGCTTTTTGATGTTGGCGCTGTTTGCGGTCAGCTTATGGTATAGCCTAAAAGGGACCTTTACCCAAAAGACATGGCTTCTTAAGTGGGCCGTCATTATGTTGCCAGCACCTTGGATAGCCGCTGAGCTTGGTTGGTTTGTCGCTGAGTATGGTCGTCAACCTTGGACCATCTATGGCGTGTTGCCGACGCATATCTCAACATCAAATATTGGCGTGGCCAATGTGTACTGGTCGCTTGCTGGGTTTGTCGCATTCTATACAGTACTGCTGATTATCGAGATGTATCTGATGATTAAGTATGTCAAGTTAGGGCCAGGCAGTTTGGGCACAGGACGTTACTATGGTGAGACACCTCGTAATGTAACGCCGTCTGCCGCAGATCAGGAGGTGAACCATGTTGTTTGATTATGAAACCCTAAAAATCATCTGGTGGCTGTTGGTTGGCGTGCTGCTGATAGGCTTTGCTATCATGGATGGTCACGATATCGGCGTGTGTACGCTTTTGCCCTTTGTCGGCAAAAACGACGAAGAGCGTCGTATTATTGTCACGACCGTTGGCGCTCATTGGGAGGGCAACCAAGTATGGTTTATCACCGCAGGTGGTGCTTTGTTCGCCGCTTGGCCTATGGTCTATGCCACTGCTTTTAGTGGCTTTTACTGGGCGATGATGGCCGTACTGTGGGCGATGTTTTTCCGTCCGGTGGGCTTTAAGTACCGTAATATGATCAAAGACCAACGTTGGCGCAACTCATGGGACTGGGGGCTGTTTATCGGCTCATTTGTCCCTGCAGTGGTGTTTGGTGTGGCCTTTGGTAACTTATTCTTAGGCGTACCTTTTAGTTTTGATAGCAATCTACTATCCACTTATACTGGTACTTTTTGGCAATTGCTAAACCCATTTGCGATTCTTTGTGGTCTAGTCAGCGCTGCACTATTGACGATGCAAGGCGGCACTTTTTTAGCCCACCGTACTTTAGGCATTATCCAAGAGCGCACCATTCGCTATACCACGCTCTCTGCAATCGCCCTTGTGATTATGTTTGTGGGTGCAGGCTTTTGGATACAAGCGATGGATGGCTACGTCATTACCTCAGCAGTTGATAAAGGCGGCTTTCCAAACGTACTGGGTAAAGAAGTGGCGCTACAAAGTGGTGGCTGGATGACCAACTTTGCCACCTACCCATGGGCATGGGCATTTCCAGTATTAGGGGTGGTCATGCCACTGATTACTGTCGTGCTATTGAGAATGGGTCAAACTCTAGCCTCATTTATCACCTCGAGTATCACGGTGTTAAGTGTGATTATGACTGCTGGTGTGGCGCTGTTCCCATTTGTCATACCTTCATCAACGCATCCAAATGCCAGTCTGACGGCTTGGGACAGTGTTTCAAGTCACTTAACACTGATGGTTATGCTGTATGCTGTGGTGATCTTTATACCGCTTATCGTCATGTATACCAGCTGGGCTTATAGCATCATGCGCGGTAAGGTGACGGCCGCTTATATGCGTGAAAACAGTGAGTCAGGTTACTGATCCATAAAGCGCTTTGATGACAATATAGATAGGAGAATCAATATGTGGTATTTTGCTTGGGTATTAGGACTTGGATTTGCCGTCTTACTGTCCATTGTCAATGCCGTTTGGCTAGAGCATGAACAAGGTCGTTTAGATGCGTTTGCCCCAAAAAAGAATAAGTCCGAGACATCTGATGATAATGAGCTGTCTTAAGTCAATCGCTTATCACCGTCACAATGCTGACAACTGCATCAGATAAATACAAAATAATATAGATACAAAGTGAGCTCAGATGAGCTCACTTTTTTTTGGTAAGATAGGCAACATACATTCAATGCCTAAAATAAAGACCAACAATACTACTAAGAGTGATGATTATGAGTACTAAAAACGAACAGCTTTTTGCCCAAGCCCGCAAACATATTCCGGGTGGTGTTAACTCACCAGTCCGGGCCTTTGCTGGGGTCGGGGGCACGCCGATTTTTATGCACCGTGCCAATGGCAGCAAAATCTATGACACCGAAGACAATGCCTATATCGATTATGTCGGCTCTTGGGGCCCTATGATTTTGGGCCATGCCCATCCAAAAGTAATCGATGCGGTCAAAAAAGCGGCTGATGATGGTTTGAGCTTTGGTACCCCTACGCCATTTGAAACCACAGTTGCTGACAAAATTTGCGAGATTGTCCCTAGTGTTGAGATGATTCGTATGACCAGCTCAGGCACCGAAGCGACCATGAGCGCCATCCGTTTGGCCCGTGGTTATACGGAACGTGACAAAATCGTCAAATTTGAAGGTTGTTACCATGGCCATTCAGACAGCTTATTGGTCAAAGCGGGCTCAGGCATGCTCGACATCGGTGAGCCAACTTCAAAAGGCGTGCCAGCGGATTTTGCTAAGCATACCATTACTATCCCTTATAACGATCCGCAAGCGATTAAGGATTGTTTTGAGAAGTGGGGTGAAGAGATTGCTTGTGTGATCTTGGAGCCTATCGCTGGCAACATGAATATGGTCATTCCCACGCAAGCGTTCCATGACACGCTGCGTGAGCAGTGTACAGCTCATGGCGCTGTGCTCATCTTTGATGAAGTCATGACGGGATTTCGTGTCGGCCTTGGCGGTGCGCAAGCACACTTCGGCATCGACCCTGACTTGACTTGCTTTGGTAAAATCATCGGTGCAGGTCTGCCAGTTGGTGCCTTTGGTGGTAAAGAAGACATCATGTCTTGCATTGCGCCACTGGGCGGTGTTTATCAAGCCGGTACACTGTCAGGTAACCCATTGGCGATGCGCGCTGGTATTGCCATGTTTGAAGACTTAACGGCAGACGGTTTCTATGATGAATTATCAGCGAAAGTAGATAAGCTGGTTGATGGTTTTCAAGCTGCTGCTGACAAGCATGGTATCAATCTGCGTACCAATAAACTGGGCGGTATGTTTGGTATGTTCTTTGTCAAAGACAGTGAAACGACTGTCCCTCAAAACTTTGATGACGTGACAGAATGCGATATGGACGTGTTTAATACGTTCTTTCATGGCATGTTAGATCGTGGTATTTATCTAGCGCCATCAGCTTATGAGGCCGGCTTTATGTCTATCAAGCATAGCGATGCAGACATCGAAGCATCGATCAAAGCTGCTGACGAAATCTTTGCAGAAATGGCAAAAGCGTAACGAAATCAGTTGTCGTCTTAATTGCATCAAAAAAACCAGCCGCTGTGCTGGTTTTTTTGTGCTTATGTATCCTTGGGATCTGTTGAACACGCTAAATTTTATCAAACTTACGATCTTTTAGGCTGAGCCGGCCACGCAGTACATCAGTATACATACGAAAGTCGCTGACGAAGCTTTTTAGGGGAGATTTAAAAGAAGCGGGTTTGTTTTTTTCAAAGAAAAAATGCCCAATCCAGGCGCAGCCATAACCGGCAGCGATACCTTTTAGTAATGGTTTTGGTGAACGGGTTTTGATTGATTTTGCCAGACCTAATAAGCCAAAGCTACTACCGGCGAAGTGCAAACGCCGGCACGCCATGTTTTGATGTTCTTCTAAATAAAAATCATAAAATTTTTGCTTAGTGTGCTTGTCAGTTTTTATCATACCCGTGTTTTTTGTGGTATCGCTGTCAGCAGCTTGACGGATGCGCTGTGCTTGTGTTGTCTTATCCATGACGATAATGTCCTTTACCAAGTAGTGAGAAGTAAGTTATATCCCTTATTTAGAAGGTAACAAAGGGCTATAATGAATACAAGCGAACGGAGAGCAAAAGCCAAAAGTAGCATGACTGGGCATTCATACTCTTAAGCTTACTCAGCGCTATTTTACTTTTCTTGCCAGTATTTGGTAGACATGTTTTAATGGCGCAAACTGCTCATCATGCATCTAACGCCATGGTGATATTGTACAAAGCGATAAAGCCTTACCTTTACAGATTAAAATCCTCCATCCGCTTATATGGTAGCTATTTTTTTATGCCGCATAATTATCTAGAAAACCCACCACTTGCCGAAGATGAACTGATGGCTGCGATTGATATTGGCTCTAACAGTTTTCATTTAGCCATCGCTCGCCTCGATCATGGTGAGGTACGAAAAGTCGTTTCTATGTCCGAAAAGGTGCAGCTGGCAGCTGGCCTAGATGAGCATAATGTATTGAGTGCAGCGGCCGAAAAACGAGGTTTGGATTGTCTAAGCCGCTTTGTCGCCCGTCTCGACTCCGTCTCATCTTCACGAGTGCGTGTCGTTGCGACCAATGCGCTACGGCAAGCCAAAAACGCCGATGACTTTATAGCCAAAGCCAATGCCATTTTGCCAAAGCCTATTGAGATTATCGCTGGGCGTGAAGAGGCACGCTTGATTTATCTTGGGGTCTCCCACACCAATGCCAGTAGTGATAAGCGTTTGGTTATCGATATCGGTGGCGGCTCAACCGAGTTTGTCATTGGCCAAGGCTTTGATCCTTTGTTGACCGAAAGCTTGCAGATGGGCTGTGTGGCTTATAGCAAAAAGTTTTTTGCGGATGGTCAGATCACTAAAAGCGCTTTTAATAAAGCCATGACCTCTGCACGAAAAAAGATATTGGCGATTAACGGTCAATATCAAAAGGTAGGCTGGAGTAGTGTGATTGGCTCTAGCGGTACCATTAAGGCGGTGCGTAATGTGTTGGTATCCAAAGGCTGGGCGGATGATCAAGAGCGCATTACTTATGAAGGCATCAAAAAGCTAGAAAAACTGCTGATTAAAGTCGGCGATGTCAATGACATCGAGTTAGAAGGCGTCAAAGAGCACCGCAAGGCTGTATTCCCAGCAGGAGTGGCCGTCCTGCGTGCTGTGATGAAAGTCTTGGGCGTTGATACTCTGGCTTATTCAGATGGAGCATTACGAGAAGGCGTGCTGTATGACATGCTTGGACGTTTGGCAAGTGAAGATGTGCGTGATCGTAGTGTAATCGCACTTATCAAGCGTTATTCGGTGGATAAAAAACAAGCCCGTCAAGTGGTGAGAACCAGTAAGCATCTGTTTAAACAAGTCAAAGAAGACTTACAGTTGACCAGTGATGATGCTGATCTGCTTAGGCGAGCAGCATACTTGCATGAGATAGGGCTTGCTATCAGTCATAGCAGTTATCATAAGCACAGCACCTATTTGCTTGAGCACTCCGATATTCCAGGGTTTTCGCAAGTCGATCAAAAGCGCATGGCGCAGCTGATGCTCAGTCATAGACGTAAGCTCAAAACCGATGTACTAGAGCAGGTTTGTCAGATAGGCGGCCGCTCGCTGATGTATCTGTGTTTGCTACTGCGCTTGGCAGTATTGTCGCATCACAGCCGTAGTGAGTACGAGCTGCCCTTGCTACAATTAAAGATTATGGATAAAAATCATTGGCAGATTACGGCTGAAACAGACAAAAACCACTATGCTTTTTTGTTATCAGATCTAAAAGCTGAGATAGATCAATTTGCCAAGTGGGATATCAAGCTGAGTATCCTTGAGGCCAACTCGTGAAGTAAGGCGATGACGCCGTCGGGTCGTTGGTATTACAAAATGTACAGCGAGCAGTAATACCACAGGTATATAACAGGGTTATAAATTATGCTACTATAAGTTTTATTGAGTTTACAACTGTACTTTTAACCTAATAGCATATGCTATATACCGTATAAAATGACAAAAGGGATAAGTCTATGAGTAGTGTTTGGGATAGCGTTCAGCTGGCACGACATGCCAAACGTCCATTGTTTATGGACTACGTCAATGAGCTGTTTACAGAGTTTGATGCGTTGCATGGTGATCGGGCGTATGCTGATGACAAAGCCATCGTCGGTGGCTTGGCACGCTTAGATGGCATGCCAGTTATGGTTATTGGACAGCATCGTGGTCGCAGCACCCGTGAGCGTATCGCCCATAACTTTGGTATGGCGAATCCTGAAGGCTACCGCAAGGTAATCCGATTGGTCAAAATGGCAGAACGTTTTAATATTCCTGTCATGACCTTTGTCGATACTCAAGGTGCTTATCCTGGGGTCGGTGCTGAAGAGCGTGGACAGGCACAAGCGATTGCTGAGAGCATCGCCGTATTTTCAAGCCTTAAAGTGCCTGTGATCGTTACTATCATCGGTGAAGGCGGCTCAGGTGGGGCTTTGGCGATTGGCGTGGGGGATAGAGTAAATATGCTAGAAAACAGCATTTATTCAGTGATTTCTCCCGAGGGCTGTGCGTCTATTTTGTGGCGTACCGCAGAAAAAGCACCAGATGCTAGTGAAGCGCTAAAGCTAAATGCATCGAGCTTGTATCAACTTGGGCTAATAGATGCCATTATCGAAGAAGGTGAAGGGGCACACGTTCACCCGCAGCCAGTCATGAACTCTCTCAAGGCATTATTGTTAGAGCAAATGGGTGATATCAAGGACATGGACGCTGATGAGCGCTGTGAACAGCGTTATGAAAAGCTCAAATCCTTTAACTCAGAAGTGACGTTGCCCTGTTAAGCTGGCTACACTGGTTTTTGGGATTGGTAAGGCTTAGTGTTAAAATAAAACGTACTACTTTGTGGTGCGTTTTTTTGTGGATGAGCTAAGGCAGGTGAAATCATGATGACCAGTCGCACAATTCGTCAATACCCTATCGAGCCCATCTCAGCAAGCTCGCCAGTCGATGACGTGCTCGCCAAGGCCTTATTGCACAGTGTAAAAGTGCACGGTACGCAGCTGCATGGTCGCCGTGTTTGGTTGGCTTGTAGTGGTGGCCGTGATTCCTTAGCTTTAGCAGCCTTGTGCTTGCAGTTGTACCGACAAGCCAAACTGCCGTTTTTGCCGCAGCTGCTGCATGTCGATCATGGTTTGCAGGCGAGCAGTGTTGATTGGGCGACGCATGTCAAGAAATGGGCCCAAGCGCAGCAAATGTCCTGTACCGTCTTACAAGCAACAGTCGATGGCCATGATGAGCAGGCGGCGAGGTTGGCGCGTTATCAAGTCATGCGTGCACATATCAATCAAGGTGATGTGTTGTTATTGGCGCATCATGCCGATGATCAAGCGGAGACAGTATTGATGCGCTTGATACAAGGTGCTGGGGTCAATGGTTTGTCGGGTATGCAATCTTGGCGAGTACAAGAGGCAGGCGCCCAGTACAATGTCCTGTGGCGGCCTTGGTTGTCCGTTCAACGTACGACGATCACCGCTTACGCCCAGCGTCTTAAGCTGCCTTATATCGATGACCCAACCAATGATGCCGGTGATAATGTGCGCAGCGGTTTACGTGTCCATGTCATGCCGCTACTTAAAACATATAACCCCAACACCATCCAAAACATTGCTCGGAGCGCCCAACTGCTAAGCGATGCTCAAGCGACGCTCAGTGACCAAGCAGAGCAGGATTTACAGCAGGCGGCGGCTCATGAGTTAGCGTTGTCATGCGCTCAGCAGGTATTAAATATTGATGCATTGCACATTTTGCCCCTCCATCGACAGCGGCAGCTGCTACATCATTGGTTGGCGCAAGATGAGCCTTTGCCACCATCTAAGCAGCTGGTAGATGATACATTGGCGCTCACTCAGCGCAACGACCATGACCATCAAACCCAGCTGCATTGGCAAGGACGCACTCAGCAGTACCATATTCGTCGTTATCGTCAGCAACTGTACCGGCTGAGCCAAACTTGGCTTGAATGGCTGAACCTGCCAATAGCAGTACATAGACAGCCACTATCCCATAACGTCTCTTTTAGTCCTGTCTTACGGACAGGCAAAGGTTACCGTTGGCAGTTAAAGTGTGTAGCAGACAGCGCCTTTCAGCCACTCAGTCAGTTACAGTTTTTATTGAACCAGCAAGAGTGTGCATCAGGTAAGAGTGCGTTTAGCACTGATATAAAGGAGGCTAAAGACCGTCTTGTCTTACAGGCGACACCTTTAGACCGTCAGCAGCGCATTCAAACAGCACTTGCTACCCGTCCGCAATCAGGTAAAAAGCTCTATCAAACCCTCGCTATACCTGTATGGTTACGTGCCAGCCTAGTCGTGATAAGTTTAGTCAATGCCAAGACTGATGAGGTCTTGCCACTGTTATTGATATCGCCATTTGAGAGTTGGGTGCTGGGCCAAAAAAAATCAGACACGAAAGCAGAGATTCAGCCCAACACCGTTATCAGCAGCACCTTGCAACCCTATAGCTAAAGCCGCATTAGTCTCATGTTAGATGACTGATCGCCCAGTCAATTTATCAAACAGCTGTCAGAGCAGTATGTTAAACTGGGTGTCATTTTATAGCGCATCTTGGATACTTTTGAGTTTTTAGTAGGGAATCAATATGTCAGTACTAGAGAATAAAAAAATCAGCTTTATTGGCGGTGGCAATATGGCACAAGCTTTGATCAGTGGGCTTATAGCCTGTGACATCAAGCCTGAGCTCATTACCGTCTCTGCGCCTAGCGCCGAAACTCGCCAGCACTATACTGAGCAGAATATAAAGACCGTCGATGCCAGTACAGACCCAAAAGCTGCGATCAAGGGTGCTGATGTTGTGGTATTGGCGGTCAAACCACAAGTTATGCAAGATGTGGTTAGCGAGTTCGCCGATGCTCTAGAGGGCCAGCTGGTTATCTCAGTGGCAGCAGGCTTATCGACTGAGCTATTGTCCAGCATGCTAGGGGGTTATCGCCATATCGTTCGTGCAATGCCCAACACCCCTTCACAAATACAAATGGGAGCCACTGGTCTATATGCCACTGACGATATCAGCGAGGAGCAAAAGCAGCTAGCGACAGCAGTCATGGCGGCCTCTGGTCTGACCATGTGGGTCGACGATGAGACACATATGCACGCTGTAACAGCAGTTGCTGGTTCGGCCCCAGCCTATGTTTTTTACTTTATTGAGTCCATGATAGATGGTGCGGTTGCTTTGGGACTGGATAAAGAGCAGGCTTCGCAGCTTGCGATGCAAACGGTCTTGGGTGCAGCTCAGATGACTATCAATAGTGACGACAGTCCAGCCGAGCTGCGCCGTAAAGTTATGTCACCAAAAGGCACTACCCAGGCAGCCATTGAATCCATGCAAGCCAATGAGATTGGCCGTCAAATTGGCGAGGCCATGCAAGCCTGCTATGATCGCAGTCAGGCACTGAGTGAAGAGATGAAGTAGCTGCATAAGATATCTAGCAACCCGCTCTTTTATAAAAAACCACAGCTATAACCGCATTTGTTAATAATGGCACATTGAGTAGCGCTTCATGAATAATATGTTATTACAAGTTTTTGATTTAATTACTACCTTCGCCATGCTGCTGATATTTATCCGTTTTATGCTGCAGTTTGCTGGCATGGATGCACGTGATCCTATGATCAGCCCAGCTTATAAAGCCACAGGTATCGTCGATGTGTTTGGGCGTATCTTTCCTACCGTTGGGCAAGGACGTATTAGTATCGCTGCGATTGTCCTGATGTTTTTAATTAGGCTGATTGATATCTCAGGTAAGGCGGCGCTGACGCATAAAGGCATTGCACCACTGCCGTTGTTTTTTCAAGGCTCGCTCAGTCTTATTTTAGACTTTTTGCGTATGTGTCGTTACTTGGTCATCGGCTCTATCATTGTCAGCTGGATAGTGGTATTTACCAACTCTATGCATCCCATCATCGGTATTATCATGCGCTTAGCAGAACCGATTTTGGCACCGTTTCGCCGTATTACGCCCAATTTAGGCATGTTGGATCTGTCACCGATGGTAGCGTTCTTTGCATTCTATCTGCTTGAGATATTTATTAGCGGTCTGGCAGCGAGCTTTTTGCCTATGCTGGGTTAATGCAGGCGTAACCGTGCTGGTTTTAACAATAAGTCTGTGCAATAAAAAAGACGCTCAATTTAAATTGAGCGTCTTTTTTTATTGCTGCTGTGACTTATCTTGTTATTAAAATAAGGACACGCTCTAGATTTACATACTTATAAAACGATTTGGGATCAATTGTGCACTGCTGTCCTCAGGGTGCGGTCGATCAGCGGCTCTCAGCGTCTTGGTAATCCATTGATCGGCAGCTTTTACCGCATCGATGAGCTCATCTCCCATCGCCAAGCGGCCAGCGATATGGCTAGCAAGTGAGCAACCAGAGCCATGAAACTCACCGTCTAGGCGCGGCAAGGTGCTTTGGTGAATCATCTCGCCTTTGATATATAGATACTGTTCGATGTCGCCACTGTCAAAGTCATGTGAGGTTTTGACCAGTACTGCCTTCGCACCTTGGGCGCAGAGCTTTCTTGCCCCGTCGTGCAGGTCTTGCTCACCGCTTAATGCTCTTAGTTCGTGCGTATTGGGTGTGATTAGAGTGGCATAGGGCAGCAGCTTTCTAAACGCTGTGACCAGTGTCTGCTCATCACCCAAATTGCCGCCACTATTGGCGACCAAAACAGGGTCAAGGACAAAGGGAGTTTGCTCAGCGATGGTTCCTTCAGCAAACAGATGAGACAGCATAGCGATATTATCTGTCGTGCCGAGCATACCAGACTTGATAACTTGTACAGGCAAGTCATTGAGTACCGCTGTGGCCTGATCTTTTACCAAGGTGGCTGAGCAGGCGTCAAAGCCGAATACCTGCTGTGAGCTTTGGACAGTAACGGCAGTACAAGAGATGGCAGCATGAGCGCCTGCGGCACCTATGGACTCGATATCTGCCTGCAAGCCTGCACCACCCGAGGGATCTAATCCTGAAAAACACAATACTACTGGTCGCATAATGGCTCCTTTATGGCTAAGATAAATAACAAATACTATAGCCACACAATAACAAAAAAGCCACCGCAGCAAACTGGTTTAAAGTCGATTGGATTTGAAAGTGTTTGGTGCTGTTGGGATTGAAGGTTGCGCAGCCTTTACGTATGCCGCACGCAAGACAAATTTATACCAACAAGCACATTAAGAGATCCATGCCTTTTTTATTTTAATTGAGTATATGTCTTTGTCGCTTAATAGAATCTATTGAACCTATATTTTTCTATTTTTTATTGCTATAAATGGCATTTTTGAGTACCAGAAATAACTAAAATTAATTAAATCGATAATTATGGCAAAAGCAGGATTAAATCTGTAGACAACGCTTGCAATTCATTTTGGCTTTGTTATAATACTCGCCCACGACATAAGACGTATCAGTAGCTTTGATACTAGGGTTTCAAAAAGTGTCATATTATGATACTTTGAGAAATGTCTTAAATCGTTCGGTGAAGTGGGTGAGTGGCTGAAACCAGTTCCCTGCTAAGGAACCATACGTGTAAGCGTATCGAGGGTTCGAATCCCTCCTTCACCGCCATTTATTCGGTTTATTGTTAGATGTAAATACAGTATATCGATGTTAATGACAGTTATCTGACTAAAATAAAATATATTTTGTTTTAATTAAGAAAAGCTATTGACATCAACTGAATTATCTATATAATAGCCAACCTAATTTGCTGTAAATGTCAGTTAAAAAGCAGCAGATAATGTGCAAAACATGCGCCCGTAGCTCAGTTGGATAGAGCACTTGGCTACGAACTAAGGGGTCGGGAGTTCGAATCTCTCCGGGCGCACCATTTGCATAACCTCATATCAGTTATATAACAACTTATTTAACCGATATCTAAATGAATCGCCTGTCTCACGACATCATGGCGATTTTTTTATGTCTGTTATTTCTACTATGACCATTATAGTAGATTCAATTTAAAAATGTTATAGCGCTACTGGTATAAATTCTCCTTGCGTGCTGTATCCGTTCGATGCTGCGCAAAACTCATCCCAGCAGCGCTTTGGAACTTATGACAGTTTTGTTTTCAACTGACTATACCTGCTTTTAATGAAAAAGTTCTAATGCTTTTCTTATCAAACCTTCTGTGACGTTAGTGTACGCTAAGCGCCTGAATTACGGTACAATAGCGTCATCATTCTTCGCTTGTGATGAGCTTGTATCATGTCAAAAAGTACCTCTAAAAAACCTCAGCGCAAACCCTCTCAGGCGCAGCCCCCTGTGGCTGAAGCCCCTGTCATAGCCAAACCAACGACCCGCATCGTGGCTATCGTCTATGATGGCATGCTGATTTTGGCCTTGCTGTTTTTGGTAGGGACAGCGTTGACGGTGATTGGGACGCTCATGACCATGGAGACGGGGACTGAGTCATCACAAGCGCAGTCGCTGCCGACTTGGTATCAAAACGTTGTGATGACGCCATCTTTTATCCTGACTTTGGTAGGGTTTTATGGGATATTTTGGCGTCGGGGTGGGCAGACATTGGGTATGCAGACCTGGCGACTAAAGACCGTGAATAATGCAGGGCACCTGCTGACGTGGGGACAGTCGTTCAGACGTATTTTGGCGGCCAGTTTGATGCCTTTATTGTTTGGTATCATTGGCAGCTTAATCGGTGGCTCGCGTACAATTATGCTCACCAGTGCGTTCTTGGGCTTAATTTTTAATTACGTTTTTTGCTTATTTAACCGCCGTGGGTTAGCAGTACAAGATATGCTCTCCAATAGCATCACCTTAAAAATGCCCAAGCAGCAACACGAGGGCTTATGGCGTGGTCTTAAAAACCGTAAGCGGCATAAAAAAAGCCAATAAATTATGGCGCTCTAAAAATGACTGGCTCTACATATTGATTGTTTTAAACAACCAAAAGGTATAGCCGATAAAGCAGGCAATAAGCGTGGCACCAGATAGGCGGCCAAATTTGCGCTTAGTCAAATAAGCAACAGTACACAACACAAAGAGTAGGACAGTTAAGATGCTGACCATAGAGATATCTCGCCCTAAAATCACAGGGTTGGCATGAATTGGAGCAATCAAGGCAGCGATACCAACCACGCCCAAGGTATTAAAGATATTAGAGCCAATAATACTGCCAAGTGCCATATCGTGTTCACCCTGACGAGCCGCAGCTAGGCTAGCTACCAGCTCGGGTAACGATGTTCCGACAGCGACGATGGTTAAGCCGATGATAAGCTCGCTTAGTCCCCAAAACGTCGCCAATTCAACAGCGCCCCAGACTATGGCACGTGAGCTCAACACCAGCATCAACATACCTATAAATAAGCTGGCCAAGCCGTGGGATAAGCTTGGCTCTACATGGCCTTCTTGCACCCTACTTGGGCTGTTTTGTGCCACATGGACGTTGTCTTTTTTACCAGTAGTGGGCTTGTGTGCCTGTGAGCTTGCCGTACGACCTTCACGTTTGCTCAAAAATATCTGTAGACCTAAGACAAGGACTAATAACGCCAATAAAAACACCCCGTCAGTAGTGCTCAAAAAGCCATCACGTAGCTGCCAAGCGGCGACAGCAGTCACCAAGAGTAAGATAGGTAAGTCACGTGCTACGATGCTCTTATGAATGAGAATCGGGCTTATCAGTACGGTAGCCCCCAAAACCAAGGCAATATTGATGATGTTTGAGCCATAGGCATTGCCCAGCGCAAGCTCAGGACTGCCATCTATTGCCGCTAATGCAGAGACGACCATCTCAGGCGCTGATGTCCCTAATCCTAAAATAAGCACACCAATCAAAAAGCCAGGTACGCCAAGTTTTTTGGCCAGTGCAGTAGCGCCTTCAATAAAAACATCAGCACTCCACACTAAAATGGCCAAGCCAATAAGTATCGCAACGACTTCTAGCCACATCAGCGTTTTCCTTTATTGTTATCAACCACTATCATCAATCCTAAATAAAAAAGCTGAATCACAATATGGATTCAGCTTTTTATAAAAATCAGTAAACAGAGTCTATCAAATATAGTCGATGCATTTTAAAAAGAACATAGCGCTACTGGGGTGAATTTTGCGCAGCCTCTGTGATAACAGCACGCAAGTAAAATTTATACCAGTAGCGCGCTTAAATTTATGTAACAGTTTTATGTTCAACTGACTATACTTGCGCAAGACAAGGTGTCGTCTCTTGACACATTATGCCACTCAAAATTAAGCGACTTGTACCGGAATGATATTTGCCGTGTCTTTGACAGTGTTGTCTTCATTACAATAGACCAGCTTTGGCTGATAGGTTGATGCCTCTACTTCATCAAAATGAGCATAAGCACAAATGATGACGATATCACCTAAGTCTGCCATGTGAGCAGCAGCCCCATTTAGCGAGATGATACCAGAGCCAGCTTCAGCACGAATGGCATAGGTACGAAAGCGTTTGCCATTGGTGACATTGTAGATGTCGATCGACTCGTTCTCACGTAAGCCTGCAAGATCCAACAAGTCGCCATCGATACCGCACGAGCCCTCATAATGAAGCTCAGCATGGGTGACACGGGCACGGTGCAATTTGCATTTAAGCATATTAAGTAGCATGAATTGCTTCCTTTGGGTAACAAAAGTAATCTGTGTATGGGGGCAAATGCAGTAAATTAAAAGATTAACTCAAAGACTTAGCGAGTTAACCTGTGGCGTTTGCCCAAATATCGAATATCGGACGATACTAAAAACGACTGAGTTATGTTTCAAACTGTCAGTATCATACCGTTCACTCGGGCAATTTAAAACTATTAATTTGCGAACGCGCCCGTTCAATATCGCCATCTAATAATAAAGGCAGCGCTTCAAAAGCAGCCGTCAAGGCGCTATCGATAGCAATTTGTTCATTAGGAGCGGCCTTGGACAGGACATGACCAGTCACTTTGGATTTATGACCTGGATGGCCGATACCGACACGCAGGCGATGAAAGTCATTACCAATATGTGGCGTAATGTCACGTAAACCATTGTGACCCCCATGGCCGCCGCCTGTTTTAAGCTTGATACTGCCAGCAGGGATATCAAGCTCATCATGAGCAATCAGCAACTCGTCATTGTCGATACCATAAAAATTAACCATCGGCACCACAGATTGACCAGATTTGTTCATAAAGGTGAGTGGCAGTAATAGACGGACGTCATGGCCGTGAATACGTCCTCGGCCCACAACGCCATGAAATTTTTTCTCTGGACTCAAATCAATATTAAACTGCTGGGCCAGATGTTGGACAAACCAAAACCCTGCATTGTGGCGGGTATGTACATACTGCTGACCAGGATTACCAAGACCGACGATAAGCTTTAGGGACATGACGAGACTCTGCCTGAAAGTAAGAATAAAAATAAGGGAATAAATAAAATATGATTTGAAAAATAGCCATGTTGTTCGTTTTTCAAATCATACTTACAAAAACAGCAGGAGATAGTGATCCCCTGCTGTTAGATTTATTGCCAAATAACTGGCGATTGACTGGGCAAGGATACTGCCTAATCAATCGGCTCAGCTGATGTCAGAATTACTCTTCGTCAGCAGCATCGCTACCTTGCTCTGTAGCAGGTACATCAGCAGCGTCGACTTCGTCAGTATCTTCATCAACTTCTTCAAGAGCTGGTGGTAGCATGTTGACGATAGTACGATCAACCGCATCTTCCATATCCAGATCAAAGAGGATAGCACCTTCAGGTAGCTCGATGTCTGATAGACGGAACAGGTCACCGATTTCCATACCAGATACGTCTATTTCTAGGTATTCAGGTAGCTGTGATGGTAAGCAAACGATTTCGACTTCAGTCACCAACGTAGATAGGATACCACCTACTTTCGTACCAGGTGCTTCTTCACGACCTGAGAAATGTAGTGGGATGTTCATGTTGATCTTTTGGCCTTTAACAATGCGCTGAAAATCAGCATGCATTGGGTAGCCTTTAGCTGGGTGACGCTGTAAGTCTTTGATAACAGCTTGATGCTCTTCGCCATCGACAGTAATGGTCAAAACCTGAGAGAAAAATGCTTCATACTCAAGTGATTTTACCAACTCGTTGTTTTTGATAGCGATAGCCATTGGTGCTTCGTCACCGCCATAAATGATAGCAGGAACTAGGTTCTGCTTACGTAGGCGGCGGCTCGCACCTTTACCTTGTTGCTCTGCAGAACGGTCTACTGCGTTAATTGCAAAATGATCAATACTCATGGATATAATCCTATAAAAAGATAAATGAAGTAGTGGCTCTATAAGTAGATTTGCGACCAACCCACTTATGGATTCAATACTTGTCGTAAGTGCACCTACTGTCTAAACAAAGCAGTTTAGATAGTCCACAGCTTAGATAATAGACAAAAGGATGGCACAGGCGCGCATTATACGTGTTTTTGTAGTAATAATAAAGACCTACGTGGCAGGCACAGACAAAAAAGCGCCAAGTCATAACACTTGGCGCTGATTTTTGAGGTTTAAGATTGCTGTATTACAAGTAAGGTCTAAGAGCTAGCTTAGGCATCAAACATAGCGCTGATAGATTCTTCGTTATTGATACGGCGCAAGCTTTCAGCCAACATAGGTGCAATCGATACTTGACGAATCTTACTACACGCTTGAGCAGCGGGAGATAAAGGAATGGTATCTGTTACCACAACCTCATCTAATGCTGACTCATTGATGTTATTAAGTGCATTACCTGACAACACAGGGTGAGTGATGTAGGCCAAAACACGGCGAGCACCATTTTCCTTTAAAGCTTCAGCCGCTTTGCATAGCGTACCTGCTGTATCGACCATATCATCAACGATGACGCAGTCACGGTCACGAACATCACCGATGATATGCATCACTTGAGATTCGTTGGCGCGGGCACGGCGCTTGTCAATAATCGCCAGATCAGTATCGCCCAGTTGTTTGGCCATGGCACGAGCACGTACCACACCACCGACATCAGGTGAGACCACCATGATATTGTCGTATTCTTGTTTTTGTAGGTCATTAAGCAAGACGGGCGTACCGTAGATGTTGTCTACCGGAATATCAAAGAAACCTTGAATCTGATCGGAGTGCAAATCAACGGTCATGACACGATCGATACTGACAATATTGAGCATATCAGCGACGACTTTAGCAGAGATGGGTACACGAGCAGAACGTGGACGGCGATCTTGACGAGCATAACCAAAGTACGGCATCACAGCGGTGATACGGCCAGCACTAGAACGACGCAAGGCATCGGCCATCATCATGATTTCCATCAGGTTGTCATTGGTCGGTGCACAGGTTGGCTGCATGATAAACACGTCTTTACCACGTACGTGCTCTTTGATTTCTACCGCAATCTCGCCATCAGAAAAACGGGTGACGTCAGCTTTACCAAGAGGGATGTGGAGATGGTCGGCGACTGTTTTCGCAAGTTCTGGATGGGCGTTGCCCGTAAAAATTGCCAGATAAGGCATGACTGAAGTCCTATTGATTGACTCAAGCAGCGACCGCTAAGCAGTGTCTAACTGCCCAAATAAAGAAAAGAGTGATGAAAAACGACAGACTATATTAAAAAATGGCAGGGGTAGCTGGACTCGAACCAACGGATGTCAGGATCAAAACCTGATGCCTTACCAACTTGGCTATACCCCTGTAATGCTAGATAATACGAGCGCTGGGAGCTAATAAAAGTATTGCTTTGCGTCGTTATCTATTAACCGTATAAAACGGCATTCCCGAGCGGCGTTCATTGCAAACTATACCGAAACTGGGAAGGTGTTGTCAATTGCTATAAAGCAGCAATCCAAACTAAAAATGGCAGGGGTAGCTGGACTCGAACCAACGGATGTCAGGATCAAAACCTGATGCCTTACCAACTTGGCTATACCCCTATTGTGGCGACCTATTATAAGTGTATTTTTAGATTTTGCAAGTCATTTGCGTCTTTTTCTGTTATTTATTCAAAATGAAGGCTTGTTTGGTTGGTGAAAACCGTATTATCTTGCAGTATAGAACACCCAAAAACACTTTTGCATATTGTTTTGTCACAGACTGTTGACCAAATAAGCAGGGCAAGGTGCATCTACAATCCATTGCGCTAAAAGCGCTTTATCATCAATGACACTGCTATCTAAGGGCAAAAACACCGCGCTACCAGAACCCGTCATCCGTGCTGTGCCAAGCGCTACTTTTTCTAATCCTTGCAAATACTGCAGTGCCTCATCGACAGCAGGGGCGAGGCTTGTCACCACGGGTGTAAAGACATTGTGGTAGGAAGCCCATAGGTTTTTCGTGTAACTCTCTGACTGGTTTTTGATAGCTTCAACTGCGAGTGCTGCAGTATCTCGGCGTAATTTAGGGTGGGCAAACAGCTCAGCGGTACTGACATGGGCATCAGGTGTCAATACTAGATATTGCTGATCTGGCAGGTCAATGGCAGTCAGTGCTTCGCCAATACCCATCGCAATGGCATCTTGCCCAAAGATAAATATTGGCACGTCTGCGCCCACTGTAGTGCCAATGTTTATCAGCTCGTTTTGTGTAAAGCTCAGCTGCCACATCTCGTTTAATACCAGCATCGTCGTGGCCGCATTAGAAGAGCCGCCGCCTAAGCCTGCGCCCATCGGTATGTGCTTGTCTAAGGTGAGACTTACTTTTGGTAGCTGTTTGGGCAGTTGATTTGCTTTTATAGCTGCAGTTAATAATGCCCAAGCTGCTTTATAGATGAGATTGTCTGTTATGCTGGCTGTGATGGTTTGGGTGCCAGATAGCGTAAGCAATTGACAGCAGAGCTCGTGGCTATCTAGAGTCGTATCAACAGCCACTGGCTGATCTGCGAACGAAAAATAAAGGTAATCTCCCCAGTCAAGCAGACGAAAAACCGTTTGCAAATTGTGATACCCATCTGCACGTTTGCCTGTGATATGTAAAAACAGATTTATCTTAGCAGGAGATAAGCGTGTCAAAATGGTATTTTGGGGCGATGAGTGATCAGTCGTCATAAGTGATATCTGTTAGCTACTTTGATGATTGATAGTCATGATGACTTTATGGCCTTGAGGCTGCACAGCGCTAATTTTCACAGGTAGTTTGTCTGTTCCTTTATAAGTAAAGCTTGCCGTCCACTCGCCGTTGATCGATCTGATCAATCTGCCTTGCTCGTCCAGTTGTGGGGCGCTGTCTGAGGGTGCTGGGCGTCCAGATATCCAGTATGGCATTTGCGAGATAGGTGCTTGCCAGCCAGTGGCTTTTTTGAGCAAGGTCTCAGGATTAGCGGCTGTTAATGTGCCTGTTTTTTCGCTGACCAAGGTTGCTGTTTGGCCATCATACTCGATATTGGTTTTGCCAATACCTAAAGCGCCGATCAGCTCAATAGCAAAGCGCTCATTTTCCTGCCCCCAAGCATAAAACGCACTGCCGCCTTGCGCTCCTGAGTTGGTATCGCTATTGGCAGGTGTGGTCACTCCGATTTTACCCGTGATGTTGAAGCTATCGAGTTTTTGTACAGGTATCATCGATGAAGAGTCTGCGTTTGTCCGACTGCTTTGGAGAGACTGACAGCCAGAGATCATGAGTAGACTTGCCGTCAGGGCAGTAAGTAAGGTCAATTTTTTGGGTTTATTAAATGCTTGTATTGCAAAATTTGACATGATGTTTCCTAGCGTGAGACGGGCTTAAGATAGAGTTAAGATAGCTTATACTTATTTTGTTACTTAACTTGCTACACAGTTATCGTTTCTTGTTAGACCCTTATCGATGAGGACGCAGCCAGTCTAATAAAGCTGCACACGATCGCTGACGTTTTGTTGTCCAAAAGAAAAACGCTGCTGTAGATCTGCCAACAGCGCCTCGACCTTATCATTGTCGCCCATGCCTTGGTAAGCTCGGAGCAAGAGCACACCTGAGCGCAAAGTGGGCAATACATTATAAGGGGTTTGCAAGTAGTCAATGACTTGTAGGTAGTTTTTGTTGGCTAAGGCGTTGTTGGCCAATAAATTCAACGCTTGTAGATGTAGCTCTCTATCGTAACGTGGGTCATCGAAGCGACGTTCCGTAATCGCTCGAGCCAGCGCCAATCCTTGCTTGGAGTTTTTCTCATTAGAGAGGAGCAGTTGGGCAAAGTTCAGCTGGTACGATGGGTTATTAGGGTCTAGTGCTTGCAGATGGTTGAGTAAAGTGCGTTTGACAATGTAGTCGTCGACATCATCGAGTAACTGGGTACGCGCAAACAAGATCATCTCATTATCTGGATAATTGCGACTGGCATCGGTCAATAATGCTAATGCCTGCGCCTCTTGACCATGTTGCCATAAAATATCGGCTTGCAAGACGTAAGTGTCGGGGGCAAAAACCTCGAACTGTTTGCGCAGTTTTTCTAGTGTCGCTATGGCGGCATCGACATTACCAAATAACAGCTCAAGATCGACCACTTTTTTGCGGGCAGAGAGTACTAAGTCTTCTTGGATGACCTCGTTTAGATAGGATTTGGCCTGCTCAAAGCGTTGCTGACGCTCAGCACTGATGCCTAAATAATAATAGGCCTGATCGAGATAAGCTGGGTGTTTTGCCAGTATATTTAATAGCCGCTCAGCGGTGCTGTAGGCTTCGATATCCAAACTAACCAAAGCCGTCAACAGCGTAATCTCTGTGTCCTCACTAAAGCGCTTGTGGGTGTCGAGCAATAACTCCCAAGCCGCTTGGCTTTGCTTTAAGTCTAGGAGGTAGCGAATTTCATATAAGTACAGGCTTTTGCTGTCTGGGTTACGCAGGCGGGCTTGGCTAACGTAGCTGATGACGGTCTCTGCTGGCTCGATTTTGCGTAAGATATCCGCTTTTAGGGTCAAAAAAGGCACATAGTCTGGTTGTAGCATCAAGGCACGATTGATATGTACCAAGGCGACTTCTGACTCATCAAACTGATTAAGCAAGCCAGCTTTTAATACCGATAAAGACGCGTTTTGCTCACTGTCAATCGGCTGCAAGGCGGCCAGCAGCTCACGCTGGTCGCTATCAGTAGTCGGATAGATACCAATCAAAATCTCACTTAAATCAGTACGTGGATCATAGCGTAAGATAAGGCCTAGGGTCTCGCCAGCCAAGGTATAATCATGGGCTTTTAATGCCAAATGCGCCACATAAAACCAAGCAGGGACGTGGTCAGGATTTTGCGCTTGCCATGTTTTGGCAAACTCAAGCGAGGATTCGACGGCTTCATGTCGCAGCGATAAGCTCAGCGCCCGCTCAAATACAGCAGTGGCATCTTCTTTGAATGACTGCTGCTTATAGAGTGTTAATGCTCGATTGATATCGCCGCGACTGGCGGCAAACTCTGCTTCTAACAAGGCATACAGGCTCGGTTCATTGAGCGCTGGCGCCAATACCGTGGCGGGCGGGCGGTTTTTGGTGTTATCTTTAAGAGGGCTGTCTTTAAGAGGGTCAGTACCACTAGAGGCGCTCAGTTTAGAGGTGCTAAGCTGGCTCATTGACACATTAAATGTCTGATAAGTGCCATCAAAACCAGCTGTTTTATCAATGGTATTATGATGTCTGATCACGTTAAGGCTGCGCTTTTGGCGGTCTGTGCTGTTATCGCTATTGATTGGCTCAAAGCCTGCCTGAGCAGAAGTCCCCAAGCATAGGCAAGCTGCCAATGACAGCATTAGCTTACGGTATTGGCGCAGACGACTTATAATGACGTTTAGTAGTGCTTGCGCGCTACACTGACCGTCATATTCAAGCTGTGGCGCAGGCTTTGGTGATGCCAATAACCCAAAACAAATCATAAAGAGCGATATTTATTCATAAATAGAGGCCTGTATTATAAAAGCGGATAGACATAATTAACAATAGCACTCGTGTTACTAAAAATCTAACCGGCAGCGGTTGATTTATGCTGATCTGACCCAGATACAAGCAGATGCTAGGCAAGTATTAAATAAAGCCAGTAACAATGCTATAATAAGCGATTTTATATATAGCAACTGCTATATAACCTATTCAAATTAATAACGTTATTAGATATGCCTCGATTTGACGTCGATTGCGTTACTGATGTGTCGTATGATGATCGGTAAGCATGTCTATTAGCGTTTACTTATGGTCTATTGATAATGAGATTAGTGGTCATTGGGGTCAATCACAAAACCGCACCAGTCGCTTTACGTGAGCGCCTGGCGTTTGTGGGCGATGATGTGGCCGCCGCCCTTGGTGAGCTGAAAACCTTTACTGATGGCAGCGTGATTGTGTCGACTTGTAATCGCACAGAAATCTACGCCTTGGTGCCTGAGCTGAGTAGTACGACAACCCTGTCGGCTACCGCAGCGATGTCGGCACATATCAATCATATCAAAACTTGGTTGGCTAATTTCAAGCAGCTGCCTGGTGCTGAGATTGAGCCTTTCTTATATGTCCATCGTGATACGCATGCGCTGACGCATTGGCTAAGAGTGGCCGCTGGGCTTGATTCTATGATATTGGGTGAGCCGCAAATACTTGGCCAAATCAAACAGTCAGTACAAACCGCACAGGCTGAGCAGGCATTGAGTGGTCAGCTCAATTGGGTGATCGATCAGATTTTTGCCGCTTCTAAACGTGTGCGTAACGAGACCAAGGTCGGTGCCCATGCCGTATCGCTTGGCTTTGCTGCCGCCAAGCTGACCACCCAGATTTTTGATGACATGCCCAATCGCACACTGCTGATCGTCGCTGCCGGTGAGATGAATCGTTTGGTGGCCACTCATATTGCAGGACTGGGTGTCGGTCACATCATTATCTGTAACCGCAGCCCTGAGCGTGCTGAAGCGCTAGCAGATGAGCTGCGCCTGCCCAATCGTACGGTAGAGGTAAGGCCGCTACGAGACTTACCACAAGTGCTGGCACAAGCCGATATTGTGAGTAGCTGTAGTGGTAGCATGGAGCTATTGATTGATAAGACCATGACGGTGCAAGCGCTTAAACGCCGCCGCTATCAGCCGATGCTCTTGATTGATTTGGCAGTGCCACGTGATATTGACTCTAATATCAGTCGTATGGATGCGGTGTATTTGTATTCAGTCGATGATTTACAGCATGTGATTGCAGGCAACCTTGAGCAGCGCAGACAAGCTGCTGTCGATGCTGAGTTACTCGTCAGTCAGCTGGTCGTCGAGATGGAGCGCCGCTTTCAAGTACGGCAGGTCGGCCGCGATATCGAGCAGTATCGCATACGTAGCCATGATCAAGTGGATAAACTGCTGCAAGACTCTATTGCGAAGCTGACTCAAGAGGATGCCAATGCTGAAGACATCATTATTGAGCTGTCACGACGCCTGACTCAGACCCTAACTCATGCTCCATCGAAACTAATGCGCAAGGCAGCACGTGAAGGAGACAGTGAGCTGCTGGACTTTGTGGTATCAGGCTTGCATGACGCTTATCGTCGACGTTAACGCTTATCATGAGCAGCAAAAACAGCCATTAAATGAAACCTGTTATTGAGATCATTATGACGATGCTCGGCCATTGTCAGGCATCATAATCAGTGCTAGTATCAAACCATCAAGGTCTTCGTGATAGTCAGTTTTAAGTCAAGCTTACTATCTCGCATGACCACACGAGCATTTACTTAACGGATATTTATTTAATATTAGCAAGGAGTTTTCATGCCAGCATTACGTCAAGACATCGATCCAGAAGGCTTATTAGAGTACTCAGTGGTTTATACAGACCGTGCGCTAAACCATATGTCCAAGGTTTTTCAGCAAGTCATGAATGATTTGTTGACCAACTTAAAGGCAGTCTATAATGCTGATGCGGTTGCTATTGTGCCCGGCTCTGGTACTTATGGCATGGAAGCGGTGGCACGTCAACTGGCAAACGACGAAGATTGTCTGATTATCCGTAATGGTTGGTTTAGCTATCGCTGGACGCAAATCCTAGAAAAAGGCAAGATCGCCAAGTCATCTACCGTACTGACTGCCAACCGTGCTGAAGATACGGACGCACCCAAACCATTTGCACCTGTTGATATCGATGAAGCAGTTGCCAAGATTAAAGAAACAAAACCAGCCATAGTCTTTGCGCCGCATGTCGAAACCTCGTCTGGTATTATTTTGTCCGAAGACTATATCAAAGCGTTGGCCGAGGCTGTACATAGCGTCAATGGCCTGTTGGTTATTGATTGTATCGCTTCAGGCTGCGTTTGGTTAGACATGCAAAAGCTTGGTATTGATGTGATCATCAGTGCGCCACAAAAAGGCTGGAGCAGCACACCTGGCGCTGGCTTGGTGATGCTCAGTGAAGCAGCTGTCAAAAAAGTAGAGACGACTGAATCTGATAGCTTTAGCTTAGATTTGAAGCAGTGGCTAAACATCATGCGTGCCTTTGAAAACGGCGGTCATGCGTATCATGCGACCATGCCGACAGACAGCTTGCGTCAGTTCCGTGATACCGTTATGGAGGCCAAAGAAATTGGCTTTGATAAGCTATGTGATGCGCAGTGGGAGCTGGGCAAACGTATACGTCAGGTGCTTGCAGACAAAGGTATTGAAAGTGTTGCGGCTGAAGGGTTTGAGGCGCCAGGTGTGGTGGTGGCTTATACCGATCGTGATGACATGCACAAGGGCAGTGCTTTTGCGGAAGCGGGCATGCAGATCGCCTCTGGTGTACCGCTAAAAGTCGGTGAGCCAGAAAACTTTAAAACTTTCCGTTTGGGCTTGTTTGGCCTTGATAAGTTGACTGATATAGACGGTGCGGTACAGCGCTTTGAAAACACCCTTGAAAAGGTATTAACTAAATAATTAAGCCTTTTATCTATTAAGCATCAGTTAAGTAAATACTGAGTCATTATATTTATTGACTCAGTATTTTTTTGGCTATTTATTATGTTTTATTATATAATGTATTTTTATTAAACGAATTCAGATAAAATAACGACATACAATCAGCTAAATACCGACACGTCAAGAGTGACAAGATCTCGATGTCGATTTTAAGGTGGCTGACGGTATCGATAACTTAAAAAGCAGGCTAGGTGAGACCTTATGAGTATACAAATAGACTGGCAGGCCTTTACTCCGATTTCTTTGGTAGGTGGGCTAATACTGGGTATAGCAACAGTGATATTGCTATTAGGTATTGGACGTATTGCAGGTATTAGTGGGATTTTTTCTAGTCTGCTTAAGCCTAAGCGGGTAGAGATGTGGCAAGTGTTATTTATAGTGGGTTTGATTGGCTCACCCTTGCTCTATCGTCTGGCACGACCCTTACCTGCTATCGAGGTGAGCACCTCGTTACCTTTGCTCATCGCCGCAGGACTCTTGGTCGGCTTTGGCACACGCTTAGGCTCAGGCTGTACCAGTGGTCATGGTATCTGTGGTAATGCGCGTCTCTCCCCAAGGTCATTGGCAGCGACAGTGACTTTTATGGTTTTTGGTATTGCTACGGTCTATATCGGACGACATCTACTGGGGCTACTATAAATATAGCGCAGCGTAGATTCTATGATCCACAAAAAAGTTTAATATGATTTATAAAAATGACAGTGAGAGGCGACAATGCTAAAAAATATAATTGGATTACTAGCAGGGTTACTGTTCGGCTTGGGACTATTGATATCGGGTATGACTGACCCTGCCAAAGTACAAGGTTTCTTAGATGTGTTTGGTGCGTGGGACATATCTTTGGCACTGGTGATGGGTGGCGGTTTGGCGGTTGCCCTTGTTGGAGTGCAGCTGGCGAGGCGGCAGCAGTCCAGTTGGATTGGAACACCGATTGACATGCCAAGCAAAACAATCATTACTAAACCGCTTATTATTGGGGCGATGCTGTTTGGTATCGGCTGGGGGTTGGTCGGTATTTGTCCAGGGCCTGGTATCGTGCTACTTGGTACCGGACATTGGCAAGCTTATGTGTTTGTACCAGCGATGATCGTGGGTATGCTGATATATCAATGGGTTGAACCCAAGATAAGTTAAGTTTTGCATGGTTTAAAGGTGTTGAGCATGCGCTAGATAAAAGGTCAGCTTACGATGCCTACTATGGGCTGATGAGCTGACCTTTTTGATGGTTTGAGCCTTTACTCTGCTGTTGGTACAGTAGCGCTTGGGCTGACCTTGGGTGTTTCATGTGCCAATGATTTAGCGGCTTGTCGCAGCTCAAACTTCTGCACTTTTCCGGTACTGGTCTTGGGTATTTCAGCAAAGATAATGTATTTAGGCACTTTAAAACCTGCTAAATGCTGCTTGCAATGCTTGGTGACAGTGTCACGTTGCAATGTACTGCCAGGATGAATCTCGACAAAGGCTACGGGTATCTCGCCCCATTTATCATGCGGGGCAGCCACGACAGCACAGCTTTGGATCTCTGGCATCTTATATAGGACGTTTTCGATCTCGATACTAGAGACGTTTTCACCGCCAGAGATGATGATATCTTTGAGTCTATCCATGATTTTGATATACCCATCAGGGTATTTTACGCCTAGATCACCAGTACGGAACCAACCATCAGCGAAAGCCTCTTCGGTGGATTTGCGGCTTTTGAGGTAGCCCTTCATGATCATATTGCCACGTAGTGCCAGCTCGCCCATCTCCTCACCATCTGCTGCAACTGGCTCGGTTGAACCTTGTTTTAACACTTCAAAACCTGTCATCAGGTGCGATCTCACCCCTTGGCGTGATTTTTTTTGTGCCCGCTCCGCCACATCCAGCTCATCCCACTCGGGCTGCTCAGCACACACTGTAACTGGTCCATAAACCTCGGTAAGCCCATAAACGTGCGAGATATGAAAGCCCATAGATTCCATCTGCGCCAACATCGCCTCAGATGGTGGGGCACCGGCGACCCAGCCTTTGACTTGATGCTCGATGGCGTTTTTGTATTCTGCGTTACCTCCTGCAATCATATTATGTACGATAGGCGCTGCACAATAATGCGTGATTTTGTGTTTGGCAATCAGCTGTAAAATCAAGTCAGCATCAATCTTTCGCAGGCAGACATTGACACCGGCACGCTCGGCGATGGTCCATGGAAAGCACCAACCGTTGCAATGGAACATCGGCAAGGTCCACAGATACACTGGCTGCTTGGGCATATCCCAATCTAAAATATTGGAGACGGCATTGAGCGCCGCACCGCGATGATGGTAGACCACGCCTTTAGGGGTTCCAGTAGTGCCGGAGGTGTAGTTTAAAGAGATGGCATCCCACTCATCCAGCGGCTTTTCCCAGTTGTCTAAACGGTCTGAGCTGGCGATGAGCTCCTCATAGGTCATCTTGCCAAAACGCTCAACATCGATGGCATCGTCTGTCGCATGTATCACGATCAAATTGGGGAAGGTCTCATCGATAATCTCAGCAAGATCAGCAAACTCGCTGTCCATGATTAAGACTTTGGCTTCAGAATGCTGTACACAAAAAGTCAAGGCATTGATATCGAGGCGAGTGTTGAGAGTACAAAGCACACCGCCTGACATGGGTACGCCAAAAGCGCTTTCAACCATGGCAGGTGTGTTTGGGAGCATGACAGCGACAGTGTCGTTTTTATCAATCCCTAATTTGCGCAGACCATCGGATAACTGGCGACAGCGAGTATAAGTTTCATCCCAAGTCTGTGTCAGCTGGTTGTGCTCGAGATCATCATAAATAATCGCAGTTTGTTGGGGGTACACCGCAGCGCTACGGATAATAAAGTCAATAGGAGTCAATGGTTGATGGTTGGCAGGGTTTTTGCCAAGACCGGTATGAAAGTCAGTCATGAAGATAGTCCTTTATTGTGTTTTTCCATGTGATAAAGCAGCGACAAACTGATAAAGCGTTTGACTCACTGTAAACATTATCCCATTTATTATAGTCAAAGATACCCAAAAAGTAAGTCTATTTTATGATGACGACCAATTAGGGCCTTATGAACCAGATAAACGTAATGAGCAAGACAAATGATGAGGATAGTGCTCACTCATCAGTCGTTTGTCTGCATAGCTGATGGTAATCACGGTATGGTAGGATAGATTCAACATTCAATATCGAGCTATTTATAGCGCGATCACCTATTCATTCATAAGGATAATGATATGAGCGCCAGCCGCAACGACAACAGCACTGCCAGCCCTGATACGACGATCGATATTGCCAATACCAATGAGCATTATCCCCATTTGTTTGAGCCGCTAGACTTGGGGTTTACGACCCTCAAAAACCGTCTGGTCATGGGCTCGATGCATACTGGGCTCGAAGATCGCTTTTATAATTACGGCAAACTTGCCGCTTATTTCGCTGAGCGTGCCCGTGGTGGCGTAGCGATGATGATCACTGGCGGCATCTCGCCCAACCGTGCAGGTTGGCTGCTGCCTGCTGGTGGTACTATGAATACCAAGGCGGATGTTCTTAATCATCAACGGGTCACTCGTGCTGTGCATAAGTATGATGGTAAAATCATCATGCAAATCTTGCACAGTGGACGCTATGGTTATCACCCTTTTATTGTGTCAGCCAGTCCTATTAAGTCACCCATTACCCCGTTTAAGCCCCGTAAGATGAGCATCAAAAATATCGAGCAAACGGTCGAGGACTTTGCCCGTTCAGCTCGCCTTGCCAAGCAAGCGGGTTATGACGGTGTGGAGATAATGGGCTCTGAGGGATATTTGCTCAATCAGTTCTTATCACGCCATGTCAATAAGCGTGAAGATAAATACGGCGGTGATATTCACAATCGTATGAAGCTTGCTGTCGATGTGGTCAAGGCCGTACGGGCTGCTGTCGGCGAGGACTTCATCATCGTGTTTCGCTTGTCGGTCATTGATTTGGTCAAAGACGGTAATACGATGGAAGAGGTCATCACTGTCGCCAAAGCACTAGAAGAAGCGGGCGTGACCATCATGAATACTGGTATCGGCTGGCATGAAGCGCGCGTACCGACTATCGTAACTAGCGTGCCACGTGCTGCCTTTGTTGATTACACTGCCGAGGTCAAAAAGCACATTAGCATTCCGATGATGGCCGCCAACCGTATCAACATGCCAGATACGGCAGAAGGTATCGTTGCGGATGGGCAAGCGGATCTGATTCAAATGGCTCGTCCGTTCCTTGCTGATGCCAACTGGGTCAATAAAGCCAAAAATGGTCAAGCCGATCGTATCAATACTTGTATCGCCTGTAACCAAGCTTGTCTTGACCATACCTTTGAAAACAAACGCTCAACCTGTCTGGTCAATCCACAAGCCTGCTATGAGACGGAATTGGTCTACAAAAAAACCAAAAAACCGCAAAAAGTTGCTATCATCGGTGGCGGTGTCGCTGGTATGTCAGCGGCGCATGTGGCAGCGCTACGTGGTCACGAAGTCACCTTGTTTGAAGCCAAAGATATCTTAGGCGGACAGTTTAATTACGCCAAAGTCATTCCAGGTAAAGAAGAGTTTTTTGAGACCATCCGTTACTATATTAATGAGCTTGAGCACTTAGGCGTTGAGATTAAACGCAATACCTTGGTGGACAAAGACATGTTAGAAAAGGCCAAGTTTCACCATGTCATCGTCGCTACTGGCGTGGTACCAAGAAGCCTAGAAGGTAAGCTTGAAGGGGCAGATTTGCCACAGGTGATCAGCTACGCTGAGCTACTATCGGGTGAAAAGTCGGTCGGCGATACCGTGGCAGTCATCGGCGCAGGCGGTATCGGCTTTGATGTGAGTGAGTATCTAACGGCCAATCATGGTCAGCCATTGGATGAGCTTGGGCCTGAGACACTAAAAGATCCAAGCTATCGTCCTACGCCGCAGTCGGTGGATGAGTGGCGTGAAGAGTGGGGGGTCAATGCCGAACCACAGTATCAAACTGAGGGCGGCTTGATCAAGCCTGAGGGCATCACGCCCGTGCGTCAAGTGTATCTCATGCAGCGCAGCAAAGGCCGTTTGGGTCGTGGACTCAATAAAACCACCGGCTGGGTACATCGTGCTCATATCAAATCACATGGCGTCATCCAAGTATCAGGCGCACAGTACGAAAAAATCACCAATGAAGGTATTTGGATCACTAATAACCAAGGTCAAAGCCAGCTGCTGCGTGTCGATAGCGTGGTGGTCTGTGCTGGTCAGGAGTCGGTCACTGACTTGATGCCGAACGTCGGCGATGCACCCGATGCGCAGTATCATTTGATTGGCGGGGCAAAACTGGCTGCTGAACTTGATGCCAAGCGTGCCATTCGTGAAGGGGCTGAAGTTGCCGCTGCGATTTAGGGTTTTGATTTAAAGTTGTAAATTAAGATGAATAGACGGCAGAGAGACAATCTCCTGCCGTCTGCTTGTATCTGCCTTGCTGATGGCGTACAGACTAAACTGCGACAGTATACCTTTAAGAACTCTCCTTTAAGGGAACTCTACTTGCAAGCCTAAAATTGTGTACAATTTTTTACGCCTCTCACGTCAGGGCTAGCGGTTGGATCTGTTTTTTTGCGGCTAATGGTTGTGGTTTGGATTTTATATTTCAGCCAATACTTGACTCAGTGGTTGTTTAAACTTCTGATATTTTTCAGGCATTTTTTTAAAAGGCTCAATGGTAAAGCTAAACGTCTCATCTCCATCAAAAACCCAATAGTTTCCTATCAGCTTGCCGTCTTCGGTTTGCAGATTATCATGCTGGACATGATTGACAGAGAATTGATT
Organism: Psychrobacter coccoides; assembly: GCF_017498085.1. Taxonomy (GTDB): domain Bacteria; phylum Pseudomonadota; class Gammaproteobacteria; order Pseudomonadales; family Moraxellaceae; genus Psychrobacter; species Psychrobacter coccoides. The sequence continues at coordinate 153,093 of NZ_JAGBKM010000005.1, forward strand.
TTTCTTAGCGTCATACCAAACACCCATCGCCCGCAGTGCTTGCTCGTCGCTATAAGACAGCATTAGCTGTGGCTGAATCTGATTATCCAGTGATACCAAACTAAGCGTCTTGGTAGTAAAACCGTCTAACGCTTGCGCCCAAGTAGCGTCACTTTTAGTCATGGCAGACACGCCAGACCATTGCTCTCTAGCAAGTGCTAAATCAGCCTCTGAGCGAATAATCGCAAACAAATCCTCTTGAACGATTTCTATTTGTTGGCTTTGAGGGTGTATCGTCACTGTCGTTTTATCAGCGGCTATTATATTATTCTCTATCCCAAAGAATGAGGTCAGCGCAAAGAAAAGAATGATGATTTGTTCCATAGGTTAAGTTACCGAAGTTCAGGGTAATTGTTGATGAGCTTAGTGATTGTGCAGCTGTAAATACCCCACTCTTAACACAACATCATCGTAGAATAATTAAGCCACCTGCCTGTACTCAGCAGGTGTCATATCATTAAGTGAATCATGGGGTCTTTCAGTGTTATAAACCTTGATCCATTCCTCAGTAAGCTTACTGACTTCATTTAAATCATTGAATAAATAACAATCCAAAACCTCATTGCGGTAACTGCGATTAAACCGTTCAATATAAGCATTCTGATAAGGACAGCCAGGCTCGATATAATCAATATAGATGCCATGAGCTGATGCCCAATCAGTAAATATGCTGGATGTAAACTCACTGCCGTTATCCACACGAATTTGCTTAGGATAGCCATGCCACTCGGCTAGCTGGTCAAGGTAGCGAATTACTCGGAGTGAAGGCATACTGGTACCAATATCAATGCCTAATACTTCACGGTTGTAATCATCAATCACATTAAAGGTTCGAAAGCGAATATTGTTGTGCAGCTTATCGCTCATAAAGTCCATAGACCAAGTATGACCCAATGCGTTTGGCACACTTAGCGGCTGGGGATTACGTGTTGGTAGCCGTCTTTTAGACTTACGGCGTAGGTTTAAGTTTAACGCTGTATAAACACGGTGTACTCGCTTATGATTCCATGAATAGCCAAGCTTGCGTATACGCTTAAAACACTTTGGGAAACCCCAACGATTGTGCTTGTCAGTAAGCTTGTTTAAGACATCGATAATCTCACTATCATCAGATAGTTTAGATTTATAGTAGTAAGCAGTTCGACTCATGCACACGACCTGACAGCTCAATGCAATACTGACACCATACTGCGCCTGTAATTCTTGCGCCCAGACTTTGCGCTCGGGTACAGGCGCTATAGCTTTTTTATGATATCTTCTTGCATTTGCGCTTTAAGGCTTAAATCAGCATACATCTGTTTGAGTCTACGGTTTTCTTCTTCAAGCTCTTTTAAGCGTTTGACGTCAGAGGCTTCCATACCACCATACTTGGAACGCCATTTATAGAAAGTCGAGCTAGCAATCCCGTATTTACGACACAGCTCTTTAGCAGGTATCCCAGCTTCTGCTTCTTTTAATATCGATACGATTTGGGTCTCAGTCATTCGTTTGCTCATATCAAAACTCCTTATGGGTATTTTATAAGAAATTCTACGTTTGAGCTGTGTTAGTTTAGGGGATAGTTACA
>NZ_JAGBKM010000050.1 GCF_017498085.1 Psychrobacter coccoides
TGTGCTTTGAGCATTTAAAACGTACCGGTACGTTTTTTAGTGCTTATGATCTAAGTGAGTATACCAAAGGTAGTGGTGAGTATTTAGGCTTGCACTCGCAAACTTTGCAAGCTATCAATGAGACTCACGCTAAATCACGTAAACAATTTAAAAAGGCCAAACTTAACTGGCGCAGCAACCGTCCTGATGCCAAGCGTAAATCACTAGGCTGGATACCTTTTAAAAAGTCTGCTATCAAGTATCTACATACCAGACAAACAGGCAAAAAGGCACTTAAATCAACCATTCAGCTATCGCTCTCTAAAGGTCGAAAGCTCATCATTGATGTATTCGATAGTTACAACCTAAGCCTGTATCAAATTAACACCTTAGAGATAGTACAAGACAGTCGTAATCGTTGGTATGCGTGTATCACCATTAAAGAATATCCCAAACAACCATGCGGCAAAGGTAGTGTTGGTATTGATTTAGGCTTAACAGAGTCTGCTACCACATCAAATGGTGACAAGCTAACCATTAAGCAAACGCAAAAATGGGCGACAAAACTCGCTGTTGCTCAAAGAGCCAAAAACAAAAAACGGGTTAAGGCCATTCATGCCAAGATTAAAGACACCCGCCAAGACTTGATTCATAAATTCACATCAAAGCTTGTTAAAGCCAACAACTTAATCGTTGTTGGGAAGATTAAATCAAACTCATTCACT
>NZ_JAGBKM010000051.1 GCF_017498085.1 Psychrobacter coccoides
TTTAAACTTCTCTCTATTGGCTGGTTGGCTAGTATGATAGGTCATTCTGCTTTCCGCCTTCCCTTTCGACTGGGTGGCATTATACTCGGTTTTTATTGGGGGTCAAGCTAATCGCAACTTTTATTTTATGTATCCAAGAAAAACAGCCATTTATAGAAATCTTAAAAAGATAAGACACCGCCAGTTACCAAGCTGGTATAGCTTTAAGCCTGTCATATTAATTTTGCAACGATAGAAATAGACCTTTACATTACTTATTTAATAAGCATCTTATAATCTATTTTCATTATTTATCATTTATCACATAAAAAAAACCCCCTTAACAATTAAGTTAAGGGGGTTTTTTAGGAATAGAGAGCTGACGATGACCTACTCTCACATGGCCGGAGCCACACTACCATTGGCGCAACGATGTTTCACTTCTGAGTTCGGGAAGGGATCAGGTGGTGCCATCGTGCTATTGTCGTCAGCAAAGGGGTTAGATATGAGTCTGTTTTTGTTTTACTTAATGACTTAAGTATCACTTATCCTAACTGAATCAAGGATAAAGGTGATATCGATATAATGCTTGTCTAACTACAGAACTAAGTTCTTATAGATAATTACAAACCACTTGGGTGTTGTATGGTCAAGCCAAACGAGCAATTAGTACAGGTTAGCTCCACACATCGCTGCGCTTCCACACCCTG
>NZ_JAGBKM010000052.1 GCF_017498085.1 Psychrobacter coccoides
GGGGCGGGTGACTACCTGAATCTGCACAGTCAAACCTTGCAAGCGATCAGTGAGGTTCACGCTAAATCCCGTAAACAGTTTAAAAAAGCCAAACTCAACTGGCGTACCAATAACCCAAAAGCCAAGAGAAGAAGTTTGGGCTGGATTCCGTTTAAAAAGACCGCCATTAAATATCTAGGTGTTAAGAAATCAGGTAAAAAATCTCTAAAAACCACCCTACAATTCAGCTTAGCTAAGGGCAAAAAGCTGATCATTGACTTATGGGATAGCTATAACCTCTCACTCTACACCATCAATACTTGTGAGCTGGTACAAGATGCACGAGGTCACTGGTACGCTTGTGTGACGGTTAAAGATTTTCCAAAGATTAAGTGTGGTACTGGCCAAGTTGGTATTGATCTAGGCTGTAAGGATTCAGCTGTCAGTAGTAATGGCGATGTTCTAACCACTAAGCTGACCCATCAATACGCAGAAAAACTGGCCAGCGCCCAACGTGCCAAAAACAAAAAACGGGTTAAGGCCATTCATGCCAAGATTAAAAACACCCGCCAAGACTTGATTCATAAATTCACATCAAAGCTTGTTAAAGCCAACAACTTAATCGTTGTTGGGAAGATTAAATCAAACTCATTCACT
>NZ_JAGBKM010000053.1 GCF_017498085.1 Psychrobacter coccoides
ATGATTCACTTAATGATATGACACCTGCTGAGTACAGGCAGGTGGCTTAATTATTCTACGATGATGTTGTGTTAAGAGTGGGGTATTTACACTATTGATATATTCTAAGTCTTTAACGGTTAAGCTTGAGCTAGATATGCGCTCAAAAATCCTCTGTGGAACGATATATTCATCTATATTATCCGTATATTGCGCCAACAAGTTTAAAACGAAAGCATAGCCTTTTGGCCCTTCTCCATTATAATCAGAAGCAAAACCACCTTTAATGACTATTTGAATATCATACTCAAGGGCTAGCAATAAAGCGTGAGCTTTTGAATAAGGCTCTTCAAAGGTGAGTATTTTGACCTCTTCTATTCTTTCACCAGCGTGTACTAGGTTTATGACTGCTTTCTTACATTCTTGGGTAATACCACTTTCACCTAAGTATTGAATACCTGCTAATTTAGCCTTCACTATTGTTCCTTAGTTCTCAAACTAAGAAAGAGTATACTAATTTTTTGTAGAAATATACCAAAAAAAAGCCCCCCAACAATCAAGTTGGGAGGCTTTTAGGGAATAGGGAGCTGACGATGACCTACTCTCACATGGCCGGAGCCACACTACCATCG
>NZ_JAGBKM010000054.1 GCF_017498085.1 Psychrobacter coccoides
GGCCAGTTTGGATGAAGTGAATGAGTTTGATTTGATTTTACCAACAACGATTAAGTTGTTGGCTTTAACAAGCTTTGATGTGAATTTATGAATCAAGTCTTGGCGGGTGTTTTTAATCTTGGCGTGTATCGCACGGATCCGTTTTTTATTCTTGGCTCTTTGGGCGACGGCCAGTTTTTCAGCATAGTTATGGGTGACTTTGATTTGTAGCTGATCACCTTCACTACTGACTGCGGCATCTTTACAGCCTAAATCAATACCGACTTGACCCGTGCCACACTTAATCTTTGGAAACTCTTTAACGGTGATACAAGCATACCAATGACCGCTATTGTCTTGTACCAATTCGCAAGTATTGATGCTGTAGAGCGAGAGGTTATAGCTATCCCATACATCAATGATCAGCTTTTGACGGTTAGCTAAGCTAAATTGCAGGGTGGTTTTTAAAGACTTTTTACCGCTTTGGCGCGTACTGATATGCTTAATCGCGGTCTTTTTAAAAGGAATCCAGCCCAAGCTTCTTCTCTTGGCCTTTGGGTTGTTGGTACGCCAGTTGAGTTTGGCTTTTTTGAATTGTTTACGGGATTTAGCGTGAAC
>NZ_JAGBKM010000055.1 GCF_017498085.1 Psychrobacter coccoides
CGTAAACAGTTTAAAAAAGCCAAACTCAACTGGCGCACCAATAACCCAAAAGCCAAGCGCAGATCTCTTGGATGGATTCCGTTTAAAAAGACCGCCATTAAGCACTTAGTAACCCGTCAGTCAGGCAAGAAAAGCCTTAAATCTACTATTCAGCTAAGCCTCGCTAAAGGCAAAAAGCTGATCATTGATGTATGGGATAGCTACAATTTAGCCCTGTACGGCATCAATACGTGCGAATTGGTACAAGACAATCGTGGTCACTGGTACGCCTGTATCACCGCTAAAGAATTTCCAAAAACAGTTTGTGGCACGGGCCAAGTCGGTATTGATTTAGGCTGTAAAGATGCCGCAGTCAGTAGTGAGGGTGATCAGCTACAAATCAAAGTCACCCATCAATACGCAGAAAAACTGGCCATTGCTCAAAGAGCCAAAAACAAAAAACGGGTCCGTGCGATTCACGCCAAGATCAAAAACACCCGCCAAGACTTGATTCATAAATTCACATCAAAGCTTGTTAAAGCCAACAGCTTAATCGTTGTTGGTAAAATCAAATCAAACTCATTCACTTCATCCAAACTGGCC
>NZ_JAGBKM010000056.1 GCF_017498085.1 Psychrobacter coccoides
TGCTCTTATACCAAGACCTTCTCTACCTTTCGGACTGTCTTGGCGAGAGCCGCAATTTGATCAGGTTTGGGTGCTGTACGCTTCATTGACTTCAAGATAGTGGCAACCTGCGTTTGCGCATTTATAATCCAGTTGCCGCTTAATCTCAAACCAACCAGCGTCATAGACGGATTTGGCCAGTTTGGATGAAGTGAATGAGTTTGATTTAATCTTCCCAACAACGATTAAGCTGTTGGCTTTAACAAGCTTTGATGTGAATTTATGGATCAAGTCTTGGCGGGTGTTTTTAATCTTGGCGTGAATGGCACGGACCCGTTTTTTGTTTTTGGCTCTTTGAGCAATGGCCAGTTTTTCTGCGTATTGATGGGTCAGCTTAGTGGTTAGAACATCGCCATTACTACTGACTGCGGCATCTTTACAGCCTAAATCGATACCAACTTGGCCAGTGCCACACTTAATCTTTGGAGATTCTTTAACCGTCACACAGGCATACCATCTGCCTCGTGCATCTTGTACCAGCTCACA
>NZ_JAGBKM010000057.1 GCF_017498085.1 Psychrobacter coccoides
TGTGAGCTGGTACAAGATGCACGAGGCAGATGGTATGCCTGTGTGACGGTTAAAGAATCTCCAAAGATTAAGTGTGGCACTGGCCAAGTTGGTATTGATTTAGGCTGCAAGGATTCAGCAGTCAGTAGTGAGGGTGATCAGCTACAAATCAAAGTCACCCATAACTATGCTGAAAAACTGGCCATTGCTCAACGCGCTAAAAACAAAAAGCGGGTCCGTGCGATACACGCCAAGATCAAAAATACCCGCCAGGATTTAATTCATAAATTTACATCAAAGCTTGTTAAGGCCAACAGCTTAATCGTTGTTGGTAAAATCAAATCAAACTCATTTACTTCAAACAAACTTGCCAAGTCGGTCTATGATGCTGGTTGGTTTGAGATTAAGCGGCAACTGGATTACAAATGCGCGAACGCAGGTTGCCACTATATCGAAGTCAATGAAGCGTACAGCACCCAAACCTGCTCGTGTTGCGGCTCTCGCCAAGACAGTCC
>NZ_JAGBKM010000058.1 GCF_017498085.1 Psychrobacter coccoides
ATTGTCTTTTAATGCATAAGTTAATTCGTCACCATCGGCATCAGTAGCCGCTTCTAATTGACCTGTCGCTACAGTGTCTTCGGTGGCTTCGATGACTGAGTCTTTGGAGACTGGTAGATCATTCACTGAAGCAACAGTAATCGTCGCAGTCTTAGTAATGGTCTCTGTGCCATCAGTCACAGTATAGGTGAAGCTATCTTCACCATGGAAGTTAGCGTTTGGTGTGTAGCTGTAACTGCCATCAGCATTGACAACGATGGTGCCATTAGTAGCTTCTGTCGCTAGGGCGTAAGTGAGCGTATCTCCATCCACATCGGTGGCTGTCGCAAGCTGTCCTTCAGCTACGGTGTCTTCTGTTGCCGCAATAACACTGTCTTCTGACACTGGCGCATCATTTACGGCAGCGACCGTAATCGTAGCAGTTTGAGTGATCACGCCACCTTGACCGTCATCAATG
>NZ_JAGBKM010000059.1 GCF_017498085.1 Psychrobacter coccoides
TTGGCTTTAACAAGCTTTGATGTGAATTTATGAATCAGATCTTGGCGGGTGTTTTTAATCTTGGCATGAATGGCCTTAACCCGTTTTTTGTTTTTAGCACGTTGGGCGATGGCCAGTTTTTCGGCGTATTGATGGGTGACTTTGATTTGTAGCTGATCACCTTCACTACTGACTGCGGCATCTTTACAGCCTAAATCAATACCGACTTGGCCCATGCCACAAACTGTTTTTGGAAATTCTTTGACGGTGACACAGGCATACCAGTGACCACGATTGTCTTGTACCAATTCGCACGTATTGATGCTGTACAGGGCTAGGTTATAGCTGTCCCATAGATCTATTGTGAGCTTTTGACGGTTAGCTAAGCTGAATTGCAGGGTGCTTTTTAGAGACTTTTTACCGCTTTGGCGCGTACTGATATGCTTAATAGC
>NZ_JAGBKM010000006.1 GCF_017498085.1 Psychrobacter coccoides
TCGGGATACTAGCCAGTTATTTGACGCCGTTTGGCAAAATTTAGCCATTTTTAGTCCATTTAGATGCAATCGTTCAGATTGAGGACACGCCCTAGGCCCATCTCACCTTTTTATATAGACTTTTAACCTATCTGTTCTCTAACTCTTGATAATGGCAATTTTGCCAAACCTTGCACTTTTGCTTATTTTTTAGGATGGTTTATGACTTCGCTTACTTCTGTGCGCGTGCGTTATCAAACGATTGAAATTGGCAATACAGACATTCATATTTGTACCCTACGTGACAATCAACAATACAGTGACCCAAATGATGAGGCGCTAAACTTGGGCATTTGCTCGGCTTCTTGGCCGATGTTCGGTGTGATCTGGCCATCCAGCTTGGTACTGGCCAATCACATGCTCGACTACGATATTGCGGGCAAGCGTATCCTAGAGGTTGGCTGCGGCATGGCATTATCCAGCTTACTACTCAACCATCGCCATGCAGATATCACGGCGACGGATTATCACCCAACGGTCGAGTATTTTTTGGATCGCAATACCACCCTCAATAATAATAAAGAAATTAACTTTGAGCGCTTAGACTGGAGCGAAGATAACAGCAGCCTTGGGCGTTTTGATATGATTATTGGTAGCGACTTGCTTTATGAAGATCAGCATATCGATATATTGGCAGCATTTATTGAGCGTCATGCCAACCCCAAATGTGAAGTGATCATCGTTGACCCTGGTCGTGGACGCAAAAATAAGCTAACGACAAAGATGATTGAGTATGGCTTTAGCAGCCAACACCTCAAACCTGAGGATACCAGTTATCTAGATCAGCCCTTTAAAGGGCATATTTTGACGTTTTCTAGGTCTGGTAAATAGCTCATATAGTCCTTTGAAAAGAAGATGATTATTAGTTCAAAGGTACTACTATAGTTTTCTACCAATACTTCTGAATTGATAACAAAATGCCGCTCTTATATATAAGAGCGGCATTTTTATCACTTCTATGTGAGCACATTAATTTGTAGCGCTGGCTTTATCATTGCTACCGTCAAGAGCGACGCTTAAAAATGAATCACCGAACGAATACTCTCACCTTTTTCCATCAGATCAAACGCTTCATTGATGTCTTCTAATGGCATGGTATGGGTGATGAAGTCTTGTAGGGGGATTTCACCTGCTAGGTAGCGCTCAACGTAACCTGGCAGCTCGGTGCGACCTTTGACACCGCCAAATGCTGAACCTTTCCAAACACGGCCTGTCACTAGCTGGAATGGACGGGTTGAGATTTCTTGGCCTGCGCCTGCGACCCCGATAATAACCGACTCGCCCCAGCCTTTATGGCAGCACTCGAGCGCTGAGCGCATCACATCGACATTACCGATACATTCAAATGAGTAGTCGACGCCGCCATCGGTTAATTCAACGATAACCTCTTGAATGGGCTTGTCATAATCTTTTGGGTTGATGCAGTCGGTTGCGCCCAGTTTTTTGGCCAACTCAAACTTGCTCTCATTGATATCAATACCAATGATGCGACTGGCTTTGGCCATTTGCGCACCGATAATTGCGGACAGTCCAATACCACCCAAACCAAAGATAGCGACCGTTGCGCCCTCTTCGACTTTGGCTGTGTTCATCACTGCGCCCATACCCGTGGTCACGCCGCAGCCCAGCAAGCAGACTTCTTCTAATGGCGCTTCTTTATTGACTTTCGCCAATGAAATCTCTGGCAATACCGTATATTCAGAAAACGTCGAGCAGCCCATATAATGATAAATCGGCTCACCGTCTTTATAAAAGCGTGTAGTACCATCTGGCATTAAGCCTTTACCTTGGGTCTCACGCACAGCTGAGCATAGATTGGTCTTACCTGAAGTACAGAATTTACATACCCCGCACTCTGCGGTGTATAACGGAATGACATGATCGCCGACTTCTACGCTGGTCACGCCTTCGCCGACTTGCTCAACGATACCGCCACCTTCGTGACCCATGATTGCTGGGAACACGCCTTCTGGGTCTTCGCCAGATAGCGTGAAAGCATCGGTATGGCAAACGCCACTAGCAACGATTTTTACCAACACCTCGCCTTTTTTTGGCAACATGACATCTACTTCTTCGATAGATAGTGGCTCATTTGGTCCCCAAGCTACTGCGGCTTTGGATTTAATAAAGTTATCTGACATAAGATTCTCGCTTTTTTAATAAGTGTGTCGTTAGTCATACGGATTAGACAGATTACGTGTTAGCCTCTTTAGCTTATAGCGCTTACGGGTAGGAGGCAAGCGGTCGTTACACTAGTCTATAACACGTATCATTCTATACCAACCATTATAGTTGTTTCTGCTGTGATAACAATGTGCTATATTTGCAAATATCTTTTACACAGTGGTAATAATCATGCGGTGGGATGGTATCAGTGAGTTTGTTTATGTGGCAGAGTACGAGAGCTTTACTCGTGCGGCAAAAGAGTTGGGCGTGTCAACGGCGCAGGTCAGCCGGCAGATCAGTGCATTAGAGCAGCGCCTCAATATCAAATTACTGTATCGCACCACTCGGAAAGTATCACTCACAGAAGAAGGCCGGGTGTTTTATCAACACTGCCGCAGCGTGCTTGATGGCTTAGACGCCGCTGAGCAAGCCGTGAGCAATCTGCAATCCAAACCGCAAGGCAGGATTAAGCTGACCGCCCCTGTCACTTATGGCGAACAGCAACTATTGCCACTGGTCAATGACTTCATGGTGCAATATCCTGATATCGAAGTAACGGCATTTTTGAGTAATCAGAAAATTGACTTGGTTGATGGTGGCTATGATTTGGCCATTCGCATTGGCAAATTAAGCGACTCAACGATGATGGCAAAAAAACTCAGCCGTCGTACCAACTTCGTCTGTGCTGCGCCTGCTTATCTCCAAAAATACGGCGTGCCGCATTCTCTGAGCGAGCTGAGTCAACATAACTGTCTGCTTGGCACTCGTGACTATTGGCACTTTATAGAGAACAATAAAAAAGCGGGTAAAGAACGAAACATGCGAGTGTCTGGCACTGTACAATACAACAGCGGTCACAGCCTAGTCGATGCGGCATTAAAAGGTTTGGGTATCGTGCAGCTGCCTGATTATTATGTGCAGCAGTATCTGGCCTCAGGGGCGCTGGTCAGCGTACTGGATAACTACAGAGAGCCTGAGGAAAGTATTTGGGCTGTTTATCCACACAACCGTCATTTATCCCCAAGGATTCGCCTGCTGGTAGATTTTTTGGCAGAGCGTTTGGTTTAGCGTGGCGGCTTTAGTAGCCAAACCCACGCCAAGCTTATGACATTGGCTCATTAACCATTCTGTATTAACCATATTAACGCTTAAGAGCGCTGCAATGACTGCTTATACATTTGCATGAGTGTTGCAAACTGTTCAGGCGTTAAGGTGTTGCGGACGTTTTTAAGACATTCATGGCGTAGATTCATATGCGCCATCTCAGTTTCACTGATACGATGCATCAGTGCCGTCGTCGTTGCATCATCGGCACCTGTCATCATCGCTGTGCGCAACTGCCCACGCAAGGCTTTTTCATTAGCCTGCAGTGCCATACGGTTTTTCATAGCCATCTTACGATAATCAGCAAACACTTTTGCTTGTGCTGGCGTTAACGCCAGTGCATCTGCTTGACCGACGATGAATGGCATTAGCTCTATAATAGGAAAGCTGCTATCGGCATCGACACTCAGCCCAGTATCTGCAACTGGCGCTGCCAACAGGTCTACTGAAGATTGCGGCGAAGCTGGCATATGTGCCGTGTTGTAAGTCGGTATGGTACTCTGACACGCACTCAATGATGCGCCTAGCAATAAGCTACTTGCCGCTAACAATACTGGGGCTTTTAACGACTTCAATCTATTGACAGCTTGCATCCTACTCTCCTAATGATTTGATTAAAAAATGAAACATGATATGCATAGGCATTATTCTGCTAGCCTAACTATGATAGATAGCACTGATATGTCAGTCTCTGCGCTAAGCCCGATACTTAGTCGAACCCGCCAATCCTGTCATCAATGGCAGCAGTACTAAGTAAGCATATACCAACAATGCGAGCACTGTCGCCAGATGAAACGCCCAGTCTACCCAGTAGCTCATGTCTGATAAGCCAGCTTTAAAAAATACGGGTAATGCAAAAAACCCAATAATCGCAACCACGACTGCTGAAATAGCGGCTAAACGATAAGCAAGTTGCTTACTTCTACCGATTGCAACCCAATACCCCCACGCGACCAGTAATATCAGTACCAATGCTATTACCAAGGTAGCGTTTTCTAGTATGGCTTCCCATAACATCATGAACGCTTGATTTAAAAGTAACATGGTCAATCCTTTGAAGTTTCTAGTTTATGTGGCTCTGGCTTGTGTAGTCGTTCATATATTCATGAAGCGATGCCATTAATCATACCGCTATGTGCTACTGACTCTTTATAAAAGGTCAGACACGACCTTTGGCAACCGCCATATAGGCAGGCTTTAGCATCATCTCTTCCAAGAACCAAGCAAAGTAACTCTCTTTTAAAGGGTCAATCAAAGGGACGCTAGGGGTCAGATTGTTTTCATAATCAAACTCAACCAGCATCGCTTTACCTTCCTCTACCAGCATTGGACAAGAGGTATAACCATCAAACTTTTGACTGGGCGCCTTACCCTGTATGACATCGATGAGGTTGGTCACCACTATCGGTGCGGAGAGTTTGACCGTTGCGGCGGTTTTTCCTTTTGGGGTGCCATTGATATCGCCAGCACCAAAGACATTGTCATAAATCTTGTGTTGTAGCGTATATTTATCGACATCCAGCCAGCCTTTGTCATTGGCAAGTGCACTATTGAGCACGCTATCTACTGCAAACATGGGCGGTACGACATGAATAAAGTCATAATCTTGGCGAGTCTGGTTGCCAGCTTCATCAGTGAAATAAGCCGCTTTAGCACCTTTATCAATGGCGGTTAAACGCTGATGAAAATTGGTGCCGATTGGTGGATCATATGATGCCCAGCGTGACAATACGTTTTCATTAACCAGTGGCACACTAAACACTGTGCCATGAGGACTAAAAAACTGCACATCACTGTCTTGACGTGTACCCGCTTGCGTAAGCCTGTCATGCAGCATAAAGGTCATTTTTAGTGGCGCACCAGCACACTTCATATCAGTATGTGCAAGAGTCATCAGCGCCCGCCCACCTGTTTGGCGGAACTCATCCATCTGCTGCCATGTCTTTAGGGCAACTTCTGGACTTGGATACACACTACCGATACCATCAGAGCCTAAGTCTGCGATATCCAGTCCCTCAATGGCCTCAAACCCAAGTCTTAAGCCAGTGGCTATCACCAAATAGTCATAATCAATGTTTTTGCCACTGTCGGTCACGACTTGATTGCTATCAGGTAAGAATTCACGGGCATTTTCTTGTACCCAGTCGATGCCAGCAGGTAGCAAGTCAGCGTTACTGTTGATGACTTTGTCAGCGCTCTTCCACACACCAGTCGCCAACAGCGTGTAACCAGGCTGATAATAATGATTTTTACGGCTATCCAACAGCGTTAGCTTGGCATTGGGCAGTTGCCGACTCAAGCGATTGGCAACTGCCAACCCTGCGACACCTGCTCCTACGACGACGATACTGGGGCTGTCTTGATGAATGGGTAAGGGTGAACACCCTGTCATCGCCATACTACCCACGACTGCGCCGCTTGCTACTCCAGCACCGATGAATTGACGACGGTTAAGACCATTTCTTGACTCAGAATTGAGCTCATGACTGGTCACTTGGCTTGATGTATTTGATAAATCATTAAAAAGTCTTTTCATAGTACTGTCCCTAGCTGCTTACATTCGTCTTCACCCAAAAAAGCATATTCCTATTCAAAACACTTAACCCCAAGCGAATAACACTAACCAAAATCAACACCTTCATGTGGCCTGACAGTTGGCTTGCCCGCTTCAACCCACGCCTCAAAACCGCCTGCAATCGAGACCACTTGCTTATAACCCAGCGCTTCTAGTGACTGTGCGGCCAACGCTGCACGGCCACTGGTTTTACAATATACCAAGAGGTTTGTATCTGCCCCTTTATTGGCAGGTAGATCATTTACTTTGAACTCTAATACGCCACGTGGTATGGATATTGCTCCTGCGATATGCCCAGCAGCGTATTCAGCAGGCTCCCGTACATCGATGACAATATCAGCTTGGTCGCAAGCATCTTGGGCTTCAGCCACAGCGACTTCAGTGATTTGATTTTTGGCCGCACTAACTAAATCATGGGCAGTTTTCATCTTTATTCCTCAAGGTATGGTTGTTTCATCATATGACTCAACAGCCGATATAACGATTTGGACTTATATCGACTCATAAAAAGTAACAAAACAGTCATATATCATTAAAATAATATGCCATTTTATATAATATGTCTACCAGTTATCTTCTATACGGATATTATTTTTTATATCACACCAAAAAGTCACACCGTATCTTGCTGATAAATAAGCAGTACCTTATAAATCAGTATCAGTAGCAACGATGTGTTAGCATTTTAGAATTGAGAGGGTCATATATCAGGACTGATATAACAAATGACTGAGCGTCCTATCAGGTAGGTTTGCAGAATGATTAAGAAAAAAGCGATGACAGAAAGATCGGCTCATATCAGCGACAACCACAGTACGAATAAGCTTATATGACTTCTGCCACCTCTTGCTGCTTTAAGCCTATTGTTCTAAGCTTGCCGTTATCATCGACTTCCTTGACCACAAGTGACCACTCATCATTGATAGCGACAGTATCTCCAGAGACTGGCGCAGTCCCCAAACTGCTTTTGATAAATTCAGCGACTGTTTGCTGCCACATGCTTTTTGAGGGATTTTCAGGCTTGCTTTTTAGCTTTTCTACCAGCGATTCAGAGGTCATCACACCCGTAAAAAACGGCAAATCTCCAAGTTTGACACTAGGGGACAGCAGCCAATCTCCATAAAAATCATCGATAGCCTTGCGATCTAAGGTGGTGTCATTAAAAATCTTGGCAATTTTGCTGGCATGATTGCCGCTTAGCGCATACCACACACTATCGCCAAACTTAAGTTTGGTGTCTTCATCTACCACGACGATTTTTTGTCCACGTACCAAAGCAAAAACACTGATCTCATCAGGACTGATGCGTCTTGAGATACCCATAGGATGGCGACCGATGGCAAATGCTCCTGACTGCACTTCAAACTCATACAGAGTAATACTGGCTTTATCTGATACCCAGACTTCATGTTCTTCTTTTGGATCTTTATTACTGGGGATACGCACTTTAAATGTATTGGCCATGATAGGAATGGTCATACCTTGCAAAATCAAAGACAGAACAACGACCCCAAAGGCAATATCAAACAGCAAAAACGCCTCGTCTATCCCTGCCATGATGGGTAATATCGCAAGGGTAATTGGCACGGCCCCGCGAAGCCCGACCCAAGAGATAAAGCCAATTTCTCTGTCTTTAAACTTAAAGGGTTTGACACTGGTGTAAACGGCAACAGGCCTAGCAATTAAAATCATAAAGGCCGCAATTGCGACTGAGTAATGCCAGACATTGATGACGTTAGAGGGCGTCACAAGCAGCCCTAGCACTACGAAAAGCACTGCCTGTGATAGCCATGCAAAGCTATCCATCACCCGCATCACATGCTCGGTCGAGCGTACCTTGTAGTTGCCAATCAAGACCCCCGCCAGATAAACCGCCAAAAACCCACTGCCGCCAAGCAAGTTGGTTGCCGCAAACACAGACAAACCAGCAGACAATATCAAAATAGCATACATGCCCTCTGCCAAGTGTACCTTCGGCAGTAGCCTTGAAAGCAGATAACCAAAGAGCAGCCCCATGCCTAAGCCTACGCCCAGCTGCTGTAATAGCAGTCCTAAAAACGCAAGTGCTGTTTGCCCTGCAGGGTCAACATTGAGTGCAATTAGGCCAGTCACCAATAAAATAGCCAAAGGATCGTTGGCTCCAGACTCCAGCTCTAATGTGGCCTGTACACGGTCATTTAGCTTGACACCACCATTACGTAATAAAGAGAAAACCGCTGCCGCATCGGTGGAGCCTACGATCGCAGCCATGAGCATACCAACGCGCCAATCCACACCCAGCAGCCACGTCACGAACACCCCTAGCACCATGACAGTGGCCAGCACTCCCCACGTGGCTAAGGTAATCGCAGGCTTTAAACCTACTCGAAAAGACTTAAAAGAGGTACGCAATCCACCGTCTAACAAGATACAGGCTAAAGCTGCCTGTCCGACGAAGTTGGCGATATTATATTGGGAAAACTCAATACCTAAGATGCCCTGCTCACCCGCCAGCACGCCCACGGCCAAAAACAGCAAGAGTAAGGGAATACCCAAACGAGCCGACAGCGTACTTGCCATAATGCTGGCAAATATTAACAATGCCCCTACCAGATATAGGATATTTAAGGTATCCATCTATTTTAAGCCCTATTTTTAATAAGTATTACGAGAATATTGGCTTTACCCTCCTGCAGGTTCTAGCCCTTTTGTATCAATAAACTATAGTCAAAGTGTTTTAAAACCGTTACAAGTCAACCGACCGCAGATAGCACACTGGGTGCATTTAGAGCGAGTAACACCGTAGCGGTCTAAGAGTCCTTCGACCATATATATCAAAGCTGCCTAAGTTAAGTCACCTGAGGTAAGCATAAAAACATAGCAAGCAGACTGTATTTTATATCATAAATTGGCCACTAATGAATGCTCATTAAGACCAATATTGTGCTCAGTACATAAAAAACAGCGGTTACATTGCAATAACCCTCTTTATTACGCACAATGAGGGTCTAGTACCATCACTTTTAACAACAATAAACAGGGACGACTATGATTAAAGCACTCTCCATCGCAGCTTTGGCAGTGGCTGTGTCTTCTTGCGCCAGTGTCGAGAGTATCTTGAACTCGCCTGACAGCAACACCTCAAAAGAGACTGCCACTACTGTCAATGCTAAAAAAGGCTTGGTCACTCTACAGAGCAATCATTCCGTCAAAGAGACGGCCGATAAACTGGCGTCTATCTTAGAAAGCAAAGGCATGACCGTCTTTGCTAGGGTAGATCATCAAAAAAATGCGGCAGGTGTGAATCTAGAGTTGCGACCAACACAGGTCATTATATTTGGCAATCCTAAAGCAGGCACGCCCTTGATGCAATGCGAGCAAAGTGTCGCCATCGACCTACCACAAAAAATTCTGATCAGTGAAGATGCAGATGACAAGGTTTGGCTGTCCTACAACAACCCTGACTACCTAAAAACACGTCATAACATTCAAGGTTGTGACACAGCCATCGATAATATCTCGAAAGCGCTAAATGGCATCAGTCAGGCAGCCACTGCCAAATAGACATGGAACAGAAGCAGAAAACACATCAATAAGGTGGCTTGGTAAAAAGGTGGCTTGGTAAAATACAACCCACCTTACCTGCATTAGATTTCATTATATATAGTAGGTCCAATTTAAAAGTTACTCACGGTGGCCAGAGATAACCCTCTGATGATTTAACTCTACCTTTAACTTCTTTGCGCATTCGATGATCTTTTTTCTATCCGCTTGCATGGCCCCATACTCAATAGCAATAAGGCGCATCTCAGTCGTGATGTCATAATGAGGATAACTGGCATTGCGATGAAACAGACGCTTGTCCACATTAATAAGTTCAGCAAACTCATGCAGCTCTTGCAGAGTGTCAGCCAACATATGACACCACTTATACCCTTTGAACTCTATACATACAAAGTCCACATATACCGCCATATCACCAAACCTTTGAATCACTCTAAATTAAAAAACCTAATATAAGGCCATTAATATCTACAACATGCGGTTGATTAATTTATCTTTTTGAACAAACTGATGAAACAATGCCGCACCGATATGAGCGACCGTAAAGACAATAATCATCGGCCAAATAATATCGGTATGCAAATCATTATAAAAACGTGCCGCACTACGATCTATATCGACAAATACTGGGATTTGAAACAGGCCAAACACATCAACCGCACGGCCCCCATATACCGACATCAACACGCCTGCTATTGGCATAGCGATCAATAATGCATACAGAGCGAAATGCGTTAATTTTGATATGATCAGCTGCCATTTAGGCATTACGGCGGCGGGCGGCGCCTTGGTGAAGACTCGATGGATCACCCGAGCAAGCATCCAAAACAACAAGCTGACACCAAAGGCTTTATGCAAATTGACGTACGAAGAGTCATCAGTATTGCCATACAATAAAATCATAGCCCAAGTTACGAGCAACAACAGAGCGCTAATCCAATGAAACACTCGACTCATCACAGACCACTTATTGACTTGAGTCACACTTGGTTGAACCTTGTTCATACATCACCTTTTATAAATAACAGCCATCTAAGAGCGACTATAATACCAAATCTCATCATAAATTAGCATGGCTACACAGTGTCTAGGCTTTGTTAATAAAAAATCCTTTTAATAAAAAACTTGTTACCCAAATAGCTTGTCAGAATACTTCACGTACCACGCTGCTGACTGTACTTGAATGATATAAGCCAGAGCAATGACATTAGACCTCAAAATGATGAACCCGGCTGTTTTAAGAACGCTATTTCCGCCTCGGTAGAAGTACGGCCCAAGACTTCATTACGATGAGGATAGCGCCCAAAGCGATCAATAATCACCTTGTGTCTGATCTCAAAACCATAGGTTTCTTCATCAGTGTACTGTTTAAAGAGCTGCTCAGCTTGCTGATGGATGACCTTTGATTCGCTATGCATATAAGGCATCAGAATAAATTTACGTTTTTCTAAAGTCTCAAATCCTTCTAATATACCGCTTGCCACCGCCTCTTGAGCGAGTGCCAATGCCATCGCATCTTGCGCAAAAGCCGCTGCAGTATCACGATAAATATTGCGTGAAAACTGGTCCAATACAATGATCTCCGCTAAGCGCCCTTCAGCACTGGTACGCCAAGTATAGAACTCTGCCGCAGCAGTTTGGCGCAGCACGTCACTAAAACGCTCTATAAGCAGCTGATCGAAATCTGCATCCTTCTCAAAGAATTTTTGACTGCCCGCTTCATGAAAACAAAAATCCAATATTTGCTTAAACATGAGTACCTCCCTTAAACGCTCTCAAAACAACTTTAAAAAAAGATATAAGGTTTTAACTTATATCTCTTTTATGGATCTATTGATACAAATAACATCTACCGTTTGGATCAGCCTTAACGCACTAATATCACTGGTGACAGTGTACTGGCGATAATCTCTGTCGTGGTACTGCCAAGGAAGAATCGCTGTAATTTAGAGTGTCCATAAGCACCGACTACCATGACGTCGACGTCATTTTCTAATTGAAACCTCAATAGCCCATCAACCGCATCCAGCTCAGGCAGATGATGCGCTTTTACTGAAAACCCAGATGAGGCGATGTGTTCGGTGGCTGCAGTCAGACTTTGTTTGGCAGACTCGCTATTATTACCTACCATCACCACATGACCTTGTAGCCCTTTTAACAGCTCACTTTTTGCCACCATTTGAGTGGCTTTAATCGCTGTTTTACTGCCATCAAAAGCCACCATATATGACTTGGGTACTTGATACGGCTCTGAGCAAATCAAGACAGGCACACTAGAGGCACGTGCCACCGTTTCGATTTGACTACCAATATTGATACGACTGTTTCTATGATCTTCGCCACGCCGACCCATAACGATGGCCCGGTTTTGTGTCTTAAAGTGCTCGATAGCAGGGAGTAGCTTGCCTCGGCGCTGATAGGTATTGATTTTTATATCTGCAAAGCTACCTTGCAAATAGCTTTTTGCATCTTGTATTAGCGCATTACTATAGTTGTTGACCACTTTAGCACGCTGCTCATCAAGCTGTGACAGCTCTTCTAACAAAAACTGACGGCTATCAACTCCTATCGCGCCTGACAAGTCGCGTCGGGTCGACACAGGGACATCACTGACATGTAATAATCCAACTGACACCCCCAGTCTACTGGCATACCATGCTGCATAATCACAAACCGGCTCAGTCACTGTCGAGCCATCGATACAGGCTAAAATGTGCTGTTCTATTGTCATAACCTTTCCTTATTTTTTGATGATTAAAGAGATGGGGCTGTCCATCTATATCGATATCTCTTGCAACTGATACATACTCTCTAGGGCGTGTCTTCATTTTAAAAATGGTCATAAAAATGAGATAAATTGCTGTCAGACAAGGAAAATAACGCAGATAATATCGGGATATTAATCAGTTATTTGACGCAGTATGACAAAATTTAGCCATTTTTAGCCCATTTAGATATCATCATTTGAATTGAAGACACGCCCTAGCATAGCACTTCTAACATTTGTTAACCATTTCAAGATATAGGGCCATGAGTCGCTCAATAAAGATTTGATATCCACCTTTAATAATCGCTTTTAAGCTCTATCTTTTATTAACACACGTTAGAATGATGACAGCGCTGCTGACTTTAATTTTTCGCAGCCACGAGCGGCAGGCAAGAGAAGTCAGGGCTGCTGCAAGTGGTCGATCGCTACTTTTGATGCAGTCTATTAACGCTGGCAATCAAAGCCACCATGATCATGCCCACAATGATCAGAACAGCAGACATCATATGGGCAGCGTCATAATTGAGTGCCTCGACCTGCTCATAGATTGCAATCGATACCACCTTAGTCTCGCCCGAGATGCTGCCTCCTATCATCAGCACCACACCAAACTCACCGATAGTATGAGCGAAGCTAACCAAACCACCTAAAATAATGCCGATGCGAGCTTGCGGCAAAGCAACTCTCATAAAACGTCTGAGGCGATTGGGCTCTAACAAGTACGCCGCCTCCATCACGCTTTGTGGGATACGCAAAAACTGGGCATAGGCAGGCTGAATATAAAACGGCAGGGAATAGATGATAGAACCAATCACAAGGCCTTCAAAAGTAAAAACCAAGGGGCTTATGCCATGTTCGCTAAGCCACCTGCCGATACCGACGCTAGGGCTCAGCAGCAGCAGCAAATAAAACCCAATGACAGTAGGCGGTAATACCAGCGGCATGGCGATAACACCCATAAGCAAGACTTTAAGACGAGATATGACTTGCGTGCGACTGGGTTTGGCGAGCCAATAAGCCACAGGCGTGGCAAAGAATAATAGGCATAAAGTAGTGACCGTCGCCAGCTTGATACTGACTAAGAACGGAGTGAGCATATCTGACATAAGGGATAGGGTTATCATAATGTCATGGCGCTTGTATTCCTAAGGACCGAGTATGCAATGCAACTATTGAGTGTTTAGATAGCCTGCTTGTAAAAAATACTGCTGTCCTACATCTGAACGCAGATAGTCAACAAACTCTGCAGCCGTAGACGACTCACTGACGATGATACCATCTTGCAAAATAGCAGGATAAGACCCAGGTGCTAAGGTTATAAACTGTCTAGGTGCAGCCTTGATGGCTGTGATCTGTGACTGCGCCACAAAACCATAATCCACACTACCCGTATGGGCGTACTGAAAGGCTTGGCCGATGTTTTCTGCTTGTATCAAGCGCTGCTGTTGCTCCAAGGCGTCATAGAGGCTTTGTGGTTGTGACATGCTTATCGACTGTAGATAAGACTTTGCCGAGGCGCCGTAAGGGGCAAGTTCAGGATTGGCAATGGTGATTTTGCTATCAAGAGCGCTATTGAGTGCTTCCGCCACTGTCTCATAACTTTGCGTGGCCAAAGACTGAGTGGTACTGTATAACGCCAGCTGGCCTTGTGCATAGGTAAAAGGCTTGTGTGCTTGTTTACTTTGAGCACCATCATCCGCCAACTTGGCTGGAAAATCCTGATTGGCCGATAAGAATATATCGTAGGGTGCACCTGCTATGATCTGGGCATATAATTTGCCAGAAGAAGCAAAGGTAATCTCGATATCTTGGTTAGGTAAGTCTTTATCTGTCTTATAGCCTTCGACAATAGCAGGCAGCACATCGGACAAGTTTGCCGCCGCTGCGATACGTAGTGTTTGGGTTTGCTCAGCTGCAGTGGTGGCGGATGCAGATTCTGAAACAGACTCCGACATACAAGCGCTCAATGCTAGGCATGAGCTGACAAGTACACATGTGATTAATCTACCCATTATTGCTCAGCCATTTAGAGGAATCATCCTCATAATACTCTTGCTTCCAGACAGGGATATCTGCCTTGATGGTGTCGAGTATCCAGCGACAGGCATCAAAAGCAGGATAACGATGGGCAGAGACCACCCCGACCCATACCGCCACATCACCGATATCAAGTGCCCCGATACGGTGAATAGCAATGGCATTGGTAATCTCAAATCGCTGCTTGGCCTCATCAATGATGGCACGGCCTTGATTGATTGCCAAATCTTCATAGCCATAATAGGTCAGACGCTCAACGCTAGTGGCGTTATTGTGATTGCGTACCCGACCCTCAAAGCAAGCAAAAGCACCACAACCATCGTCGTCGAGAGTACGCTTTAGGCGCTCTTCATCGATCGCAATGTCTAATAAGGCAAAGCCATCACGCTCAGCGATGGCATATACCTCATCGACGGATCGTTTGATGGTCATCGAATGACCATGTACATTATCTGTCATGTCTTATCTCTATCTGTTATCTTATAAACCCTTATCTAACCACCAGCAACTGGGGTGATAAACACCACACTATCGCCATCATGAATCTGATCTGTCCAATTGGCGAAATAATCATTTACTGCCACTCGCAGCTCTGCTTGTGGACGACTAAAGCGATGTTTTTGACTCAGCTGTTCGTATAGCTCAGTCAATGAAGTCGACTGTGGCACGCTGACGGTTTCTTGTTGGCAATTGGCCTCGTCTGCTAAGCTGGCAAAGTATAGAACATTGATGTTCATCACCGCTTCGGTAGGGGTTGCTACTGCTAAAGTACTCATCATATTCTCCATTCTTATCAAACTGTCCAGTATCAGCTTTATTACATAACAGCTTGCACAATACTACTGGTAGTCCACACATATCTACTCGTTTAAGTCTGACTATAATCTGACTTGCCACCTGTTTTTGTGATCAGGCGTACATTATCGATGACGATATCATGAGAGATGGCCTTGGTCATGTCATAGATAGTTAAACAAGCAACACTGACTGCCGTTAAGGCTTCCATCTCCACCCCTGTCTTATGGGTGACTTTTACCGTGCCGCTGACCACGATGCTATTGAGCGCATCATCGTACTCAAAACTCAATCCTATCTTATCCAATGGCAATGGATGACACAGCGGGATAAGGTCTTGGGTTCGCTTGGCAGCCATGATACCTGCAATATGTGCCGTCTGGGTGATACTGCCTTTTTTGGTCATACCATCAGCGGCTTTGATCTGGCGATAGACCTCTCTAGGGAAACATACCTGCCCCTGTGCGCTCGCTTCACGGGTCGTCGGCGTCTTCGCACTGACATCGACCATAGTAATGTCGCCTTTACTGTCTAAGTGCGACAAGGCAGATATCGGGGTAGCCGCTTGGCCATCTTGTGGAGCATTAGCACTCATTTATATACTCTCTTTACTATTCACTTATCGATCAATCAATTTATAAATCAGTTAAAGCGGTATAGGCACGCTTAAACTCTTCAGGCGTATTAAAATTGGTCAAATATTGCCAGTTTTTTATCAAAGATATCGGCTGCACGATCGGCGTAATAAATGGCATCACTCGCCGCTCACCACTATCGATATAAGCCTTCAAATCAGGTTCGATGCTGATCTGATAAAGCCCTAACAAGGGATATAAATGCTGCTCATCCGCTAAGCAGATCACCTTTTTGTCAAAGGATGAGCTTTTAGAAGACTGGCGTTGAGACAACTCAGTTATCGAGCTTTGCAGTTTTTGCCACAAGTCTGTAGCCGGTATCAAACTATCACAGCTGATGACCAGTAGCCATGACGCAGTCGCATTGGCTTTGCTTTTACATAGATTGAGCGTTTGCAGTGCCGATAAAATAGCGACCAAAGCGCCGCCTGTCTCTGTCTGTTGGCCATCATCTTGTCTATCTCTACCATAGGCGACATAATCAGCAATATGATGAACTGATGCTTGTGGATGATTGGCCCTTGTGTTTGGGTCTACCGTAAAGCCACGTCCATTATCAGCAATCATCACTGGCATACTGACATGATCTGCGCTTAACGAAAGTGCATGCCGCACATGGTAATCTAGCAATGACTCACCGGACGGTAGCATCAATCTAGCCTTAGGCGTGCCCATACGTCTGGATGCGCCACCCGCCAAGATCACTACCCCTGCTAAATTTCTGAGATGTTTTACCGTATCAGTCATGGCGTACTAATCATGACTTGGATTGGTACGCATAAAGTGGGGCACAAAGTTACACGGGCGTGTCCGGTTATCAAACTGCTCTTTTAAGATATCCTCCCAACCAGTACGGCACGCACCCGATGAGCCCGGCAAACAAAATATACCAGTACCATTTGCCATACCTGCAATCGCCCGTGACTGGATGGTTGACATTCCAATATCATCTTTTGACACCAAGCGAAACATCTCACCAAAGCCATCTATAGACTTATCAAACAACACACTGACCGCCTCTGGCATACTGTCTCTGATATAAAAACCAGTACCCCCTGTCGTCACCACAGCGTGCACGTCAGGATCAGCGATCCAGCGACTGATCACCGCTCGTATTTGATAAATATCATCGGTAATCAGCTGACGATCCGCCAAATGATGACCGGCTTCTATCAGACTGTCTGCCAAATACTGCCCTGACGTATCTTCTGCCAATGTGCGGCTGTCAGAGACCGTTAAGACAGCAATGTTAAGAGGAATAAATGTTGCAGCGGGCTTACTCATAGAGAATCCTTAATAAAGATAACAAACACATATAGAGGTCATTAAAAAATCAAACCGTCTAACCACCGATAATCGATAGGTTATGCATAATACCGCTATTGGACTCATGCAAATGATGGTGTTCAGGTTTGATCGGCATAAAGCTATGTAGAGTATCTACCAATCCTGGCACATCGTCATGCTGTAGATACTGACGAATATCGTAATTGCCTTGATCAAACAGACACAAATGCACTTTGCCTTGACTGCTCACCCGCAAGCGATTACAACTGTCACAAAAGTGAGCAGCATAAGGCGCAATCATACCAATGCGGCCCATATGATCTGGATGACTATACTCTATCGCTGGACCATCTGTACTACCACGTACATGCGGCTGCCAACCGTGTGCCAACAGATAGTCGACAATAATGTCAGACTGCGCATGCTGCGCAAAAAATAGGTCGCTGTTGTCGCTGGTTTGCATAAATTCGATAAAACGATAAGTCACGGGTCTGTCTTTGACATAGTCGATGGCGCTGATCAGGTTTTCAAAGGCAGTTTCTGCCATGAGTACACTATTTATCTTCAGCTTAATATCCGTAGTGTCTAATAACGTATCCATATCTGCCAGCAACTGTGGCAACGTATTAAATCCAGTCATCTTGTGAAAGATATCGGCATCAAAACTATCTATACTGATATTTAACTGATTTAACCCCGCAGCCTGCCAGCTGGCGAGATGCTTACCAAGCTTATAGCCATTACTGGTCATGGCGACTGTCTCGATACCAGGAGTCTGCTTGATGGTGTCAATAATCTCTACCACATCACGGCGAATGGAGGGCTCACCGCCTGTAATCCTGACTTTTTTTGTACCCACTTGCGCAAACCCACGTATCAAGGTGGCAATCTCAGGCACACTCAGCTCATCATCAGGACGCTTGCCTTGATAGCCATTGGGCAGACAATACTCACAACGAAAGTTACAAAAATCTGTGATTGATAAACGCAGATACGTCAGACGCCGAGAGAAACCGTCCGTCAATGGCTGTGTCGGTGTTGTGGGGTTAAAAAGAGCCACTTGTGAGGTAGGAGGTGCAGTAGATTCGTACCCGTCAGATACAAGGGGTGAATACACAGATGCATTCCCTATAGTTGGGGCAAGATGGGTCATAGATAATTACCGTTAATGTTTAATATAGTGTGTGCTCTAAGCGTTGCCTCAGGTTATGAATGAAAAATGTCGATATGGATTGCTGCTGATACGCATTGTTACTTTAAATGGTTACTTTAAATGATTACTTTAACTAGTATAGCATCTTTATAATGAAAGCCTATGCACCCCATAGGTAACCAACTACCACCTTAGTAGTAGCTGGCATATCAACAGGCTCTAAGACCAAGGAAAAGGCTGAACCTGTACCTGAGCACCTGCCTCTAAGTTGCCTTCGTCTTTTGCTAGCACAATCAGGCAGTTGGCTTGGCTAAACTGCTTGATACGGTGCGACTGCTGTTTGGCAAAGCTCTCGACTTGTCGCTGTCCTG
The DNA here is from genome assembly GCF_017498085.1 of Psychrobacter coccoides. GTDB lineage: Bacteria > Pseudomonadota > Gammaproteobacteria > Pseudomonadales > Moraxellaceae > Psychrobacter > Psychrobacter coccoides. The sequence continues at coordinate 18,473 of NZ_JAGBKM010000006.1, forward strand.
TATGATCTTGCGTTAAGATACCGCGCTGAAAGTCCATGCGCCCTACTGATTTTTTGATATTGTTTGTCAGCGTCGCCTGCATGCTGAGCATCATTGGCATCTCATCAGAGCGTATGCCTGATAGTTGCCATAGAGCGGGAATCACAAATTGCAAGGTGCCCACTATGGTGGACAAAGGGTTGCCCGGAAGGCCAAAATAAAGCACGGGTTTGTCTAGTGACTTATTTAACTCCCCAAATACGAAGGGCTTGCCAGGTTTCATAGCGACCTTATAGTGATTGATTTGACCCAGCTGCTCAATCACAGTGGTCAAAAAGTCATAATCGCCTACAGACACGCCCGCTGTCGAGATAAGCACATCGCACTCTTGCATCGCCTTATCTACCGTATTGCTGGTCTCCTCTAAATCATCAGGGATGATGCCATAGTCCTTAATCGCCACTGGTAAGTCTGCCAATAAGGTCTTAAGCGTTGGTGTATTAGAGTTATAAATTTGTGCCGAGCTTTCCAGTGGCGCTCCCAAAGCAACCAGCTCATCACCTGTCGCCAGCACCCCGACCGTCAGCGGCTGATAGACGGCGACGGTATCGATACCTAGATTAGCAATTAAGCTAATATCGGCAGGATTTAGACGCTTGCCAGCCTTTATCACCACTTCCCCCGATTCAATCTCCTCACCTTGTTTACGAATGTTGCTATCGATATTCGCATCTTGAGTCAAGGTTATATGATAGGGCTGTGACTTATCGATGCTGTCTTTGATGCTGCTAAAATCAGTGTTTTCTTGCATGATAACCGTATCACAGCTGTCCGGCACGACCGCACCTGTAAAGATGCGCACCCCCTGCCCAGCAACTATCTCACCGGTATAAGGGCTGCCCGCTTGCGATTCACCAACGATAACAACCTGACTGCCAGCGGACAGCTCGCTATCTTGAGCGATGGCATAGCCGTCCATCGCTGACAGATCACTTCTGGGCACATCAAAGGGTGACAAAATATCTTTTGCCAGTATGTGCCCCTTGCTACTCAGCAATGCACAGTCTCTATGGTTTCTCTTAGCCAGAGGAAAGTCTGTTTGATTAAAACTATCGATACGCTGGCGGATAGCGTCTTTGAGCTGCTCAACAGTAATCATAGTGTCATACTCTTTTTGTTAGCGGTTTTTATTAGGGCGTTTGTTTGATGCTTCGACCATGATAATGACCGAGAATACTTTGTAAATGCTTGATAGATTATAGTGCTAAAACACAGTTTGAGGTTGTATTGATCTTATTATAGCAACTGTCTGACTATAGGCCAGTTTGGGCAAGCGTGCTCTTTATTTCACATCACCACCTATATTTAACAGAACTACGATATACACACTCTCAATAATGATTAATGCTAGGGCGTGTCTTCAATTTAAACATTTGATCAATGATGGAGATTTGTATGGCTAAGCTCACGATAAAAAACCTTGCCGCTACTGTCGATACTGCACTCACTACCCTATCTAATACTCAGCCCAAAGACAAAAAATCCTTGGGCATCTTTGTAGTCGCAGCAGCATTAAGCTTAGGGGCTTGTACACAAGAAGCACAAGAGAGCTCGGTGCATGAGTTTGACTTTCAAACTTCAGAAGAAGAAGCTGCCGCTGAAGTGGCTGCCTCTAACGCCCCAATGATCATGGATCGTGAAAACAGTCCTATAACGCCCAGCCAAGATGAGCCAGAGAATACAGGCGCTGTCGCTACCACTGCAGAGAGCATGAGCGAGAACACAGCGCCTACCCGTCTAGACAGTACGACCGCAGACGATATTGACGCCACAAACGATACTGCTAATGAAGCCGACTCGACTTATTAGGGTCTGTTTATATGGGGCTTTAAGCACCATAGACTCGCCTAAAAATCTAATGCGTCTCTATCTGCCAAGACAAACTGCTCTACTAGTGCCACTAAAGCGGGATAAACATCGGTTTTTACACGGATGTTTTGACAACGCTCACTAAATTTAGGCAACCAACTTAATAGGGCTTTATCCAAAAACTCGCTTTGCTGTTGGGCAACGTCACTCATATCAGTGTCTTGCGCCATGCTACTGTCTATCCACAGGCTCATAACCATAAAGTAGACACTGATATGGTCGTCAGGCTCACGAAAATCAGCATGTAGCTTTAATTGATGACTGCTCAAAAACTGCTGCATTTGCTGGGTAGGCTCACCATAAAGCTGCTTATCAGCACTCAAATAATAGGACGCATAAGGTGGCGCACTGTCGTCACCACTTAATAAAAAAACCTGCGCAAAATCAGCGGCAAGTTCAAGCGCTCTATAAGGCTTGGGTATCTGCTCAAGATCGCCAATAGCAGCTTTGAGACGTGCACTGTACGGCTCAAGGTCCAAGCTCACAAAAACATCGTGAATACTTGTAAAGCCTTGGTTGTTTTGCCAGTCGTCTAGTGTGGCACTGGTGAGCTCACGGGCAAAAACATCGGCAAACCAGCGATATAGTGCCGAGCGAGCGCTATTAGCCGCTTGCCACTGTTCTATGGTGTCGGTAGATGTATCTGTCGATGTGGTCATGTTATATCCAATGAGTACTTAGTTTAGGGGTTGAGTCGTGTGAAAAGTAAAATCATATAATCGTTACAATACTGCTGTGTCGTATAAAATAAAGCCTTTATAAATCACACCCATTATGAATCAATCAAGATAATGAATGTGAGTTACAAAGGCCTGTTTTATACCTTAGCTAGGTGTTTGACTGCTTATCTAATCAGCCGTTTACCGACTAAGTATAGCTATGATGAGTAGCTTTCTGCAGTTTCAGGACTACCATCTGGATTGACATACTTAGGACCGCCAAAGGCTGTGACTGCTGGCGCTTTACCGGTAAACTTCTCAATCTCTACGATACAGGTATTAGCACTTGGACCCTGTGCGAGGCTCGACGTACCGACATCCAGTGATACCGTATTGGGGTCACCATACGTATCGATTGCGCCAATTTCAGGTCCTGTTGGGCCGTACCACGCCCCCTCTTGAATACGAATAACGCCTGGTGGGAAGTTGTCTGAAATCACGGCACCTGCAAGCAGTTGACCACGGTCATTATAAACCCGTACCAAGTCGCCATCTTTGATACCTCGAGCCTTCGCATCCTCAGGGCCTATATAACAAGGCTCACGGCCTTGCACCGTATATACCTCACGGCGTGCTTCAGACTCACAGGTTTGTGAATGCAAACGGGTGTCTGGATGCACAGATTGTAACCATAGCGGATACTTGTCTGAACCAGGACCACCATGAGAGCGCTCAATTTTCTCCATCCAAATCGGGTGGCCTTTACAATCTTCATAACCATAGCTTGCAATCTTACGGCTGCTGATTTCGATAAAGCCTGAAGGCGTGCCTAAGGCATTGACCTCAGGGTCTTCACGGAAGTCTGCGTGGCGCACCCAATTATCGCCTTCTGGGAATAACACATAGCCTTTTTGCCAAAACTCAGCAAATGGTGGCATATAAAAATCTTTTTTGAGGTTTTCTGCACGGCAGTCCTCGTAGATCTGCTCGACCCACTGCATCTCATCCATCTGACGACTATATTCCAAATGGCGGTTCATCCGTCGGCTAAATTCTCGCCAAATATCAAAGTCTGATTTTGACTGGTAAAGTGGGTCCACCAGTTTGTGCATCGCAATCACACCACGGTTGCTGTACGAGCCATAGGCATCAAGATCATTACGCTCATAAGGTGTACAGGCTGGCAGTACAATATCGGCAAAACGACAAGTCGCTGTCCAGTTATAGTCCACCGACACCACAGTCTCGATATTGCGATAAGCTTTTTTCATTCGGTTGCGGTCTTGATGGCGATGCCATTGGTTACTGCCTGAAAATACAGCCATCTTAAATGGTGGCAGCGTCACTTCTTGCCCATTGAAGTTAATCTTTTTTCCCGGCTCTAATAGACAGTCTACAAAACGAGCCACTGGTATCACCGAGCTATAGCCTTGATAGTCGCTGTTATCATACTTTGGCTTACGTCCCGTATCTAGGTTCAACGGGAACGCCCCTGGCATAGAAGCACCAGAAGCAGGCACGCCCACCGAGCTATAGTGATGCGAATAGCTGATGCCGCCTCCAGGCAGACCGATTTGACCGAGCATAGAAGCGATAATAGCCCCCATCCAATAAGGCTGCTCGCCGTGCTGCTGACGCTGAATCGCCCAACCAAATACCAGCTGCGTACGATTGTTCGCCATCAAGCGGGCCAGCTCACGGATACGATCGGCATCGATACCACAAATTGGTGCCGCCCACTCAGGTGTTTTTTCTACCATGTCTTCGGTTTTACCCATCAAATAAGGGGTAAATTCATCAAAGCCCAAAGCGTACATGTCCAAGAACTCTTTATCATAAAGGTCTTCGGTGTACAGGGTATGAGCAATCGCCAGCATAAAGGCAACATCAGTCAGAGGGTTGATAAACTGATGGTCACACTCTAGGTAGTTTTGAGTTTTGCTTTTGACCGGATCTATACAGATCACTTGTATGTCTTTGTCTCTGACCTTATCACGCAGTTTTTCTAGGTATTCATAAGCTTCATGCGTTTCAGTATTCCAGCCTACTTGTAAGTTTTTGACAGGGTCATTGGCCCAAAAGATAATCACCTTTGAATTATCCAAAATCAGCGGCCATGACGTGCCTTGTGAATACACCTCTGTTGACCCTAAGATATAAGGTAAGATCACCTGACCGGCACCGGTTGAGTAATCTCCTGCTGTGCCCACACTATTACCATGCATAGCAATAGCACGTAACATATGGTTACCGCAGCTGTGGACGTTACCGACAGAGCGCCACCCGACGTTTGCCGTATGTAGTGCCCAAGGCCCATGGTTTCTTTGTACACGCTCAAGCTCTTGATAAAGCAGATCTAAAGCTTCATCCCAGCCCACCCGTACGAAGCGATTATCACCACGTTGACTGGTATCGCTCTTATGATGGTTTTTGTACCAATCAAGACGAATCATAGGATAGCGCACTCTTGACGGACTATAGATAACACCTAAAGTACCATCTAATATATCGGTAGGGTGTTGATCAAACTCAAAAGGTAGAATCTCAGTCACCCTGTTTGCTTCAACCTTGGCACGAAACGCACCCCAATGCGCACCTGACATCTTCCAATTGCTGATATCGACTTTTTCACCATTTGGTCGAGTAACAACACTGGTTACGATGCTGTCTTTTGCCAGTAGAGGCATTGGCAATAGCGCCGTTCCTGACAAGGCTGCTAATGATTTTAGAAACCCTCTGCGATTCATCTTTTTCATCATACTATCTCCATTACAAGGTGACGCTTTGCAATATGCTTTTGTTAGTCAGGCCAAGCTGGTTCAACCACTTATCGGTGCCATGATTCGATCTTGTTGGTAGTTGCCTATTTACTTGATGGTAAATATTACTGGGCTATAAATACTTAATTGATGTTGTGCTGGTTTTAGAGGCTGACCTACGATATCGTAGGCCGGCCAGTAGCTGCTCAAGAGGTTTTTGGTTAAGAGACCACACCAGGTCTAGCATCTTGAATGGTGTTTTCAATCGAGCCGCCCTCAGAGCTCTCACCAAAGTCTGAGGAGTTTAGCTGAAGATACTTCAGTACCAGTGCCCCTGTTTCATCATCTAAGTTAGTAAACCCTACCATACCGCTCCATAGACCCGGCCATTGGTTGGCATCATGTGAGCTTGGTGCTGGTTGACGGTGACAGGTACTACAATTGTCATCATAAGTCTGACTGGCGATGTCCCATGCCGGCTCAATACTCTCCATCAGACCACCATCAGCCACCCAAAATGTACCACTGACTTTTTGCCACTCTAGACCTGTTAGCGGATCTTCTTTAGCGCTGGTCACCGTCACTAACTCTTCATCACGAGCCAGCTCTTTATCGATGGTCACATCAGGGATATTTAGACCAAAGTAGGTATACCAGACTCGGCCATAGCCTTTGTTTTTGCGCCACATATCCAGCTCGATCTGTGTCATGCCATCCTTATGTGCGATAGCCTTGACAGGCGTTGCAATCTCAATAGTCCCTGCTTGGGTGTCTTTGTCTTCTGTAGTGTAGAGCGCTTGAGGGATGACATTAAAGTACGTCTCACCTTCTTTAACCTTGGTGCTGCCTGCTTCAGAGAGCAAAGAGTCAAAGGCTGGGTTGTGCATGCCTTCAGTATTGGGCAATTCATGCGCAATCCCTTTATGACAATCCACACAGCTGGCGTCACGTTCAGCAGCACTACGCATGATCATCTGTGAGGTCACTCGCATCTTACTAAAGTCCATGCTGTCATAATCATGACATGCTCGGCACTCTTTTGAATCATTGGCCTTAAAACGATCCCACTCACGCTGTGCCAGTACGATACGATGGTCCAAGAACTTTTCACGAGTACCGATATCCCCCATCACATGAGACAGTACCTCACGTGAAGCCTGCATCTTGCGTGCCATTTTGTCGGTAAAATCATGCGGCACGTGACAGTCCTGACACTCTGCTCGAATGCCTGTACGGTTTTTGAAGTGCACTGTCTTTTGTAGTTCAGGCAGCATATTGTCTTCCATGGTATGACAAGATAGACAAAACTCTTCGGTATTGGTGGCATCAAGTGCTGCGGTAAACCCTGCCCAAAACCAAACACCACCAGCAAAACCGATAATGATCAGAATGCCCAGTCCGATTTGGGTTGAAGGTTTGAATAATAGTCGACGCAGCCAGTCAAATAGGCGTTTGATAGCGTTCATGATAGTTCCTTACCATTTTTCATCATAATGTATGCGGTAATGTGTGTCGCAATCTGGGTACTTGGGAGTCTGTAGCAAAATACTAAATAAACAACAAAGCCGTCCTACTACAGACGGCTTGATAATGTACTAAGACGGCGGGCCCCAAAACAACATTTGTCCAAACCAGACGATAAAGCCATAGGCCGCCAAAAAAAGCCCAGCAATAATCGGCAAAGCAATAAATGACATAATCAAGGCACTAAGCCATTGATGTTTGATGGGTTGTTGCTCTTTATGCTGCAGCTGTTTTTCATGTGGCATGGCGCACCTCTCAATCTGTCTACGATAGCGTATGAGCTATAATAAGTGACTCAAAATACTGTAAAACACCTGAATATAATTGACAAATAAACCTGATTTTTAGCGTGTGTTATTAACGACAGGTTGTCGGGTATAAGTGATTACTAAACGCTTTGGTCCGTCAAAATATCATGATTGTTTTTATGAGCAATCACTTCAAATCCCTGCACCTATTAAGGATAACATAAAAGCTTATTATAATGTGACAAATTGGATACGTTTGGTTAATAAATGCAATAAATTAAAGAGGTGCTTTAAGGTACTTGCTGATTGATTTGCATGCGTATAGAGTGTTGCTCGGTTTCGAGCACGATAGGATTGGTAGTGAGATCGCCAGATTGAGTATTTGCACTACCTGAGCGGCTGATACGTGCGGTCACGACCAACTGCTCCCCTAATGCTTGCGCTGATTGCAACGTTCGATCTGGCATCATCATATCTGCATTACTCAAACTGACAGTGATACGGTCTTGCTCTAAATCACTGATCGGTACCCGCTTGGCGGCATAAGGTGCGCCGCCTGTGGCGGCTCGAATGGCCACAAACAATACGTCCTCAGCGACTATCAAAGGCAATAAACTTGGGGTTATGGTGACAGTCACATCAACGCTGTCATCTGCCTGTGCCTGTTGGTTAGCGATATCAGTAGCCAGACTGTCTAAACCACTTATTTCATGGCTATAGTCTCCAGCTCTTTGTTCAAAACTGCGACGCATCTTACCTATCCAAGCTTGTGCCTGCTCATAGTTGCCTGCGCGCGCCTCACCCATCGCCATCATCATCTGCGCTTCTTCTTTATTTGGGCTACTATCAAGCACCCCCTGCAAAGTACGACGGATATTATCATCCAAGCTGCCGCCTAGAGCAAAGAAGCTGGTCTGAGCATACATCATCGCAATGTCCTCGTCGTCAGGAGACAATCTATAAGCCCTTGATAAGGCTTCTAGACCTGATTCGGTCGCACCAAATGATAAAAACATCTCTGCCAGTTTTAACCAGCGCTGCGGATCATGGGCATTGTGGTGAACATTGGTCTGCATCGCAGAAAAAAGCGCTAAGCCTTCTTTCATCGCCCACTCTGGCGGCTCATCAATCTTGCCCGTGAGCAAGTCATCTGCCACTTGACCGACTATCTGCTGCTCTTGCCATAGCGTAAACACATTACTGCGGTCGCTAATAATCATATAAGCCGATCCAGCCAGCACAGGTATCCATAGCATAAGCATCAAACGACTGACCAAACTCGGGGGCTGCATGGCTGTCGTCACTTGCTTGGCAGCCAGCAGCTGGCGCTCAAGCTCTGTTTTTTGTGCTTGATAATAAGAATCACTGATGGTAGCGGCAGCTTTATCAGCGTTTAGCTCACGTATCCTCGCTTGATATACGTCAACATTGATATCAAGCAGTTGATTGTCTATCTCTACAGAGTTTCTGCGACGCAGCCAAGGCGTAATGACTATCACTGCCAACAGTATAGACAGCAATAAGCTCAAAGCGACAAATAAGCTAAAGTTAGAAAGTATACTCATAAAAACGTCTCTTTATCGCAGGTGGGTTCAGTTGAGATAGGGCACTGAGCTTATCGTATCTATTTTAGCACTAATACTGACTTAGACCTGAGCCTGTCAAGCGATAATCGGTGATGATGCGTGTTTGCTGTCGTTCCAACTGCCATTAAATGTCCTTTTATTTCAATTACTTGGCCTAAAAACTGTTTATTTGCTAAAAACTTTTTCCTATTGTCATCAAACTGTCATCAAAGCTTGGCAAACTACCACACATCTCACAGGTAGTCGTTTTTGCTTTTTTCAAATTTGTGTTGTTGTCAAACTTTAGGAGTCCTACATGCGTTATTCGTTATTAGCAGTCGCCGTTAGTTGTGCCTTAGTACTCACCGCTTGTAATAAATCGACCGACCCTTCAAGCTCAGCTGCTGATAGTAGTAGCGCCATAACTCATACAGAAACCACCAACACAGCGACATCCTCTCCAGCAAGCGATTTTAAATCTGCTGCAGACATCGCCCTGAACATCACCGGCGCTGGCGCCTCGTTCCCGCAACCTATCTATGCCAAATGGTCCTATGACTATAATGCCAAGACTGGCGGTCAGGTCAACTATCAGTCGATCGGCTCCTCAGGTGGCATCAAACAAATCCAAGCAAAAACCGTCGACTTTGGCGCATCTGACGCCCCCATGACCCCTGAAGAGCTGGATGCGGCAGGACTTATTCAGTTTCCAACCGTTATCGGTGGCGTGGTACCGATTGTCAATATCGATGGCGTGGGGCCAGGTGAGCTAAAGCTGGACGGCGCAACCTTAGCCGATATCTATCTGGGTAAGATTAGCAAATGGAATGACCCTGCTATCACCGCTATGAACCCAGATTTGAACCTGCCAGATGCTGCCATTACCACCGTGTTTCGCTCAGATGGCTCAGGCACGACCTTTAACTTTACCGATTATCTGGCCAAAGTCTCAAGCGACTGGAGTGACAGCGTGGGTGTCGATAAAACCGTCAAGTGGCCAACCTCTGCCACAGGGGCAGGCGGCAAAGGTAACGAGGGCGTATCAAGTTACGTCAATCGCATGAAAAACGCTATCGGCTACGTCGAGTATGCTTATGCCAAGCAAAACAACATGGCACACGCCGCCCTCAAAAACGCAGCGGGTAACTTCGTGCAGCCATCTGCTGAGACCTTTGCTGCGGCAGGTGACATCGATTGGTCACAGCAAGCAGGCTTTTATAAAGTCATCACCAACTCTGAGACTGAGCAAGCGTGGCCCATCGCTGCTGCTACCTTTATCTTGGTACACAAGCAACCAGAAAACCCACAGCAAGTGGCTGGCGTGTTGAACTTCTTTGATTGGGCGTATGCCCAAGGTGATGATAGTGCCTTAGCCCTAGATTATGTGCCTTTCTCTGATACCGCTGTTGCGCTCTTTAAAGCGCAGTGGAATGAAGTCAAGGGCAGCGATGGTCAACCTGTCTACAAACCAGCTCAGTAGTTTGTCTACATATGCATCATAAGTCCGATATAAAAACGATATAGCGAGATGAAACGTTGTTTTTCGCAGCCTCTGTCGGCGTAGGCACAGCACGCAAGAAAAAAACGTTTCATTGAGTGATTTGATAGCCATGTATCTGATTTATTTGGATTCGACTATATAGCAGCACTTGTAAGCCCCTTTGAGACACCTATTCTCCAGTAGTGGTCTCAAAGGTTTTATCACAACAAATTTAAAAATAGCGTTATTAATGACCGTTAATAGCGCCCTTTATTAAGATTTAGTTTGCTGTGATAAGACCTGATGAGTCTTTTCAAGGTTTTGATTTAACATTATTTGATGCTGAGACACTTATGAATGATTTAAGGTCGCAACTGGCAAAACAAAAACGTTACGATGCATTATTTGTCAATGCCACCAAGGCATTTGCCGTTCTCGTGCTGCTATCTTTGGGCGGTATTTTGCTCTCTTTGATCATTGGCGCTTGGCCAAGTATTCAAACATTTGGTCTTGGCTTTTATACCAGTAACAATTGGGATACGGTCGCCAATGAGTACGGTGCACTAGCGCCGATCTATGGCACACTGGTCACTTCATTTATCGCTATTTTAATCGCCGTGCCAGTCAGCTTTGGTATTGCAATATTTTTGACCGAGATGTGCCCGACCTTCTTAAAAAAGCCTCTCGGTATCGCCATTGAGCTGCTGGCAGGTATTCCCTCTATCATCTACGGTATGTGGGGACTGTTTGTTTTTGCGCCGTTTTTTGGCGATCACATTCAGCCGTGGTTTATCGAGCATATCGGCCCATTGCCTATCGTCGGTAAGCTGTTTACCGGTGCGCCAATGGGACTGGGCATGTTTACCGCCTCATTGGTGCTTGCCATTATGATTATTCCTTTTATCGCCGCCACCATGCGCGATGTTTTCTCTGTGGTGCCAGACTTATTAAAAGAATCGGCTTACGGCATGGGTGCGACCACTTGGGAAGTGATGTTTAAAATTATCTTGCCCTATACCAAGGCAGGCGTGGTCGGCGGGGTTATCTTGGGGTTGGGTCGGGCGCTGGGTGAGACCATGGCCGTGACCTTCCTTATTGGTAACGCCTTTAATATCAGCCCAAGTCTGTTTACCTCGGGTGTCACCATTACTTCAGCGCTGGCCAATGAGTTTGCCGAAGCATCCAGTGAGCTACATCTGGCGTCGCTGCTGCACCTTGGCCTCATACTATTTATCATCACCTTTATTGTGCTGTCGCTGGCTAAGCTCATGCTGATACGTATGGATCAAAAAGCAGGCAACCGCTAATACATAACGACATACAGACGATAGCGATATACAGGCTGATAAAAAATCTTGAAAAATGGAAATGAGTTTTATGCGTACTAATACGATGCACTCAGCGTTACCTGCGCAGACTGGCTTTGATAGCCGCTACGACAAACGCCTTTATAACAAACGGCGCTGGGCCAATAAGTTGGGTCTAGGCTTTGCCATGTCGGCGATGGTATTTGGCTTGATTTGGCTGTTTTGGATACTGGTGACGCTGTTTGTCGAAGGCTTTCAGGGCATGGTGCAAATGCCTATCTTTACTGCCGATACGCCGCCACCGATGAGCGAAGGTGGTCTACGCAACGCCATTGTCGGCTCGGTGATGTTGGCATTTTCGGGATTATTTATCGGTGCGCCCATTGGCCTGATGACAGGGATTTATTTGTCTGAGTTTGCGCAAGGCAGCTTGCTTGGCAAAGTGACGCGCTTTTTAAATGACATTTTGCTCTCTGCCCCCTCGATTGTCATTGGTCTATTTATTTATGCCTTGATGGTCAAAGGCCAAAGCTTCTCTGGGTGGGCGGGTGCCTTGGCATTGGCACTGATTGTGGTGCCTGTGGTGGTGCGCACGACTGAAAACATGCTCAACCTGGTACCCAATAGCATTCGTGAAGCGGCCTATGCATTGGGCACACCGAAGTGGAGGATGGTTACGCAAGTGACGATTAAAGCGGCTCGAGCGGGGCTGACCACTGGTGTGCTGTTGGCCTTTGCCAGAATCACCGGTGAGACGGCGCCGTTACTATTTACGGCATTGAATAATCAATACTTTAGTACCGATATGAGTCAGCCGATTGCCAACTTGCCGAACACCATTTATCAGTTTGCGATGAGTCCTTATGACAATTGGCATGCACTTGCATGGGCCGCTGCACTGCTGATTACCGCCTCGGTATTGGTACTCAATATTTTGGCAAGGTTTATCGGTGGACGCAGCTCCAGCAAATAGCAGCCAGAGTCGATAAGGCCTACCACCAAATCACTTTATATACCCATTTACCTAAATTTATATTCATCAAGCTAGGTTGGATAACATTATGAATGACGTCATCAGCAAAACGCGTAGCACAGCAGATAGCAGTAACTTTGATACGACCACAGCCAACTTATTCAATAGATCGATGGCGACGACCACGCAACTGTCGCAGCCAGATTCGTCAAATTTAACTAAGCAAACACGGCATGATATTCCTAAAAACATGCCAGCGGCAAAAATGCAGATTCGTGATTTGAGCTTTTATTATGGTGATTTTCAGGCATTAAAAAACATCAATATCGACATTCCTGATAAAAAAGTCACTGCCTTCATCGGCCCCTCAGGTTGCGGCAAATCGACCCTGCTCCGTACCTTTAACCGTATGTATGACTTATACCCAGGCATGCGTGCAGAAGGCAGTATCAACCTCGATGGCAAAAACATCTTAGGCAAAGACATCGATGTCAACCTGCTACGCGCGCAGGTGGGTATGGTCTTTCAAAAGCCGACGCCGTTCCCAATGTCCATCTATGACAATGTCGCCTTTGGTGTGCGTCTCTATGAAAGGCTAAGCAAAGCTGAGCTGGATAATCGGGTGGAATGGGCACTAAGAAAATCGGCACTATGGCCGGAGGTAAAAGACAAGCTCAAAGCCTCAGGCTTGTCGTTATCAGGCGGCCAGCAGCAGCGTCTGTGTATCGCTCGTAGTGTCGCTACCAAGCCTGAAGTGCTACTGCTCGATGAGCCAACTTCGGCGCTTGACCCACTCTCGACAGGCGCCATCGAGGATTTGATTGAAGACTTAAAAAACGACTACACCATCGCCATCGTCACTCACAACATGCAGCAGGCGGCGCGCGTCTCAGACTATACGGTCTATATGTATCTGGGCGATATGGTTGAGATGGGCGAGACGAATCAAGTATTTACCACGCCGGCGCAAAAAGCCACGGAAGATTATATTACGGGTCGTTATGGCTAACACTGTACAGATTGAAAGTACAGCAGACTAAAGCTATTTACACAAATTAAAAAACATACCTTGCCATTGTTGATTTATTTTAGAAGATATAATCAGTTGAAAACAAAACTGTCATAAGTTCCAAAGCGCTACTGGGATGAATTTTGCGCAGCCTCTGTGTATACAGCACGCAAGGAAAATTTATACCAGTAGCATACTATGACCCGTGTTCTTTTTTATGTTGAACTGACTATAACAACAATACAGCTATGCCAGCAGCACGCCATTAATATACAGATTTTAGGGAATACCTCTTATGCAAAGTGACAAGCACATCTCCAAAAGTTTTGATCAAGATTTGGACGAAGCCATTCGTCTGTTTTTGGTGATGGGCGACCATGCGGCTAGCCAAGTTGCCAAAGCCATTCATGCCCTTATCGACAAGGATGACACACTGGCGCAAGAAGTCATCGAGATGGATTTTGATATCAATCGGCAGGAGGTCGAGCTCGATGAGCATATCTTATTATTGGTCGCCAAGCGTCAGCCTGCGGCCAGTGACTTGCGTTTGGTGATGTCCATCAGTAAAGGCGTGGTGGATTTGGAGCGCATCGGTGATGAAGCGGTCAAAATTGCTAAAATGGCCAATAAGCTCGCCGCCCAAGGCAAATCAGCGTATGGCTATGCCGAAGTGCAGCATCTGAGCAATCAAGTGCGTCTGATGCTGCACAATGCGCTAGAGGCTTTTAGTCAGTCCAATGCTGAGCAGGCGTTTGAGGTGATGCGCAATGATGATGTGGTCAATGAGGAATATCAGTCAGCGATTCGTGCCTTGATGACTTATATCATGGAGGACGCGCGCCACGTCTCCAAGGTCATCAATATCGTGTGGGTATTGCGTGCGCTTGAGCGTATTGGTGATCATGCACAAAATATCGCCGAGCTGGTCATTAACTATATTAGCGGCCACGATGTACGCCACTCAGACTATGCTCTGGTCGAAAAAGCGGTGCAAGAAGCCAATGATCGGATAGCGGCACGTCAAGCCTCTCCTTTATCAGTAGCTGATAGCGGGCTGTTAAATAATGACGAAGATTAACACAACAGACAGCACTTATTGTAATATATGCTTCATATCTTAGACCTATCGATAGATAGTATTATTGAGGCATATCATGAAAAAAGTATTGGCTATCACTCCTATTTTTTTATTACTGGCAGCTTGTGCAACTAACGCACCCATGAATAGTAGTAATAGTACGCAAGCTCAAACCTTTACCTGTGAGGATAACGCTAAAGTGACAGCCGCTTATGTGAGCAATGGCAAGCTCGCTAACTTAAGCTTGACGCTACCCAGACTAGGTATCAGTCAGCAAAAAGTTAGCTTGAGACAAGCAGTATCAGGCTCTGGTACACGCTATATTAAAGAATCAAGCTCTAAAGCCAGCTACGAGTGGCAGACCAAAGCCAATGTAGGCGTCCTGAGCATTCGCTCAGTGAACGATCGTATATACAAGGTCAACTGCACTCTAAAAAAATAGGCGCTTATTAGCTGTTACGACTCGACTCATGCTTATTAATGGCTTTTACAGCGGTTAATAAGCATTACTCACTATACCCCGCCCGCTCCTTTGCTTGATAGCTCGCTGTTTTCGACTAATATAGCAGCCGCTGTTTTTTTGAGTATCGCCCACTGCTCATCATCGACATGAATGCCCTCTTTCCATGAGCGCTGATGGGTCTCAAACAGCTCATCCGTCGATATCTTATGATCGAAGTGCTGGATATCGTCTTCGATATCAAAGTTTGAGGTAGCCAGCTCAATGATCATATCGTCAGTATTATAGTTGGCTTGCGCCTTATTAAAGAAGTAGATATCAGGATAGACAAAGCCTTGATTTAGGGTAAATAAAGTATGCTTAGGCGCTGAGCCATTGTCCCACTTAGCCAGACAAGCGATACCGTTATCAGCGAGCTTGACCAACTCGCTATAAGCCAGCCAGCGATTGTGACAGTTCATCAGATAAATCTGAAAGTGATCCAGATCGCCCATCTTTTCTAACGCATAGTCCATAATGGCAGGCAAATGACAAATCAAACTGCTGCTATGTAAGTCAAAGCGAATGGCGCCAGTCTCTTGATGGACGATATCGATGGGCGCATCTTGTTCAGTTAAGATAAAAGGCGTGGCATTATTGAAATGACGTACACCGTCCAGTCCTGCCATCTCAAGCTCTGCCACCATAGAGGCGATGACGTCAGCTTCGCCGACTTCTCGGTGCATGCCAGCAAAGGCTTTATACACCATTGCCACGATTTCGTTGTGCGATACAATCATGTCGAACCTCCTTTACTGTGTGGGTGACTGTTTGATTAACGGCTCTTTTATTGACGACGCTTCTTTTGACAAATTGGGTAATAAAGGAAACAGCCACTCATCACTATGTATGTCACTAAATACAGGCGCACCCTGAAACAAGGTGATGCGCACCCAGCGATCAGATCTGGGATCGAACTTGGTCGCACCAAACATCGAGAGCTTACAGCGCAGTAGATGAATCGGCAGGGTATCTTTGTGCAAGACATTCATCTGAATATCGCCCATTTTTTTGTGCCCCATGGTCCAGACACGGCGAGCGATAGAGCGGTATTTAGGTTTGCTTAATATAAACTCAGATATGAGCTGCTGCGGATCGGCCTGCTGCAGTACCGTATACAGATTTTTGGTTTGTCGAGCAATGTCCAATGCCAGCTCACGATCATCGCCTGGCTCTTGTCCACGCACGCCCATGCGTGGCTCCTCTTTATCCACTGAGCGATACCAAAACCAATAGCGATTCTCAGGCTCATCAAAGTCGATATTAACCGCCCATTGATAGCGTGACTCTAAGACATCAAGCAAATCTTGAATCACTTTGCCTTTCGGTAATGACAAGGTCTCATCAGCGTTGACTTTTTCTTGAAACGCATCGACTCGCTCAGGATACAGCTCCATTAAGCAAGAGATAATGACTTCTTGACTCTCAAAGCTCAAATGATCATAAGCCTGCAGGAACTCTGCCCATGTCGTGTGGTTTTGAATAACTGTCGTTAACTCACTTTGTAAGGCACTCAACTCTGTAACGACAACCTCGTTTAATGTGGCTTGCTGCTCATTAATGGTAACGATTTCGCTAAAGTGCTGAATGGCGCGCGCAAGCAAGCTAGAAAAATACGCCACCTTTTCTGCCTCAATATCACAAACCAAGGTCGCTTGTACCGCTTCTTCACGAGTGGTGAGCCACTGGTCGACGACACAAGGATGGTTGATGAGATATGGCGCCATACCCAGACCCGTGGCATTGCCTATACCAAGATAACGCTTAATCTCTGGATGCAGGGCGACGGCTTTATTGCCGCCCTTTTTCTTTGCCAAAAAATCAACCCAATCAAGGCTAAACTCGCGTAGCAAGTAAACGGCACACATCTGCGCACGAAACGACTGATTAAAGTCTTCACTATGATCTAAGGGTTTAAAGTCATAAATACCAAATTTGCCGTTGCCATAGACCGCCGTGGTACGCAGGATATAGCCAACTTGTGCGAGCACCTCGAGATCAGGCTGGCGTCCAGCAGCCAAGGCGCTGACAATATGCTCAAAGACGCGCACGCTCTTGTTGGCTCGTGCCAGTACCATCACCATGTTGGAGTTGCGGCCTGCTTCTTGTAGCGGTACATTGGCCTTTAGATCATCGAGCAGCGCTTGACCGATCTCACCAAACACCAGACCAAAGGTGACGTCCCACTTTTGGGCGATCACTCGATCATTGCGCTCGTCATCGGCAATCTCATTGCAAAACACCACCAAGTGATAGGTGTGCTCAGGCGTCGTCAGGCGATAAATGACTTGTCCATAACCATTGTCATCCAAATCCCAAAGATGGGTGCTCAGCGACCATTTTTCTCTATCCATTTTACGCAGTAATGTGCGCACAAAACTGATACGTGTCTGGTGCATGGCGCCCAGCCGCTCAGCATTCATGACCACATCGGGGCTGCGTAAAGACAGTGTCGCTACGTCAATGCTCTTATTGCTTGCGTGAACCACATTCATAATGCCACTACCTTAAAAATATGTCAGACCAGTTAACTGGCTAACGGTTTGTACGAGGTACTTTTAAACAAAGCCCTTTAAAAAACAACCATTTTAATACCTTAAATAAATCACTATCATAATCAGCAGGTTATATATGGTTGACCGATGATTTACTTCTCTGCGACAACCTTTTGTTTAGCAAGTTTTTCTTCTGCTATTCGATGATTGACCACCACCTTATTAGGGCGATACAAGTCTTGCTCTCGTGCCATTTGCTGAGCAATCTGAGGACCGTTCCATAGCGATGGCAATAAGACAAAGGACACCGGAACTGCAGTAATCACAATAAATGACTGCAAGGCACTTACCCCACCTGAACCAAGCGAGATCAAGACGATGGCAGTCACCCCCATCATGATGCCCCAAAAGGTACGAATCATAGCGTTTGGCTCACGCTCGCCACTGATGACCACACTGATGGTATAGGTCATCGAGTCCCCTGTCGTCACGATAAAAATCGTGGTCAAAATTAAAAACAGGATCGAGGTAATCAAAGGAAACGGTAGCTGCTGCGTGACCGCTAATAAGGCACCGGGTAAGTTAAAACCTTCAAAGGCGGCGCTCACACTACCCGGATTGGCAATCTCAAACGCCAGCCCCGAGCCACCGACGATGGTGAACCAAAAGCAGGTGACCAGTGGCGCAATGATACAAACCGTGGTAATCAGCTCTCGAATGGTACGGCCACGTGAAATACGAGCGATGAAGATAGCCATCATCGGGCCATAGCCCAAAAACCAGCCCCAAAAAAACACTGTCCACCAGCTTAGCCAGCTTTCATCACCACGGTACGTGGCCATTGGGATAAAGCTATCAACCAAACTACCGACACCTTGAATATAACCATTCACGATAAAGTTGGTCGGCCCAAAGATTAAAATAAACACCATCAACGCAAAGGCCAGCGTGACGTTAAAGCGGCTGAGCAATTGCATCCCACGTGTCAGTCCACTGATCGCTGAAATAGTATAAAGTGCAATCGCAAACACAATGATCATCAGCTGAGTGATAAAGGTATCAGGAATACCAAATAGCTCATTAAGTGCGTAGCTGGTTTGTAGACCTAAAAATCCAATCGGACCGATGGTACCTGCCGCTACCGCAACGATACAGCACGCATCGATAATGGCGCCCGTCTGACCAGTAAGAACTCGCTCACCAAATACAGGATACAGCAAGGTGCGCGGCTTCAGCGGTAAGCCTTTGTCATAGTGCAGATGCATCACCACGATGGCCGTCAAGCTACCGACGATCGACCACGCCAAAAACCCCCAATGCATAAAAGACTGTGACAAAGCGTTGAACGCACGCTGCTGCAGATCTGCGGACTCACCATATAAAGGCGGCGCTGTAACATAATGCGCAATAGGCTCAGCGGCTGCCCAAAACACCCCGCCGCCAGCAAGCAGCGTACAAAACAAGATGGCCATCCACTTAAAGCTGTCCATTTCAGGTACCGGCAGATTACCTAAAATGACCCGTCCCGTACGACCAGCGCCAACAGCCAAAGCAATGACAAAGGTCGCTAATAACAGTATCTGCCAAAAGGGGCCAAATATATTAACCGACCAAGCAAAGCTGGCATTGACGATCTCTGCTAATTGCGCCTCGGCAAAGATGGCCATTAAAACGAAGAAGGTAATAAAACCGCCACTGTACCAAAACGCTGGGTTTTTAAGACCCAAGGTATCGGTATCGGCGTCTGTGTGTATGGGGGTTGTCACATGAGGTGCGCTATCAGCTGCTATATTGACAGCGGCTGAGCGTCCTTGCTCATCACTATTAAATCCTTTTAAATCGGCCATGAGGTGGCTCCATATGCTAATGCTAACATTACATGGTGTAAATCAGGCGTTATAGTATTGGGATATACCTAAACCATCCCATTGCCTTGCTTATTTCAAATCTATTTATCATAGATTCCTATTTCTACAAAGGGGCTTAACGCTATAAAACGAAGTCGTTTTATAGCGTTTTGAAGTGATAATGTGCAAACCTAAACGTATCAAATGACATCTTGCAGTGAGCTTTTAAGCGCTCATTGGCTCATCGTTAAGCCAAAGGCTTTAAGCCTTGCTCTAAAAAGTCAAACCAGTTTTGCCCGATGATTTTGCCAGCGTCAGTCTCATTAAAACCATGCTGTAAAAGACCGTTATAGATGTTTTCCATACCATCTTTGCCTGCGAACCACGGCAGAGTATCTGGCCAGCCTGAGTTGTTGGCATTGCCTTCACCATAATCCATCGCCTTTGACCAACGACCATTACGCATCCACTCAAGCACTGCTTGCGGCTGATTGAGACATAAATCACTACCGATGGCTAAATGCTCGACGCCGTATTTATCGGCGCAATTGGCAATCATTCTGCAAAAGTCATCAAGCGTACAGTCGCTACCATTGGGCAAGTGGAACGGATATAAGCTAAAGCCTAATAGCCCGCCCGCTTTGGTTAAGGCACTGATGACGGTATCTGATTTATTACGCAGGGCATCATGTGCGGTGGTCGGATTGGCGTGACTGATACATATCGGACGTGAGGAGACTTCTATCGCCTCAAGCGTAGACTGCTCAGCACTGTGTGACATGTCGATAATCATACCGACCCGATTCATCTCTTTAATGGCCTGTTGACCAAAGCGGGTGACGCCGCTGTCTTTTGATTCATAACAACCAGTTGCCAGTAAGCTTTGGTTGTTATACGTCAGCTGCATAATCAAGAGCCCCATACGGCGCATGACACTAATCAGACCAATTTCATCATCAATGGGTGAGCAGTTTTGCGCACCAAAAAAGATACCGACCCTGCCCTGCTCTTTTGCGGTTTTGATGTCGCTGACCGAATAAACGGGCATAATCAAATCGCTGTTTTGCTCAAAGCGTGCGTGCCACTCAGCAAAGCGGGTCATGGTCTGACGTGCATCTTCATGATAGACCAAGGTGGCGTGTACCGCATTGATACCACTATCTTTTAGCATCTTGAAGTAGTCACGATCCCAATGACTATACTGTAATCCGTCGATGACGATATGATCTTGGTACATCTTGCTATCCTTTTGTGCTTTGATAAAGTATGTCAGGCACTCATTAAAATAAGGTTGTCAATTATTTCGTATAGCTGGTATAAATTTTCCTCGCTTGCTGTTCGCTATGCTCACAGAGGCTTCGAAAAATTCATCCCAGCATACTTAACTTTACATTAGCTATGACAAATTAAGTGCTTTATATTCATTTTTATTAATACGCTTTTTGATAAGCGGTCTTGACGATGGTATAAAACTCTTTGGCATACTGACCTTGCTCACGCGGGCCAAAGCTCGACTCCTTACGGCCACCAAATGGCACATGATAATCGGTACCCGCAGTCGCTAAATTGACCATCACGCAGCCAGCTTGTACTTGCTCTTTAAACATCGCACTACTGCGCAGACTTTGGGTAATGATGCCGCCAGTCAAACCAAAGCGGGTATCATTGGTCATCGCAATCGCTTCTTCCAAGTCCTTGACACGCAAGACACAAGCAAGCGGGGCAAACACTTCTTCTTGGTTGACATCCCAGCTGTTATCAGTCTCAGTAAATAAGGTCGGCGCCATATAATAGCCATCATGCGCCATCTCTAAACGCTCACCACCAAAAGCTAAATTAGCTCCAGATTTCTTGGCTTTTTCGATCCAATCCATGTTTGACGCCAGTTGCTTATCATCGACCACAGGCCCCATAAAGATGCCGTCTTCCAGCGCATGACCAACCTTTAGCGTCTTCATTTTTGCGACCACACCTTCGACGAAGGCATCGTGGATACTGTCCATGACGATGAGACGTGAAGAAGCGGTACATTTTTGCCCTGAACCGCCAAAGGCACCAGCAACCGCCATATCAATGGCAAGTTGTAAATCTGCATCATCAGCGATGACCAAAGCGTTCTTACTGCCCATCTCAAGCTGGCAGCGGATGAAGTTTGGTGCCGTAGCAGCAGCGACTTTGCGACCTGTGGCGACAGAACCTGTGAAGCTGACCGCATCGATGTCTTTAGAGTTGATGAGCGCATCACCTACGCTAGAGCCGCCACCCAATAGCAGGTTAAACGTACCTTCAGGCATACCTTGACGGTGAATGATTTCCGCTAACGCGACCGCACTGGCAGGCGTTAAGTTCGCAGGCTTCCAGATGACACTGTTACCAAATGCTAAAGCTGGCGCAATTTTCCATACAGCAGTCGCAGTTGGGAAGTTCCAAGGCGAGATAATCGCCACCACACCGACGGCTTCACGAGTGACTTCCACTTTTACCCCAGGACGGACAGAGTCAGCGCTATCACCTATTTGGCGTAACACTTCGGCGGCATAATAATGGAAGAACTGCCCAGCACGATAAATCTCACCGCGACCTTCGGCAAATGGCTTGCCTTCTTCACGTGAGAGCAATGTACCCAGCTCATCACAGCGGGCAATCATCTCATCACCGATCGCTTGCAGGATAGACTGTCTCTTCTCAAGTGGTGTCGCTTCCCATTTTGGCTGCGCCTGACGTGCCGCTGCGATGGCGTCTTTGACTTGATCCTGACTGGCTTGTGCAAACTCACCAATGATTTCACTGGTATCAGATGGGTTGATATTAGCAATGGTATCAGCGCCCGCTTGCCATTCACCATTGATATAAAGTGACTTGGTTGGGTCTTGTTGTAATACTTGTTGGGTATTTTGGGCTGACATAAGAACATCCTTATTAAAGCGATTAAAAAACAAAGCGATTAAAAAACTTGGTAAATAAAAAATAGAAATATATTCAAAACTTACGGCACAGCAGCATAAACGACCAGCTCTACCATCATCTCTTCACGAGCCAGTCCTGCTATTACCAGCGCTGCACGATTTGGATATGGTGCTGCAAAGTATTCAGCATACACTTGGTTGACGGTCTGTAGATACTCGCGGTCGGTCACATAGATCAGCACCTGCAATACCGCATCCATACCGACACCTGCACATTCTAGCGTGTGCTTAAGGTTGTCTAGCGTTTGCCGAGTTTGCGCTTCGATACCACCTGCGACCACTTCACCCTTATCATCAATAGGAATCTGCGCAGTATACAGCGTGCCACCATGAGTAACTGCCCACTCTAACGGTGACTTAGAGGCATAAAGTGAGGTGTTAACCGCTTGTTTGGTTGAGGGAGTCGCCATACTGTCCTATCCTTTCAATAAATGGTGGCACCAAACCCTTTTTTTGGGTATTCATTTGGTATGGGCTTTATCCTACGCAATTACCATCGATAAATCTAACTAATTAAACTTTATATATGATAGATTAAACCTATCACTATCTTTAAACATTGAACGCTTAAATGAGTCCCTAGCCAATTGATAAGTAACACATAATAGAATTCAGGTAAGCGATACCAAAGATACGTTCAAAATTAAAAAGCACCAAAGATAGCTAAGTCACAGGCAGGCGAGACAACCATGAAACTACAACAATTACGGCATTTTTTATTGGTGGTAGAAGAAGGCGGCTTTCGTGCCGCCGCTCATCGTGCTCATCGATCACAAGCCGCCTTGTCAGCGTCTATCAAGGAGCTAGAAAAGACGCTAGGCCAACCTCTTTTTGAAAGTGGTAATAAAGCCACACTCACCCCTTTTGGCGAGACCTGCTTGCCCAAGATGGCGCAGTTTCTCAGTAGCTATCGAGCATTAGAAGAGGACCTAAAGGCAGCGGCAGCAGGTGACAAGGGTAAAATAAGGATTGCCAGTGTACCCTCATTGGTGACCAAGCTGTTGCCTAGCGTACTGGTCGAATATTCCAAGAAATACCCAGATATCGAGATTGTATTGATAGATGATAATGCTATCGGAGTGGTAAACAGGCTGCTGACAGGAGAGGTGGATTTGGCTTTGGGCAACTGTACCAGTATGGATCAGGCGGATATCGACTTTACCCCGCTGATCTCAGACCCTATCGGCGTGGTGTGCTTAAAAAGCAATGCGTTAAACCAATCAAAAAACCTGCAAAAAGGTCAACAAACAAAAGGGCTGAAGTGGCAACAACTGGTCACGCAGCCCTTTATCTATAACGGTACTTGCCGCTTGCTTGAAAACACGCCAGCTGAGCTGCTCAATCGCAACGCCCGCTACACGGTCGAAAACATCACCTCCTTGTTTTCCCTACTGCGCAATGACCTTGGCATCACCACCTTGCCCAAACTTGCCTTCCCTGCTAATGAGCCAAAGCTGGTTTGGATTGACTTACTGGAGCCCGCTTTGGAGCGGCAAATCGGTATTTTTAAATTGGCCGATAAAACTATCTCACCGTCAGCCCAAGCCTTTTATGAGTTATGTATGACTTATATTCAGGACCACTATTTGTTATAACAATACTGCTATAGTTTGTGAACAGCCAGCGTTATTTATATTGACACAGCGAGGTATCACACCATGAAACGTGCCCATCAATTACAGCCTTTATCACGCCAACACCATCTTGGCCTAAACATCGCTCGCCATGCCAAAGAGTGTGCTGATAACCCTGCAGCCATCACTGAGCATTGGGGCGCATTAAGCAAGTATCTCAACGACATGCGTGAGCACTTTCATATCGAAGACACCTTGATCGCCAATGCGCTACTCCCTTATAAGGAGACTCAGCCAGAGGTGGCGTCAGTCCTTGAAACGCTTGATAAGCAGCATCAGTCATTATATGAATGTGTGGCGAAAACCAACACATCAACAGCCAGTAAAGACGATAAGGTAACGGTCACTGATGTCCAGCATCTTGGTAGCTTACTCTACGATCACATACGCTTTGAAGAGCGTAAGCTTTTTCCTATCGTTGAGCGCTATTTAACAGCAGAGGAGTTAGATGCTATTTATGCTGCCAGTCCAGACAGTATTAAGCGCATGGATGAAGGGCGTTAGGTTAGGGTCACGGCAAGATAAATAAAACTTATCTGTTATCATCTATAAGCCAAAGGGTTACAAAACAGAGTTAGAATGTGCGCTGCTCTATACGTAAAAAGCCCCGAAGTAACATCGAGGCTTTTTAATGCATTCAATATCGTACGCTATAGCTATACATTATCTGTATAGCTATCGGACTGCTTAGTTATCTGATAAATCATAAACCAAACACTTTCATACGGTCTTCGACAGGCTTAAACTCTTTGTCACCTGCTGGCTGCTCAATGGCACCAAATACCATTTGTGCGTTCAGCTCCCAATCACTATCGATATTCCACTCTTCAGCGACTTGCTGATCGATCACAGGATTGTAATGCTGCAAGTTTGCGCCAATATCCAAACTGGCCAAGGCTGTCCAGATCACATACTGATGCATGGCATTGGTTTGATGCGCCCAGATTGGGAACTTATCAGCGTATAAAGGTGCTGCTTCCTGCATGTTTCTCACGACACCTTTGTCCTCAAAGAATAATATCGTACCCGCTCCCGCTCTGAAGCCTGCGATTTTATCTTTGGTGCCTTGAAACTTCTCATCATCGCCAACGATAACTTTTAGCGTCTCCTCAGTGATATCCCACAGCTTATTATGGTCTTCACCAAACAAAATTACTAAACGTGGTGATTGTGAGTTAAACGCCGATGGCGTATGCAGTACAGCATGCTCAACCAGCTTTACGATCTCATCATTTGATACCGGTAATTGATCGCTCAGTGCATAAATAGAACGACGCTTTTCAGCAAGCTTTTGTAATGTTTGTAAATCTGACATAGATTTTCTCCAAAATATAGATGAATGTGATTAAATTAAAAACGATGAGGTAGGTTGAATGAGTCCACTCCAATTACCATACCTCTTAATCTGCTTTAGTATAAGAATAACGGAGTGCCATACGTATTCTTTTTTTGTAATAAATCTTAATAATTAAGATGACTATAAAAGCCATATTAAAAGGCTCTATTAAGTGCTTAACCTTTAAATCCTTCAGGTAATGCTGGCGCTTCTAGGCGTTTCATATCAGAATCAACATCGCCAAAGCGCTCATGACCATTGTTCCAATCGATGATAGACTGCTCAATCTCTGCTTTGTTATCGGCGACAAAGTTCCACCACAGCAGCACTTGGTTGTTCAGTGGCTCACCGCCGATAACCATAACACGCGTGCCCTTTTTGGCGACCAGCTTGATACTTTCATTGTTGGCGACATCACTATCGTGGAAGCGTAGCAGCTGATCTTGTGGACAGACTTTGCCTTCAGACTCAATCTCGCCTTCTGTGACCAAGATACCGTACTCAAACCCTGGCTCTAAATTGAGCGTGACGTCACCATCTTCTAAGAAATACACATCGATTCCGACCATCTTTGAGTACTGTATCGTCGGTGCCTCATAGCGCTTGCCTAAAACACTGGTATAGCTGCCCGTGGTCAGTATCATCTCGACGCTACCTTCTCGCCACGTTGGCATTTCTGGATAATGGTGGAAACTGCGTTCAATCTGTTGGTCGGTCGGTAGCGCAATCCACAGCTGCACCATGCTCAGCGCACGGGCAGCGTCTGGTGAGCCGCCCGTATCAGGAAAGACGCTTTGTTCGGTATGACTGATGCCTTGATTGAGTCCTGTGCCAGCGGTCATGACGTTGACTTGGTTTTTGGTAATGACCTGCTCATTGCCCAAGCTGTCTTTGTGCAGCACTTCGCCATCTAGCATCCAGCTAAAGGTTTGTAAGTTGGTATGCGGATGACGGCCAACTTGCATGCCTGTCTCATCTTCACCAAACTCAACAGGGCCTGCATGATCCAAAAAGCACCACGCACCGATTGGCTTTTTACCTTTATTGGGCAGCAGACGGGCGATAGGAATACCGCCAACATCTGCCAACCGTGGCTCTAGGGTTTCGATACTCATTATTCAGCTCTCCTTACTTGTTTTTTATTAGTGTATTTTATAATGATATGTTTTATGAACCTACGTTTTATGAACCTACATAGGTACTTCCATTAATAGTACTTTAGCATTATCGATGACATCCATGGTAACCTTCTTAGTATCCCAAACACCAAGCCCATCACGAGTATCTAAAGTGTTACCGTTTACCACCACTTTACCGCTAATGACGAATATATAGACACCATTATTGGCATCGTTGAGCGGATAAGTCTCGGTGACGCCTTTATCAAAGTTACCCATGCTAAACCAAGCGTTTTGATGAATCCACACACCCGCATCATCAGCGTTGGGTGACAATACTTGATTGAACGTATTTGGTTGCATGAGGTCATCCATGCGTATCTGCTGATAGCGTGGCTCTACGTTCATTTTGTTTGGCATGACCCAAATTTGTAAAAACTTAACCGCTTCTTCGTTATCACCATTCATCTCGCTATGGATAATACCTGTACCCGCTGACATGACTTGAATTTCGCCAGTCTCGATAACCCCTTCATTGCCGATGCTGTCACCGTGCGCCAGCTTACCTGATAAAGGAATGCTGATAATCTCCATGTCACGATGTGAGTGCTTACCAAAGCCTTGGCCTGCCGTGACAAAATCATCATTAATCACTCGTAATGCGCCAAAGCCCATGCGCTGTGGATCGTAATAATTGGCAAAGCTAAACGTGTGACGGCTTTTGAGCCAGCCGTGATCAGCGTTGCCACGAGAGTCTGCTGCATGATAAATCGTTTGCATAATGTGTCCTTAATTTTTAATCGGGTTGTCTAAAACAATGGAATCATTATAATTGTTGTTCAGAAGCAGATAAAGATAGTAAATAGCAATTAACTATTCTTATAACAAGAACAATGAAGAGATAAAGATAGCGTAATATTGTTATAACACAGCGATTAGCATTAGCTGCTAACATGACTGGTGCTCATTAAAACAGCGCTTATAAAGTGTGATCACTCGTACAATCAATGAGCCAATCAACAAGTCAATGAATAATAAGACACTCAACAGCAAGGAAGACAAGCCATGTCAAATGATACAAACAGACAGCCATTAAATTATGACGTCATCAATAATACCGACAAAAAGCGTTTTGAGATTCATATTGGTGAGCAAATCGCACTTGAAGATTACGAGTTTTTTACCACCTCAGAAGGCAAAAAAGGTATCGAATATAAGCATACCGAAGTACCAAAAGAGCTTGGTGGGCAAGGTATTGCCGGCTACTTAGTCAAGCACATCTTGGATGACGCTGCCGCTAAGGGTCTGGTCGTCAAACCCACGTGCCCTTATGTCAAATCTTATATCGATAAGCATCCTGAATATCAGGATATCTCTGTGGCTCATAATGCAAAGGCTTAACTGATATTTTTAGCGCATTAAAAAACCGCCAAGCTTAATACAAGCGTGGCGGTTCTATTTTTATAATGAGCAAAAATATTTTAGGGCGCGCCCTCATTTTAAAAATGGTGATAAAAATGAGATAAATGGTAGGCAAACAAGAAAAATAGCGCGGATAATATCGAGATATTAACCCGCTATTTGCCGCTGTTTGGCAACATTTAGCCATTTTTAGCCCATTTAAATGACGATTGATTGAATTGAGGACACGCCCTAGTATCGCAAAGCCTTAAGCAATGTGCTCTAAAAAGGCTTTGTCGCGTGCTTTAAAAGATAAATACAATACGGGCAGCACAAACACCCCGACCGCCCAAAAGCTGAGCTTGATATAGAGCAAAGCACCCACCAGTGCGCCTATCAAAAAACTAAACACCAACGCTGAGCTATGTCCCAAATCTTTGGCATTTTTGGCGCTGCGATTGACCAAGTAATCGGTAAGATTAATGCCCAACTGGGTGGTGTTTCCCGTCATCAGCACCGTGGGGCTCATGTGTTTAATCACCGTTTTACTGGCCGTATTACGAATCGCCAACGCAATCAAACCCAAGCCGCCAGTGATGGCCACAGTGATATCTCCAGCATCTACAAAGGGCTGAAAGTACAGTCCTGCGACCATAAAGGCGGTCAAAAATACTGCTTCAGCTAAGAATAAATGGCTAAGGATAAGTTGCTGCTTATTACTTTTATCAATGAATATCTTAGTCACCATGACAGTCAAGATAAACAGCGGTAAGGCAGCAAGCTTAATCCACAGGCCGTCCTCCCCTTTAACCAGCCCACTACCCGCCATCACCAAGTTACCCGTGACATGAGCAGTAAAAAAACCAAATAAAGTGATAAAACCTATGGTATCAATGGCACCGCCAACGACCGTCAGCAACACAGGCGTCTGATAACGCTGCCAAAAGCTCAACTGTGCTGACTGACTGTCATTTGGATTGTTACTCTGTTCAGAATTGTGCTGTTGTACGGAGCTATTAGAACTAGGCACCTGTATTTCCCACAAACTCTACCAATTCATCGACGAATTTTTGTAGAAACTTTTGTGTGCGCTCGCTGACACTGCCGTCTTCATTTAAGCTGTCAGTCGCATGACCCAAGTACACCTCAGGACTGATCATCATTTGTGCCGACAGCATCTGCATGCTTTTACGCACATCAAGGCCACTAGATCGACCGCCATAAGTGCTCGGAGATGCGGTCACTACTGCGACTTTTTTGCCCGTCCAGACGCTATTGCCATGAGGGCGAGGGGCGATATCGACCACGTTTTTTAGTGCGGCAGGCATGGTACGATTGTGCTCTGGTGTGACAATCAGTACCGCATCAGCCGCTTTTAATTGCGCACGTACACGCTCATAACTGTCAATCGTCATATCATCGTAGTCTTGATTATAAAGTGGCAAATCTGCGATATTGACCTCTGATACCTTGATGCTATCCGGTATCTGCGACACGATGTACTCTGCAAATTTGCGATTGATCGACGCTTTGCGCAAACTACCGATGATTAGGGCAATATTCGTTGATGCGGTCATAGTCACTCCTTGTTAGTGAGGATGTATTCAGGCGTTAATCAAGCGTCATTATGACGATATTTTTGACGTATTGCGATTATCTATGGCATAAGCCCCTGCGCCATGAGCAAATATCAGTAAAAACCCTCCCGCCATCGCAATGTTTTTCATAAAGTTGTTCATCTCTGAAGCATCCGCCAAGAAGTTGTGGAATAAAATGGCCGATACGATATTGAAGCCAACAAATAGCAATGCAACCAACCGCGCCTGAAAGCCGATAAGAATAGCGATACCACCAAACAACTCAAGCACAATGACTAAAGGCAGCATGAATCCTGGTACGCCCATGGCCTCCATGTAACCTTGGGTCGCAGCGTAGCCACCAATCTTATTAAACCCTGACACAATAAAAATCAGTGATAGAAACACACGACCAACTAGGGCACTAAGCGCTTGTAACTTGTTCATAAGTATTCTCCAAAAAAGGTTTGAATGAGCGGGCAATCAAATTATGGCGCTATTATATTCGTTGACTGTACTTCAATAAACAGCAATAATTACAATTAATAGTTCTATTATAAGCAACAATGAGTCAGCTATACTGCAGCAGTGATATCGGCAGGTCAGTATCAAAAGCAATCGTAAAAATTAGCAAAGGAGCAGCCAACATGGGGCAATTAGAAGACATGGCAATGTTTGTACGTATTGTCGATGCAGGCAGTATTACCAAAGCCGCTGAGCAACTCAATATCGCCAAATCTGCCGTGAGTCGGCGTCTAAAGGAGCTAGAAACACGCTTGGGCAGTCAATTAATTAACCGCACCACCCGTCAATCCAACTTAACCGAAGCGGGTGAGCAATACTATCAGCGGGCGAACAGCATCTTGAATGACGTAGATGAGTTAAATGAACAAACCAGCGGCACCCCCACTCGTATCGAAGGCACGCTGAAGATGACGGCACCGCTGTCATTCGGTCTGATGCACCTCGGTGAAGTGATTGATGAATATGCCACCTTGCATCCGCACTTGAATTTTGAGCTGGATTTCTCCGATCGGCACGTTGACTTGGTGGAAGAAGGTTATGAGCTGGCCATTCGTATCAGAGAGCTACAAGATTCAAGCTATCAAGCCAAACGCTTGGCGCTGATCCGTTATGCGCTTTGTGCCAGCCCTGAGTATCTCAGTAAGCATGGCACTCCGAGCACGCTGGCAGAGCTGGAGGAACATGAGTTTTTGCAGTATGGTCTGAGCAAGACCAGTAATCTAGAGCTGACAGATGCCCAAGGCAAAAAGCATAACCACACGATAAACGCCAAAATCAAAGCCACCAATGGCGAGTTCTTAGTTGATATGGCGGTCAAAGGCCATGGCATTATCTTTATACCGACTTTCATAGCTTATCAAGAGATAGCACGTGGTGAGCTGATACCCATACTTGAGCAGTATCAACTGCCCACCTTAAACGCTTATGCCGTCTATCCAAAAAATCGTTTTTTATCGCAGCGCTGCCGCTATCTGATTGATTTTATCGCTGAGCGTTTTGGTGATAATCCTTACTGGGATCAGCTTGATTAGGCCGTTTTTAGAATACTATTTCTAGAAGACTGCTGTTAAAAAACTATAGAGTGCTCTAAAGCGACTACCTAGCTTAAAACAATATTGCTACTATCGTTTAAGGCTTATTTACGCTGACAGTTAGGTGGCCTTATTCATCTCTCAAACAGTCTATCAATCGAGCATGAAAGCAATCAGCAAGGCAACCATTAAGGCAACAACTAGGGCGTGTCCTCAATCTGAACGATTGCATCTAAATGGACTAAAAATGGCTAAATTTTGTCAAACGGCGTCAAATAACTGGCTAGTATCCCGATATTATCTGCGTTATTTTCCTTGTTTGACTTCAATTTATCTCATTTTTATCATCATTTTCAAAATGAGGACACGCCCTAAAACTCTCTAAAAACCTCCATCAATCATAAGGAAATGCATTATGGATTTGCAAGCACTAGGCATGAAAGCCATCACTGAATTTGACGATGTGCGTCAAAGCCCGTTACCCCAAGAGCGTTTAAAGGTAGCCCGCAAGCAAGCTGAAGCCTTGCGAGAGCGCCTTTTGGATGAGCCAGAAGTTGCCTACTATCAAAGCGTCAATCTGGTCAGAGTGCCCTATCCTACTTGGTACGCTTACAGCGGTGTTTATACCCAAAGCAGCTATAAATTTCCCTACCTACACATTCTAAATCGCCTCTTTATCATTCAGTATCATGACTTTTTGGGCGAATTAAAGACGTTGCTATTCTCTCCGTCTGATATTGAAGCTGACCGTGAGACGCCATTCTTTAAGCGCTTAACGGAAAAAATGCCAAATTGGTCACCACTTGAGAGCGTGGTCGCCCCCATCTTTCGTGATGTGAGTGAAGCTTTGGCTGAGATAGGACTGAGCCCAGAAGATGTTGACTATATTAGCTATGACCATTTGCATACCCAAGATGTGCGTCAATGGCTGGGTTCTACGACTACCAGCACCAATAAGGCGGCTTATTTTCCTAATGCTAAGCTGCTGGTGCACAAAAAAGAATGGCAAAGCATACAAGGTTTATTGCCCATTCAAGCAGATTGGTACTGCCCAAATGGTATCGACGGCGTTGATCCTGACAAAGTCATCACTTTCGATGGTAGTATTCAGCTGGGCAAGGGCTTGGCGCTGGTGCATACTCCAGGTCATACCGAGGGCAATCACTCTTTAGTTGCACGCGTACCAGACGGCATCAGAGTAACTTCTGAAAACGGCGTGGGCGCAGATGCTTATGCACCGATGAACTCGAAAGTTAACGCCATCCGTCGTTATGCTAAAGAGACAGGTATGGAGGTCATCTTAAATGGCAATACTCTCGAAGGCAGTAATGACCAATATATCTCTATGGTCGTTGAAAAAACCCTCGCTGGCCCCTCAAGCAACCCTGATTTCCCCAATTGCGCCTCCAGCAGTGAAGCCACGCCTTATTGGCTAATCCCTGGTCACAAAGTCAGCCACTTAATTGGAGAAGCCAAGTTTGGCTCCTTAAAAACAAACTCAGCACCAAAGGCAGGTGCTTAATGAGTTACTTTACCAATAAAACCGTTTATATCACCGGTGCCGCCTCTGGTATTGGCTTTGAAACTGCCAAGCAGCTGATACAACAAGGCTCTAACCTTGTGCTGTTTGATGTGCAACCACTTGATGACGTGGTATCGACCCTGCAGACGATGAATAAACACAATGCTTTGATTGCTGGCTATGATTTGGATGTGACCGATGCCGCTATGACCACCACGCAAATCGCTGCGGCTGCCCATGAGCAAGCGCCAGATATCTTAATGCACTTCGTTGGTATTACTGGACCTTGGACGTTTGATGAGATGAGCCAAGAGCAGTTTGAGCGGGTGATGAATATCAATGTATTTGGCACGCGCAATGTACTGGCGGCGGTGCGACCGTTTTTATCACGTGGTAAGCAGGTAATGGTGACCGCATCTATGTCTTCGTTTACTGGCAGCTATGGCTACAGTTCATATAGCGCATCGAAATTTGCCGTTTGGGGCATGATGCAGTCGCTGAGTTTTGAATGGAAGCCGCTGGGCATTGATATCACCGTCTTTGCCCCGCCACCGATAGACACGCCGCTCACCCAATCGGAAGTCGGAGTGATGTCCAAAGCGGGTGTCGGTATGAAAAAGCTGGCTGGTGAGCTAAAGATTGAGAATGCGGTTAAGTCCATGCTAAAAGGTGTAGAAAAGCGTGAGTTTTTGGTCGTACCTGGGGTAATGGCAAACCTCATTAGGCTGCAGTTGCGCTTTTTCCCAGTCAAATGGGTCAATTGGATAGGCAATACCACTGTGGCACTGTCGATGAAAAAATAGGCTGTGTCGGTTAAAGCCCAACAACAAGCACCTAAGATGAGTACCAGTAACCAAAAGATAACGGAAGCACACATTTCTTGATATAATCTGGCATTAAACAGGATGAGTATTTGCTAAACTAAGTGAGTTTCTGCATAAGACATGCTTAACAGTCTGACTGTTCATTCACTGTATTCTTACTTATTGTATTTCTTACTTACTCTATAAGGATTATTTACCATGGCTCTATCAAAAAACGCTTTTCTTAAAAAAACAAATCGCGCCATCGCTATTGCCGCTGTTAGCGGACTGGGCATGCTGAGTGCTGTCAGTCATGCTGCTGTCTATGAGCTTGATCCTCACCATACCGCCGTACGCTTTACGGTAGATCACTTTGGTACCTCTACCAACGCCGGCGGCTTTTATAACTTGTCAGGTACGCTTGAATATGCGCCTGAAGATAAAAAAGGCTTTATAGGCATTACCATCCCTATGGGCAGCTTGAGCACAGGGCTTAAAACCTTCGATAAACACCTAAGATCTGCTGATTTTTTTAATGTCGAAGAATATCCAACAGCCTACTTCAAATCAACTGAATGGCAGTTTGATGGTGATAAAGTCCAGTCTGTCACAGGTGATTTGACTCTACTTGATGAGACTCATCCTGTCACGTTAACCGCTACCAAGTTTGGCTGCTACGACAGCCCTATTTTAAAGGCTGAAGCCTGTGGTGGTGACTTTGAGACTACTATTGACAGAACCAAATGGGGTATCGATACCTTTACCGATGGCGGTATGATGAAAGACGTCAAACTGGTCATTCAGGTTGAAGCCAGTGCAAAAGAAGACCTTCAATAATCTGGTTGATCATGCAGCAATAATCTAGGTCGTGTCCAGCTGAGAAACACTCAGCCGCCTGATGCAAAGAGCGCTACTTATTAAAAGTGGCGCTCTTTGTTTTTGAGCTTTTGGTTTACTGCGCTGTGCTTTAAACTACTTAGCTATCTGACCTTCATTAAAACCTGACCTTATTAAAACCTGCTGGAACCCATCCCATGATTGCCCTACCGACCATCAAAAAAATCCAAGCCCGAGATACATACGAACCAAATCGAACCTCAACCACACTTGAGCTATTGTTTGATTTGGTCTATGTCATTGCGGTCTCTGCAGCGGCAAGCGGCTTTCATCAGCGTCTGAGTGAGCATGATTTTTCTGGATTTTTGACCTTTATCGTGGCGTTTTTTATTTTGTGGAATGCGTGGACCAGCTTTACTTGGTTTGCCTCAGGCTATGATCCTGACGACTGGTATTATCGCCTGTCGGTCATGATGCAGATGTTTGGCTCACTGATGATAGCGGCCAATATCAATCAGTTTTTTGAACAAGGGCTGACTTGGGTTGGCGTCACAGGTTATGCCATTA
Source organism: Psychrobacter coccoides (assembly GCF_017498085.1). GTDB lineage: Bacteria > Pseudomonadota > Gammaproteobacteria > Pseudomonadales > Moraxellaceae > Psychrobacter > Psychrobacter coccoides. The sequence goes on from NZ_JAGBKM010000006.1 coordinate 53,141, forward strand.
TGCGTCTGGCCAGCTGTAGTCAATGGTGGCGAGTATATCGGCAGGTGCCAGGCCATCAAAAGATTGCTAAACGCAGTATTGTCGGCCTACTAACCTTGCAGGCTATGTGGATAAGCTGGCTGTTTTTACCAGCATCATTACAGACGCCAGCTTTGTTTTTGTTTATCGCCGCTGAGCTCTTGATGCCGCTGTGGGCACGCACGGAGCAATTTAACAACTGGCATCCTCAGGCATATCGCTGAGCGTTATGGTCTGTTGACCATTCCTTTTGACACTATCTTGGCCAATCAACGTCGCCGCCATGATTTGTTTTTATTTGGCTACGGGCACTTTTTTGTGTTTGCATCGCTAGCAGGTCTGGGTAGTGCGCTCAACTTGGTCGCTGACGCTGTTGATACTGATGTGGCAAAGCAAGCAATTTTGCAGCCTTATGCCATGGGTTTACTGATGGCGATGCTGCTGGCGTTTTTGTTGACCTTAACTGCATTGCGCTCGCTGATTTGCCGTAAGTCCAGCCACAATATTCTTGCCATGACCATCGCCGCCATAATCATTGGCTGTAGTTATGTCGCCGTCGTCTTAGGCTTACCGATTACCTATGGCGTTTGGCTGAGCATCCTCGCCCCTGTGGTGATGATTGGTTATTTTACTCAAGACAATAAGCACTGGTTGGCATAATAAAAAAGCGCATACCACCTTAGCGGTCATATGCACTTTATTTAAAAACCAGTCACGACAAGCCAACTTTAGCTTGTAGCAGCACGCTCATCACTGGCGGTCTTAATCTTCATTAAGATGTCTTTGATTTGTGACGCTTGCATATAGGTCGGAACAGCATAAGTGTCGCTGACTTCTTTGGCGGCGGCCTTGGCGATGCTGTCAAAGTCGCTTTGTTGCATGCCTTTAACCGTCGGATCTATACCTACTGTCTCTAATAGCTCTCGCACTTGCGTGATCAGATGATCTGCGAGCTCACCATCACTGCTACCCGCTTGCCCCGTTTTCACAAGGCCAATCTTCCTTGCTAAGGCTGCCAGTCTTTTTTCACTCGCCTTGCGATTGAGATCTAGGATATAAGGCAAAACGATGGCATTGGCACGACCATGCGGAATACTATAATGTGCGCCTAACTGGTGAGCGATGGCATGGACATAGCCCAGTCCCGCTTTATTAAACGCAATACCGCCATAGTGCGCTGCCACGCCCATCTCTTGTCTGGCTTTCAGGTCATCGCCGTTCTTGTAGACAGTTGGTAGATACTCCATCACCGCTTTGGCAGCTGAAGCGGCATAATAATCAGTCTCAGCACCAGCGTTGACACTCATCCACGCCTCAAGCGCATGGGTGAGCACATCGATACCCGTATCGGCTGTGATATGAGCAGGCATGCCTTTCATGATATTTGGATCAATGGCCGCTGCCAGTGAGACCATTTTTGGATCGATAGCGATTTTCTTTTGATGGGTGTTATCATCCGATACCACAGCGCCAATCGTGGCTTCTGATCCTGTGCCCGCTGTGGTAGGAATACAGTACAAAGGCACAGACGGCTTTTTGGCTTTAAACAGTCCGATCAGCTGCTTTGGCTGACAGTTATTGCCTTGCGCCATGGCGATCATTTTGGCGGCGTCAATCACCGAGCCGCCACCGATCGCAAGTACCGCATCGCAGCCTGCATTGACAGACTCACTCAGCCCTTCATTGACCACCTCAAAAGTAGGATCTGGGGTAATACCATCATAGACGTGATAGCTGATGTTGTTTTGTTCTAGATAATCGGTCACCTTTGCGGGGACGCCTAGCTTATTGAGTACTGCATCAGTAACGATAAACACCTTGCTGGCGCCTTCATTAATCATCATATCGCACAGCTCATCACAGGCACTCTCGCCGACGAATAATAAAGGTCTGGGCATAGGAATGACCAGTGAAAATACCTTAAGTATCTTCGCCCGAGTCTTGGCAACGGCCAAGTAGCTTGCATGGTGTAAGGTGTCATTGTGCATTAATTTGGCAATACTGTTCTGGCTTTGTACGAGCATAAAAAAATCCTTTTTTTGATGGTGCTTTTTAGGGCAATAAAAGCCGTATCAACTGTCCGTCTATCCAAGCTGTCACACAGATTAAAAAGCCATAGTAAAATAATAGCGACTGTGTGCAGCAAGCGCTGACAAGCGTTTCGGCAGATAAAGGCCTTGGCTACTGATATAGTCTTATTGTGCCATTAAAGTTTTTGGTATGTCGCTATTACTAATGACTGATGTGTTCTCATTAAATATAGTCGGAGTGCTTTTAAACCGCTACGGTGTTACCCGCCCTAAATGTACTCAGTGTACTATCTGCGGTCGGTCGCCTCGTAGCGATTTTCAAACTTCTTGACTATAGCCATTTTATGATGGCCATAAAAAAACAGCACTCTAGAATCTAGAGTGCTGCTTTATATTTTCTATCAATAGCAATTTTTATAAAAATAAGCATTCAGTAGTTAACCACTAAGTAATTAACCACCGTGAGTGGCAATCCAGTTTTGCATTTGCTCAATTTCAGCTTTCTGCGCAGCGATAACCTCTTCTGCCAATTGACGCATTTCTGCATCTTTACCGTATTTGAGCTGTACTTCTGCCATATCGATCGCCCCAACGTGATGGGGCAACATACCACGAGCAAACGCCATATCAGGGTTAGGGTCAGCGATACCCGCCATCATATCATCATGCATCGCATCCATGCCGTCCGCATAGGCTTGTTGCATGGCTTTCGTGTCAGGAGTTGGCTCAGCCACATCAGGGTTGTTTGCAAGCCACGTCTGCATCTGTTTAATCTCTGTTTGTTGCGCATCTATGATCTCTTGTGCGAGCTGACGCATCTCAGCATCAGTACCATACTTTAGCTGAATCTCTGCCATATCGACGGCACCGATATGATGACCGAGCATGCCTTGAGCAAAAGCAACATCAGGGTCGTTATAAGCCATACCAATCATCATCTGATCATGCATCACTATCATAGAGTCATTATATTCTTTATGTATGGCTGTCATTGCCTCATCTGTCATATCATGACCAGCATGCGCATCTGTAGCAGCATTATCCACTGCCACGTTTTCGGGTGTGGTGGCTGTTGTAGCAACGTCAGCGGTCTCCACTGTTTCGTTGGCCGACTGACAAGCACTGAGCATGAGTGCCGCACTGATACTGACAGTAAGAACGGCGAGACGTGAATTTTTCAAAGTTTTCATGGTACATCCTTCATGTTTAATTACTAGGGTGAGTTACTACGTTTAGTCATTAGGGTTCAGTCATTAGGGTTCAATTATTATGTTTAACCGTAATAGCTCAAAGAAAAACCGACAAATCCGTTAAGGTTTGCCAGCTTAGGAAAAAACTCATTCAGTTTGTTGTTTTTTAAAAATTCTTGGAAGCTAAAACCCTTGAAAAAAAGGCTTTAAGATAATTAATAAGACACTTACTCTAGCTCATCAATCAACGCCTGCATCTCCTTGATTTCACGCTCTTGTGCTTCGATGATGTCATCGGCCAGCTGTCTTACTCTGGGGTCTTCTATATCCGCTCTCGAGCTGGTCAAGATAGCAATCGAGTGATGCGGTATCATGGCTTGCATCCAATCCACTTGATCGACAGTTGCTTGTGATCTAACGCCCCAAATACCCACGGCAAATAGCAATACACTTAGACCATAAATCATTAAATTGACCTTAGTCTTCTTATACATATTGCTCATAAAGGCGAGCATAATCACCGCCATACCTGCGCCCATGTATAGCGCCATATAAGCTCTGGTCTCACTGAAATAAACGTGATCCCACTCATAGGTATTGAAGTACATCATGATATACATCACGACCGTAGACGTCAGAATCATGAGGGTGAACTTCACATAAGGGTTCATCTTTTTTTGCTGTGTATGATTCATAAGTCAATCTCCATCAATGCTGAAAAACAGCCGAAACTTACAGGCTTTCTTATAGCTTATAACTGCTGTTCTGCGGACTCTACGTTAACATATACCTGACTTGTACCATCTTTGTTCATTTGCATCACTTGATACGGATCAAATCTATTTTGATACTCCATACCCGGGCTACCCATTGGCATACCAGGCACCGCCAGTCCAATGGCGCCGCTCGGTGGATTGGCCAAAAACTGCGCCACGTATTTGGCAGGTATATGGCCTTCGAACACATAGCCATCGGTGGTGACGGCGGTATGGCAGGATTGCATATGGCTAGGCACACCATAGCGCTCTTTAAACACCCGTAAATCAGCAACATCCTGACCCGTGGCATCCATACCATGGTCTTCGGCATGGCTGATCCACTCTTTACAACAGCCACAATTGGCGTCTTTATAGACGGTGGCTGAGACGTTTTTTAGAGCTTCAGAGTTGGTCTGAAAAGGACTGGCAGGCGTAGTATTAGACGCCTGCACTTGCACTGTCTGGGCGTCCGCTGCCGCCGCTACGGGCGTTGTGTTTGCAGCCGTAGTGTCAGGCTCGCTACAGGCAAATAGTGCCGAGGTTGACGCTACTAACGCCAACGATCCAAATCGTTTTTTATGGCCATTGGCAAAGGAGGGTTGATAACGTCTCATAAATAATGCCTCGTCTTAAAAGAGTAATGACTCTTAGTATAGTTGATGCTTAAGCAGCATAAGTCTCATATACTGGTTGATAATGACAGCATATAGCAGTGATTCTGACGGACAGATGACGCCAAGATGACAATTTTGTCATCTTACTGCGCTGAGTATTGCTTTATCATAAATGACAGTTGGCACATATATTGATATCACCCCAAACAATCAGCGCGAGTATGCTATGAAAGTATTGTTAGTCGAAGATGAGTTATCGCTTGGCGACTATATTAAAAAAGGTCTAAGCGAGGCAGGCTTTATCGTTGAGCACAAAACAACCGGCTTAGATGGTTATCATGCCCTTATGACGGAAGACTTCGCTGTCGTGGTGATGGATGTGATGCTGCCTGATGTCAGCGGCTTTGAGTTGGTGCGTAACTTTCGAGCGACTGGCAACACCACGCCAGTGCTTTTTTTGACCGCAAAAGATGACCTCAGCGACCGCATAAAAGGCATAGAAATCGGCGGCGATGATTATCTGACCAAGCCTTTTGCCTTTGCTGAGCTGATAGTCAGAATCAAGAGTCTGCTGCGCCGTGCCAGTCAAACCGACTATCAAAGCACTAGGCTACAACTGGCAGATCTAAAAATCGACCTTGCCAAGCGCACGGTATATCGAGGGGACACAGCGATCACTCTGACCGCCAAAGAGTTTTCGTTATTACAGTTTATGCTTGAACGTCAAGGTGAGGTGCTGCCGCGCTCGGTGATTGCCTCGCAAGTCTGGGATATGAACTTTGATAGCGATACCAATGTGATTGATGTGGCGATAAGACGGCTACGACTCAAAATCGATGATGACTTTGAGACTAAGCTTATTCATACCGTACGTGGCATGGGCTATAAATTAGATACCTTGCACGACTTGGATGTGAGCGGCGATATCAATAGCGCCGAAGTCAAATAAGATGGCCTATACCTCAGACAATCAACGCTGGCCCTTGCTCTGGCGCACGGTGTTTTTGCTCACCATCTTTGTGGTGCTGTCACAAGTGGTGATCTATATCTGGGTACAACGCTCTGTTCAGGGTCACTTCGAGGAGATGGATGCCGAGATTCTCACTCATGCCGCCTTTAATTGGCGTAAGCAAGGTGATACCAGTGCCAGTGACACTATCGAGGCCAACAACAGTACTCGCCAAACGTCATTATCCAATACAGCCAGCGCAGCGGCACAAGCAGCGCACCCCCACTCTGACTGGCAAGGCTATAATCTAAAGTCCCTATTGATTGACCGACATGGTGAGGTGCTGAGCAGTACGCCGAGCAGCTTTGCTGATGAGTTGCCCGTAGATTTTAGGGTATTGTCTTTGTGGCAACATCATCGTGAACAGCAGTTTGTAACCCAGATAAATGAGCGACGTTATCGAGCCGTGATTGTGCAAAATAACGACACCTTTGCTTTTATTGCCTTACCCATTGATATTCATCATCAATATTTATTGCAGTTCAATCGTCAGCTGAGCTTGATTTTGCTGGCGATTACCCTGCTACTGGTTTCTATTGCCGCATTTAGCGTTTATTGGGGGTTTGCACCTTTATCTACCATCATACAAAAGATGAAAGATATCCACCCTGAGCGGCTTGATGAGCGCATCAACACCAGCGCCATGCCTTTAGAGCTGAGACCTTTGGCAGAGTCCTACAACTTGATGATGGCCAAGCTTGAGAGCAACTTTGACTCTTTATTGCGTTTTTCGGACAATATCGCCCATGAGCTGCGTACCCCGCTGGCAACCCTTGGCACTCAGACTCAGGTGATGCTTAGCAAGACAAGAAATACCAATGAATATATCGAGCAATTGCATCATCAGCATGACACGCTTGAGCAATTATCTGCGCTGATTAATAACATGCTCTTGCTGGCTAAAACCCAAAAAGGGCTTGAAGACTCGCAGCTTAAACTTGTCGATACAGACTTACTTATTAATAAGCTCATAGATTACTTTGAGTTGATAGCGGAAGATCGCAAGATAACTTTTGAAAAAACAGGCAGCTTTGGCACAGTGCTAGGCGATAAAGGCTTGTTACAAAGACTGTTTGCCAATCTACTGTCAAATGCTATTTATTATGCGGCTAGTGATAGCGTCATTATTATTGAAGCAGTTACAACCTCTACGTCAACAATCACCATAACTAATAAATTGGCTAAGCCCCTGACTCAAAGCGATGCGGATAAATTATTTGAGCGCTTCCATCGACATGATCAGACCAAGGCTATGCATGCTGGATCTGGTCTTGGCTTATCTATCGTACAGGCCATTGCTCGTGCTCACGGTGGCAAGGTCAGTATTACCATCAAACACGAGTACGAATTTCAAGTTAGCGTACAGCTATCGGCTACATCATCGTCAGATTATCTGTCTTAATCAGCTCAGCCTCAAGCCACTGTAGTGCCTCCTCCTCACGATCTGTCGCAAAGGTCTGCATCTGCATATGAGGAAAAAGTGGCTGCATGGCATGAATCAGCTTGCCCATCCAGTTGGGTGCACCGACTATCGCATAACGCTCGACTTTTTTTATCGCTGCAAGCTTCATTGATAACAAGCCCTGTCGCTGAATAAGAATGGTTGGATCAAAACCTGCAAAATGCGTCATACGATTGAGCAATCGCACCTTTTCGTGATCGGCAAAAAATCTTTCTAGACTGTCTATCACCTCAGGCATCTCGTCTGCCGACATAGTACCGTCAATCTCAAAAGCCAGTACATTGGCCTTGTTGGTTGGCAAAAAGTGAATAGCCGCGTGCTTTGCCTCTGGTTTCTCTGGTATAGCCGCTGCCCACTGTAAGGCCTCTGCGCTTTGACTTGTAGCAAAAACCTGAATCTCAAGCTTAGGAGCTATGCGCTGTATGATAGCCACCAATGTTTGTGGCCATTTTTTGTCCGATACAACCGCACATCTACTAAGCTGATCAATATGACGCCACAACTCTATGTCAGCCTTGATGCCTTCTAGTAATGTGCTTGCATTGATATCAGCAAGCTCTAAAAACTCAACATAGATGCCAATTTGTTCATACTGTTGGCGTTTTTCGTCAAAGATACTGCGATATTCTTGGATACCCTCAGCGCTCAACGCCTCATCAACTGTGAATGCGATGACATGATTTGGCGCAGATAATTGTTTTAACATCACTCTGTCCTTATTTTGATTCAGTTTTTAGATACGCTAATGGCTCTACTTCTAATTTAGCATAGCACTGATATTTTAAGTATTGCTTTAATAGGCACTTATATAACCAAAAAGTGATGTGTTTACAGCTATTTTAGCTCTGCTCTTTTGGCTCCCTTAAAGGTTCAGCTGCCATTTTTACCCCGCCCCAAGTGACCAAAGCGATACCAAGTGCGATCAAAGAAGCCCCCAAGATTAGCCCTTCTGGTGGGCTCTCACCTTGTAAAAACACCGCCACAGGCACACCGACTACCGCCCCTACCGAACCAAGTAAGCTCAGCAATACCGGGCCGCCAGTTTTTTGTAATAAAAACAGCAGTAAAAACTGGCCAGCGAATACACAAGCTTGCAGCAGAATCAAACCCAGCGGCAGCAGCTCCCCTAACGGCACTGTTACTGAAAAGCCAGGCACAAGCCCCATCATGCCTAGCAATAATACAGACGCAATCAGCATACCCGGCGCCAGCGCAGTGGGTGAAGCATCGTCTGGCCAGCGCAGCGTGCGATAGATATTACCAATCGCCAGCAACACAGGCCCGCAAAGCGCCACCACAATCCAAAACACACTTGCCTCTGGCGCAGAGAATTTATGAGCAGCGAGCACTCCCACCCCGATCAACGCTGCTACCACACCACACGCCCGCATAACCGTAAACGGCTCTATCCGCATCATCAAAGCGCCAAGATAAGTCAATAAGGGAGGCAAGGAGATGATAAGCGCAACGAAGCCTGCACCCACATGCGGAATCGCTGAAAAAAGCAATAAGTTGGCACCAGCCACACTGACCAAAGCGGCGACAAAATAATACTCGAAACTACGCGCACTGAGTGGTGGTGGCTGATGTCGCAGTAAGGCAGCAGCCAACAAAATGATGGCCGCACCCATAAGAGCCCAAAACAAAAAGGCCAATGGCGTCAGCCCGACTGCAACCGCATACTTGGCGAGGTTGGTCGAGATGCCTATTAATGCGCCCCCCGCAAACAGGCAAATAAGCGGCACCAGCCACGACTGTTTACTATTAGAGATTTGCTGCATAGAGACACTCACAAATTATCTTAATGACTGATCATATCAATCCTGCTCAAACAGTCTACTAACGATAAGCGCTACTAGCTATAGTTGATTGACGTTAAAAACAATAAAGTACTACCGAACAATAGTGTGATAAACCAGTGCAAATCCGCCAAACAAAAATGAGCTTAGCGGTTTTATAAACTGCCAAGCTCATTCTCTTTTGACTGATATATATAGGACTAAAAACTGACTATAAAGATCAGCGGTTTATAGCATGATCTGAGCGACGAATGCCGATCCCAAAAAAGTCCCTGTAAAGGTCAGAATGGCGACAATCGCAATCTTCACGCCAGACTTTTTAAACAGATCCACTTCCATCTGTGAGATCGCAAAGCCTGCATAAGCCAGTACTGGCGTCAGCAGCTGCAATACACCCAGCTTAGCCGTCTCTTCTAAGACATAGGCATTGAACGGAAACTGGGGTAACGATATCAAAATAGCCACAACGGATATCCAAGCAATCGCTGGAATATTAAACGGAATAACTCGTTTTAATAAAATTCCGACCACACAGCAGGCGAATAAAATAAGCATTGCAGGCAAAGCATCAAATGGACCGACGCCTTGTCCTACCCAGTTGCTCAACAATAGCACCACACATATCACAACCAATAACGCAAAAGACTGTCCTGTCGACAAAGGCGCCTGCTCTTGCATCATGGCACCGAAATCTGTTTCGGCGGCGACATCCACGCTTTTTTTCTTAAACTTGCTGACCAGCTTGTACAAAAACTCGGTAAAAGGCAGGGCGATAAATAAACTCACAAACAAGCCTGTCGCATAAGTGAGCAAGTTAGACGTCGCTGCAAATGCGGTAACCGTTTCTTCTTGCGCAGGCACAGCTTCTGCAAGCGCAGCCGAACAGGCCCCCATCATACTGCCACTGCCGATACCACAAGCCATGGCCAGTGCGCGCACATCCATGATGTTCATAGAAGCAATGACACCCGCCAGCAATGAAAAATAGATCGCACCAAACAAGGTACCCATCACATAGACGCCCATGACACCGATACCTTCGGCGCTCTGCAGACCATACTTATCAGCGATCAAAGCCACGTTTGGCTCACGAGCGACGGAGTGCGTCGCACCGATGGCCTCTCGTCCCATGCCAAATACCAAGACGGCTACAGGCAGTGCAATCAAGACCGTGGCGACGTTACCAAGCTCTTGTAGTAACAGTGCCGGCCCTGCCGCTATGATCTCATCGATATTGGGCCCGACACCGACGCCAAACTTGGCGATAAAGGGCATGATACTTAACAAAACCGCATAACTGGCGAACTTTGCCCGCTTTTTGGTGATGACCGCATTCATCGCAGGGATGACATTGGGGTTGAGTAATATGGCAAAAATGAAGGCATACAACAAAGGCAATAACACCAACGTACCAATACCGATAGGGATTTTAATGATGCCTATCCACTCTGCCAGCAGTGATACTGCTATCACTAATAAATGTAGCTTCCAATCCAGTAGGTGCTTGGTCATGGTAGATGACAGCACGCTTTTATCATTCATATCAATTCCTTTTACTTTTTGTGCTGCTGCACGTTTTAGTCGCTGATTTTATAAGGCTGACGATTACTTAGTCAGTTACGCTTGTTTTGGCAGCTCAGACTCAACCAAAGACACCCAAACCTTAATACCAATCTCGATGGCATCATCATTAAAATCATAATGCGCATTATGCAAAGGTTTAGAAGGCGTACTACCATCGACTCCCAACCAAAAATAAGCGCCTTTGACCTGTTGACTCATGAATGAAAAGTCCTCAGAAGCCATGGACGGCTCTACATCCGTTTTTACTTTATCAGCGCCCAGCACTTTGGTCGCAGCTTCTTTAATCTCAAGATAGGCCTGAGTGTCATTGATAGTGACCGGATAGCGAATGTGATAGTCTATTTCGCCTTTGACACCATATAAAGGCGGCAAGGTCGTGACCATCTCTGTGAGCATCTCCTGCATCGATTGGCGCACGTCCATATCAAAGCTACGAACCGTCCCTTTTAAAATCGCTTGATCAGGAATGACGTTGGTGGTATCGCCACTATTCATCTGCGTCACGCTAATCACCCCTGACTGCATAGGCGATACTCGGCGAGCGACAATAGACTGGATGTTGGTAATCAAGGCGGCACCTGCTGCTATCGGATCAGCGCCTAGATGGGGCATGGCAGCATGTGTGCCTTTGCCGGTCAATGTAATCTCAAAGGTATCAAAGGACGCCATCATAGGGCCATTATTGACCGCCACCTCACCCAGCGACAAGCCTGGCCAGTTGTGCAGGCCATATACGGCATCCATAGGAAATTGCTCAAACAGCCCATCATCAATCATGGCTTTGGCACCGCCCAAGACTTCTTCGGCAGGCTGAAAGATAAAATGCAGCGTACCGCTAAAGTTTTTGTGTTGGCTGAGATGTCTGGCTGCACCCAACAAGATCGAGGTGTGACCGTCATGGCCACAGGCATGCATACAGTTGGCATGGGTGGACTTATGCTCAATATCACTCTGCTCTTCTATCGGCAAGGCATCGATATCGGCGCGTATCCCAATCGTCGGTCCTGAGCCGTTTGTCAATGTGCCGACCACACCCGTACCGCCCAATCCTTGATGCACTTCGATACCAAACGATTGCAGCTTATCGACGATAAATGCGGCGGTTTTAAACTCTTTAAAACCCAGCTCAGGCTGGCTATGGATATGTTGACGCCATTGTTTGACGTCAGTTAATAATTCTTCATTGATTAACATCTGCTGGCTTCCTTAAGATTATTTTGGGGTAGTTATTAGGGTCTGTTTCTATTGAGATTGGGAGCTATTGAGCCATAAAAGCACTCTTCATCTCATTTAAACACCCACTTTTAACTTATCAGTATTTTCAAAATAAATAAGCCACGTAGCGTGGCTTATTTATTTATAACGAGCGGTGGACGGCTTCTATATTTTTTTGTAATACCATTTTCAAAAATTAGAGTAGCTAGGAAAACGAGTGCAAGCACTACCCTTAGTAGGCTTAGCAAGTTTGACACCGCTAATCGTACTTTTTGGGTTTGGTATAATACTCTATTCTAGCCTATTCTCTATTATTCAGATACCACTCTGCCCTACTATCTGATTTTTCTGGATAATGACCTAACCATTAAACATTCATCATAAAAAAAATCCCTGCCAGTGATAACACCAGCAGGGCGTGGAGAATACTATTCATACTGCTTATTATTATTGTTATATCGGTAGCCCATTAAACGATGGCTTGTTCTTTAAACTCCTAAAATGTTCGCTATAGTCGATCCACTATAAAATAAATATAGTGCTACTGGGATAAATTTTGTGCAGCCTCTGGAGTGACGGAGTCGCACAGCAAGCAAAGAAAATTGATACCAGTAGCACGCTGTAAAAGCTGTATTCTTTTTATTTAGGAATCACTATATAAACTTTCAACAGCACCTAGTAATCCACCACTACTCATTAACAAACGCAATTTTGCTTAATTGCGCCTTGCTGGCCAGTGCTAATATTTGCGCGACCGTGTCATATCTGGCGTCTTTATCCGCGCGCAGATGAATGGTGGGCTCTGTCTCAAGGCTAGACTGCGCTATGAGGCGTTTTTCTAATTCCTCTAATGAAATAGAAGCTTCATCCCAGTACACACCCGCATCTTTATCGACACTGATTTGAATGACCTCCGGGGGCTGCTGTTGTACACTGGCACTGGTTTGCGGCAAGTCTAACGGTACGGACGGATTTAATACGGTTGCCGTGACCAAAAATATAATCATCAACACCAGCATGATATCAATCAAAGGAATGAGGTTCATCTCACTCATGCCTTGCATGTCATCGTCACCTAACTGAAACGCCATCTTAATTTCCTACTGTTTTTAGAGTCTATAATCCTGCTATTAAACAATATATAGTCGATACTAAATAAAATAGATACACTGCATTAACACGCTAGACTGGTACAAATTTTTCTTGCGTGCTGCGCCTGCGCAGACAGAGGCTGCAAAACCAACATTAAAAAACTAAGCATCTCAGTCTCGCTGTATTCTTTTTATACTGACCTGACTATAGCCAAAACTGGCTTAGCCCGCCGTTGAGGTCGACATACTGCCAACATACGACTGGTTGTTATTGGCTAACGCTGTCGTCTGTTTGCTATTGGAGGTATTAGCGCCGTTTTTTTTAGCAGTCTCTCTAAGCAGCCCGTAAGCGGTATCATTGGCCACATATAGAGTGCGGCGATTGAGACGAAGCGCAATGTTATAAAAAATCACCGCAGGCAGCGCAACGGCCAGGCCCAAACCAGTCATGATTAACGCTTCACCGACAGGGCCTGCCACTTGACTCAGTCCTGCTTGTCCCGTCTGGCCGATACTATGGAGGGCGTGAAATATGCCCCAAACTGTACCAAACAAACCGATGAATGGCGCAATGGCTGCCGTTGTCCCAAGAATGGACATGCCCTGCTCACCTTTATCACGGTAACGGCCGATATGCTGCATCAATGTCTGCTCAGTGACGGTCTTGCGCTCTGAGCTGCTTAGACCTTCAAGCTCGGTAGACTGCGAGTTCACCGCTTTCATCAAGTCTTCTGCCACTGCTTTTTTTAACTGATGACTTTGATAGAGGCGAATGATACCGGTAAACCAAGAGGCGACAGACAAAGCCAACAAGGCAAAAAATAAAAACTTAGTCACAGCATCAGTGTATTGCCAGTATTCTGCGAAGTCCATGAGTAATCCTCGTGTTTTATAGTCGATTCTAAATAAAATAGATACATTATATTTTAGCGCGGAACTGGTATAAATTTTACTTGCGTGCTGTGTCTACGCTGACAGAGGCTGCGCAAAATTCATCCCAGTCCCGCTGTATCGTTTTTATACTAAATCCACTATATAAAATATATGCCTTAATGATTCAAATACTGCTCTTAGCCATTCTTCTTTGTTAGGTATTGTACTAAGCAATCAGTGAAAATAGTCGTGAAGGTCATTAAGTCATCAATAACTATATAATGGGTATTTAAGGTGTTTAATTGACGTTGACATGTATTGGCAACTCAACGATGCCAACCACAGCCATACCATTGCGTTTAAAAGGGTTAAACTTAGCACGCTTGACGGCTCTTAAAGCATCTTTATCGACCAAAGCATTGCCCGATGAAGACACTACTGCCACGTTTTGGATGTTGCCCTGCTTATCAACCGTCATTTTTAGCAATACGCTATAAGCGTCACCTGGCAACACCTTATTTCTGGTTCTTTTGGACAAGCTGATATTAGGCGCACGTCGCCAGCTGGCTTCAGAGGCTGAGACCGACACGGGCGTATTACTGGCAGCCGCTTGTTCTCTTGCTGCTTGTTCTCTTGCTGCCTGTTCTCTTGCTGCCTGTTCTCTTGCTGCCTGTTCTCTTGCTGCCTGTTCTCTTGCTGCCTGTTCTCTTGCTGCCTGTTCCCTTGCTGCTTGCTCTCTTGCTGCTTGCTCTCTTACCGCTTGTTCTCTTGCTGCTTGTTGTTTTATCTCACTGTCACTATTATCAACGGCCACGGTAGTGACTTCTGGTTTAGGTACAGGCTTAGCTACAGGTTTAGGTTGCGGTTTTGGTGCAGGCTTGGGCTTTGGTGTAGGTTTTGGCTCAGGCTGCGGTTTGGGTTCTACTACTGGCGGTTTGTTGGGCTTGGGCTCAGACACTGGCTTAGGTTTAGGCTGCGGTTTAGGTGGTAGCGCAACCTTTGTTTCGGTCACTACCTTGGCCACTGATTCTGGTTCAGGCTTTGGTTCAATCACAGGGCTGATAAGTTGAATCTCCACAGGCGCAGCCTCATCAAGTTGCTGCTCAGGCTTAGGGCTATCCATATTCACCAACGCAGCAGCAGTAACGCCATGCAAGGCAACGACAACGATAGCAGTGGCGACATTAAATGTTGTGAGACTTTTTTTGTGGCTATATTGTTTGGTCATAGAAGCACTTTTTAATCGTGACAGCACTGGCAAGTTTGTGAGAATCAAAACCTACTTTTAACACATACGGTTAGTAGCGTCGCATGATGCCTGACGTTATGATGACTCATAAGCGTTATACGTTCGTGTACTAAGGTCATATCTCACCCTAGTCCGAAGCATAATAATATAAAACCCACTTCATGTAAATAAGAATCATTATTATTATCGTTTTAATCATGTGTACAGAGTCAAATGCTCGTTGAGACGGTCTGGTCTGTTATTTTCATTATGCTTTTAGAGTTTATGACTTGTTTATAAATATCAATTACTTATAAATAAAAACACACCTCAAAACCAAGTTTCGATGCAAACAATTATCTTAATGATAATGAATATCATTTCATTATGAGTATTTTTGGCGTATGATAGGCCTTTTATTTTAATAAATCACACCTTATTCGTTGTACCGATACAACATCTATAAACAATAGGCCTGCCATATGACCCTTAAAATAAAACAGACTCTAATTGGACTTGCTGTCAGTGCCAGCCTTGTGGGCTGCACACCAACTGAAAATACGGATCAAGCCAATGATATAGATAATGCCGAACAAGCTCAGCTCTCTGATGGCGATGCGAGCGCTACGCCCAATGATGCTGTGGTCACGATTGATACTGTCC
Source organism: Psychrobacter coccoides (assembly GCF_017498085.1). GTDB lineage: Bacteria > Pseudomonadota > Gammaproteobacteria > Pseudomonadales > Moraxellaceae > Psychrobacter > Psychrobacter coccoides. The sequence continues at coordinate 68,675 of NZ_JAGBKM010000006.1, forward strand.
GTGGTGATGTGGATTTACCTGTTAACCCTCATCCCATCGCCGTTTATGACATGACTTTGATGCAGGACTTAGCGGCACTGGGCGTACCCGTCGACGGCTTACCTGACAATCTACGCTTAGACAACTTAACAGCGGCTGATACACCAGAGAGTAAGAAAATAGGCACCTTGTTTGAGCCGGATATGGAAGCGTTGAATGAGATGCAGCCAAAAGCCATCTTGGTCGGCTCACGTATGGCAGAAAAGTACGACGCCTTAAGTCAAATGGCACCAACGTTAGATCTTACTTTAGACACCGCCAATATTTACGAATCCAGCAAACAGCGCCTAGCAGATTTGGGGCGTCTGTTTGGTAAAGCGGATAAAGCGCAAGCGCTACAAAAAGACATCGATGCGGCTATCGCAAAAGCCAAGACTGCCAGCGCAGGCAAAGGTAATGGCTTGGTGGTACTGGTCAACGGTAATAAAATCTCAACTTATGGTGCAGACTCACGCTTTGGGTTTATACACACCGTGTTTGGTATCCCTGCGGCAGACGCTCAGATTGAAGAGGCTCGACACGGACAGCCAGTGTCTTTTGAATACCTACAAAAAACCAACCCCGACTGGCTGTTTGTACTAGACAGAACCTCTGCGATTGGTGAAGAAGGTGATGGCGCAGACGTGGTACTAGATAACCCACTGGTGCATCAAACCACCGCTTGGAAAAACGACAACATCGTTTATCTTAGCCCAGACTCTTACTTAGCGTTTGGTGGTTACTACCAATGGTTAAAAGATGCCAACCTTGTCGCCGAAAAATTTGCGCAAGCAGACGGTAATTCATAAATTATTAGAGAAATTATTCATCACCAAGCAAGTCGCTGGCTGAATGAGCGTTTAGTCGTATCAGCCAGCCACTGAATGTGTAGATATCCCTATGGCACGTAGCATCCCCTTCACTCAGTCTCAGCGATTATCATGGTCGTTATCACCAAGGCTGTTAAATGTACTCAGCTTGGTATTGCTGCTGGCATTAGTCCTGCTGAGCCTGTCTCTTGGTGTCGCTGAGTTTTCGTGGCAAGGATTCGGACGATGGCTTATCGATAGTGCTGCGCCTTTATTCGCCATTTTTAGTAGTGACACGGCAAGCCAAACTATCAGCCAAGCAGCCAATACCGATATGCAGCTGCTGCTGGTCAGTCGTATACCGCGTACCCTTGCCGTTATCTTGACCGGTGCATCCTTGGCAGTGGCAGGGATGATCTTACAAACGGTATTAAAAAACCGCTTTGTTGAGCCGTCTATGGTCGGAGCAACCCAGAGTGCTGGCTTAGGACTGTTACTCATCAGCCTGTACCTGCCAGCCAGCAGCTTGCTAAACAAGATGCTGGTGGCCACGTTATGTGCGGTGGCTGGCATGGTGATCTTTATGCGCCTGATCAAGCACTTACCACCGACGGATTACTTAATGGTGCCGCTGGTCGGTATTGTGTTTGGGGCCATCATCGAAGCGGTGACGTTGTTTATCGCCTATGAGACCGAGTCCTTGCAGATGCTCTCCGTCTGGCGCTTAGGAGACTTTTCTGCCATCTTGGCAGGTCGTTATGAGCTGCTGTATTTGACAGGGGCCTTGGCCATAGGCGCTTATATTTTGGCAGATCGACTGACCATCGTTGGGTTGGGTGACGCTATCGCCATTAACCTTGGCGTTAATAAAAACCTGATGACGTGGTTTGTCATCATGACCGTCGCCATCATCAGCTCAGTGGTGGTCGTTACTGTCGGCGCCATTCCCTTTGTGGGTTTGATCGTGCCCAATATCATCAGCCGAATCATGGGGGATAAGCTGCGCCACTGTCTGCCAGCCGTTGCGTTGATGGGAGCGAGCTTTGTACTACTGTGCGATATCATCGGGCGCAGTATTCGCTATCCTTATGAAGTGCCTGTGGCGACGGTTTTTGGCGTTATCGGGGCGGCGGTGTTTTTGTGGTTGCTATTACGGCAGCCCAAAGCCAGTTAGTTATTTTTTATAGCCATTTTTATAATGACCTTTAGCGCCCTTTATTATAAGCACTTTTTTACAACCATTTACTCATAGCCACGTTGAATCAAGCCAATGACGACATCATCTGACCACAGCATACAGCCTGACGATACCGACCACCGTTTTTTGGACCAACCAAAAGCCGTCAAACCAGCCACCGCTCAGCAGCCGCTACTCTCAAAGTTACGCTCAAGACTGCTATCAAGGCCGCTCGCTAGCGAAGTATGGACCAAGCCGGTGCTGATCGTTTTTGGGCTGCTGATCATCAGCTCAGTGTTATTTATGAGCATTGGCGCCAATGGTAATTGGGACTTTGTGCTCGGATTTCGTGGCAAAAAACTGCTGGCGCTGTTGGTGGTTGGCTATGCCATTGGGGTATCGACGCTGCTGTTTCAAAGCTTGACGCACAATCCTATTTTGACTCCCTCACTACTGGGTTTTGACGCTCTCTACGTACTTATCCAAAGCCTACTGGTTTTCTTTTTGGGTACCAGCAACCTGTTTAGCAGTCAGCCTTTGCTAAAGTTTGGTTTAGAGGTGGGACTGATGGTGGCGGCATCGCTGCTGTTGTTTCGCTTACTCTTTACCCGCTCCAATCATGATTTGGCAAGGTTAATTCTGGTCGGCATCGTGTTTGGGGTGCTGTTTCGCAGTTTGTCGTCTTTGGTGGCACGGCTGATCAACCCCGAAGACTACGTCGTCATTCAAGCCGCCAGCTTTGCGCAATTCAATACGATTAACTCAACCCTGATGCTGGCAAGCTTAGCCGTCTGTCTGGTGAGTGCGGTTTTGGTTTGGCGCTGGCGGCATCAAGTGGATGTGTTGATGCTGGGGCGCGCCCACGCCATCAATCTGGGTATCAACTACCAGTCATTGGCGCTGCGCTTATTAATCATCATTGCTGTATTGGTCGCTACGGCGACAGCGTTTGTCGGTCCAGTGATATTTTTAGGACTATTGGTCTGTGCGCTGACCAATCGGATTTGCAAAACCATGCATCACAGCGAACGCTTGCTCTTGGTGAGCTTTATTGCCATGCTCTGCTTGGTCTTAGGCCAAACCTTATTTGAGCGCATACTGGGGATGGCAGGGGTACTCTCAGTGGTCATTGAACTGCTGGGCGGCATTGTTTTTATTGCCTTAATATTCAGCCAGTTTCGTCAACACAAGTCGCCAGTATAAATCACCGGTATAGTTGATTCATTCTAAAAACGATACAGTGCTACTGGTATAAATTTTGCGCCGCCTCTGTCGGCGTAGGCACAGCAAGCATGTAAAATTTATACCAGGAGCACGTGACTATTAATAAGGTATCGATTAATAAGGTATCGATTTTATTTAATACTGACTATATAAACCACTCATATAAAATACGAATGTCATTATGATTACCCTCTCTCACGTCAGCCATCATATCGGCTCCCACACCATCCTCGATGATGTCAGCCTAACCCTAGCGACCAGCCAAGTCATCGCCCTTATCGGTCCCAATGGGGCGGGCAAATCGACCTTATTTAGTCTTATGTCACGGCTGACGCCCTTACAAAAAGGCAGTGTCAGCTTCGATGAGCATGACATCGAGCACGCCGATAGTCAGACCCTCGCCAAAACCGTCGCCATGCTCGCACAAGAAAACCACATCCAAGGCCGACTACGGGTAGAAGAGCTGTTGATGTTTGGCCGCTACCCTTATCATCAAGGCCGCCCCACAGATAAGGATCGGCAAATGGTACAGGCCGTCATGCAGCGTTTTGAGCTGCTTGATATGGCCAAGCGCTTTCTCTCTACCCTCTCTGGCGGACAGCGGCAACGGGTACTGATTGCCATGATTGTCTGTCAAGACACGCCTTACTTACTACTCGATGAGCCACTAAACAACCTTGATATGTATCACGCTGGCCAGCTGATGCGTGAGCTGCGGTCGCTGACGCATCAAGCGGGTAAAACCGTGGTTATTGTGTTGCATGACATCAATCAAGCGGCGCAGTTTGCCGACACCGTGGTCATGATGAAGGGCGGAAGGATTATCCAGACTGGGCACCCGACTGACGTGCTGACCCATGACGCCATCGATGACTTATACGGTGTGGATGTGACCGTGCTGACGCACAACGGTCGTCCTGTGATTGTAGATACACTTTAAAACCTCTCGCTACAGCGTCTTTGATAAATGCCCTTTAATAAAAGATTCTTAATAAAATACCCTTAACCATATCGCACAAAAAAACCAGCCATCTAACGTTTAGATGGCTGGTTTTGTATCAAAATATCGCAGCTATAAAAACAGCTTAGAACTGATAAGTTAACGACGCTTTGATATTACGGCCCATCTCAAAGTCAGTGCTCGCATCGTTAGTGATATCTAAGCGCGATGAGTGGCTGGCATAGGTTTCATCGAACAAGTTATAGACACCAACGGTAGCGGTAACCCCATCAAGCTGACGTGGGGCATAGTTCATATACACGTCATGCACATCATAGCTTGGCTTGGTCTCCCCTTGATTGTCAGTAATAGAGGCCACATAAGTACTGCGCCAGCCAAGACCAACCATGTCGTTTGGATCATAGTTTAAGTTGACCATATAGCGATCGCCCGAGTCAGCACTGCCGCCGCTCACAGATGGGATGCTATTGCCTGTCTTATCGCCTTCGCTACGAGCACGTGAGTAGCTCAGACCCATACCAAAGTCACGAGTGCTATAGTTAGCAGCCAGCTCAACGCCATCTATTTTATAGTCTTCATCACTGTTGAACATGCCTTGACAGTCACCACCTATCTCACCTGTCTCACAGTCAATTCCAAATCTACCAGGGCGACTGCCTGTACGCATAAACTGCTGATAGTTCTCGATATTAGATCTAAAGTATTTTGCACTTAATTGTAGCGCATCATCGGCAAGCGTCAGACCTCGTAGTGTGGTGGCCACACCCACTTCAGAGTTATAGCCTTCTTCTGGCTTAAGGTCATTATTGACGTAGAGACCCTCGCCATTGCTGTTAAAGACAGCTTGGCCTAAGTCTGGGCCGTTAAACAACTGAGTATAGCTGGCAAATACTTGTGTACGTGGCGCAATCTCATAGCTGGCTGCTAGCGCACCGACGACATTGTCGTAAGTAGAACCACCCGCCACAAACTCAGGCGACTTATAACGGTCATAGCGTACACCTGGTGTCAGCGTCAGTTTGCCCATTTGCCATTGGTCTTCTAGATAGACTGAGGTGTTATTGGCATCATCATTCGCAGTTGCAGAACCATCACGTGCCATCTCAGATTCTTTTTTGTAGTGCTCAGCGCCTGCGATCAGCTTATGACGACCCGTAGCGGTATCGATGACACTGGTGTTTTCGACCTTAACGCCTGTGGTTTTTACTTTTGCATCAAAATCAAAGTTACCCACATCATTAGAATCACGTAAAATATGTGTTTCGGTTTGATAAACGGTGGTATCAACGTCAATGAGTGAGTTTGCTGGATTAAAGTTATGATCGAGCGTATAAGTATCGCGCTTTATTTCTTGTGGGATGACATCAGGACCACGAGTGTTAGGAAGACTGGGGAAATCTGGACGATAAGGGAAAGTCCCTTTTTTCTCAGTACGGCTAAAGCTGGCACCCACACGATGATCATCGGCGAGATATGCGCCCGCCTTTAATAAGATGTTTTCGCCTTTGCTGTCTTCAAACAGCTCACGGCCATCTCCATCTTCACCAGAGTCTGTATCACGCTTGCCATAGTAGGCCAATAAATCAACATTGTCAGATGGCGCACCGTAGACAGTCGCCGAGGTGAGCAGCTCATCATTGTTACTGGCATAGCTGGTCTTTAGCTTGGCGCCTATTTTTTGACCTGGTTTGAGTAAGTCTGCAGCATCGACGGTCTCAAAAGCCACCCCACCACCCAAAGCGTCATTACCAAGTGTCACTGAGTTGTTACCCACCGCCACTTCAGCTTGCTTAAGCAAATCAGGATCGATGGTGACATCGCCCATATGATAGAACAATGGTCCCTCTTGGCGTGCACCATCGATGGTGACTTTTAGATTGGTATCATCGAGACCACGCACACGGATACGCTGATTGATCGACGAGCTACCACCAATAGTCACGCCTGGTACGACGTCTAAAAAGTCACTTAAATGGCTCGCTTGCTGCGCTGGCGTATAGTCCTCTATATACACAGAGTCTTCTTGTAGGTTATCACGGACTGAACTGTTGGCCGTGACCGTGATGGTCTGTGCGGTCATGCTCGGTGTATCGTTAGCCATAGCAACCTGTGCAAACATAGCAGTGGCCACACCTAGGGTGAGTGTCGATAGACGGCTGGGTAATGATTTATGCATAAAGACTTACTCTTTAGTAGGGCTTATATATAAGCGTTATAAATTATCAAGTGATACTGACTGCTGAATATCACTACCTTTAACATATATAAGAAAAATGTTAATGTTAATAGTAATGATTATCATTTATAATGATTGCTGCAGATAATAACTGAACCCTATTAAAATTTCAATAGAAAAATAAGCGCAATAAAACCCCTATAAAAGATAACATAAAAATAGTGAGTAAAATCAATACTTAAGTAAAAAAAGACCCGTAAGGTCTGTTGAAAAAACCTACCCTTAATTAAGGATTTTTAGATGAGCAAACCATTACCCAGAACACTAGACGTGCTTGATGCCCAATACATCACGCCAAATATGCGCCGTATCACCCTCGGCGGGGACGGATTATCAGACTTTCCAGAACATCAAGAAAGCGCCTATATCAAGCTGTTGTTTCCTCAATCAGACACAGAACGGCCATTAATGCGCACCTATACCGTGAGTGCGCAGCGCAGTGATGCGATAGATGTTGACTTTGCCCTGCATGAGGCCGAAGGCCCTGCCTCAATGTGGGCACGCCATGCAAAAGCAGGTCAGCAAATACGGGTGGGTGGCCCTGGGCCAAAGAAGCTCATCAATAATGATGCAGATTGGTTTTTGCTAGTAGGAGACATGACGGCGCTACCAGCGATTGCGGTCAACTTGGCGCAATTGCCCGCTGATGCACGAGGATATGCAGTGCTAGAAGTCACCACTGAGCTGGACATGCAGATATTAAAGAAACCAAAGAACATGGAGATACATTGGGTTATCAATGCCAATCCAAGCGCCGACCTGTGTCCTTTACTCGACCGAGTCAAAACACTTGTGCGACTGGATGGACAGCCTGCAGTGTGGGCCGCCTGCGAGTTTCATAGTATGCGTGCCCTTAGGCAGCACTTCAAAGCTCACTATAAGCTGCCCAAAACGCATCTATATATCTCAAGCTACTGGAAAGTCGACGACACCGAAGATCAGCATAAAATAGAAAAGCGCAATGATGCGCAGGCCGAGCTGGCATAACGGCTTGGCTGTCAGTTGGGCTGTCAGTTGGGCTGTCAGTTGGGCTGGAATAAGGGGACTGGAATAAGAGGGCTGGGCCAAGCAGACTAGACTAAAAAAGTGGACTGAGCATGCTCAGTCCACTTGCAGATAAAAAACACGGAATATACTAAGAAAGCTCTAAGCTCATCTTAGGACCAAAAGGCTCATAGTGGACGCTATCAGTACCATGCTCTAAGCGCAGCAATTCATCAATGATGCTTTCCATAAATGGCATGGAGCCACACACATAAATATCCGCTGGCTGGGGCAAACGAGCCAGCATTGTCTCATCGAGGATTTGACCAGACTCAAAGTAAAAAATATGCTTGTCGACTGTCGTCGCTGACGCCAATAACTGCTCCACCTGACTGGCAAAGGCATGATGGTCTTGGTTTTGGCACGCATACACCCAGATGATGGGACGATGCGGATTGGCAGCGACTTGGGCTTCCAACATCGATAAAATCGGCGTCACCCCGACACCTGCACTGACCAGCACTAAAGGAATATCGTTTTGTTGTATCAGGTCTTGGTTTAGGGCAAAGTCGCCTGCAGGTGCAGACAGCTGTATCGTATCGCCCTCTTCGATATGGTCGTGTAAATGGTTCGAGACCAGACCTTGATGGGCATTACGGTTGTCACGTCTGACAGCGAACTGAATGCCTTTATCTGTATTGGTCGAGCATAGTGAGTAATGACGCAGGGCGGTATGATCGCTGTCTTTTGGGTCCGTCTTTACGGTGATGTACTGTCCGGCAGTCAACGCCAGCTTATCCAAATCAATACTCTGAGCCTCTGCCGATTCAGTGACGACTGGTGCGACGGTAAAAGCCACAATATCAGTCGCCACTTCTGCCTTTTCTATCACCTCAAATGGCGCAAAACCTTGCCACATCTCTTGTTCATACATGTTTTGTTCTAACTGGATAAAGACTGAGGCAATCTCATCATAAGCCTCACGCCAAGCCTCGATGATGTCATCATTGGCCGCCTCTCCGAGCACTTGCTTTATCGCGCCAAGTAGGTGCTTGCCGACGATTGGATAGTGCTCTGGCAAGATTTGCAAGGCACGGTGCTTATGGCTGATCTGGGTCACCTGTGGCAGCAACGCCCCTAGGTTTTCTAAGTGCTTGGCAGCCGCCAGCACCGTCATCGCCAAGGCGGTCTGCTGTCGCCCCAGTTTTTGATTGGTTTCGTTAAAGATGTCTAATAGCTCTGGATGCTCGGCAAACATGTTTTTATAAAACACGGTAGTGATAGCTGTGCCATGCTCTTCGAGCACTGGGACGGTTGCTTTTACGATCTCTATTGTCTGTGGTGAGGCCATTATCTTTCCTTTACTAAATCTGAGTATAAGTAGCGATTATTTAGGGTCGACTGCTTATCTGCTAAGTGTTACTTATCGTGATCAAACTCACAGCAACCCGAACCGCACCCATAATATCATAAGATTCATTTAAAATGAATCTTATATAGTTCATTATATCTGTCCATCGCCTTTTTTTTATTTTCTCCATACTGTAGCCCTGTAGTGACGGCCCCGCTCTATGCCAGCTGCTGCGAGGGGGCGTATCATAACGCCATGGCTGGGTGCAACTGAAGTTGCTAAAAACACCTCACTCTACTAGGGCGATTTTGTAAGCATTGACACATAACCCCTGATATCAGCGGGTATTTGTAAGCGAAGGCGGGTTTCGGTATATCGACAGTAACGGCTTATTGTTTTTTGCCTAGGCTTTTGCAAAAATACGCCCGCTGCTCGTCGCAAGCGATGGGCCCTAACCCATAGCAAAGCCAGCATCAACAGCTTGGAGCATCTTTTTGCTCAGCGGTATGACCACCAAGCTCTGTTACCACTCAGCGCTGTTAAACCTTTAAAAATAATAAATCGATCACTTAAGAGGACTACTATGAAAAACACAACTAAAATAATGATGGCCAGCACCTTTGCAATCAGCGCTCTGGCAGCCGGTTGCCAAACGACGCCAGGCACTAGCACACCCAGCACCCAGCCCATCACCTCAGATATCCTACAGGCTCATAACTGGCAGCTTGTCGATGCCACACGCAGCAATGGCGATAAAGTCTCTCAGTTATTTGTTGATCCAGCCAAGCCTTTAACTCTCAACTTTATGGAAGTCGACGGCAACGATCTGGTCAGCTTTATGAATACCTGTAATAACATGGGTGCCAGTTATGACGTCGTCAACGGTGATGTCGAGCTGGGCCACGTCAGAAGCACCATGATGGCTTGCCCAGAGCCACAAGCCAGCTTTGATACCGCCACCCTAGCTACCGTAAAAGGCAAATACAGCTTGGGTCAAAACGCCAACAACGTGCCAGTATTAACCATCACCAATGCTGAGCAAGTCGCACACTTTAAAGCCGTCGCCAAAACCCAATAGCCGTACCTTAACTGCTCACTAATATAGTTAAAATAATTTAAAAATGGTACAGTGCGGCTGGGATAAATTTTGTGCAGCATCGAAAAGTGCGAAGTCGCACAGCAAGCAAGGGAAATTTTTACCAGCAGCACGTGATAATCAAATGTGTCAGTTTTATTTAGGATTGACTATAGACCAGACAAAATATCTCTCGGATAATAATAAAAAACAACGCCTCACGACGACGTGGGGCGTTGTTGTTCTTATCAATGTTATTCATGCTCTATGACGATCATCACGCCTAAAAGCCGCTTAGTCACGCTTGGGCGGTACAGACTTGGGCGGCACAGAATAGGTGCCAACCACATGCGCCACCATATCGCTAAAGCCTTCTGAATACAAAGCCACTTCGCCGACGATCAGCGTACGGCCGACTTTTATCAAAGTACACTCGGCAATGATACGGGCCTGCGCTGAGGGCTTACGCAAAAAATTGATAGACAGGCTGGTGGTCACCGTCAAAGGCACGATACCAATTGTGCCCAGTATCGCCACATAGATGGCGACATCAGCGACACTCATCAGCACAGGACCGGACACCGTGCCGCCTGGGCGCAGCTCGTCTATCCCAATATCGTGCGATAGGGTTGCACTATTCTCCCCTACTGCCTCGACCTTGCACTTGGTTTGGGGAAACTCTGATGCCAAAAAATCGGCAATCTCTTCTTTACTGGCAGACATATCTACTCCTTTAGTGTCCTTGTGTTCCTTTAGTGTCCTTGTTTTTTAGGCACATTATCCTTTGCAAACGGCTAGTCTTATTTGTACTGTTCGTCCTGTTTATAAAAGGCGTCAATATTGCAACTTTTTGTATACCCTCACTCAATACTTATATCAATAATTATCTCAATATGGCTTATCCGTATCATCAAACTGATTGAACAGCCCCTTAAGAATAGCACTGTCTTAACCATAAGACACACTCTCGTCCTGCTTATCATGAAACTTAACAAAAGTAACAAGATTGGTAAAGACTCAGGCTGAGCACGCTTATAGGCTAATAATAAGTAACTTATAAATAAGTAACTTATAAATCGTCAGTAGCTTGTGATAAATAACGAGCAGCGAGTGAGCAAACAGAAGTGAGGTCTGCCATGATGACAGAGGTCAATAATGAGGTTAATGATGAGGCTAATAAGCGGCCTGCAAGCCAGCCTGTGGCTAATAGCGACAACTCCAAAGTACAGCAGCTGATCGACACCCTGCCCGGTGAGCATATCAAAAAAGACGCGGCCAAGTCCGCCATCCTCTTTCGCATGGTGATGTCCGACCATCTGTGTCCATTTGGCCTCAAGTCGTTAGATGCGCTCAAGCGTGCTGGCTACGATATCATCGATCGGTATATCACCAATGACGAGCAAAACACTCTCGTCAAAGACAACTTAGGTGTCGAGACCACGCCGCAGACCTTTATCGAGGGTGAGCGCATCGGCGGTAATGATGAGCTGCAAGTGTTTTTGGGCAATAGCGAGCCAACAGCCGACGATGAAAAAACCTATACACCAGTCATCGCTATATTTTCGGTGACGGCCTTGATGACGCTAGCGTTATGTTGGGCGCTATCGGTCAGCGTGCTGTCGATGCAGGCGCTGATGTGGTTTGTGGCGCTCTCTATGTGCGTGCTCGCCATCAAAAAACTAGAGGACCTAGAAAGCTTTACCACCAGCTTTTTGGGTTATGATTTATTGGCTCAGCGGGTGGTGCGCTATGCTTATGTCTATCCGTTTTTTGAAGCCTTTGCTGGTATCGCCATGCTTGCCAATCAGCCGTGGCTCAATCCAATAGCGGGTGCGGTAGCGCTGAGCATCGGCTTGATCGGCGGTATCTCTGTCATCAAGGCAGTCTATATCGATAAGCGTGAGCTGACCTGTGCCTGTATGGGCGGCGACAGCAATGTGCCTTTAGGCGCTATTTCCTTGACGGAAAACGTGATGATGTTTGGCATGGGCAGTTATATGCTGCTGCGAGCGTTGGTATAGTCAGTTGAAAATAAAACTGTTATGGATTTAAACGCGCTACTGGTATAAATTTTACTTACGTGCGGTTATCACAGAGGCTGCGCAACCGATATTTCAAGAGCCAGCACCCCAGTAGTGCTATGTTCTTTTTAAAGTGCATCGACTATATAAAACGGCGGCATAAAGCGGCGGCAGACCCTTAAAGCGTGTCCTTAAAGTATGCGCCTAAAACAGGCGCTCAAAACACGATCAATATCCTGTATCATAGCGAGGCCTACAATCTTGCCAAGTTATACCTTGGTCATCAGCAAAAGGATGCAACCGTGTCGCAGACGCCGTCAACTTCCCAACCGATACCCCACCTCACTCAAAGACAAAATCGCCTGTTAAAGGGGCTGACCATCATGGGCTACCTAGAAGGCAGCTCTTTTTTGTTGTTGCTCTTTGTCGCCATGCCATTAAAGTATATGCTGGGCATGCCCGAAGCGGTCAAATACGTCGGCATGGCGCATGGCGTGCTGTTTATCGCTTATATTCTGCTGCTTTTCACTGTGGTCAGCAAAATCAAAACGCCACTTTGGGCGATGCCAGCAGGGGTCATTGGTTCGCTTTTGCCGTTTGGGCCTTTTGTCTTCGATCATGTGTTAAAAAAGCAGCTCAGACATCAGCTATAGTCGATACTATAGTCAGTCCAATATGAAAAAGATACAGCAGAACTGGGATGCTTAGTTTTTTAATGTTGGTTTTGCAGCCTCTGTCGGCGTAGGCACAGCAAGCTAGAAAAATTTATACCAGTTTCGCATTATTAAATAACGTATCTATTTTATTTAGTATCGACTATAGATAAAATAGATACACTGCATTAATACTCTAGACTGCTATCACCATCAACAATACAGGCCACCGTTGACCCACATTATCGCTTGGGCTTTTACATTCGCTTGCCCAAGTCCACCAGCATGTCATAGATGATGTTTGAAAAATGACTGTGCGCTTTTTTATCAGAGAAGAGATGCATCATCATCTTTTCGTGTGCCTCTCTGCTGTCGATCATGGCATCATCGATGGCGATAGGAAAGTCTCCTAACATGGCTTGGTCTTTGCTGTTTTTGCGCACTTGTGACATGACGACTTCGCTTTCGGCCATCTTATCTCTGATGGTCTCGGCGTAGTTGACGATGTCACTGTCACTAAACCCCTCTCCTGCAAACACGTCATTGAGCTGACGGATGATCACTGACAAAAAGTCTTCTTTTTTGTCTTTGGGGGTCGCTGTACCCAGCCCGCTAGCAGGGTCGAGCTGGTATTCTTCAGCGTTTTCTTGTAGCTGCAAGTCCTGCTGACGTAGCTTAGACACACGGTAGTGCGTCATCTCTATATTACTCAGATCGATATCGTCCTCTGCGTTAAAGTCCTCACGTAGTAATGGCAGCAAATGACGGGCATATAGGCTCAGCTTCTCCAGCTCTCGGTCGTCATAGTCGACGATCTGCGACATAAACTCATAAAAGCGCGCAAAGCCGCCTAAGTCTTTTTTGAATAACACCAGCGCATCTTTGGCTTTTTTAGCTTCCTTAAGCTCATTCTCGGCATTTCCAATCAACACTGCATCGTTAGACGCTTTGGCACGCTCAAACAACCCTTTGGTGCGCTGTATCTCTTGTCTGGCTCGCTGGTACTGATGACGCCAGCGCTCGACAGCGGGTTTACAGATATTACTGATGGCGGCCTGACTTTTATGTTTACTATAAAACGCCTGAGCGAGGTTATTGACCTCATGCCATTTGATAATCTCACTGGAGCGTATTTTTTCAAACAGCTCAAACACCTTGTCAGGGTCTGTGACATCGACAAGCTCTGCTGTCTCATAATACGGCTGAAACGCCGCTAGGATATCTTCTGGGTCATTAAAAAAATCGAGGACAAAAGTGCCGGTTTGTTTTTTGCCAGGATAGATGCGGTTTAGCCGTGATAGCGTCTGTACGCAGTCGACCCCTGCCAGTTTTTTATCGACATACATGGCGCATAGCTTGGGCTGGTCAAAGCCAGTCTGAAACTTATTGGCCACTAGCATCACTTGATAGTCATCGGTGTCAAAGGCTTTGCGCATATCACGGCCTTTGAGAGTGGGGTTCATATTAGTTTCGGTAAAGCGCTGACCCACGAGGCCGCCGCTGTCAGGGTCGGCATCATCAAACTCGACCTCACCTGAAAAGGCCACCATGGCGTTGATGCCTCGATAGCCGTGGTCTGTCACGTATTTATCAAAGGCAAGCTTGTAGCGCACCGCTTCCTTACGTGAGCCGGTCACGACCATGGCTTTGGCCTGCCCGCCGAGCAGGCCTTTGATGTTTTTATTAAAGTGCTCGATGATGACCTTGACCTTTTGCGAGATATTGTAGTCATGCAAGCGCACCCAGTTGTTGAGCTTTATTTTGGCACGCTTGGCATCGACCTCTTGGTCAGCGGCTATCTCTTGGCTGAGCTGATACACCACTTTATAGCTGGTGTAGTTTTTTAGCACATCCAAGATAAAGCCTTCTTCTATCGCTTGGCGCATCGAGTAGACGTGATAGGCTGCTGGCTTGTTGTCTGCTGAGGCGGGCAGGCTTGGATTGGGCACACGGCCAAACAGCTCAAGGGTCTTGGACTTAGGAGTGGCGGTAAACGCATAGTAGCTGAGATTGTCACTGCCACGGCGGGCGGTGATGGTGGCATCGAGCATGTCTTCAGCAGACAGCCCCTTATCGACATGCGCTTCAAGGTTGTCTCTGAGTTCGTCACTGGCTGTTGGGCTGGCGATCAGCACTTCTTTTAGCTTACGAGCAGTTGTACCCGACTGAGATGAATGTGCTTCGTCAGCGATGATGGCATAGCGTCGTTCTTTGAGTACGCTTGAGTCTTCAATGGCTTTGAGCACATGCGGAAAGGTCTGAATGGTGACGATGATGATGGGCTGGAAGCTCATCAGGGCGTCGGCCAGCTTGTCGGACTTGGAGCCCTCGCCCTCTGTACGGTTGATCCGCCCCACCACCCCATCGGCGTGTTCAAACTGATAGATGGTGTCTTGTAGTTGGTCATCGAGTACGGTGCGGTCGGTCACCACGATCACCGAGTCAAAGCGCTTAGTACCCGCCTCATCATATAGGGTAGAGAGCTGATGCGCTGTCCACGCAATCGAGTTGGATTTGCCTGAGCCAGCACTGTGCTGAATCAGGTAGCGGTTTTGGTTTTTGGGCAGCTCGCTGTGAGTGACACCTGCGTCTGCAACCAGTTTCGTTACCACCTCCCACTGATGATAGCGTGGGAAAATCATGGTTTCTTTTTTGGATTTTCGCCCAATGGCATCTTCGACGTCTTCGATCTGCAAGTGTATAAAGCGGCCTAAGATATTGAGCAGGTTGTCGCTGCTGAGTACGTCATGCCACAGATAGTCGGTGGCGTAGCGGTTGGGATCTTGCGGTATGTCATTGCCCGCCCCGCCATCCCGAGTGCCTTTATTGAAAGGAAGGAAGAAGGTATCATCACCTGCCAGCCGTGTGGTCATGTACACATCGTACTGACTGACAGCAAAGTGCACCAGTGCCCCCCGCTTAAAGCTCAGTAGCGGCTCAGGTTTATTGCTGTTGGGGTCGACTGGCAGTCGGTCTTTTTTGTACTGCAATATGGCATTGTCCACGGCCTGCTTAAACTCAGACTTCAGCTCCATGGTGACCACGGGTAGACCATTGACAAACAGCACCAGATCTATACGGTGCCGCTTGGCCGCCTTGCTGCTATCGGCAGTCGTCGCCTCGTCGGCGGCTTTGGGGCTTAGATGGGCGCTGTAGACGACTTCGGGCACCACACGGCAGATATTACCGTCATAGCGTGCCAGCACTTCTGGGTTTAGGCTGTGCTCTGGCTGAAACTGACAGAGGCTAAAGCGGGTGTTACGAATCTTTAGACCATGACGCAGCACGCCCAAGGTGCCATAGGTGCGTGAGGCTCTATCGGTGGCGTGCTCACTGGCTTTGCCGAGCTGCTTGACCAGTTGTCTGATAAACTCTTGCTCTGGCTCCTGCGGAAACAGCCGACAAAACTTCTGCCACTCTTGCGGCTGAGTACGCTGTACATAGTCGAGCGCATCCCGCTCATACAGGGCGGTGTCACGCTGATAGCCTGAGGCGACGCCTTGTACCCAGCCACTGGCCACCATTTCTTTGATGATGTCGGCTTGAAAGGTTGATTCACGAGTGAGGTCAGTCATGGTAAGTCCGTATCGTTATTTTAATATTGCGCCGTCGGCATCCTATGGCTCATCGCAAACCATCGTCAAGCTCTGCCCAAACAGCGTTTTATTCAGTTTTTGGCTGTCGTTAAAAACTTGCTGAGGGTCAGCATGATAGACCTGATCGTTGACGCAGTTGCCAAACCCAAAAGTCACCAAGTCGATTTTGGCATATTTGGCTGGGTTACTGGCTTTTTCTTTTTGATAGCGTGCCATGGCATGGCTGTTGGTTTGCGCCCGTTTTTTGACCAGCTGCTGCCATTTGTTTTGTACGGCCGCTTCGTTTTGTAACAATGGCTTGATGTATTGCTGGCATACTTTGGGGCTTTGTTTGAGGGCGGCGCTAGGATTGATATAGCCCAAAATGGTCAATTTATTTTGTTGATACTCTCCATCGATAGACTTGAGCAGGTCTTGCTTATGGCGTTTTGCCTCTGGCACGACCTCCAAGCGCTCGACTTGCCGCTTCACTTGCTGGTATTCGGCCGTCAGTGTGTCTAGGTCTGTCATGGACAGTTTGTCTAAAGCGTCGATATTCATCGGTGGAAAAAAGCTGTTTAGGTTTGCACTGGTCAAGCCCTTTAGGACGAGGTGGGAATTTTTGATTTGTTTGGCGCTGTATTTTTTATGATCAAAGTCGCCTTGCATGTCGCACAGTTCGTCTTGCCATTGATAGGTTTGCGCTTGGGCGGTGGTGGTCATTGCGATAGCGGCAAGTGCAGCGGTCAGCCATAGTTTTTTTATCATAAAAATCCTTATTTGTTTTTTATTATGTGATGTGATGCACATTTGTACATCGGTTACAGGCGGCACCCTACTCAGGCTGCACCCACTCTCGCACATCAATCTTACCCGTCACCGCCGCAGATATTAAAGCGGTTCGACGTTCTTGCATGAGTTGGATTGCTTGTTTTGCTCTCTCAATTATTAGATCATATTTCTTAGTCCGTTCATAAATATAGTTAACAATCTCTCTCTGTTCTTTAAGTGTAGGTATAGGTACTTGTACATACCTGACCTCTCCACAGTTTAAATGAGGATGCATCCCACCTGTTCTAATAGAGTATAAAAAGGCATATCCATAATCTGTTTGAAGCGTTAAGGACAAATACTCACCAATCAACAACTCATTTTTTGGTTGTAAAATTATAAGAGCATGACAGTTAAACCCTGCTTCTTTGTCAGTTACCAATCCAATATCACCAGTTCCTGCTCCAGTTTGGACAACCAGTACATCACCTTCTTCTAGTATAGATTTCGAATGCTTTTTACTCCATTCTTCCCTTACAAAATAAGAGCCGTCAAAATGGATGCCTCCACGCTTAACATGAGTTGCCTGTATGTAAGGAACTCCCTTAGGCACCAAAATGTCTCTTGTAGCTCCTACATATCCATTCGTTATCTTCTTTGTTACTTTAGAAATTGCCAATATATCCCAATGCTCCGGCACCTCACCCAACCACTCCACGCCCGAATCTTTCATTGGCATCTCAGGATTTAAGCCTTTGGTTACCGCATGGCTGATTACCGCTTGCCGCTTTTCGGTCAATAGCTCGATAAGACGTTGCTGTTTTTCGATCAGGGTGTCTATTTTGGCGGTTTCAAAGTCTAGGAAGTTGGCTATTTTCTTTTGTTCTAAGACTGGAGGCAATATAAGCGGTGACCCTTGTAACTTATCTGCTGTATAGTGAGAAATAGTTGCCTTATTACAAATAATATTAATAAAGTCAGTAGACTTTAAATAGTTGATCCAGTAGTAAAAAAATCTTGAATCATTAGTATATCTAGGACGAACCCTATTAATTGCATTCTGGATATAGCATTCATCTATTTCATTATCCCAAATAGCAGCGCGTCCAACATCTCCCCCCTCACTGACTAGAATATCATTTTTCTTTAGAAGCAATCTTTTACGTTCGTCAGCGGAAAACCACATTGAACTTACGTTCGTAAGATCAATCCCAGATGGCTGTATATTTTGCGCTTTCAGATAAGGTTTCAGCAAATCTGAGGTAGTCTTGCGTGTTGTTTGCAACATTTTACCTAGAACTACTGTATAACCATACTTAACTTGCGTTGAAATCCAATGCGCTGGAACCTCCCTCAACCACTCAACCCCAGAGTCTTTATACTCAGGATACGCCTGATAGCGCCCCGACTGCATCGCTGTACTGTCCACCATTACGAATGCACCTCGCTCAGCAGTGCCATAATATCCTGACTGACCTTATCCAGATCGGCATCAATCTCGCTCAGTGGCCGCGGTGGCTCATACACATAGAAGTGACGGTTAAAGGGTATCTCATAGCCGACGATACCAATCTCATCATCGCTGGCATCTCGCTTGCCGCCATCGATCCACGCATCCGCCACATGCGGCTGTACCTCACGAGTGAAGTAGCTTTCGATCAGCTCACGAGTGCTCACACTTGGGTCAAGCGGGATGTTTTCATAATCCCGTAGGTCGCTATCGCACTCAAACTCCACGATTTTGGTTTTACCATTACTATCTGTAACCTCAAACGCACCGTATAACGGATTGGCTGCTTTGGCTGACTTTTTGATCACCCGCTGCGCCTCAGGGTTTTTCCACGTAATGGCATTTAGGATCTGCTTTTTTTCTTTGGCGCTTAGATTTAGCCCCGTGTCTTTTAGCGCCTGCTTAAACAGCGCATCAAACTGATTATAATCATCAAACTGCTGGGTGCCGATGGCTTGTTGTAGGGTTTGGGCAGCGGTCATGATGGCCAGCTGCTCACGCCACAGCTTGGGGCTGAGCACCTCTTTGATTTGCTTTTCTTTTAGCTCACTAAAGTCAGCCTTTATCATCGCACGGGCTTCTACCTGAATATCACTGGTCAAATCGCCAAACTCGCCATAAGTTTCCTCAGTCCACTGCTCACCAAACTTCTCATACAAGGCGGGCATGACCACATCATAAGTACGCTCGGCATAGCGCAGTGACGCAATCGCCGCAGCGCTCATCTGTGCTGACAGTCGTAGCGGGCGCTCGATGGTCACACGGCGATAGCCAAACTCATGAGTGGCAAAGATTTTACTGGCGAAGGTCTTTGCGGTCTCAGTCTTAGGCGTCGCTGATTGACGACCACGGTTTGACTTCACATCCGCAGGTTTATCAAGCTCTCGGGCATCCACCACCTCAAAGTCGCCAAAGGTACGGGTGATGGTCCTGATATCGGTGTCGCTCATCTCATTGCGCTTGGAGCCCAGCGACTTACGCATCTTGCTATATAGGTTAGTACCGTCAATAAGCTGTACCTTGCCTTTACGCTCAGGCGCTTTGTGGTTGGTCAATATCCACACATAAGTGGCGATACCCGTGTTGTAAAACATATCTGTGGGTAGCGCAATAATCGCCTCGAGCAAGTCCGACTCAAGGATATAGCGGCGGATTTCACTCTCGCCACTGCCCGCGCCGCCTGTAAACAATGGCGAGCCGTTTAAAATAATACCGATACGGCTACCCGTAATGGCGGTATCGTTAGTCGGTGCATCAGATTCGGAGTTTTGAGAGTGCGATTGTACTGGGCGCATCTTACTGATCAGATGCAGGAGGAACAATAGCGAGCCATCCGAGACCCGTGGCGTGCCTGGACCAAAGCGACCATCGAAGCCTTTTTGCTCATGCTCGTCTTTTATCTCGCCCGATATCTTTTTCCAGTCCACCCCAAATGGTGGGTTGGACAGCATATAGTCAAAGCTTTCATTAGGGAGCTGGTCATTTGATAAGGTGTTGCCCAGCTTGATGCGGCTGACCTCCTGACCCTTGATCAGCATATCGGCCTTACAGATGGCATAAGACTCAGGGTTGAGCTCTTGACCAAAGGCCCGCATCACCGCATTGGGGTTGAGCTCCAGTACATACTCCATACCTGATGATAAAAACCCACCCGTACCTGCTGTGGGGTCATAAATGGTACGAATGATACCGTCTTTGCTCAGCGCCTCATCGTCCTCCATAAACACCAATGACGTGGTTAAGCGCACAATATCACGTGGGGTAAAATGCTCCCCTGCTGTCTCGTTTGAGCTTTCGGCAAAGCGGCGGATCAGCTCCTCAAACACCAAACCCATCTCATGATTTGACACAGCTTCAGGGCTGAGATCGACGTTTTGGAACTTTTGTACCACTTTATACAGCAGGTTGGCATCATTTAAGTAACCCACAAACTCCTCAAAGCGAAAGTGCTCAAAGATCTCCCGAGCGTCCTTTGAAAATGACTGGATATAGTGGCTTAAGTTGGCTTCGATATCGCTTTGCCCCATCTTAGCCAGCGTCATCGGTGAGGTATTATAAAACGCTAGGCCGTCAGTCTTACGCAATAAAAACTTGGCCTCAGCCTCTTCATTTAGGTTCATAGCGCTGATGTTTTGAGCTTCTGCCACCACCGCATCTTTTGACGCCTCTAGCACACACTCCAGACGGCGCAGCAGCGTAAATGGTAGGATGATGCGTCCATACTGAGACTGCTTGAAGTCACCACGCAGTAGGTCAGCGACCGACCAGATAAAGGCGGCTAGGTTGGTCGGTGTGGTGGTAGATGAGGGGTGCGGCTGAGTGGCTGAAGCTGATAGAGTCATAGCGGTCTTATGGTTGGGTGGTTGGGTGGTTTAGGAGACAATAAATAGCGGCTCATCGTAGCGGCCTGCCTGATAGCGTCCTAGTTTAGGTCTGCCGCTCTGTTTTGTCTAGCTGTGTCGGTATGGATGGCGCTACTATAGTCAATTTAATCAAAAATGGCACTATTTAGCTTGTTTTTAATATACCTAGCTATCGGTTACGTTGCCCCTATCGCTTATGATCCCATAGGTCCTCGTCCTTACCCTATTCTTATTTTTTCTCTCATGGCGTTTTTGACTTTAATCATTACTTTTCGTCCGGTGCGTTTTACGAAAATAATTGATCTGGGTTATGACAAGACCGTGATTAGAAACCTCCTCTTATGTGTCTTTGTCTATCTCTCAAGGAGACCTGTCTATCCTGTGGAGTAGCTCTATCACTATCGCTTTATGGGCTTTGGCGCTGCTGATGGTGTTTATGCCCATGGTTCGTAGTATCTATCGTAAGCGTTATAAAAAAACTGCTGCTTAAATATTATGCAGTTCATTCTCAATGCATTTAACGGTGATTATACTTTGCGTATGATCACCGTTTTTGCATCAGTCACTCATCAAAAACCCACCATACGACAGCTGCTGTCGTGTCATTGCGTCTTGAGCATTGTCTAGCCATTCTATTTTGACTACCTTTCGCATTGTAAGGTCATGCAAAAGGTGATTTATAAAAGCCGTCAAAAAATCACATGCCAATTTTAGCGGCGCACCTCTACCGACCACCTAGCCACGAAACACGTTTTCTTGCTCAAGCGTCATCTCAATACCTTCTATATCTGCCTCATCTGCTAACATAAACAGATAGTCACACAAAGACTGGTGAAAGGCCTGTTGACTGAGCTTGTTGTGTATGGCAGGACTGACTTGCTCATAAGTCATTTGTACGCCTGGTTTTTTGTCTAGTACCTCGACGATATGAAAGCCGTATCTGCTTTCGATAGGACTAGGCGCAAGCCCTGCCTCTAACTTAAATAACGTATTTTCAAACTCTGGAACGGTTTGTCCTTTATTGACAACACCCAGCTCACCGCCCTGCTCCTTTGACGGGCAAGCAGAGTGCTGCTGCGCCAACTGAATGAATGCAGCATTTGGGTTGGTATCGTTTTTGATCTGCTCAATAAGCGCATAAGCGCTTTTTTTGAGCGTTAAGCGCTCGTCGCCATCTTCAGGCAGACACGCCAATAAGATATGGCGTACTGACATAATAGGATCTGTTTTATAGTCAGCCATGTTTTGCTGATAGTAGCGCTCGCAAGTCGCCATATCAGGTGTCGTCGCCGTGACGTTTTTTTCGATCAGCGCCGAGATGGCTTGCTCCTCATCATTATCCCACGCAGTCGTACCGAGGCTTGGCTCGTTTAATACGGCCAGTCTTAACAGCTCACGCACCACCAGTGCCTGAGTCGCCAAAAACACCGCATCTTCCTTGTTTTCTGCTGGATGATACTGCAGCTCTTGGGCGATAGCCGTTCTATCGATCATGACGCCATTGACCGATACAGAAGGCAGCTCATCACGGCTAGAGGCGATCAAGTTACTGTGATTGCTGCGCTCTTCTGCCATCGCCTTTTCGATAAACGCTTTATCCGAATGCGGTTTTTTGAGATCCGCCAGTGTCGGCATGACACGCACTATATCTTCGTCATGACTCATAGGAATGCGACTGGTTGCAGCAGAGTGATGAGCGACGTGGTGATGATGGTTATTACCGTGAGCATTGTTAGTAGTATGGTCGGCTGGATTATAAGTGCTAACAGTCATGGCGGATACTCCCCTTATTCAGGTAGTGATAATTAAGAGATTTTGTGTAATAAGCGATCATGTAGCAACCATTTGATAACTGTATTTGTCATACAAAGGGTCGCTACTTATCTCGCACGCTGTCTTACTGTGATTTTTTTTGTCTCACGATCTGATAGCGGCGACCGAAGTACCAAATGGGTGCACTGATGATGTGAATCAGTCGTGTGAATGGGAATATCATAATGAGCGTAATCCCTAGGACGATATGCAACTGATAAATCAAGTCAGCCTGCTCGATACGTGCGGCAGCATGCCAAGGCCTTAAGATGGTGATGTCTTGGGCCCAGCCCGCTAAGTTCATCATCGTATAGCCGTCCAGATGCTGCACGGAAGTAAAGATGGATATCAAACCCAGATTGAGCTGCACAAACAATAGCACCAGGACCATCTTGTCCGAAAACGACGAGGTGTTTGAGATACGATCATCAGTGAAGCGTCGCCACATCAACATGGCAAGCCCAATCCAACAAAACACGCCAGCGATACCACCGACCACGACTGCTAAGATTTGTTTGTTCCCTGCACTGATGAATCTGTCATATAAAAAATGCGGGGTCAACATACCAAATAAATGCCCAAGTAACACCACGATGATGCCAACGTGAAACAAGTTACTGGCCCAACGCATGTTTTTGCTTCTGAGCATCTGAGTCGAGCCTGTCTTCCATGAGTACTGGGACAAATCAAAACGCACCCAAGTACCCACGATAGCAATGGCCAAAGCAATATAGGGATAGACGCCAAAAAGGAATATCTGCAGCCAATTTAGATTGGCTAACGTCTGTACACCAGGATCTGCAACATTCATGTCCTCTCTCCTTAAGATTGTTTGGCCGGCTGATTGGTCTTAAAGTCCACCCAATGCACAGGGGCATCAGCCATTTGTGCTGCTGACTGTTTCATACCAGATTTTGCCGCAATATTTTGGGTATTTGTCTGTGAGGGGCAGCGCTCTTCTTGCTGTGCGTCCAAAAAGGTCACGACTTCCTCTTCCCATTCTTTATCTAACGCCTCAAAGCTGTCATCACGCTTTTCTTTACCGACTTGCTCTTGGTATTCCGCCACCACATCGAGCGGCTTGCCAGCGATTTGTAACAGCGCATGAAAGCAGCCTTGATAGACACTGCCACGATCGACAAGCCTCGCTGCTAGTAGCGCAATGATATGACTGACGTCAGCGATATCCATACGAATCTGGATATCATCGTTGATGACGGTCGCTTGGTAAGCCAGAAACTCCAAATACAAAGGCAGATAATCTGGCAGCTCTTTGACACTGATATCAAACCCAGCATCGGAGTATTGACCCATCAGATCGACCATGGCTTGACCTCGGTCACGTGACTCGCCGTGCACATGCTCAAACAGCCACAGCGATAAAGAGCGGCCACGCTCAAACAGGCCATCATAGCGAGCTTGCGACTCAAGAGCGCCTGTCTCAATCAAGTCTTCTATCAAATCGATAATCTGCGCACGCACCTCTGGACTAATGAGCGTCGATGTCGCCACAATCTCGGCACAATCAGCGAGCGTATCACCGATAAACAGCTCGTTAGTTGGGTAGTCGATGAGCACACTCAAAACCTTTAGGAGCTTTAGCTCAGAGTGTCCGATAGTCGCCGGAGCAGTAGGCTCATCGGCTAAATTAGGATGATGTAATTGAGTAGCTTGCATTTTACGACTCCCACTTTTGTACAGTATCAATAAAGTCACGACGGTTGGCTTTGCGTTGGCCAAACATACTGTTATCAGAATGCCCAGAGCAGCCCTCACCGAAAGTGAAACCACAGCCATTGCGCTCAGCAAACGCATCACTTAACGCCTCTTCACGATGCGCCGTTGGGATGACAAAGCGATCTTCAAAGTTGGCAATGGCCAAGTAACGATACATCTCTTCTACTTGGTGTTTGGTCAGACCAACTTCATCCAAGATGCTTTGTACCTCTTGCTTTTCGACCAGCTGCATACGCTTGTAGCTGCGCATCGCCAGTAAGCGCTTGAGTGCCAAACGGACAGGCTCTTCATCGCCAGCAGTAAGCATATTGGCCAGATAACGCAGTGGAATACGTAAGCTGTCGACGTCTGGAATCAAGCCATCCATACCGACCTTGCCCGCTTCGGCAGCATTTTGAATCGGTGATAATGGCGGGACATACCAGACCATCGGCAGCGTGCGATACTCAGGATGTAGCGGCAGTGCCAGCTTCCAGTCCATCGCCAGCTTATAAACTGGCGAGCGTTGGGCTGAATCAATCACCGACTGCGGCACGCCATCTTTTAATGCTTGGGCAATGACGACCGGGTCATTGGGGTCCAAAAACACATCCAACTGCGCCTGATAGAGATCCTGCTCATTTGGTGTACTGGCCGCTTCGGCGATTTTGTCGGCATCATAGAGCAGCACACCCAGATAGCGGATACGACCGACACAGGTCTCAGAGCAGACGGTTGGCAGTCCTGACTCAATACGTGGATAGCAAAAAGTACATTTTTCTGACTTGCCCGACTTCCAGTTGTAGTAAATCTTTTTGTACGGGCAGCCTGAGATGCACATACGCCAGCCACGGCATTTGTCTTGGTCAATCAGTACGATACCGTCCTCTTCACGCTTATAGATTGCGCCACTTGGGCATGACGCCACACAGGTCGGGTTCAAGCAGTGCTCGCACAGGCGAGGCAGATACATCATAAAGGTGTTTTCGTACTGTCCATAAATCTCTGCTTGGATATTGTCAAAGTTTTTGTCTTTGCGGCGCTTCTCAAACTCTGAGCCTAGGATTTCTTCCCAGTTAGGGCCCCATTCAATCTTTTGCATACGCTTGCCAGTGATGGCCGAGCGTGGGCGGGCGATTGGCTGGTGGTTGCTGATGGGTGCGGTATGCAGATGCTGATAATCAAAGTCAAACGGCTCATAATAATCATCAATCTCTGGCAGATCAGGGTTGGCAAAGATATTTGCCAACACTCTGAACTTGCCACCGATACGTGGGTTGATACTGCCGTTGGCATTACGTATCCAACCGCCCTTCCATTTGCTTTGGTTTTCCCACTCTTTGGGATAACCGATACCTGGCTTGGATTCAACGTTGTTGAACCACGCATACTCCATGCCTTCACGGCTGGTCCAGACGTTTTTGCAGGTGACTGAGCAGGTGTGACAACCGATACATTTATCAAGGTTTAGCACCATGCCTACTTGTGAACGAATTTTCATGGATCTGTGCTCCGAATATTAGTAGAAAAAAGTACCCTTACCCATCAATGCTGGTTGGCAGTGGACGAGGTAATGCATTATCTGGCTTGTCTTCTAACCAGTCGATTTTGGACATTTTACGGATCACGACAAACTCATCACGGTTACAGCCCACAGTGCCATAGTAGTTAAAACCATAGGACTGCTGCGCATAGCTACCAATCATATGGGTCGGCTTGAGGATGGTACGGGTCACTGAGTTGTGGATACCGCCACGAGTACCTGTCTGCTCAGAGCCTGGGATATTGACCAGCTTTTCTTGAGCGTGATACATCATCACCATGCCTTCTTTGACCCGCTGACTGACGACGGCTCGAGCAGTGATGGCACCGTTGGCATTAAAGACCTCAATCCAGTCGTTATCGACGATACCTGCCTTGACAGCATCAACTTCTGACATCCAAACACAAGGGCCACCACGGCTGAGCGTCAGCATGAGCAGGTTTTCAGAGTAGGTACTGTGGATGCCCCATTTTTGGTGCGGTGTTAAAAAGTTCAGTACGATCTCTTTATTGCCATTCGGTTTGGTGTTTTTGATAATGTCCGTGGTTTTGGTATCGATCGGCGGACGATACTGCTGCATTTGCTCACCGAACGCCTGCATCCAAGGGTGATCTTGATAAAACTGCTGGCGGCCAGTGATGGTGCGCCAAGGGATCAGCTCATGGACGTTGGTATAGCCGGCGTTATAGCTCACCTCATCTGACTCAATACCTGACCATGTCGGGCTTGAGATGATCTTACGTGGTTGGGCCACGATGTTTTTGAAGCGAATTTTTTCATGCTCACTTGATTTGGCCAAATGCGTATGGTCACGTCCGGTAAACTCGGATAGCGCCGCCCAGCCTTTGACCGCCACGTGACCATTGGTCTCAGGTGCCAGCATCAAAATCGTCTCTGAGGCATCAACCGCCGTATCGATACGAGGGCGTCCTTCAGAGATACCAGGCTCAGTGACACGGTAATTGAGGTCGCCCAGTTGCTTAACCTCAGTTTTCATGTCCCAATTCAGGCCTTTTGAGCCATTGCCTAGTGCCTCGAGTGCTGGGCCAAGCGAGGTAAACTTCTTATAAGTGCTCGGATAATCCCGCTCGATTACCTTAATCATCGGGCAGTTTTTACCCGGTACTGGTTTTTCACCTGCTGTTTTCCAGTCGGTGCCACCAAACGGCTGAGCGATCTCTCCTGGGCTGTCGTGCTGCATCGGCAGGGTGACGACATCAGTTTCGACACCCAGATGACCTTTTGAGACTTCAGAGAAGCTCTTGGCGATGCCTTTGTAGATCTCCCAATCGGTCTTGGACTCCCATGCAGGGTCTGTCGCTGCCGTTAGAGGATGAATAAACGGATGCATGTCTGAAGTATTCATGTCGTCTTTTTCGTACCAAGTGGCAGTCGGCAAAACGATGTCTGAATACAGACAAGTCGAGGACATACGGAAGTCTAAGGTAACGACCAAGTCCAGCTTGCCGGTTGGGGCGTCGTCTACCCAGTCCACTTCTTTGGGCTGCAGATGACCGGTAGGGTTTGGGTCATTGAGCAAGCCGTTTTTGGTACCCAAGAAGTAATGGAGCATATACTCATGGCCTTTACCCGACGAGCCCAATAGGTTTGAGCGCCAGATAAACAGATTGCGTGGGAAGTTGGCCGGACTGTCAGGCGACTCACAAGCGAAGCGTAAGCTGCCATCATGGAGCGAGTCCACCACATACTCTTCAACGCCTTTGCCACTATCAGCGGCGTCAGCAGCGATGGTAAGCGGGTTGCGATTGAGTTGCGGCGCTGAAGGCAGCCAGCCAGCACGCTCGGCTTGAATATTGTAGTCAAGCATATGCTCAGGGAAGAATTTTTTATTGGCATTGGGAGACAAGATATCATGGGCTGAGATGGTCTCATGACGCCACTGTGAGCTGTGGTTATAAAAGAAGCTGGTACCATTCATATGACGTGGTGGACGATGCCAGTCTAGCGCAAAGGCTAATGGCAGCCAGCCCGTCTGTGGGCGCAGTTTTTCTTGACCGACATAGTGTGCCCAGCCGCCACCTGATTTACCGATACAGCCACAGAGCATGAGCATATTGATCACGCCACGATAGTTCATATCGAGGTGATACCAGTGGTTCATACCTGCACCAATGATGATCATGGATTTGCCATGGGTCTTGTGGGCGTTTTCTGCAAACTCACGAGCCACTTGGATGATACGCTCACGGCTGACCCCCGTGATGACTTCCTGCCATGCTGGCGTACCCGGTACGCTGGCATCATTATAGTCGTCAGTGACATAGTCGCCGCCGACGCCATTATCGACCCCAAGGTTGGCCACGGTTAAGTCAAACACGGTCGCAACGATAGCGCTGGTACCATCAGCCAACTGAATGGTCTTACAAGGGATGGTTTTTTGCTGGATAGGCTCGCCCGGCACCGAAGTGAAGTGCGGATGATCGACATGACCAAAGTAGTCAAAACCAACGACACAGGTCTCTTGGCTGTCTTTTAGCGTGAGGGTCAGATCTATCTCTGCGCCTGTGGTGCCGTTTTTGTTTTCTAGGTTCCACTTACCCTTCTCGCCCCAACGGTAACCGATAGAGCCCAAAGGTGACACCAGCTCGCCATCATGATTGAGGCCGATGGTTTTCCATTCTGGGTTGTTTTCTTGTCCCAGATTATCGATCAGATCAGAGGCTCGCAGATAGCGGCCGGGACGACGAGCGCCTTCTTCGCCCTCTAGCATGACCAATACAGGCAAGTCGGTATAGCGTTTGGCGTAGTCTAAAAAATAGTCGCTGGGCTGCTTGAGATAAAACTCTTTGATAATCACGTGACAAAACGCTTGCGCTACTGCTGCATCAGTACCTTGTTTTGGGTTTAGCCATAAGTCTGTCAATTTAGAGACTTCTGCGTAGTCAGGTGTGATAGAGACCGTCTTGGTACCTTTATAGCGCACTTCAGTGAAAAAGTGAGCATCTGGGGTACGCGTTTGCGGCACATTAGAGCCCCAAGCGATGATGTAGTCAGAGTTGTACCAATCTGCTGATTCTGGCACGTCGGTTTGCTCGCCCCATGTCATCGGCGAGGCTGGTGGCAAGTCGCAATACCAATCATAAAAAGACAAGCACACCCCGCCGATGAGCGACAGATAACGGCTACCTGCCGCATAGCTCACCATTGACATCGCCGGAATCGGAGAAAAGCCAATGATACGATCAGGGCCAAAGGTTTTGGCGGTATAGACGTTACTGGCAGCGATGATTTCATTGACCTCAGCCCACGTCGAGCGAATGAAGCCGCCCAGACCACGCTTAGACTTATACTGCTCTGCTTTGGCAGGGTCTTCTACGATACTGCCCCAAGCCGCTACAGGATCTGAATGCTGAGCCTTGGCTTCACGCCATAGTTTCAGTAGCGGCTTGCGCACTTTAGGATATTTGACACGGTTAGCGGAGTACATATACCAGCTATAGCTGGCACCACGAGGACAGCCTCGGGGCTCATGATTTGGCAGGTCTGGGCGGGTTTCTGGATAGTCTGTTTGTTGCGTCTCCCATGTCACCAGACCGTTTTTGACGTAGATCTTCCACGAGCAAGATCCGGTACAGTTGACGCCATGTGTAGAGCGTACCACCTTGTCATATTGCCAACGGCTGCGATAGGCGTTTTCCCATGCGCGGGACTCGTCACGTGTCTCGCCATGTCCATCGGCGAACTCTCCTTTTTTGCGTTTAAAAAAGCGGAATTGGTCGAGTAAATGACTCATTTTGCTATCCTCTATTTTGTGACCTAGGGTGTATTTAGAGCGGGCGCATAAAGATCAATGGAGTGTCTCTACTGTGAGCCGAAAAGCCGTAAATACTGCTTTGATTGATGCTGCTTTGATTGATACTGTTTCGATATCATCATTCTAGGTCACCACCAAAGGCCTGACTATTATCTAACATGAGCAGAGCACTACCCCCTAAGTAGTAGTTAAAATATACTCTTGAAACACAAAAAAAATGCCACTCACCGAGCGAGTGGCATTTTGCAAACATTTTATGAATGGCTTTTATTTTTATAGCCGTACTATGAGCGCCATTGGTACCAGAGCGTTAGCAAGGAACCTCAGCATTACCACGGCTGTAATACCACCATGTCAGCACAATACACACCACATAATAGCCAATCAAAGCGATAAAAGTACCAGATATACCCAGCCCAGACCCAAACATTTTAGGAATAAAAAATGCCCCATAGGCGGCGATAGCAGCCGTGAAGCCAACGACGGCAGCAGACTCCTTACGTATCTCAACAAACAGCTCTTCAGTACCGACTCTCTCAGGGTGTAGACGCTCCAAAAAGGTTCTAAAAATGTTGGGAATCATACTAAAGGTAGAGCCATTACCGATACCTGTAGTAATGAACAACACCATAAAGGAGATAAAGTAACCGACGAAGCTGCCTTCATGAGTCTCGCTCGGTAAAAAGTACATCACGCTAACCACAGCAAAAACCATCACGATATAGTTCCAAAAGGTCACTCTAGCGCCGCCCACTTTATCTGCTATCCAGCCGCCTAGTGGACGAAATAGAGCTCCGACAAAAGGGCCCAAAAAGGCGTACTTAAGTGGATTGATATCAGGGAATGCGTTTTTAATCAGCATTGGAAAGGCGGCAGAAAAGCCAATAAAAGAGCCAAAAGTGGCCATGTACAAGATACACATGATCCAGTTATGCTTACGCTTAAAAATCACCGATTGGTCTTTAAAAGAGGCTTTGGCAGATGAGATGTCATTCATCATAAACCAAGCCGCTACCGACACCAGTGCGATAAAAGGCACCCAAATAAAACCAGCGTTTTGCAGATACAGTGCTTTGCCAGCAGCCGTTATCTGCGGCGCACCGCCCAACGCACCAAAGATACCTATACCAATGACGATAGGCACCACAAACTGCATGACTGACACCCCCAGATTACCAAGGCCGGCATTGAGACCAAGGGCCGTGCCCTGCTCAGATTTGGGGTAAAAAAACGAGATATTAGACATAGATGAGGAGAAGTTGGCGCCACCAAAACCGCACAACAACGCAATGATAGCAAAGGTCATAAAGGACGTATTAGGGTCTTGCACCGCAAACCCCATCCACAGCGCTGGAATCAATAGCGAGGCTGTGGATATCGCAGTCCAACGCCGCCCACCAAATATCGGCACCATAAAAGAGTAAAATATACGCAAGGTCGCCCCTGTCAATCCAGGCAGAGCAGCTAACCAAAACAGCTGGCCATCGTCAAAACTAAAACCAATATCTGGAAGGTTGACAATGACCGCGCTCCATACCATCCACACTGCAAAAGCAAGCAGCAACGCAGGTATAGAGATCCATAAATTGCGTGTGGCTACTTTTTTGCCGCCACCTTGCCAAAACGCCTCTACCTCTGGACGCCAGTCGGTGATGAGCTTCCCACCCTTGGTATAGTACTTATTGCTCATATTATTCCTCACTTAGTATCGTCTACGCTTGGTTGTGATTTAGGTATGATTGAGATTTTTTTATGTCATCTACTCATAGCGCACATACTGTATTGACAGGCTTGCCATCATAATAAGTGCGCTACTGAGACTGCCTACCAGCTTTAGGCTTTATGGACTTTAGTCACAATGATGACTCACGATACTGCGCTTCTATTATTATTAGTATTCATACATAGTGGTATACTGATGTCTTAAAGAGGTATATTGATGATAAACCGAATCTTACGACATTCACTACCGCTGCGAGCTTGGGTGGCGGTCTTTGCCATCTCTGCTTTGTGTCTGCTCTCAGCGTTTAGTAGTGGCCTGTTGGCATGGGTATCCCAAGCAGATGCGCAAGCCATCAATAGCGCAGGCTCAATCCGCATGGCGACATATCGCATCAACTTTCAGTTGGCAAATGACTTTGATGATGACTATATTGCAGGTTTGGATATGGGTCTGGCAGACGGTGACAGTGTCAGCCGCAATCAAAATGACAGCGACCAGAGTAAGTCTGCTATCGTGCTGTCTTTGGTTGAAGATATGGAACACAGGCTGGCAAGCTTACGTGAGTATCAACTAAACTATGCCAACCAACATGACATCATCAATAGCCAGTTTGAAAGGATTGAATCGCAGTGGCTGGCAAACTTAAAACCTGCATTGTTGTCGCAGGATAAGCAAGGCTTTTATACTTTTTCCTCTCGATATATTGAAGATGTCGACAGCTTTGTCAGTGAGTTGCAACATAGAAACGAGCAGCGTCAGACTTGGCAGCAGTCGCTACAAGTCGCCTCAATCATCCTGACCATTATCATTTTATTGATTGGTATGTATCAGCTGCGCAGCAATGTCTTGCTACCTATACAGCAGCTCATCCGAGCCAACCGTCAGTTTCGACAAGGCAAGCACAATACCAGAGTATCCATCACAGGCTATGAAGAGTTCCATGCCTTAGGAGAGTCTTTCAATGACATGGCCAGCACCATTGAAACCTATCAGCATGGACTAAAAAACGAGGTAAACACAAAAACGCAGCACCTCGTCAAAGCCAACGAAGTGCTGTCACTTTTTTATGATTTTTCTAAGCACCTAACCACCAGTAAGGTAAGCTTACATAAGCTCGATAGCCTCATCACCGATTTTGGAGAGATTTTTCCGCATTTGGACTTCACTTTATGTCTACAAAACAACGCCTTACACAATAAAGACTCCATCGCCCTTCACGATGACAAAATGAAAGAGCTGTGTAGCAAGCTAAACTGTGATAACTGCTCAATCAAAGAAGACGTCTATACCCAAACTTACCCTATCGCTCATCTCAATGATGAATTTGGCGAGTTAAAGGTGAGACCTAAGTCCATCTTGCGGATGAGCAGCGCTAAGTCAGGGGTTCATAAGACAGAGGATAACAAAGAACCTGTATCGCCCTCACAGCGCATCAAAACCATAGAAATCGACAGCACGTATCTAGATACTGAGAATAGCGAGCTTATCGTCGCCCTTACCAACCTGATCAGCACCGCACTATCTCTGCGCAAACAAAGACAGCAGGAGCATCAGCTGATTTTGTTTGAGGAGCGCTCTACTATCGCAAGAGAGCTACATGACTCTCTGGCGCAGTCATTGTCTTATCTCAAGATTCAAGTCAGTGTCCTAGAAAGACATCTTACAAACGTCACGGACAAAGAGTGTGCAGCGGCCATTTCACAACATATCACACAAATAAAAGCCGGGCTGAATTCAGCCTATCAACAGCTAAGAGACCTGCTGGTCACTTTCCGTCTGACCATCGATAGTGACAACTTTGATGATGCTTTGCATGAGGCGGCCAACGAGTTTGCCACAAAAGGCGGCTTCGATATTGTCGTCAATAACAAAGTAATGACGCTCAATTTAAATGCCAATGAACAGGTGAACTTGATTCAAATCACACGAGAAGCGCTATCAAATATCAGCAGACACGCACAAGCGACGACTGTCGCCATCGAGCTGGGCTATGATGAGACAAACGAGCATATCGTCATGCAGATCATCGATGATGGTGTTGGTATCTCAGGTAGCGTCGATCAGTCACAGCATCATGGCTTAATGATCATGCAAGAGCGTGCCCGTCATCTGGGAGGCAGCGTGACTTTATCGGACAACGAGCCTACAGGCACGATAGTCACCACGACTTTTGTCCCTAGTTTTTTTGATGACTATACGACACTACAAACCAGCAATAATGCCAACAAAGAATCGATTTAAAGATTCAACGACTTAACGCACGTCATTTGTAAAAACTTTCATTTGTGAGTATTTTATGAGCAATACAGTGTATACCCCAACTTCTCCAGCCAAGCTCTTATTGGTAGATGATCATCCTATGCTACGTCGAGGGATAGCTGAGCTGCTAAGCCTTGAAGACGACGTAACGGTCGTAGGAGAAGTAAGCAATGGTCAAGAAGCGCTGGACTTCTTAGAAAGTAATGAAGTGGATCTTGTGATTTTAGATCACAAAATGCCCGTGTTAACCGGCATTGAAACCTTAAGAGCAATCAGAGAGAGAAACATTGATGTCAAAGCGTTGTTGTTTACGGTCTCGGACAGTGGTGAGGACGTACAAGAGGCGCTCAAACTAGGTGTAGATGGTTATCTACTAAAGGATATGGAGCCCGAGCTGATCATCGTCGACATCAGAAAGGTACTGCGAGGAGAGCTGGTCATCAGCCCAAATCTGGCCTCGATACTGGCACAAACCATGCGCAAGCCGAGCATCGATGATATCGCAGGCAATTTGACCGCTAGAGAGCTGCAAGTCATTCAGATGATCGCTGAGGGCCTCAGTAACAAAATGATTGCCAATAAGCTCGATATCGCAGAGTCCACAGTAAAGGTACATGTCAAACATATCCTAAATAAGACTGGGCTGCGCACCCGGGTAGAAGCAGCGGTGTGGACCGTCAATCACCTGTCAAAATAGCTGTCTCAAAACAGTGCGGCCGTTTGTATAAGTCACCCCACTCTCAACTTAGCATGAACTATCGTAGGCTGTGGCTTTAGCCCAGCATAGCAACTTTGCAAAAGCAAGGTCTCGTAGTGTGGGTTAGTTTTATTAAACTCTCGTAGAGAACGAAGATGAAACGTAACCCGCCGATGTTATATTGGCGAATGTTATCTAGACTACTTGGCGGGTTACGCTGCCACTAACCCACCCTACAAAATAAGTTGAGAGTGGCGTATAAGCCACAAAAAACCACCCAGCTCATCACTAGGTGGTTTGGTACTGTGGCGATCAAAGTATCAAATATAGCGCTATTACCGAGCTTCTTCAGCCGCAATCTGACGATCCACTGATGACATTTTGTATTCATCACCAAAGGCGTCTTCAGGCTCTTCTAACCAAAAATAGCAAACCAACCAAGCGATAAAAGCCCCGACTGCGATAATCAAAAAGAACTGATTTGGCTCTACAAAGGTATAAATAAACAAGTAGAACACTGCGCCAACGTTGCCATAAGCCCCTGCCATACCCGATATCTGACCTGTCAGGCGGCGCTTGATCGAAGGAATAATACCAAAGGTTGCGCCCTCTGCCCCCTGAACAAATACCGAACACAAGATAGTAAACACCACAGCGATAAATAGCGGCCACTGAGCATTGAGCAACCCCATTAGCCCAAACCCAATACCGATACCAAACATATATATGAGCATGACCAGACGGCGGTTGCCGACCTTGTCAGAGATATAGCCACCCAATGGCCGCGCCCATAAGTTTACAAAAGCAAACGTCGAGGCGACCAGTCCTGCTGCAGTAGGATCGAGCTTCCACGTTGTGGCAAAGAACATCGGCAACATAGAGACCACCGCAAGCTCTGCGCCAAAGTTGGCAAAATAACTGACATTAAGCGCAGCGACTGACTTAAAGGGGTATTTATCATCTTCAGGGATGCCCGCTTTTAGCATAGGCACGTTGACACTAATCGCCTTATAAATCTGGTAGACAACCACAGCCGCAATGATGATATAGAGTACCCATGCCCCTGTGTCGCTCAAAAAACCCATGTCTTGAGTACGATAAACCAAAACCCCCAATACACCATATAAGGGAATAATAAATAAACCATACAACCAAAGGTCACGCCAACTTGAGACCTCTAACGCCCCAGCTTTACGTGATTTTTTGTGAGTGCCTGCTGTCGGGCCATCTGTGATCAGAAACCAATAAGCCACACCATACAGCGCCATCAGTAACCCGGATAAAGCAATCGCCCAGCGCCAGCCATCATCACCACCAAAGAACTGTAACGCCACGGTCGGGATAGTAATCGCCGCTGCCGCCGAGCCAAAGTTGCCCCAGCCTGCATAGAACCCTTCTGCAAAGCCTATGTCTTTTGGCTTAAACCAGAGGGCCGTCATATGAATGCCGACGACAAAACCGGCACCGACGATAGACATAAACAGCCGTGCCACAAACAGCTGCATGGCAGAGGTCCCAAAGGCGAAAAACCATGTCGGTATCGCCATCACCACCATCAAGATCGAAAACACTCTCCTAGGTCCGAAACGATCTAGCGCCATTCCCACAACCACTCGACCTGGAATGGTCAACGCCACGTTGGCAATTAAGAAAAGCTTGATATGATCTGGAGTCAGATAGTCCTCTGTCGCTAGCATAGACGTCGCTAGTGGGGCCATATTAAACCAGACGTAAAACGTCAGAAAAAAAGCAATCCACGTGTAGTGAAGTGCTCTTATCTCACGGCGTTCTAACTCCAGTAGCTCTTTTGCATGCATAACAAATGTCCTCCAAAAAAACTTGATAGTTCTGATGGAGACAATGTAACAATAACGTGTCAGCGTCACTATTGAGCAAAAGCAGTACACCATACACTTAAGGTACTACTAAAGGAGGATTCTATCAGCGACACTTAAGGCTACAATCGTGAGAATAATAACTATTTAACACAGTGTGTCATGTCATTGCATATAACCTTGAAGCTTTATATGCGTGGAAGATATAAAACATCAGTCATTATTAAGGAGTCATCATGAGCCACCCAATCATCCCAAGCCACTGGAAAATCAAACGCTCTACACACTTTTTCACCAAAGACAACGTTCCTAAAGCGCTACTAACCCATCACAACACTGCCGAAGGTGTGTTCGGCCAAATTTGTGTGATGCAAGGGGTGGTGACTTTTTATGGGTTTGCCAATGAAGCAGCGACCGAACCTGAGCAAACTATAGTCATTCAAGCAGGACAGTTTGCGGTTAGCCCGCCGCAGTATTGGCATCGAGTAGAATTAAGCGATGACGCTCAATTTAATATTAACTTCTGGACAGAAGGCGATACAGATAATAAGTCATTGTTTAATAGCTCAACCATCCACAGTAAACCTATTGAGAAGCTGTTTGATAAACCTAAAAAATAGATTATTGCCAGCAGAGCTTTTTCGCCACAGCCCTTATATTACAGGCAAAAAAAATCCCCAGTCGTTAAACTGGGGATTTTCGAATCTGGTAGGCGTAATCGGATTCGAACCAACGACCTCTACCATGTCAAGGTAGCGCTCTAACCAACTGAGCTATACGCCTATTTAGGTTGAGCATTTTAACAAGTTTCTGAGACTTTGCAAGCACTTTTTATCGAAACTTTGATTTATTCTTCAATTAATATGCAATGACTCTCTAAACGACCCTTATTTACAGTCGATTCACTATAAAAACCCTTTGCTACTGGGATGCTTTTTAGGCAAGTATCACAGCTTACGTACATTTTCTCTCAGCTGCTTTAGTAATCCTTGGTACTCAGTATCATTGTCATCAAGCGTGCTGACTCGCCCATAGCGTAGCTGTCGATAATCTTTTTTAATGTGCTCTATACGCTGTCGAGTCATTTCTAGATCATTTGTTTGCAGGCTGTTCTCAGAGGTGCCGACACTGGTGGCTGTCAAACGCTCAAGCCACGCCAGCTGACCTTCACTCTCAGCACGAGCCAATAAAGGCTCATGCTTACCAAGCCGTTTAGACAGCTTTACCAATGGCAAGTCCGCTGGATGCCAACGCTTACGTCGGCGCTGCCAGATCAGTAGCGCCAGTAGACTGACTACCACCACGGCACTGGCAGCCAGCCAGACAATCTGCTGCATGATCGAGCTAATATTAAACCACTTAAGTAATGATCCTGCCTGCTTATCCTGATCATAACCGACGATATCTTTTTGCCAATAATAGCTGACCTGATCAGAGAGACGTCGCAAGGTTTGTAGCATTTGATACTGCTGGTAGCTGAGCTGTGCGCCCGCCCCATCACCAAACATCGTCGCCCCTTGGCTTTGCGTCAATGCCTCCATCCCTTGCTCGACCCGCTCAGGCGAGACAAAGGCGGTTGGATCGACACGTAGCCACCCCTGACCCTCAAGCCAAACCTCTGTCCAAGCATGCGCATCCATCTGCCGCACCTCCCATACATCACCACCTCGGCTAGGCTCACCGCCTTGATAGCCGGCCACGACTCGGGCAGGAATACCAGCGGCACGCAGCATAAAAGTAAAGCTAGAAGAGTAATGCTCACAAAACCCAGCTTTGGTATCAAACAAAAACTCATCGATACGGTTATCATTCAGCCGTGGTGGCGATAGCGTATAGCGAAACTCAGTCTGATTGATCCAGCGCTCAAGCGCTTGCATATAGCGCACAGGATCTGATCCTGACTGCACAAACAATTGCTGAGCAAGGGCACGCGCCTGTGGGTTACCATCACTAGGCAGTGCCAAGTTGATACGGCGAGAGGCGGCATCAAGCACTGGATCGATACGCATGGGCGCAAAACGTAGCACCTCATAGCGCAGCTGCTGGGTGACAGGCTGGTCTTTGAGTAAAGTAAAATCGGAGCTGATACTGACATCCGCACGCTGAGTAAACGGATAGTCCAGCCCAAACAACCAGCGCTGCTGAGTTGGCTCTAGTAGAATCTCATAGTGGCTGGGGTCAAGCTGCACTTGACTAGGAGCCGTGGCCAGCGCTCTATGTAGCCATTGCGGCTGTGTTTGCTGCGACTGCCACTGCTGCTGTACACTTCGATTCGGTCGCCATGTCACCCCATCGAAGTCACTAAACACCAGACCACGCCAGTACAGCTCACTCTGAGGCGGGGGCTGGTCTGCAAACTCAACCCGAAAGGCAAGCGCAGTAGACTGGCCCAAGTTGGCAAAGTCGCCAGGTGACATACTATCTGACACGCCTGTAGTCGCCTGACTGCCTGACAGCTGCACTGACCATAGCGGCGGCAAGCGTGGGAAAAATAAAAACAGCACCACTAACAACGGTAATGCTCCAACGCCTAGCACACCGAGCGTACGCAAACGGCCATCACCGCGCCTATTGCCATCATCATTGAGTGCGATAAAGGCAAACAAAACCACCAAAGTACCTAAGATGGCTTGCACAGTGGCAAGCAGCCCCTGATCCATCAAAAACAGTGCCGCCAGCACAAACAGCGATAAATTCAGCACCACATAAGCATCACGGCGCTTGTACAGCTCCCACAACTTGCTAATCAAGCACAGCAGCAAAAACGCCACACCCATATCGAGCCCAAACGCAGCATGATAAGTGAGCCATAAGCCCGCCAGCCCTAATAAAAACCCGAGCATCTGCATACCTTGATAAAGGCGTTTGAGATGACGATCTTGTCTAAATTTGGCTTTAATAGAGGGTAGCTGGGCGGTGATACTGACCACTGCAAATCCCATCAGCCATAATGGCAGATGAGCAGCGTGGGGAAACACCACCACGACCTGAGCCAATAGCACCCAATAATAAGCCGGTAGCGCTAATAGTTTGCTAAGCCATTTTCTATGTGTGGTTGAGCCATCATCTATCTTCTGATGCTGGCCGAGCGCTAACTGCTCAAAGCTGGGCGGCTCAGCAGGGACTGACGCCTGTGCGATTGTCTGAGGCGCCGCAAGACTGGCAGCTGAGCCGTGAGGCTTACTATGGAAGTCCGTCATGGCACTTTTGCCAATCGTAACAAACAGGCCTGAGCAAATGCTTCGCCTTGCCCAAAAGTGACGGCCTCTGGCGCAGCGTTGTCATTGGGCAGCCGCATTTGAAAAGGTGTGCCAAGCTTACCAAGGATGAGGGCGCCATAGGCCAGTTGCGCCAGCTTTTGCTCATGGTGAGCGGCGGGCATGTCGGCATAATCTAGCATCTGCTCGACACCGATGGGATCAGCGAAATGCTTGGTCAGCATGCCCTGACCTCGGGCGACATGCGCCCAAGAAATACGCGCCAAGGACTCGCCTTCGATGTAGCTATCCAAACGCTCAAAGTCATCTTGGCCTTGAGTATACTGACTATAATGAGCGCCAACAGGCATCTCATCTTTGTCTGCCGCTATATAATGCGTCTGCCAATCAAACGCTAATGGTTTGGGATAGACCCATGCGCTGCGTGCGAAGTATACATATGACCACGCACGCATGATACCCAACGGATAGACACTACTGATTTTGAGTCTAGGGAGCTCAAGTTGACCACGTTTATCC
Organism: Psychrobacter coccoides; assembly: GCF_017498085.1. Lineage (GTDB taxonomy): Bacteria > Pseudomonadota > Gammaproteobacteria > Pseudomonadales > Moraxellaceae > Psychrobacter > Psychrobacter coccoides. The sequence goes on from NZ_JAGBKM010000006.1 coordinate 108,500, forward strand.
GTCAGCACAGGCAAGCGAATGATTTGCTGGTCTGTTAGACTTGGCAGCCATACTGTTGTCTCGCCATTATGGTTTGGCGGATTTTGAGCGTCATGCTTACGACTTTTTGCTTTATCGCTTATCGCTTGTTCAAAGCTAAAGCTCAGCTGACGTCTAGGTTGCCGGCTCTCACTCCGTACTTGCAGCGTTACCCAAACAGCTGCACCCGCCTCTGCCGTCGTAACCTCGAGCAATTCGACTTGTAAGCCTGATACATGGGCGAAAGTCAGATGAAAGCTGATCAACCAAACGCTGACCAGATAAAAAAACAAACCCAGCACCAAGTTGTTGCCATAGTTGACACCAGCGATAAAAGTAATCATCAATAGTACGGCAAATAACGCCCCTTCTCGACTAAAGAAGATATACACATTGCGCAAGTTCAGCGTGGCACTATCACTTTTGGGCGCACGCTTGGCAAACCAACGCGCCAGCAGCCTAGATACCATCGATCTTTTATGCTTAGACCGTGGCTTAGATTGGGAAGATTGAGGGGGATGTGACGCTGATACGCTCATAATTGCCCTATCTTTATCATGATTAGCATTTACAAATCTTGTTTTCAGCCTATTTTTAGACAATCACCGCCACTTCATTAATGATACGCTGAGCTATGGTTGGCGCAGGCTGCCCGCCAATGACAGGCAACGGCATAAACCGCTGACCCAATCTATGATCGGCCACAGCGGCAAACACTGCTTGAATGTCCTCCGGCGACACCTCTTGATGCCCTGACACGTACGCATGTGCCTGGGCAGCACGCTGCAGTGCCAACACACCACGGGGTGACAAGCCATGATATTCTTGGCTCATCCGAGTCTTGGCCACCAAGCGCTGTAGGTAATCTAATACCACATCCGCCACATAGACTTGCTGCACCCCTTGACGGGCGAGCTGTACCGCCTGCGTATCAAGTACAGCATCTAAGCCTGCCAACAGCTCACGACGATCGCGCCCTCGTAGCAGCTCACGCTCCGCAGCTGCTGATGGGTAACCAAGGGACAAACACATCAAAAACCGGTCCAACTGTGACTCAGGAAGCGGGTAGACTCCTGCTTGTTGCATTGGGTTTTGGGTAGCAATGACAAAGAACGGTTTGGGTAGTGGGTAGGACTGACCATCTTGGGTGACTTGCCCCTCTTCCATCGCCTCTAGCAAGGCGCTTTGAGTCTTTGGACTGGAGCGATTGATTTCATCAGCCAGTAGCAGCTGAGTAAAAATGGCACCTTTACGAAACTCAAAGCTCTGGGTGTGTTGATTATAGATACTCATACCCAAGATATCTGCTGGTAGCATATCATTGGTAAACTGCACCCGATTAAATGTCAACCCAAGAAGCTGCGCCAGACCTTGCGCCAGTGTGGTCTTACCCATACCTGGCAAGTCTTGTAATAGCAAGTGCCCACCTGCCAGCACACAGCTGAGAGCCAATTTAACCACTTGCGGCTTATCCAGTACGATCTGATTGAGCTGTGTGAGCAGTTGCGCCATCTGGCGTTGATTGACGGCATAGCTTGCATCATCTCTGCTCGTTGGGCCTGAAAAAGCAGCGGATGGATTGACCGTTACTCTACTGTCTTTTAGCGATAAGTCATAAGCCTTACTTTGGCGCATAATAAACTACCGAGTTGATTTGTGATGAATCTAAGACAGATATAATGAGACAGGTCTGATGAGACAAACACGCTGTACGCTCCGTATTTATTGCCTGCTTCTATCGCAGCGTCGTAGCTACTCATCCTCTGTCACAACGGGCGCTGCCGCCCGCAGCGTGGACAGATAAGCGATCACATCAGCACGCTCACTTGCATCTGGCATTGGATCTGACAGCATTTTGGATCCTGGCAGGGCTTTTTCAGCATCAGCAATATAAGGATCAAGCGTCTTAGCATCCCATACCCAACCTGAGTTGCTCAGCGCCTCACTATAATCGTAGTCTGCTAGCTGTGCTGCCGCTGCGCCATAGATATTCATCAACTGTGGCCCTTTTTTATTAAGTCCAGGGGTCAGCTGATGACACTGGGCACAGGCATCACCATAGATGATCGCTCCTCGATCAGCATCGCCTTGAGTGTATTCTGGCAAGCTGACAGGTGCTCGATAGTCTGCTGGTGGCTTTTCGCAAGCACTAAGCGAAAGTACTGCAAGTAACATACCACCCAGTTGACACTTCATTCTCATAGACATATTGATGTATTCTTTAGGTTTTTGATGACAAGAGATCCTAGAGCGTGTCCTTCATTCAACCCATCAGCCTCTAAATGGCGTAAAATGAGGGCTCGCCCTAATATCAGACAATCATAACAGGCGTAGACAAAAAAGTAAGCAGCAAGCCAAACACTTATCCACCCCCAACGTATTGAGGAGATGAATTAGGCGGGCAAAGATTAAATAGAGATTAAGTCAATAAAGCAGCACAGCGTTTTGAGTGAGTAGATATAAAGGATGTCAGCCACTCGCTCTAAAAAACAACCAGAAGCGCTGCTTTTAACACAAAAGCAAGATATCAGATAGGCGATGTTTACACGACATTGATGGTTTTACTTGGCTCTTCAAAGTAGTAGCCTTGTAGATAGCGCGCCCCTACACTCCAAGCAACCGACATCGTGGCCGCTTCTTCGATATAGGGCATCAAAACATCAATATTCAGCTCATTCGTTTTTTCAATGAGTGATTTAAGAGTATCTAGGTTTTCGGCTTTGTCGATGTTTTCGACATAATCACGTCCCAATCGTGCCAAGTCAGGCTGTACAAACTCAGCAACCTTGATCGACTTCACCGAGGTACCAAAGTTATTGATACTGATCTGACAGTTCACACTGTTTAATGCCGCAAACTGTGACTTCGCCACGGTTAAGTGATTGACCACATCCTCTTCACGAAACTGCAAGGTCAATGCACCAGGAGCGCCGCCTACCGCTTTGATAAGCTGGCTTGCGACATTCACAAGTTTTTTATCCAACAATGAGGCACTGCTGAGCTGTATGAGCAAGCGTGTTTCAGGATACGTTTTGCGGACATGGTTCAGCTGCTTACAGGCGTTGATCAGGAGCCAGCGGTCTATTTTTTCACGTAAATCGTGTTTTTTGGCGACCATCATAAACTGATGAGGGGTCAACACAGTATTATCAGCATCATTCAACGGTAGGCGCAAATACACTTCAAAGAAGTCACTGCGATCATTATTGACATCATAAATCGGCTGAAAGAGCACCTCAAAATAATGGTTTGTAATGGCACTGATCAGATACTCTGCCAAGGCGGTATCATCACTACTGGCGTGCTCACTAGGGTCATACATATGAATGGCATCACCACGGCTCGACGTTTCAACTTTGATATGACTGACAGCTTCAACCGCACGCTCAAGCAGGACTTGTGACTCAGAGGCCTTTGAATCAATTTTGACAATACCAATACTGGCTGTGGTGGTGGTGGTTCGACTTTCCACCTCGATAAGCGTCTCACCAATTCGCTGACGGATGCGTTCAGCCAATGCCTTTAGTGCCTCGGCTGTGATGGTTTTTTCTATCAGTACTGTAAACACCGTATCACTAAAACGACTGATATGAGCATGCGCCAACATATCGCTCAACACGTCAGCTATTTTTTTGATGGTGGTGTCTACACCTTGCAGGCCTAAACTGCTGCTAATCTTGCCAATATTGTCTAATTGGATATACAACAAGCCCGCAGTGGCATTTTGTTGCGACACGGACTGACACAGCGCCTCGAAGCGCTCTTCAAAACCACGGCGGTTGTTTAGACCTGTGAGACTGTCCTCACGCTCAGCAGCTGCTAGGCGCTGAGCGATCTCAGCACTATTGGCGCCACTTTGTTGGATAATGATTTGGGTAACAGGCTCGCCGTCCAATGTGGCAGCTGCCAGCTGCAGTTTGGCCTCAAAGGTACTGCCGTCCATGCGGCGACTCTCAAAGTTAAACTCAACCTGCTCACGACTGCCTTTGTCAAACTGACGTAAAAAGTGTTTAAACTCTTTTACACTGTCACCATTGGCGATCAAATCAATCACAGGTACGCCGATGACCTCTTCCATCGATTCGAAGTTGAATAACTTAAGGTAGGGCTCGTTGGCAAAGATATGGATGCCTTGATCGATATAAGCGACGGCACTTTTAGAGTTTTTGATTAAGATATCGGCACGCAGCTCAGATTCAGAGATGACATGCTGCAGGGTTTGCAGTTGGCGGCGACAACGCAGATTGGCATGCTGCAAGCGGATCGCCATGATCACTTGGGTTTCTTTGTGTGCCAGTAGCGCTTTTACCATCGTGCCATCAATGACGGCGGGCATGCCATCGCCATTACGTCCTGTCTTTGCCATCTCGTCACTCATTAAGCCGATGACCGGCAAGTCAAGGCCTTGCTCTTGAATGATGCCGACGACATCAGTGAAGCTCAAATCATAAGCTCGGCCAAAAACCAATACATCCCACTGATGACGCAGAGACTTTATCAGCTCTTCTTTATCATCTAAAAATCCCAGATTCACCTCATCATAGTAAGCAGATAACAATCTAACCAGACGCTCAGCATAAAGCTGGTCGTCGTCTATTACGAGTAAGTTTAAGAGGGACTTAGTATGCATATCAGGCCTTTGTATTATTGTCATCGCAGATCGTTGATCAATTTATTATCACAGGTAATATTTCAATTCGCAACAATAACTGCTCGTAAAAACAACGACTGACTGCGGTATCGAATGGATGATACCCCAGCCAATCTTGATTATCGAGCCCGCATTATAGCCTGATGAGGGATTAATCCATAATACTATTAATGATATATAAAACCATAGTCACTGAATGACCTGACGCTACAAACGCACAAACTTATATTGCCCAAACCCCTCACTATTTATCAAGCACTCCTGCAAGCGCAAAACCTCTTGGCTATCATGGATGCGCATTATCACTCTGTCTCCGGTCTGAAATTGATAAGGTGGCACAGCGATGCTGGGTTCCGTTTGTAGATCTTTATCTCCCTTGATAAGCAGAGCTGGAGCAAAGCGCTGACTGCGCTGGCTGGTCGGACTTCTATTATCCAAACGCAGCGCACATGCCGTCAGCTCATGGCCAAGCGCCTGCCATTCCACTTCGACAAGCTTGCTCTCAAGGCTGAGCCAACGCACCATGCCTAATGACCATTTAAGTTTGCCAGCGCTGTTTGGACGACACAGCAAAAACAGACTCATGAGTGACAAAGGTGACAGGCTATCTTGCACCGCCTCTATCCTATTACTTATACCTTCATCCGTTTCTATAGAGGCCATCGATGACAAGGCGCCATCGATATTCAGCTGACGTTGATGCGTTGCATTTACTTGCCGTTGTCGTGCGGCCATTCGTTCATCGACGATGGCTTGGCGCTGCATGATGTCTGGTACAGACAACAGTTGTAGCACTCTAACTGTTGAGGTGACGTCAGTGCTGTCAAACGTCTCTACATAGAGTTTAGCGGCATCCGTATTTGGGTTAGCGTTCAGGCTGTCTTGCTTGGGCTGAGTGTCGTAGCGTGGCAACTGCTCGCTTGGTAGTTTGTTTGCAGCAATCATACTCATCAGCCCCTGACCGTCTGCCACATGATAGTGTATAGCATTGAAACCGGTAATGATGATTGCCCGCTGCTTGGGGCTGAGCCTAGCGGGTACGGTAAACTGTCTTTCGAGGTAACGGTGCTTGATCGCCATAAGTACCTTGCTCACCAGCTGAGCTTCGATGCTTTCATAGCCCGCTTGCAGCAGTTCATGATGACGCTGCTGCAAGTATGATGCTAACGCTCTAAGCTCGATGAACAAACAGTGGTGATCATCTTCGTAAGGGTTGATGCTAGAGCTTGCCGTCAAATATACAGGCGCACTACTGCCTTGCAAATTGACAAAAACACGAGTGTCTGTCAGCGGCTCTATGGTGGCATTGACTTGAGATGACCATGTCGGCAGTAAGCGTTGTAATAATATGACATTGGCTCGGCGCATAGCACGTGTGTTTAGCAAGCTGATCAAACACAGCTGAACATAGGCCTCATGAACACTCATGACTTGGCTCATGACCACACGGCGGCTAAGATTCACATGAGTGATGCCGGACTGATGCGCTAAATAATACAGCTGATTGATCGCGCCCCATAGATATCTTTGGGCATACTCATAAGAGATGGCTTGCTCATATATGAGTTTCTGATAAACAGACAGTGACTGATAAATAGCCGTCGCAAGTATCAACGGTGGCTTTTTACTTAAAGAAAAAAACGGTCTCCAGCTGCTTGCGGCAGCCTGCTTTTGGTGGGCTAAAGCCTGACTTTCACGCTTTATGACCCCGTCATAAACTAAAATAGTGAGGTAGTATAAAGATTTGACTTGCGCACTATATCGTAACTGCTCATGGTCTAGCGGGCCTAACTCACTGATATAATGCTGGCGCAATGAGGTGATCAAGCGATCAGTAGCGGTGGCAACAATCCCCATCAACTTAAGACGTAACGCATCTTGTATGTCAGACACCACCATCTCTGTCAGTATTTTTTCGAGCTGAGCCAGCTGCTGCGTCTCAGTTTGTGCAGAGAGTGCTACTGCCCATTTGAGCAGTTGTTGCTCATCATAGTTGCTAGACTCACTCTCAGACTGTGGCAAGGGTATCTCAGCAGACAGATACGCTTGAAAATCCGATAACGTGATCACAAGTACTCCTTAATAAAGGGATAAACTAACGATCAATACGATGATAAAGAAACGCTAGAAAAAGATACGCTAGGAGACAGCACTTATGTTTATTAATAAAAGCCTCCTAAACTACCATTTTGAGTACTTTACTGATTTTTGTAAACGTCAATCGGCACCTTAAAACGTCTGTTCGGCAACTCTCTGACCAGTTTTGGGACCAAATAGCCAGGAAGCTCTGCCAACAATGACCAATAAAGATCGATAGCGGATCGCTCATCGCTATCGAAATGAGCAGCGCCTGCCACCTTATCCAAGACATGCAAATAGTAAGGCAGTACGCCAGCACTGAACAAACGCTGATTGAGATCGACTTGCGTGCTGACACTGTCGTTAATGCCATTCAATAAAACGGCTTGATTGAGTAGCGTAATCCCTGCGTTACGGGCACGCTGTAAATACTCAGCTGTGTTGGTATCAATCTCATTGGCATGATTACAATGAATCACCATGACAATCTGACAGCGGCTCTGTGACAGACGCTGCAACAGCTCATTATCTAAACGCTCAGGGATGACCAGAGGCATACGGGTGTGCAAGCGAATGGTCGTCAGCTGCGGGAGTGCTTCTAGCGTATCTAGCCAAGCAAACAAGCGCCGATTAGAGACGCTTAATGGATCGCCGCCACTTAAGATGACCTCATTGATATCATTGTGTTCTTTAATATAGCTCATGATGGCAGCATGGGCAGAGGTCGTGGGCATATTGGCACTATAATCAAAATGCTGGCGAAAACAGTACCGGCAGTGAATTGCGCACGCCCCTGTTATCGTCAATAAAACTCGCGACTGATACTTGTGTAGCAGACCCTTGGTTGGATTCTGAGCGTTTTCGCCCAGTGGGTCTGCCACATAGCCACTTACGGGGTTGCGCTCTTGTTTGTCAGGTAAGACTTGCTTTAATAAGGGGTCATGAGCATCCCCAACCGCCATCTTAGCGACAAAGCCACGTGGCACACGCAGCTCAAAGTGCTCAGGTATATAAACCTGCGATTGAAGAGATTCAAGATGTAGCAAAGTGAGCAACTCATCTACCGAAGTAATGGCTTCAGATAATTGTGTTTGCCAGTGTTTTTGTGTGATCAAATGGTTTATCATGACACCCTAATACATGCAAAAACCGCTATTATACGCTGTATATCAGCACTCTATCAAAGTATGCCAGTCAAGCCTCTCTATCTAGCCTTGCTTATTGTTGCTATGATCTGAGTAACACTCTGTGAGTGCCAAGCTTGGCAAGCGCTGATGATCAAATGAATGTTTGTTCTAATGTTTAATCTTTAACTGTTACATGTTCTAATAACCGTTATTCGCAACCCTTAGGAGTCTCTTGTGGCAAGTTTTTCTACCAATGAATTTAAAGCCGGTCTAAAGGTAATGCTCGATGGCAACCCTTACGCCATTATCGAAAATGAGTTTGTCAAACCTGGTAAAGGCCAAGCCTTTAACCGTGTAAAGATGCGTAATCTACGTAGTGGCAAAGTACTTGAGCAGACCTTCAAGTCGGGTGAAAGCCTAGAAGCAGCCGATGTGCTAGATACTGAGATGAACTATCTATATAACGATGGTGAGTTTTGGCACTTTATGCATCCTGAGACCTTTGAGCAGCTGCAAGCAGATGAAACGGCTATGGCTGATGCCAAGCAGTGGCTAAAAGAAAATGGCAATGACCTGTGTACCATCACGCTATTTAATGGTGTGCCATTGTCGGTTACTGCCCCTAATTTCGTTGAGTTACAGATTACCGAAACAGATCCAGGCGTACGGGGTGACACCTCTGGTGGTGGTGGCAAGCCGGCAACTCTAGAGACTGGCGCTGTGGTCCGTGTACCCCTATTTGTACAGCAAGGCGAAGTGGTACGCGTCGATACCCGCACTGGCGACTATCAGACACGTGTCAGCTAATATAGCAACCTGCTGCTACACAAAAACCTCAACACGTATCCCAGCGTTGAGGTTTTTTTATGGTTTGTCTTTACTGTTTGTAGCGCCGCAAAGATTGTAGCGCCGTAAAGAAAGCGGGTGCTTGCTATGGCTTTTGCACGAGCCAGTACTGTACCAAGGTGGCCAGCTTTTCTTTTTTAAAAGGTTTCGTACAGTAGTCTTGCATGCCTGCCTGCAGGTATTTTTCACGCTCACCGTCCATGGCATTGGCTGTCAGTGCGATAATGGGCGGTAGCTCTGTTGGGTCATACAGCTCACGCAGTTTAGTCGTCGCCTGTATGCCATCCATGATGGGCATATGATGGTCCATGAGTATGATATCAAAACACTCAGGTTTTGCTGAAAACTCCTCTATAGCGCTTTGGCCATCAGTGACATGGGTAACCCTATGTCCGCTATTGTGCAGTACTTTTTTGGCGACCATGGCATTGACGTTATCATCTTCCGCTAAGAGTATGTGACCTGACTTATCAGTCAATACTGGCTGATGCTCCATCTCATGTGAGCACTGCCACGCTTTATATTGGGACTCTTTTAGTATAGGAATAGGTAGTAGTACCTTAAAGACGGAACCTTCTCCAACCACACTGGTAACCCAGATATGCCCTCCCATCAGAGTGACTAAAGACTTACAGACAGACAGTCCTAGACCAGTACCACCATCTAGTCGATAGACAGAGTTATCTGCTTGATTATAAGCCTCAAATATATTCTCTAGTGCCTTAGGCTTGATGCCCACGCCTGTATCGGCCACTTCGATACAAAGGGTCATTTCTCGGCAACCTAGATAGCTACATTGAGTGTTGTCACAGTGCGGAGTCGCATGTATATTGATACTGACACTACCGCCTTTACGAGTAAACTTGATTGCATTATTGACAAGGTTTGATAAAACCTGCTTTAACCGTACGGGATCGCCTTGTACATAAGGCGATAACTCCGAAGGATAACGACAGCTCAGAGACAGCCCTCGCTGCTGTGCGCGAACAGCAAATAAGTCAACCACTTCATTGCACAGTACTGACAGGTCCATCGGTACCGAGTCTAGCGTCATCTTGCCAGACTCAACTTTTGATAAGTCCAAGATGCCATTGATGATCGCCAGTAAATGCTCGGTTGAGATTTTCATACTATCAATATAGCTTTTTTGCTCAAGATTTAGCTCTGTATCATCAAGCATCTCAATCATACCAACGATGCCATTCATTGGCGTGCGTATCTCGTGGCTCATATTGGCTAAGAACTTTGACTTCATTTTGCTGTCACGCTTAGCAAGGCGTTGGCTTTTTTGTAACTCTAATGCATCTGCTGCCATCGCTGCAAACTTCGTCAACAGCTCAGCCTGCTTGTCATCAAATGTATGATTGGGCTGCGTGTCCATAAGACACAAAGAGCCCAAACGATATACCTTGTTATCCTCATATAACAGGATAGGCGCTCCAGCATAAAAACGTAAATTGGGGCTTTGGCTGATCAGTGAATTGTGAATAAAGCGGCTGTCTTTTGCCAAATCTGGCACCATAAAAACATCGTTAGACAGGACCGTATAATTACAGATAGCCACTTCCCGTGAAGTTGTACAAGTTCCCTGCAACCCATGAGGTGCTCTTAAGTACTGGGTACGCTCGTCCATGAAAGTGATGGTCACGATAGGTATATCGAAAAACAGCTTTACCAGTTCCGTTAGACGCGCAAATGCAGGATCATGCTCGTTATTAAAGACATCATATGCACGTAGTTTAGCGATTCGCTCTTGCTCATCTGCGGCTAACGGATACTCATGGTTTGACACATCTCTCTCCAAGCTTCATATGAAGTTATCAGTTGGTACGTTTTATAGCGGCTTGTTTGCTTAACATCTGTAGCGCTTCACTGACCATAATCATCGCCACTACCGAAGTGACCGCTACTGCAGAGCCATAGCCACCACAGTGCAGCCCCCCTGTTTGACAGCTTTTATCCACTTTTGGTGGCTCAGTCGAGTACACGCACTTAATACCAAACTTTTCTTTTAAGGCCCTATTGATGCCTTTTTCATGACGCAGCTTATAGCGCAGCCGTGCCAATAAAGGATCTTGGTAACTGTCTTTGAGGTCGCTGACAGTAATCTGTAGCGGGTCTATTTTGCCGCCAGCGCCACCTGCACAAATCAGCTTTAACTTATTAAAGCGACAGTGCAAAGCAATGGCCAGCTTGGCACTCATATCATCGACGCAATCTAGTATTACGATAGGACGACCTTGCTCCGTAGCAGCTTTGGCTTCACTACGACTAGGCAACAGTAGCGTCACGTTGTCTGGGGTCAAAAAGTCATCTACTAAATTCAAAGTGACCTTTGGATTGATCTCACGTAGACGCTGACCCATCGCTGCTATTTTGCTTTGACCAAAGGTGCTATCAAGCGCTGGCAGTTGCCGATTGGCATTGGATGCGACCAACACATCCAAGTCAATCAAAGTAATCGTACCTACTGCTGTACGTGCCAGCGCCTCAGCGGCCCAAGAGCCCACACCGCCCACGCCAATGATATAGACATGGGCAGCAGCAAAGGCATCAAACGCCGTGGCACCATATAATGTCTGCGTCCCCTGAAAGCGGCGCTCATACTGCTTATCTATACTTGTAGCATTTAACGTGCCAACTTCTAATGTATCGTCTTTTAAAGCCATAGTCATAGTCTTAGAGTCTGTACTGAGGTGTGGAGATGATGAATTCATAATAGGTTTTAACCTGTTGAAATTATTTGTTTTTATTATCGGTAAGCCCATGATACTTGCAAGGCATCACAGCTGTTTTGCCAAAGCTGTCGTGCCAACACTGCACAGTCAACATCAAGCAGCTCACTTAAGCTCATCAGCACCCAAGGCAGGTTCGCTGGGACATTGCGATTGTGACCATCAGCGCCTTGCCATTCATTATCAGCATTTTGGCCCAACGCTGAGCGTACCCCCTTTGCCTTATCCTTTGTTGTCTCGTCCTCTGTATCCGTTTGCTTGGAGTCATTGCTTTGAGTCTGGCACATGATGGGGGTCATATCGGGGCAGTCTGTCTCAATGACCAAACACTCGATACCATAGCTATCAACGGCCGCCTGAATGGCTGACCGAAGTTTTTTGGCATTAGGATTGGTGACTTGACCTGTAACACCTAGCTTAAAGCCCAACTTAACAAAAGCTTTCGCTTCTTGTACACCACCGCTAAAGCTATGAGCGATACCCCCCAGCTTATGAGCGTCATAATCGTGAGCTTTTAATAGGGCTAACGCTTCAGCATGGGCTTTTCGAATATGTAGCATGACGGGCAACTGATGCGCCACCGCCATATCCAACTGTGCTGCAAAAAAACGCTGCTGCTTTTCAAAAGCTGCCGGCTGCTTCATCTCATCAGTATACGTATCAAGCCCAATCTCACCGATGGCAACAGGGCGCTGCTGGGCGATCCTCTGTGCCATACTGCTGAGGTCAGCATCTGTATGCTGATGAATATAAAAAGGGTGTAGACCTAACGCAATATGGGTTTGAGGTTGCTCGGAGGGTACTGCTCGAGAGGCTGTCTGAGCGCTATCATCTGCTGAGGGCGGCATAAGTTGCTGCTGGGTTTGATATAACCTGTCAAAATGACGAGACAAATAGCCAACCAATATCAGATGCCGCACCCCTTGACCATAGGCACGCTGCGCTTGCTGCGCTCTGTCATTATCAAATACAGGCGCATCAAAATGCGTGTGCGTGTCTATCAGGGGATAGGGGGTTTTTGGGTCGTCAGAATTTGATTGAGAGTCATGAGATGATGGGTGTTGCGCTTTTAGTGATGCGTTTATATCTGTCATCAGCCGCCTCCATAATAGTGAATACATGAGTTTTTATGGATGCCGAGCTTAGAGAATACAAGTCAAACGCAAAGTCAGATGGCGTCAGCTAGGACATCAGCGCCACTGATTTTATCAAAATATCTCCTATAAGAGCGGTTTTTGGTATCAGGCATTTACGCTCAATCAGCCGCTTTTTTATCATTGGGCTGATCTCGCTCTGATTGACGCCCTTTGTCTTTTTTAGAGAGATGATTGGCATGAGCATCGGATGTCGTCTGTCGACTGCTACGCCTTGGAATCAATAATAAAGCCGTGGCGACGACGCTGAGAGTAAGCCATTTTTTATGATTCATTACCTCTTACTCCTAGTCACAATCTAGCGATTCAGCGGATAGGTCTTCATTTCACTGTTAGGGCTGTCCACTCTGGTAAAGCCTTTTGGGGTAGCGGCAGGCCTTTGGTCTACCTTTGGAACCAGTGGATTAAGCGGCATCAGCTCGTAGTTGGGATCGATATTGCCGCCCCACCCTTCTGTACCACTTAAAGGCAGTTGTTTGATGGTGCCGTTTTTATCGATCACTAATTGCAAAACACGCATTTGGTTATATTTGCGCTCAGTGACACTGGCTACTGCCCCGCCATCACGCAAGATAGTGGGCTGCAAAAAGATAATTAAGTTGCTTTTTTGGGTGGTATCGTTGTCTGAGCGAAACAGACGACCTATGACAGGCACACTGCCCAAGCCGGGTACTTTTTGCTGTCTGGTGGTGGTGTTATCACGCATCAACCCACCAAGAGCAATGGTCTGCTGATCGTCTGCCAAAATCGTGGTATTAATCAAGCTTTTATTAGTAATCAACCCAGTGGCATTGCCTGTACTTCCTGGCACGACTGATGATACTTCTTGTGACACTTCTAAACGCACCGTGCCATTTTCACCGATATGAGGAATGACATTTAAGTTAATACCAATGTCTTGTCGATCGATCGTCTGAAATGGGTTGGTAGAGGAATCACCAGTGGTGGTGTATGAACCTGTCACAAAAGGCACGTTTTGACCGACCAGAATGCTTGCTTTTTCATTGTCCAAGGTCAAGATCGAAGGCATTGACAGCAGATTGGCACTGGTGGAAGAGTCTAGTGCCTGTAAAATGGCCCCATAAAACTGGGTGTTGCCTTGGCTGTCTTTACTACTACTGCCAACGCCGACCAAAGCGCCAGCTATCGAGCCCACAGCCGCACTTGGATTACCTGAAAGTGCGGCAGCGGCGAGCGATGCAGCACTAGCACCGACGTTGTTGAAGTTAACAACACCATAGCCACTATTGGCATTACCCAGTGCCCACTGAACCCCAAGCTGGGTGGCGTCGTCTCCTGAGACTTCTACGATAGCCGCTTGGATAAGTACTTGCGCACGGCGATTATCCAGCTGATTGACCGCCTCTTCGATCTCAAACATCAGCTCAGGGGCGGCGTTGACGATGACGGCATTTTGCGTTTCGTCTGCAATGATACTAAAGGGTTTGCCACTGGTGCTGTCGTTTGCTGTCCCTGTACCCATCGCTGAGCCACTGGTACTGGGCGTGCTTACCGTGTTGTTCGTGTTGAGCGCTGCACCTGTCGCACCGCTGTCCGTTAATGAGGCCGACTCAAGAGAAGAGCTGGCGCCAGAGCTATTAAGAGACTGATTAGACAGCAGTCCTCGTAACATCTGAGCAATATGACTAGCACTGGCATATTTTAAACGAAAGACCCGCAGACCACTGAGGCGACGTGACGGTGTGGTATCAAGCTGATTGACCATCTCTTGTACTTTAGCGATCATCTCAGGACTGCCTTTGACCAGCAGTCTATCACTGGCACTATCAGCGATGACTTTAAGCTGATCATTACCCTGCGCCTGTGCACCGCCAGTACTTGATACCAGACTACTGATAAGATCCATCATACGCTCAGCATCGACATGACGCAGTGGTATGACCTGCAAGCTGTCATTAATATTGCTATCAAGATCACGAATCAACGCCGTCAGCTGATTAAGACTGTCAGAGCGATCAGACAGTACTAGCGCATTGACCCCAGGGACCGCTGCAGCATGTGCAGATTGCGGCATCAAAGGCCTGATAACCCCGAGTACCTCTGCAGCTTGAGTGTTGGTCAAATAAATAACCCGGGTGGCTAACGACTCGCCCACGCTATCCCCTCGCAGATCCACTGCGATACCAGACTGCTTAGCGATATTATCAGGGACCAGTTTGATGGTGGTGCCAGAGTCAATAGCAGCAATCCCATTGACTTGCATGACGCTTAAAAACAGCTGATATATCTCATCACGTGACAGCGCCCGATTGGAGATGACAGTGACATTGCCATTGATACGAGGATCAAGCACAAAGTTTTGATCAGTAATGGTTGCCACTTCATTGATAAATGCTTTGATATCAGCATCTTGCAGATTGACCTTCCAACTCTCAGCGCTGGCCAATCCACACGCCGCAGCCCACACAGGCAGCGCAAGGCACAGTGGTCGACAAAGGTACAACAAACGCTGCAATGAGTGGCGCAAAGGGGTTACTGTTAATGTATACAAACGAGCCATGGTCATAATAATCCACTGTGATATCGCTCAGTTGTCACTGAGGCGTTTTTAAATAGCTTTAATAAAATGTTTGTCTGAGTCATATCTATACGGCACGCACTCGATGTGACCTGTCCTAAATACAGTCAATCTCACGTCAAACTAGCACACACTGTACTATGCCACATGCTACTGATATAAGCGCTCATAGCTAAAACTGCTGACGAATCGTAATGACCTGTTCGCCCCGCTGTACTTCTATCTGCGCCTGACCAGACTGCTGCACTTGTTGTAACACTCCAGCATCTTGCATTGGGTCACTGCCGACACTTTGTCCGTTGACCGTAAGCACCCGATCTCCTGGCTCCAATCCTAAACGATTGCGCACCTCTGCTGGCATCGCCGCAGTGACTTGATAGCCTTCGCCAGCAGCCATCACCCCCATACGACTCAAAAAACTGGCGGGGCTGTCTTTTAGCGCCGTTACAGCTTCATCGATAGCAGATAATGGAGGCGCAGTATCGACAGTAGGGTTACTGGTCGCCTCACCGTTTTCATTAGTGGCGAGAGCATTGGGTAAAGCCAGCGGCTGTGGCACAGTAGACGACGGTAGCGGCTTACTGTCTGGCAAACGCTGATTGCTCATGCCACCTGCGGCCATTTCGCCTTGGTCCAATGGCATGGCATCCGCCATACTAATGACACTTGGGTTATCCCTAGCATCTGTAATAATGACGGTGTTCCAATCCACTGCAGCCAGAGTGTAGCCACTGTCTTGCAGACCATCGCCAATTCGGTAGTTTTTTACTTCACCATTTACGTCTAATAATGCCGATGATAAGGTTTCTGGTATCGCTAGCATGACCCCTTTTAAGGTCACATTAGGCGGCGGCTGAGTGGCAGCAGGCGCCGACTCAGAATCAGCAAAGACAGCAAAAAGGCTACTGTTGTCTGCTGTGGACTCCCTATTGCTTTGTAACGCTTGTACTGGCAGCGCAGGGGCGATAGGCGGCGCCAGTACCAGCCACAGCATACGGGCGGCGGCCCAAGCCAGCCAGCCCAATGCCAGTAGTAACACCCATCCTGAGAATCGATTTACGCTGTTAACCACTGGCTTTAGACGTGCTGAAAAACCTATCATTTAACGCATCCCTGAATCTGACAGCGACGACCCTGGCAGTAATGGCTGACGCACACTCACGACTGGGGTGTCTTGTGGCGCCTGCCCTTTATACTCAGGCATGTTTTCTAATAAACGCTGCGTCAAATTCACATCCAGCATATTATCGCCATCCAGATACAAATCGCCCAAACGCTTTTCTTGGTTGTTTAATAAGCTCATATGCAGCAGGTTTTTACTGTTTTTTTGTTCGGCCGAAAGCTGCGCCTGCATGGTCGGCATGGTGATATAAAACACCTTGCCACCACTTGGATAGCCGACCTCACCACCGACCCAAGTCAGCTGACCATCTGCTTGCGTAAAGCCTGTGGCGTTTGCATCTGAACCTGAACGCCGTTGCAATGAAACTGAATTGACCTGAATAGGAGTATTGGGCAGTTGCCAATCGACCACCTTTGCAAGCGTCTCAGGAGCGATTTGACCATTCATATCTGTCATCTGCCAAAGACGGTGGCCAACTTTGACTTGACCATTAAGCCGTGTCTGTCCGGTACGGATATCTACATCGGCACCTATCTTACCCAACAACAATTGCCATGGTTGCCATGTCCAGCTGGCGGTCCCCGTTAATGGCGCTATCGACACTGGCAGCTGCCAAACCACCGAGCCTTGCCACAAGTTTCCTGAGACGTGCTGTACATAAGATGACTCGGGCGCGTATTTTTCGATCACCCAGGCAGCTGGCATTTGCAGTAACGTAAATAAGGCAAATAGCACAAACCCAATCAGCCACCACAGCTTACGAGGACGTTTATGAGACGAAGCAGACGCTTGAGGCACAGTGTTACTACTTATATAGGTGAGATTAAAATGCCATTATCATAACAAACTATGACCCGTAGATGACAGAAAAAAAGCCAGTATCTTCATTTAAAGACACTGGCTTTTTATGATACCAAACCTTACTGACCACCGACTTAATTTAAATAGTCGAGTCAGTTAAAGATCAACGCACTTAGACAGCAAACTCTTCAAGATTGCGACCTGCTGCTAACGCCTCAACGAGCCAAGTCGGTTTACGCCCACGACCCGTCCATGTTTCTTCATAATTGGCTGTATTACGGTATTTGATATTGCGTTTTTTCTCCAGCTTCTCACCTGCCTTTAGGATTTCCTCAATCGTACTATTGCTCTCTTCTGCAATTTTTTCAAACTGCATATAAGCATCGTACAAACGCTGATGCTGCTTTTTTTCGATAAGCTGCTGTGCGCTCTCAGTGATGGCCCGCAGCTCATCAACATCTAAATTATCTAAATCAATGGTTTTATTTTTTTGCATAATAGCCTCGGTTATAAAACGGAAACAAACCTAATAAAGTCAATTGCTCTTTATTAGGTAATAATTGGTTTAAT
This sequence comes from Psychrobacter coccoides, assembly GCF_017498085.1. Lineage (GTDB taxonomy): Bacteria > Pseudomonadota > Gammaproteobacteria > Pseudomonadales > Moraxellaceae > Psychrobacter > Psychrobacter coccoides. The sequence goes on from NZ_JAGBKM010000006.1 coordinate 126,143, forward strand.
AATATTACTGCTTTGTTACGGTAAATATGTTTTTATATTAAATTAAAAAGTTTATGCTGTAATAAACAATCAAACTTAATATTAGATAGCCAGTACTAGCGACTGTGCTAGATTAACATATTATTTATATTCGATAAATCATTAATTCAAATGATTAAAAACAAAACCATGATATAACTCTAAACAAAACAGCATTATAGAGTTTAATTATGTTCGGTAAAAAACGTAATATCATTAAATATATTTTATAGCGTAGGGCTTTTATTATACCAATCATAAAAAAGAGCCTGTATTTACAGGCTCTTAATGATTGTCTTTACATTAAACTCTAAGGTACACGTCAAAACGGAATATCATCGTCGACAGGGCCGTCTGGCATGACACTAGGCTTAGACTGCGGTGCCTGTGCTGGTTGGTTAAACTGATTCTGCTGCGCAGAAGCGCCCTGATTATTGAAGCTATTTTGGTTACCGCCTTGTGCTGCCGCAGCTACGCCACCCGCTTGATTATAGCCACCTTGCTGACCGCCAAAGCCTTGTCCACCGCCTTGGTTACTATAGCCGCCTTGCTGACCACCTTGACCACCACCCGCACTATCCAGCATTTGCATTTGCTCAGCACGAATCTCAGTAATATAACGGTCTTGTCCGTTTTGGTCTTGATATTTACGTGTACGCAAGCTGCCTTCGATATATACTTTACTGCCTTTACGTAAATATTGTGCAGCAATCTCGCCCAAACGATTAAATAAAGAGATGCGATGCCATTCAGTGGCCTCTCTTTTTTCACCGCTTTGTTTGTCTGTCCACTGCTCAGAGGTCGCAACTGAAATATTGGTCACGCTACCGCCATTATTAAATTGACGTGCTTCAGGATCTGCTCCAAGGTTACCGATGATAATTACTTTATTGACTCCGCGCATAATACTGTCCTTTTAAATAAACAACTTTATAATATAGATTTATGAACTACCAATCACCGCTGTTTTGATCTTTTGTTAATCGGCTTAGTAATCCATTAATATAAAATAATAAGATAACTTATTAAGATGGTTTTACTTTATACAAGTTTTGTTCAAATATCTAGTAATTTTGGCCAATATACGACAACGTTTGTCGTCTATGGTTAATCCTAAATAAAACTGGCACGTTCTATCTCATGTGCAGCTCTTCTTATCTAGAACTCGCTATAATGACACGCATTAACTGTCGTTAGAGTGACAAGCAACCTCACTCGATACGTAGAAACCGACCTATTTTGTTAATAATGCAATTATTTTATTGACGCCTGCTACGCAAGCTTGAGCCATGTCATCAAGATACGGACGACTCTCGCTATCAGCAAAAAGCACAAACTCATACTCTGTATCGCTTAAGCTATAATTGACCCCAAAACCGCCTACATAGGTTGGGGCAAATAAAATACGTTTAACAGGATAGCGAACACCCATAGATGAAGTAGATAAAAAATCACCGCCAGTCAGTTTTTGATAACCAAGACTGGCAAAAAAAGCCGCTGCATCAGCCATGCTTTGTTGACCATCTTTATGCATCATAGCTTTCAGCCCAGTTAAGTGACGATCAAACGCTTGACCAGTCTTGCAAGCGATGACCCGCTGTTTATGGGCAGTAAAGGCGCTTGCCAGCTGTTCTTGAGTGGCACTATCCGTCAGCAACGCTTGGCATAATGCAATCGCCTCATGACTGTTAGGACGCAGGCCTTCGGTACGCCCCGCCATAAAGTGACTGGTATCAACCGCTTCATAAGTATGACGCACTTTATCAAATACTTTTAACTGCGCGTAAATCAGGGCAAACTGCATCATGGCATCGTGACTGACTTTGATGCTACTGTTTTTATTGCTACTTTTTTTATCAGTAATGGCGCTATAATCGACTGTACAACGTTGTACTGCGATCTGTTTTGCTTGTATGCTAACAGCTGCAATATCTTGTACGATACTCGCTACCGTCGCTTCATTATCCTCATTAGACACCCAGTCTAACTGCTGCAAAGATGGCAGGTCTGACTCTTTTTTCTCTTCGTTGCTATCCTCCTGCAACTTAAGCGCAAAAGCATAAGTGAATAAATGATTCAACGCTGCGCCATCAATTTCGCTATGCTCAAAGTGAATGGCTAAAAAGTCCGACTGTAGATCCATCTGATAATTGATAGGTTTAAATTGCCAAGCATTACCAGGCATAAAGGTTTGCTGCTGTATCTGCTCGGTCTCAGCTTGTTCAATATCAGTCTCTTTGGATAGATCTGTAAAATGATACATTGAAAAAGTAAATAAGCTATTGCGCAGAGCGTCATAAGCTCGTCTGTTTGCTGGCGCTTTGCTGAGCAAATCAAGGTAATGCGCAGCCTTATCACTGCCCAAAGCACTAATGGCGCTAAATGCAAAAGCAGGTTGGTCATAGTCGCTATTTATAATGCTATCAAGCGCCTTTGCTAGCGACCTAACTGAGTATACGTTGCCCTGTACGTCCGTTACTTGCAGAGCGATATGATGCCCTTGCCAGAGCACGCTGATATGACGACTGGCAACGTGATTGGCGGCATAGTAATAGTAGTCGCCCTCAGGCTGCGGCTCACGTACCGCCCCTGTCAAGATACGCCAATTATAGGTAGAAATGGGCTGCCCGCGCGGATCCGTTGGCGGTGTTATATCTCCATTCATATAGTCGATATGCGTGTGAACCATGCGCTGAATAAAAGAGGCGGCTCGTGCTGTACCAATGGACTTGTCAGGATAATCCAACTGCAAACTGGCGTTATTAGACAGCGCTAGTGGACGTCTATCTTGTAGGTATTCTGCGAGCTTGATTTTGGTCAGCCAGCTTTGCCCACTTTTTGCTTGTTCATCAGCATAATCCATCAGGCGCTGTTGTAGTACTAGTGCATCATTAATGGCAAAATCAGCCACAGCCGCTTTGGTTTGCTCACGCTCAGTCTCACTCAATAACGGGGATATACCCTCAATAAAGCGCTGTAGTGTCTGGGTGACGGGCGGTATCGGTAGGGGCTGCATAGACTGTGCTTCCTTTTAGTAGAGTCATCTAAATTTAAAACAGATACAGCGTGATTGAAAGACATTTTTGCGGACTTTCCACCCATTCAGCAATAATATCGCTCTCTCTTGATACGATAAAACGCTCAAACCATCAACATGACCATTAAATATCCAACGAGCTCTGCACCAGACTTGACAGCTGTTGGCGTGAAGTTTCAGTCAGCTGAGTCTTATCTAACTTTAGATAAGCCACTTGCTCCTTTGCCATCACCACCAGCTCGTCGACCCCATTGACGGCCATGACTTGCTGCGACCAGTCTTGGATATCGATATTCTTAGGAATAGTTACCGTGGTACTCGATAAGTAAGGCGGCTGCGCAATGGGAAAAATAATCAATAGCGCTGCGCCCATGATAGCAGCCAGTACGCCCCAAGCCAGCAAATTGGACTGAGTCAACAGCAGACCACCCAACGCCCCACCGACAAATGCGCCAAAAAACTGACTGGACGAATTAAGTCCCATCGCTGTGGCTTTATTGGCGACTGGCGCACGCTTCGATATCCATGACGGAATGGTGGCCTCAAGTAAGTTAAAGCCCATAAAATAAAACAACAAACCTAAAATGATACCAATACCGACTTGGCTACCAAGTGCCAATAGCGCTAAAGAAGCTGTCATCACCACAATTGACCCCAAAAACACTTGACGCATCTTACGTTTTTTTTCGGCAATGATAATAAAAGGAATGGCGACGGCAAAACCAATAAACAGTAGTGGCAGATACACCATGCCCTGCTGGCGTACAGATAACCCCATGACATCGGTCAGTTGCTGCGGCAAAATCACAAATATCGCAGTGAGGGTCAAATGTAGGGCAAAAATACCGATGTGTAAGCGGTTTAAATCACCGATTTTTAAAACAGTAGCCAGCTGTTGACCAATCGACTTGTTATCCAGATTGTGTTTGAGCACTCGCAGTGGCGTTGGCACAACAAATAACAAGACCATAGCCAATACAGCAAAACCTGCGGTCAACCAAAATAGCCCTGAGATACCAATCGAATCCACCATGAGCGGACCGAATGCGAAAGCAAGCATAATGGAGGTGGCAATGGTCAAGCCCATGGTCGCCATCGCCTTGGTGCGCATCTCCTCACGAGTCACGTCAGCGAGTAACGCCATCAGCACCGCCGATACCGCTCCACTACCCGCCAGCGCCCGACCGATAATGACTTGATAGATATCTGTGGCATTGGCAGCCACCACACCCCCTGCAGCAAACAGTACCAATCCCAACATAATGATAGGCTTACGTGGGAACTTATCGGCAGCTAAACTCATGGGTATCTGAAAAACCGCCTGACCGAGGCCATAAATACCAACGGCCAAACCGATCAAAAAAGGCGTGGCATGCGTATAATTATCACCATATACAGCAAACACGGGCACAATCATAAACAAGCCAATCATCCGCAAGGCAAAGATACCACCGACCCCGAGAATTGCCCGTTTTTCTACGCTATTCATACTTGCCTCACAGGTTTGTCATTGCTGCTATATCACTGTCGATCTATCAAGGCATCCGCCTACAAATCAAGGGCTCCTAGTATAAGACATTCGCCGTTTGGTTGCCGAGACTTTTGTCTGACTGCCACCGCTGCACGCCTAGCCCTATCTGAGCGCTTTATAGTAGACAATAATTTTGTTACTAAGTGCATCTGATGTGCCTCGTTACCTTGAATAATGCTGCTACCATGACAATAAAGTAAGGCATCGCAAGCTGTTATATAGTGGATCGACTATATCTAATCAACCAAACTTGATAATTATTGCCTTTGGTAAGTCAGTGTGAATTAAAAGACGACACCACCAATAAATATAGGCGTTTATATTGCTTTATGAAATCCTTAATGTTTATAAAGCAATATAAATTTAAAAAACTATTTATCTCATCCCTTTAATAAACCGACACAGCTTTATTGATTTTTTGATATTTAGATATTGTTTCAAATACCATTTTTGCAAATAGGAAACCTCTAACCGATGGCAAACGATCATATCTCAGTACGCGGTGCTCGTACTCACAATCTAAAAAACATCGACATAGACATTCCACGTGATAACTTCGTGGTCATTACGGGTTTATCTGGTTCAGGTAAGTCGTCTTTAGCTTTTGACACGCTTTATGCCGAAGGGCAGCGTCGTTATGTTGAGAGTCTGTCCGCTTATGCCCGTCAGTTCCTCTCACAAATGGAGAAGCCTGAAATCGACAGCATCGAGGGACTCTCTCCTGCTATCGCCATCGAGCAAAAATCAACCAACCACAACCCACGCTCGACCGTGGGTACCATCACAGAGATTTACGACTATCTGCGCCTTCTGTATGCCCGTATCGGTACGCCTTACTGTCCTGAACATGGCGAGCCGATGGTCGCTCAATCTGTCACCGAAATGGTTGATCAGATCATGGCCCTGCCTGAAGATACCAAGCTTATGATATTGGCGCCCGTGATTCGTGAGCGCAAAGGCGAGCATACCGTCCTGCTTGAGCAATTAATTGGCCAAGGGTTTGTACGGGTACGTGTTGACGGTCAGGTCTATGATACCGATGAGCTGCCAGCGCTGGATAAGAAAAAGAAGCACACCATCGAAGTGGTGGTTGACCGCTTTAAAGTGCGTAATGACTTGGGCAACCGTGTCGCCGAAAGTCTGGAGACCGCTTTGCGCTTAGGTCAAGGCTTGGTCACCCTGCACTTTATGGATGGCAATCCAAAGGATGGCGGCAGTGACAATCAAGTGATGTCGTCCAAGCACTCCTGCCCTGTCTGTGATCGAGCAGTGCCTGAGCTTGAACCGCGCATGTTTAGTTTTAACAACCCCTATGGCGCCTGTCCAAGCTGTGATGGTCTGGGTAAACGTCAGTATTTCTCTGCTGAGAAGCTGATTACCCATCATGAAAAATCACTCAACCAAGGCGCTATTAATGGTTGGGATAAGCGTCACGCTTATTACTTTGGTCTCCTAACCACTGTCTGCAACCATTTCAATATCGATATGGACACACCGTGGCAAGACCTATCCAAGCAGCAGCAAGATCTTATTATGCATGGCTCAGGCAAAGAGAAGCTGACCTTTAACTTCACTGATGAGCGCGGCCGTAAGACCAACAAAACCGTACCTTTTGAAGGCGTACTGCCTTACTTAGAGCGTCGCTATGCCAAGACCCAAAGTAACCTCGTGCGTGACGAGCTGGCGAAATACTTGGCCGATACCACATGTAATGTCTGTGATGGCGCACGTCTCAACGAAATCTCACGCAACGTGCGTGTCGATGACCAAACCATCGCCGATATCGTCAAGCTCTCTATCGGTGATGCCGCTGACTATTATAAAACCCTTAAGATCAGCGGTCATAAGGGCGAAGTGGCAGAAAAAATATTTAAAGAGATCAATGAGCGTCTAAACTTTCTGGTTAGTGTTGGCCTAGACTACCTATCGCTGGCCCGCTCTGCCGAGACGCTATCAGGCGGTGAAGCCCAGCGTATTCGCCTTGCCAGTCAAATCGGTGCGGGGCTTATGGGCGTGATGTATGTCCTCGATGAGCCGTCGATCGGTCTGCATCAGCGGGACAATGACCGCTTGCTAAAAACCTTAACCCGTTTGCGTGACTTAGGCAATACCGTACTGGTCGTTGAGCACGATGAAGATGCGATTCGTCAAGCCGACCATGTCATCGATATCGGTGTTGGTGCTGGTGTACATGGCGGCCATATTATCGCTCAGGGCCCAGTAGAAGACATCATGAAGTCTACAGAATCCCTCACTGGACAGTATCTGTCAGGTGAGAAAAAAATCGAGATTCCAAGCGTTCGTCATAAGGCTAAAACCATAGAAGTAGAGACCAAAGGTAAAAAGAAAGCCAAAGCCATGCCAATGAGCATCGAGCTAAAAGGCGCTGCAGGTAATAACTTAAAAGATGTGGATCTTAGTCTGCCTGTCGGCATCATGACCTGTATCACTGGTGTGTCAGGCTCTGGTAAATCTACCCTGATTAACCGTACCTTGATGCCAGTCGCTGCTACTCAGCTCAATAATGCCTCAACCTTGATACCTGATAAGTTTGACAGCATCAGCGGTCTTGAGCACTTAGATAAAATGGTCGATATCGACCAAAGCCCGATTGGCCGTACCCCACGCTCCAACCCAGCCACCTATACAGGTGTCTTTACCCCAGTACGTGAGATGTTTGCCCAGACTCCCGAAGCCCGGGCTCGTGGTTATAAGCCTGGTCGCTTTAGCTTTAACGTCAAAGGCGGACGCTGTGAGACGTGTCAAGGTGATGGCCTGATCAAGGTTGAGATGCACTTCTTGCCAGATATGTATGTGCCGTGTGACAGCTGTGATGGTAAGCGCTATAACCGTGAGACGCTCGAGATTCACTATAAAGGCAAAACCATCGCTGATGTGCTCGATATGACGGTTGAAGACGCCACTGAGTTTTTCTCAGCCATCCCTGCGATTTATCGTCGCCTGCAAGCACTGATGGAGGTTGGACTCAGCTATATTCGTCTTGGACAGTCTGCCCCTACGCTATCTGGTGGTGAGGCGCAGCGGGTGAAGCTGGCACGTGAGCTTGCCAAACGTGATACTGGTCAAACGCTCTATATCTTGGATGAGCCGACTACTGGTTTGCATTTCCATGATATCGCTAAGCTGCTCAATATCCTGCATGCGCTACGTGATAAAGGCAATACCATCGTGGTTATTGAGCATAACTTAGACGTCATTAAGACGGCGGATTGGGTGATTGATCTAGGCCCTGAAGGCGGTAAAGGTGGCGGTATGATTATCGCTGAAGGCACACCTGAGGAAGTAGCGGAGGTAGAAGGTTCGCATACCGGTGAGTTTTTAAAGCCGATGTTGGACCAGGCGGTGTCTGAGGCGAGTTAGTAGGTTAACTAGTTGTTATTTAAAGGCTATCCTTTTGGGATGGCCTTTTTTGTTGGTTGGGGTTTGGTTGTTATAGCTAGTATTGCTTTTTGCTGTTACTGAGGCTAAACAAGTCCCTAAATCGAAGCTTCTAAGGTAAGATATACTCTATAAATAATTTGTCTAGTACCTTTTCAATATAATTAGGAGAATAAAATGGATATGCAACCTAATGAAACGAGTATTAAATTGCTCTTTAACTCTGGAAGCCAATTCTCTATACCCCGTTTTCAGCGCGACTACTCATGGAACAAAAAACATTATCAAGAGTTTATTGATGATATGTTAAATTGTCTTATTTTTAAAGATAATGAGCTAAAAAACCAAAGCTACTTTTTAGGAACAATGCTGTTCATTGGCGACTTTGTAGATAAGAATAATGCAGATAAGTATATACATGTAGTTGATGGTCAACAGCGCCTTACTACAATTACAATACTATTCTCTGCTCTTTCAGATAGATTTAAAGAGATTGGTGAGGACGTTCTAAGCAAGCAGTTATTTAAGTATATTGTAGATAAAGACGATGATGGTGTTGATTATAAGGTTTTGGACAGCAAAACACATTATCCATACTTCTCGTATTTTATTCAAGATATAGAAAAAAACGTGACTCAGGAAGCAGAATCAGAAGAAGAAGAACTCATTAAAGAATCGTTTAATTACTTATACAGTAGATTAGATTTAAACAACCTAAAATCGCATCTTAAAAAGAATATCGGTAGTGATAAGATAGATCAGATAGAGTACGTAGATATTCTAAAATCTCTTAGAGACCAAATATTAGGTACAGTATTTATAGCTATAGCTACTCCCGATAAAGAAAATGCAAATATGATCTTTGAAATATTAAATGCTAAAGGGAAGAAACTATCCCATGTTGATTTAATAAAAAACAAGATATTCGAAATTGTCGATAAAGAGATTCCTGCTGATTATGCTGATATAAAATGGACTAATGTTAAAGAAATACTTACTTCTGGAAAAGAAACTGTTGGACTAACTACATATTATAGACATTTTTGGATATCAAAATATAAAAAATCAACAGGTACTAAGCTTTATGATGATTTTCTTACAAAGATTACTCCAAAAAACGATGCTAGATATAGTCAGTTCACTATAAAAGAAATACAGCCCATATCATGAAACAGTTTAGGCAGATTATTCTCCATCCAGCCTTGGCGTAGAAACTTTGCTTGTGCCCATTTTTTCTCAATGGGGTTAAGATCAGGGCTATAGGGTGGCAGCCATAGAATGCGATGACCATGTCTGTTGAGCAGTTTTTGGATACGTCTGCTTTTATGAAACCTAGCGTTATCCATAACGATCACGCATTTAGTCTTGAGACTTGGAATAAGTGTGATCTTACACCAGTCATAAAATATATTGCTATTGATATTCTGTTCAAAGTAATCAAGCGCAAACAGCATCTTGTTATAAAGAGCACCGATGACGTTAGTTCTCTTTTTTGCTTGCCAGTTGTAGCTGTCGATACAGGGTGTACCAATCGGTGCATAGCCATGAGAGCGGATGGTCTCGTGCTCAAAGCCGCTTTCATCCATATAGATAATGGGATAGCCTTGCTGCGTAAAGCGATCAAGTTTACTCTGATAAGCCACTCTTTTTATCAGGCAGGCTTTTGGATGCTCTAAGGTCTTTTTTTTGACTGATACCTAGACGTTTTAAAGCAGTGTGCATGCCGGTCTTACTACAGTTGAATCGCCTAGCTCGCTCGTACAGATAATCGTCTGGATATTGTTCAACGTCTTTTAAGAGTGCTTCATTCGGTATTTTAGTTGGTGATTTATCTCGAGTTTGTTTGATACTTGGGTTTCTCAGCCAGCGCTGTAATGCGGTTTTGCTAACATTATAGAAAGTACAAGCCTGACGGATACTCATGTCTTTGTTTTTGACACTTTTAATCACTTGTGCTCGAAAATCTGCTGAATAGGTCATTTGTTCTTCTGCTATTTCGCTTGCTTTAAAACGATTGTATCTTATTTAAAAAGAACT
>NZ_JAGBKM010000060.1 GCF_017498085.1 Psychrobacter coccoides
GGCCAGTTTGGATGAAGTGAATGAGTTTGATTTGATTTTACCAACAACGATTAAGTTGTTGGCTTTAACAAGCTTTGATGTGAATTTATGAATCATATCTTGGCGGGTGTTTTTAATCTTGGCATGAATGGCCTTAACCCGTTTTTTGTTTTTGGCTCTTTGAGCGCTGGCCAGTTTTTCTGCGTATTGATGGGTAACTTTGATTTGTAGCTGATCACCCTCACTACTGACTGCGGCATCTTTACAGCCTAAATCAATACCGACTTGGCTCGTGCCACAAACTGTTTTTGGAAATTCTTTAACGGTAATACACGCATACCAATGATTACGACTGTCTTGTACTATCTCTAAGGTGTTAATTTGATATAGGCTTAGGTTGTAACTATCGAATACATCAATGATGAGCTTTTGACCTTTA
>NZ_JAGBKM010000061.1 GCF_017498085.1 Psychrobacter coccoides
TTGAGTAGCTTATCTATGTTTGGCATATCTATTAAGTAAGTAGAGTTCAATAATATACGTTGTGTCTGACAACTACTTTTGCAAGAGGTCTAATAAACTCATTTGATTCATAGAACTTATAATTAAAATCATATTTTTTGTAAGCAAAAAAAGTAGAAGCATATTTAAACTCTTTGTCCTCTGAAGCTAAGTCTGGATGATCGGATCTGAACTGTTTAATCAGCTTTTCATATACTTTTCCACGCTTTAAGGAATATACGGTACTATTTTTCTTTGATGGGTAACGTAATGAGAACTTACTTTTGCTACAGTATAGTCAGTTCACTATAAAAGAAATACAGCCCATATCATGAAACAGTTTAGGCAGATTATTCTCCATCCAGCCTTGGCGTAGAAACTTTGCTTG
>NZ_JAGBKM010000062.1 GCF_017498085.1 Psychrobacter coccoides
AGCATTTAAAACGTACCGGTACGTTTTTTAGTGCTTATGATCTAAGTGAGTATACCAAAGGTAGTGGTGAGTATTTAGGCTTGCACAGCCAAACCTTGCAAGCCATTAACGAGACTCACGCCAAATCTCGTAAGCAATTTAAAAAAGCCAAACTAAATTGGCGAACCAACCGACCCGATGCAAAACGCAAAAGCCTAGGCTGGATACCTTTTAAAAAGTCTGCTATCAAATACCTAAGCACAAGACAAACGGGAAAGAAAGCACTTAAATCAACCCTTCAACTATCGCTCTCTAAAGGTCAAAAGCTCATCATTGATGTATTCGATAGTTACAACCTAAGCCTATATCAAATTAACACCTTAGAGATAGTACAAGACAGTCGTAATC
>NZ_JAGBKM010000063.1 GCF_017498085.1 Psychrobacter coccoides
GCTCCATTAACATCTCTGTTATGGGTCGTTTTACAAGAACGACAAAACCATGCTCTTATACCAAGACCTTCTCTACCTTTCGGACTGTCTTGGCGGGAGCCGCAACACGAGCAGGTTTGGGTGGTGTACGTTTCATTGACTTCGATATAGTGGCAACCTGCATGCTTGCATTTGTAATCCAGTTGCCGCTTTATTTCAAACCAACCAGCGTCATAGACGGATTTGGCCAGTTTGGATGAAGTGAATAAGTTTGATTTAATCTTCCCAACAACGATTAGGCTGTTGGCTTTAACAAGCTTTGATGTGAATTTATGAATCAGATCTTGGCGGGTGTTTTTAATCTTGGCATGAATGGCCTTAACCCGTTTTTTGT
>NZ_JAGBKM010000064.1 GCF_017498085.1 Psychrobacter coccoides
CGCTATGCAGCTGCTATAGTGGTGGAGCCAAACGGAGTCGAACCGTTGACCTCCTGCGTGCAAGGCAGGCGCTCTACCAACTGAGCTATGGCCCCTGAGCGAGGATACAATCAAAGCACTGCTTTGATCCGAGCGCAAGGAAATTTCTTTAAATAGAAATTTCAAATAACTCTGCTTCCCAGTTGAATCCCTTAAAGGGGATTTGCTAATGGTTAGCTGCGCTTATAATGGTGGGTCTAAGTGGACTTGAACCACTGACCCCCGCGTTATCAACACGGTGCTCTAACCAGCTGAGCTACAGACCCATATCTTCTTAAACTA
>NZ_JAGBKM010000065.1 GCF_017498085.1 Psychrobacter coccoides
GCTTTTTTAAACTGTTTACGGGATTTAGCGTGAACCTCACTGATCGCTTGCAAGGTTTGACTGTGCAGATTCAGGTAGTCACCCGCCCCTTTAGTATAAGCGGCCAAATCATAGGCTGAAAAGAATTTACCTGTACGCTTAAGGTGTTTAAAACTTAGCTCATTGACGTAATTCCACACAAAGTTAACCGACCCAGCCAAGATATTGAGCTGCTTGGCGTGTTTGTCTTTGATGCGTAGTTTGAGCGTTTTCATGGATTAATTATGATCTCAATGCGTTTGGTTATCAAGGCA
>NZ_JAGBKM010000066.1 GCF_017498085.1 Psychrobacter coccoides
TCATCGAAGCCACCGAAGACACTGTAGCGACAGGTCAATTAGAAGCGGCTACTGATGCCGATGGTGACGAATTAACTTATGCATTAAAAGACAATGCTGCCAATGGTACAGTCACCGTCAATGCAGACGGCAGCTATAGCTACACACCAAATGCGGACTTTAATGGCGAAGACAGCTTCACTTATACCATTGATGACGGTCAAGGTGGCGTGATCACTCAAACTGCTACGATTACGGTCGCTGCCGTAAATGATGCGCCAGTGTCAGAAGACAGTGTTATTG
>NZ_JAGBKM010000067.1 GCF_017498085.1 Psychrobacter coccoides
CGGTCAAGCCCGACCGCAAGGATGTTCTTAGCGGCATTGATATCTCTATCATGCCATGTGCCACACTCAGCACACCTCCATCCTCTTATTCCAAGTCCTGCTCTACCTTTTGGACTACTGCCACTTATTTTAAGGCAGCACGAGCAGGTCTGGGTAGTGTATTTCTCATTTACCATCTCAAGCTGACAACCTGCATGCTTGCATTTATATTCCAGTTGTCGTTTAAGTTCAAACCAACCAGCGTCATAGACGGATTTGGCCAGTTTGGATGAAGTGAA
>NZ_JAGBKM010000068.1 GCF_017498085.1 Psychrobacter coccoides
TTAGCTGGGGCGGTTAACTTTGTCTGGAATTACGTTAATGAGCTAAGTTTTAAACACCTTAAGCGCACAGGCAAATTCTTTTCAGCTTATGATTTAGCCGCTTACACTAAAGGGGCGGGTGAATACCTGAATCTGCACAGTCAAACCCTACAAGCCATCTCAGAAACCCATGCCAAGGCTCGTAAACAGTTTAAAAAAGCCAAACTCAACTGGCGCACCAATAACCCAAAAGCCAAGCGCAGATCTCTTGGATGGATTCCGTTTAAAAAGACCGC
>NZ_JAGBKM010000069.1 GCF_017498085.1 Psychrobacter coccoides
CCTTCACTAGTGACTGCGGCATCTTTACAGCCTAAATCAATACCGACTTGGCCCATGCCACAAACTGTTTTTGGAAATTCTTTGACGGTGATACAAGCATACCAGTGGCCACGATTGTCTTGCACTAATTCGCACGTATTGATGCTGTAGAGCGAGAGGTTATAGCTATCCCATAGGTCTATTGTGAGCTTTTGACGGTTAGCTAAGCTGAATTGCAGGGTGCTTTTTAGAGACTTTTTACCGCTTTGGCGCGTACTGATATGCTTAATAGC
>NZ_JAGBKM010000007.1 GCF_017498085.1 Psychrobacter coccoides
TTAACAGAGTCTGCTACCACCTCAAATGGTGACAAGCTAACTATTAAGCAAACGCAAAAATGGGCGAAAAAGCTTGCTATCGCTCAACGTGCTAACAATAAAAAACGTGTTAAAGCAATTCACGCCAAAATTAAAAACACAAGATTAGACTTAATTCATAAATTTACCACCAAGCTAGTGCAGAGCAATGCCTTGATTGTGGTCGGTGATGTTAAATCACGCTCATTTACCAATAAAAAAACCAAACTGGCTAAATCAACATACGATGCAGGATGGTTTGAACTTAAACGACAACTGGAATATAAATGCAAGCATGCAGGTTGTCATTTTGAGATGGTAAGTGAGAGTTACACTACCCAGACCTGCTCGCACTGTCACAAAATAGGTGACAGTAGTCCAAAAGGTAGAGCAGGTCTTGGAATAAGAGGATGGAGGTGTGCTGAGTGTGGCACATGGCATGATAGAGATATCAATGCCGCTAAGAACATCCTTGCGGTCGGGCTTGACCGTCTAGCGGTAGGAATCCCCTCGGTTTAGCGAGGGGAGGAAGTCAACATGTCAAGACATTGAATCTTTAACAGTCATCAAATCGTTGCCCACAATCGAGGCTACTGAGCGCTAGCCTTAACATCAACGTGCTTGTCTGTCGTACTCAAGCAAGGCCAATGAGGCCTTAACTACTAGCACCTCAAATAGGATTTCTTCAAAAAACAAGGCGCATCAGTCTTATATTAATGCGCCTTAAATGAATGAAATGCCGTTCACGGTTGATATAGCAGCCTCAGTTTGAACTTATGGCAGTTTTACTTTGAGCGGACTATACAATAAACCTCAGTTCTGACCTTGTTTCATCATATGGCCACCTTGGTTCATATGCTGCGACTGCATTTGCTGTAGTTTCTGGCGTTGCTCAGGTGTCAGTACTTGTAGGATCGCATCGTGATTTTTTACCCCTGTACCACGATTGTTTTGTCGAATGGCCTGTATTTTAGCCTGTTGGTCGGCAGTTAGATTCAGCTGATTCCACGGACTTTGATGCATCATACGACCACCACTGCCTTGACTCATATGATGATTGCCACGGCCTTTATTCATATGGTGCTGGTTACGGCCCTGTTTTGTCATATGACCACCTTGACTCATATGCTGCGCCTGCATTTGCTGTAGTTTTTGACGCTGCTCAGGTGTCAGTACTTGTAGGATCGCATCGTGATTTTTTACCCCTGTACCACGATTGTTTTGTCTAATTGCTTGTATCTGAGCCTGCTGAGTGGGAGTCAGGTTGATACCGGCCATCATATTGTGTCTTTGCGGCTGCATTTGTCCTTGTGGCATAGCATTATGGCTTGGCGTGTTGCTTGTTGCGGTATCGACATTTGCACAGGCTGTTATTGCCAGTAAGCTAGATACCGCAACTACTGAGCCCATTATTATGTTTTTCATCATGTGGTCCTTATTTGCTTTAGAGATTTGTATTGGCTCATATGTTTTGTTTCACTCACTTTAATATATGAGTCCATAATTCTGATAAGCATGGCCTCGGAGGTCATCATTGACCTTGTACGAGCTATATATTACTAGTGTAAAAGAAATAGCGCTTAAGAACCTCAATGAAATATTAATAAAAGTAACAAGAGTGCATCATACGTGAACGATGCGCCCGTCTAGTAAGTCTTTGTGACAGCGCTACATAATGCCTACACTGATTACCTGCTAGGATTTATACGACGACCTCATTGTTGATAGCTTTGGTCCAGCGTCTTTGTTTATTATGGCAGCGAGAACACAGCTCATTAGGCTGTGCCAGATGGCTGACATTGCCACAATACATACAGGCATAGTAATGGTTGGCTTGTACTTGCGTAACCGCACTGTATTGCTTGGGGAATAGTGGCATGCCATAACGAGTGTCATCAAGAGGGTATAACAGCAAGCTAAAGTTTCCATCTGTCTCAAGTAAGCCTACCCGCACTTGACCCAAATGCTCCACACCTTGTCGCCGCATTTCACTAAAAAATTCATCGTGTGACATCTTGCCTTGTTTGATTTTTTCGAGCACCAATAAGCCGTTTTCGACGATATAGACTGGTTGACCTTCTAGTAAATACTCAAAAGGCTGATACTTCATCATAAACCAAGTAGATAGGCGATACAGCCCTATGACCACACTCATGATGATGATGGCTTGAATAATCGGTAAGTCCTCGGTGAACATGGGGTCACCGGCGATAGAGCCTAACGATAAAATAATAGTCAGCTCAAAGATAGACAGCTGACGCACGCCACGCTTACCCGTGAAACGCAAAAATACGATGATCATAACAAACATGATCGCAGCACGCAGGGCTACCTCAAAAGCAAAGCTTAAGGTAGTGTCATGGATAAAGATGCTCGCCCAATCCATAAGGTTTCATCCTTTTAAAAATCTAATATCGTTACTAGGGCGTGTCCTTAATTCAATCGAAGGATACCTAAATGGGCTAAAAATGGCTAAATCTTGCCAAACAGCGTTAAATAGCTAGGTAATATCCCGATATTATCTGCGCTATTTTCCTTGTTTGACGGCAATTTATCTCATTTTTATCTCCATTCTTAAAATGAGGACACGCCCTAGGATACTTTAAATGCTTTATTTTAATTTTAGAATATGAAGAGGTGGCCCTTTATCAAACGCAGCCAAGCCACATAGGTACTGATACAGTACATAAGTCAAAAACTTTATAAAAGGCGTTAAAGTAGTATATAGGAGAGGATGGAGCAAGCTTGAAACGCTAAGACTTGGTGATGTTTTATAAGATTGGCGGTGAAGGAGGAAGTCTAACTACGTTTTTAAGTTATTGATATAGTTGTAATTAATATATTGCAGCGAAGTATTAGACCATCAAATAGACCAACAGGCTTGTAGTATTGGATGCAAGGTAAATAACGGGATTTATCTCAGGTTTAATCGTAACTAAATATTACTTAGAATTTATATATATACAAGGTGTCGTTGTAAACTCAGCTGAAGTATATATTATCACCAAAAAATCAGTTTTTGATCTTGTCATATATTACCAACTAACTGAGCTATTTATAGTGGCTTAGACCCCACCTATCCTCATAAGCAATCTAAGTAATCTATATAGTTTTCTCAACAACACTTAATTCAAGTACCAATAAGCTTTGCTCCTGGGGTCTGAGCCGTATTTATTTGCACCCTCACTACCAGGTAAGAGAAACATAAAACCTAATATAATAAGAAATGGTGGGAACACAATACCTGGTACTAAGAGCCATGCGGTTCTATTTATATCGTGTAATCGTCGTGCCAATATACTAAAGCTAGACACTACAGCGAATGATAATATAATTAGTTTTACTATCTCTACTGGTGAAGCTGAAGCAACATCAGACATAGTAATAATGACACTAGAAGTTTTGATTATCACAAACATATTTATAACACTAAATATGTATAACCAAGCATTCGATGTTCTGGTTTTAAAGTCAAATGCTTTTGTGAATAGAGTTTTAAAGTAAGACTGGACGATTTTTATCGCAATATCTTTTTTCCCTAATATAAGAAGAACCAAGAAGCCACCAAAAAAAAGTATATTGATCATACGATTAAAACCTGTTTTGATAGTGTATTCTTAGAAGTTAACAATACACTAGTAGTCATTTTTTCTTATATTACATTATACTTATAACAAATTTCAACATAACAGTAATAAACAGGTAAAAAATTTCTTATTATTACTTCCTCTCACTAACATCTTGATCAACCAGCATCCGCAAGCTATGCATAAATGCCATTTGGAAGTTCTTATCACTTTTATATTTTTTGTAGAAATCTACCTCTCTACGTCTATCTGAAATAACAAGCTGATCAACGATGTTGAAAAATTCCATTTTACGTGCTTGCTCATCTTCGAGATTATTATATTTATATTTAAAGTCCTGATGCTCTTGAATACGCTTAACCAAGTTTACAAGCTTAAAGCGTTGCTCTTCAGGGGTTGCATGCCAGTTTTCAAACCAGCGCTCATTAAACTCTTCTACTATCTTATCTAATATATCCTCTGTAGTCTCAGGATCATAAACGCCTAGTGGATTGGTGTTAGATGGTGTCAGCTCACCCTCATCATCGGTGAGGGTGATTTTTTGCCCTAATGCCGTTCGCTCAATCGCGTAGGTATTGAGGTTGACCGATTCTAATAGCTCATCTAACGCTTTATCTTCCGTAGTTTGTACGTTTAGCTTCGGGATCAATGGTTTTAGTACCCAATATAGGCGCTCCCAATCGACCATGTTAAATGGGATGATTGCTGCGATTCTGCCATAGAGCTTAACGAACTGTTTGGCTTGCATCTTAAATTCGATCTTAGTTTCATCTGCTAGATTGAGCTCATCGTTAAAGCGATCGGCAAAAATATCTATCTTTGGCTCCAGCACTTCCATAGGCTCGTTACCAAAGAACAGGTCGGCATACTCTATAACTTCATGTGCCTCGTACACGCCTTTGCTATCTAGATTGTCTTTGATCTCATGCAAGACATTAATGTCAGTGGCTTCAGACAAGGTAGTCGCTGTGTAGTATCGATCAAATGCAGCTTTGATATCTGAGGTGGTGTTATAAAAGTCGAGTACAAATAAGTCCTCAGTCTTTTTGCCATACTTTGGCGCGGAGCGGTTGAGACGTGAGAGCGTCTGTACCGCTTGTACGCCTGCCAGTTTTTTATCGACATACATGGCGCTGAGCTTTGGCTGATCAAATCCAGTTAAGTATTTATTCGCCACCACGAGTAAGCGATATTCATCGGTATCAAAGGCGTCTTTGGTTTTAGACTCTTCAAAGCCATTCATACCAGATTCAGTATATTCAATACCGTCTACCTTTTTGCTGCCAGAGAAAGCAATGAGGATTTTAAACGGATTGCCTTTTTCTTTGAGGTGTTTGTTTAGGGCTTTGTAGTAACGTATCGCCATTGGGATATTTTGCGTGACGATCATGCCCTTGGCATGACCATTCAGACGGTTTTTGCCATAGACGTTATCAATAAAGTGATCAAGCATAATTTCAGCTTTGGTAGTGATGGTTTGCTCAGTATGCTCAGCATACGCTTTTAGCGCCTTTTGCGCTTTGTTGGTGTCAAACTTAGGATCTTCTGTAATGGTTTTTTGAATCTGATAATACGACTGGAACGTGGTGTAATTACTGATCACATCAAGAATAAAGCCTTCTTGAATGGCTTGCTTCATCGAGTACAAATCAAACGGCTCAAAGCTGCCATCGGCTTGCTTGATGCCAAATTTTTCAAGCGTGCTGTCTTTTGGTGTAGCGGTAAAACCAAAATAGCTGACATGCCCTTGCATCTTTCTAGCTTCAATGGCCTTATTAATTCTATCTTGGCTGTCCTCGTGCGCCTCTGCGTCGTTAGATTGATCAGTATCGTTGTCATCTTTTACTCCAAGCGCTTTATTCATATCATCGCTGACTGTACCGCCTTGTGAGCTGTGAGCTTCATCGATTAAGATAGCAAACTTTTTATCTGCCATTTCGCTGATCTCATCAAGTATCCATGGGAACTTAAAGATGGTAGTGATAATGATTTTTTTGCCAGATTCTAGCGCGTCACGTAGGTCAGCTGATCGCTCGGCATGAGCGATAATGCCTTTGACTTCGCTAAACTGGTTGATATTATCGCGGATTTGTTTGTCCAATAGCCTACGGTCGGTGACCACGATGACGGAGTCATAGAGCGGCTTTTGAATCTGTGTAGTATGGTATTGGTCATCATGACTTGGATTTTGGTACGCTTCGATCAGCTGATAGGCAAGCCATGTGATTGAGTTGGATTTGCCTGAACCTGCTGAGTGCTGGATCAGGTAACGCTTACCGACACCGTTTTCTTGCACGTCAGTCATAAGTCGTCTGACCACATTCATTTGATGATAGCGAGGGAAGTACAGCGTTTTGTCATTAAGCTTAGGGTTTTTGATGTCAGGGTCATCACAGCCTAAGCGTATGAAGTGGCTGAGTAAATTTACCAAGCTGTCCTGCGCCAATACCTCTTGCCATAAGTAAGCGGTCTTAAAGCCATCAGGATTAAGCGGGTTACCACTGCCGCCATTATTGCCTTTATTAAACGGCAAAAAAAACGTCTTAGCACCAGCTAGACGTGTGGTCATATAGACTTCTTGATTGTCTAAAGCAAAGTGTACCGCGCAGCGCGCGAAGTTAAATAACGGCTCTTTTGGGTCACGATCGTTTTGGTATTGCTTGAGGGCGTTAAACCGTGCCGTTTGGCTCTTATGGGTGCTTTTTAGCTCAAAGGTGATCAGGGCTAGACCATTGATAAACAGTACAAGGTCAATAGATTTGCGCGGCTCATTGGTTGAATAATGCACTTGGCGGGTAATGCTAAATAGATTGGTTTGGTAGTTGTCTTTGACTTTTTGACTACTACTGGCAAGCGGAGCAGGGTAGAGCAAATTAAAGGCGGCATCATCGACAGATAAGCCGTGTTTTAAGATATGTAGAATACCGTTTTTTTTGATGATACGATCAAGCCTATGCAAGATCTTATCTTGCCAGTCATTTGGGCTAAACTTGATTATTTTATCCAGCTCATCTTGCTGGGTGTCTTGCAGAAACTGCCAAAACAAAACCTTATCAATAGCAAAGCGTTTATCGAAGTCATTGGATGCGCCTTGGATATAACCCATGCTTACCATGCTATTCACAATATGGTCTTCAAGCTCACGTTCGCTAAACGTAGACGGTTGGTTTGCCATGTCAGATCCTTCTTTATTATTATCAATGTGATTGGGTAGAGCATGATCACGAATGTCTAAAACTATATCTCAATGTCTAAAATCACACCTGAATGTCTAAAATTAAGCTTAAATGTTTAAAAATCTGCCTGAATGTTTAAAAATCTGCCTGAATGTTTAAAAATCTGCCTGAATGTCTAAATAATACCAAGCCTTTTCACCTATCTGTTAGCTTCCAAGTCTTACCTCGTGCTGTGATCTTATTCTCTCTGCGTAAACTTTGTAGTAGGTTTCGTACTTTGGCTTTTTTTTGCTGCTCGGATAACACGTCTGGTAGCTTTTCAAAAAGTATCTCATCAAATACTGCCCGTTTCACTTCACCGAAGTCTTCAAGGCATTGCAAGATAATATCTTTATAATACTGATTATCAAACCCTTTGTTTTTAATGTAGCTTGCCATGTCGTCAGTTTGTTTTGCTATATGCTTGGCGATATGAAGGTTTGGTTTTCTACCTTCAATCAGCTGACGGTTTTTAAGATACTTAAACTCATGATCATCTAAAAGCTTACCCTTTTGTACTTTATCGAGTAGGATAATATCCTCAAGCGATAGATCAGGCGATTGTGCCAGCTTTTGCGCATAAGCGGGATCTAGCACTTTACCGTAAATGGTCACCTCAACCTTGTTGTTAGTCAAGTCGTACTCAGGCAACGGAAAGAACTTGTTGCGCTGAATCATAAACATCTTTTTGATGCCGCTACCGATGGTGTCGATCATGTTTAGGTTGACCATCGCATCAACCAAGAACTTATTGCGATAACGATGCTCAGGCGCGTCATCTTTGACCACCGCTTCAACACTGATAGGGATAAATCGACCTTCATTTTTTATGACTAGCCTGCCGTCCTCAAACTCCACTAAGCTCACGCGACCGCCGCGCGTGTAGTCTTGGTGGGCGATGGCATTGTTCAAGGACTCCCTGATTAGGTAGGGGGCATACTGATCCACTTCTTCAGGAAACAAGGTATTGCCTTGCATATAGCGATACTTGAGATTACGAACTTTACCGAATACTTCATCGACGGCCAGCAATAGCGGACAGCTAAAGTGTTCATAATCCTTCTCAACGCCGTCTTTATCTTTCAGTATCCAAGTGACTTTTGCAGAAGCGGGGTTAATTAAATACTCAGATTCGCTCTTGCCTAGTAATAAAATAGCGGCGCGGGTGATTTGTCCTTTGATGGTCAGCTTGGCTTTATCCAAGAACTTACGATCATCCCAATCTTTCATGTCTTCTTTAAGCTTGGGATTCTTGTCAGCAAATCTGAGACGTGCAAAGGCAATAGCATCAGGGTCGAGATCATCAATGCTGGCGTCCAAGATGGTGTGCCGACTCCAATCAACCTGCGATGGTGCGCGCATGGTCTCAAGCTCATTGAGATTTAACGCGCCAAGCGATGAGCCATCGCGCCCGTAGTAATGCCCGTCGAAGGCAATGGGCATGCCTTGCGGCGCGGCAGGTATCTGTAACAGCAGCACTCTGCCATTAGGGTGGGCGACTTCATGGACGTCAATAAACGTCACACGCCCTGTCATGCGATCCGCCACGTCTTTTTTTAGCTTATCTATAGCAGCGTCATCAGAATAAGCTTGTGTGCCGACGATGTGTTTATCATCATTGACGCCAAATACCAGCCACGCGCAATCCTTAGCCTTTAGGTTGGCTTCGTTGCTGAGCGCTGAGAAATATGTGCATAACTTCTTAAAGTCATACTGCGTCTTGGCTTCTTTGAACTCAACGACTTCGTTTTCGTTGGTCTCAAGCAGCTCGGCTAATTGGTTGATGGCATTGGGCATGAGGGTCACTTGGCTATTTGTGTTGGTGATAATAAGATTAGTTGACCTTTATCTTACCTGTCACCGCTTGGTTGATTAGGATGGTTTTATATTCTTTTAGGCGGTCGATTTGGGTTTTATAGCTTTGAATAGTTTCGTTGATTAGCTTCATTTTTAAATCCAGCTCTTGTACTATTTTTACTTGCTCATCTATAGGAGGTAGCCAAATATAAGTGCTTTTTAGAATAGATTGTGTGATGCTATAAACCTTTACGCCTTTAACTCTCTGTTGCACCTGTCCACGAAAAGCTCTTGAGTCTAATAGGTAGGCAACAAATCTAGAGTCAAAATCAATAATAGGTTTTGCGATAAGTGTGTGGTAGCCTGCAAAAACCTGCATCATCCCGTTAATATAACTAAAATTGCCTGATCCTGCGATGTCCTCAGAGGTATCAGCAAATACAAAATCGCCATTATTTAACAATGACTTATGATTTGTTTCTGTATATTTGTAATCAACATATTTAAGCGTATGTTCTGGAAGCAACTCAAAGCCGTATTTTGAATGAATTTCACCGTAGTTCAAACAAAGCACACCTTTATCGCGTAAGTCATCTTTAGTGATGTTTAGCCCTCTTTGGAACTTGAAAGAAAATCTAAACTTATTGATGATCCAATGTTCGGGTAGTGAGCCAACTCTATCAATACCGCTATCTTTCATCGGCACATCAGGGTTTAGCCCTTTGGTCACTGCATTTTGAATAACGATCTGCTTATATTCTTCAAGCTTGGCGATCTGCTGTTGTTTTAGGGTGATGGCTTGGTCGATTTGGGTTGTTTTATGTTCAATAAATTCAGTTATTTTTACCTGATCATTGTAAGGTGGTAGGGGTAGTTCTAATTTAGAAAAATCATTATATCTAAAATCCGTTGAACGTTCTCTTATCCCCTTAGCAAGAGAAAGTATGAAGCCACGTAAAGCCATACTACGCATGAAATACATGTAATAATACGGTGATATTTGATCAGGTTCTTTAGGAACGCATACTGAATAAACTGGTGTGGACTTTCCTTCAGAATCTGAAACGCCAATTGCACCTGCGAAAGCATCCATTTGATGAATAACTAAATCACCTTTTCGGATACCTTGGTAGCCATGTTCTTTTAATGCATTTGTAAATCCATCAGTTCTACGGTTAGACCTTAAAGTAACTTCGCCATCACGAAAGCAGGTAACGATTCCGTCATCTTCTCTAATAGGTCGATCCATTTTATTAAATAGCCACTTTCCTTTTTCAGTACGCCATCCCTCAGGAATCTCACCTAACCAATCAACACCGCTATCTTTATAGCTGTCATATCGCGGGTAATCTATTTGCGTTAAGTCATTTGTTATCTTTATTGTCATTATGCTTAGCTCCAATGTGGCACATATCTGGCAGACCGAGTACCCGCCGTTGGATCATACATTTTTATCACGCCAGCTTCGATGGCTTGCTTGATAACCCGACTGATCATCGCGCTGTTTTTTACCTCAATCCCAAATCGCTCTCGTAGCGTAGAGTTATTCATCGCTTCATGACTGATATATTTTAATGACGCATGCAGATAGCAGGCTCGAATACGTTCTTCTTTATCCAAATCCTTAAACTCTCGATGGGCAAACAAGGTTATCTTAGTAAATTCATCCGACATCTCAAACAAAGGGGCGGGCAGTTGATAAAACTCAGTCTCAGCGACGACTTTATCAATGCCAGAACCACGCTCTTCACAGATACCAATGCGCCGCATTAATGAGGCGATGCCCTCGTTGCGACTGCGTGGTGGCTTGTCCATCAATCGATCTATGGCAATCAAAGAAGAGCCTGGATTAATGATTTCGATACGGTGTTCATAGATTTCGATTAAAGGGCTTGTGCCAGTAATATTAAAGTCTTGATGAATTAAAGCATTGGCAACCAGTTCCCTTAATGCCAACTCAGGATACATGGGCGCTTCACGACGAAAAGTATCTTTGATGATCTCGTTGCTGGGTAAGATAAGCTTCAGACTTTCTATGACTCCTTCATAACCAATGGCATAGCCTTTATTTGAGGTAATTTCACGAACTGTTTTTAACTTGTTACTACCCTGATAAACGATGACACGTAACGCTTTGCGAGCTAACGATTTAAAATCAGACAACTTATGGGCGAATAATACCGCGCCTAAATTGGTAATATCCCACAGTCCAGAATCTGTCTTTTTGATAAGACTGTCATCAGCAAGAGCTTCCATAATAGCGTCATGGTTTTCGGGCAAGGGCGCATCAAGCAATTGGAAGTAACTGGCATAGTCGAGCAGACTCAGTACTTGCTCTTTACTCTGCTGGTGCATCGCAATTTGCTCTTCAAAAGGCGTTCTATCAAAAACGCGCCATAGCTCCCGTTCTTTTTCTGGAAAGTCGCGTAGCTTTTTGGTGTAAGAGCCTATTCTTACGTACTCCACTCCATCAAAACGCACAGGGGTGGTTGAGGCAGATTGGATCTCCAAAATAACAATGGGCTTGGCTTCAAGCTCAAATTCATAAAATCGAAAATTAAGTTTTGGTGTCAGCTTTTGTAGTAGCCAACTTTCTAGTTCTTGATTGTTCTTTCGTGTTTGGCTCGGCGTAAAGCGTGTGCCGACGACGTCATGACTTTTGTCATCAAGCCCCCAAACCATATAAGACTGCTTTTTGCCGATAAGCGCTGATGTATTGGATAAGGCGGAGATGTTTTTCCCTATCATATCAGGATCTTCATTATTTACCTTAAACTCTACCCATTCGGTCTCACTCGGTAGTTTTGCCAACTCAACCGTCAAAGATTGTAATTTATCAATTTTTTCAAACATAGCTTTCTCTTTATTAATAGGTGTCAGTCAAGCAGCGCTCAAGCAAATTAGACAAGCACAAGCCCTTATATTTATAGGCTTAGCCACTAATATTTAGTGACTTACTACCCTGTCAGTCAAGCAACGGTCAAGCAAATTAGATAGGCGCAAGCCCTTATGTTTACTGGCTTTCTTAACCCTATTGAATGAAATAACACCCTGTCAGTCAAGCAACAGTCAAGCAAATCAATGATGAGTCAATATGGCTTGAATCAAGCCATCTGCCTGCTGTTCTAGCTCAACCAACTCGCCTGCAACCTCGTTTAGTGAGCGTAGCGGCTTGTGCTGATAAAAGTATTTATTGAAGCTGATCTCATAGCCGATCTTGACGCTATCACCGTCGATCCATGCCTCATCGACGTGCGGCTTGACCTCATTTAGATAATACTCATGAATGCTATCCCCAAGCGGTATCGATTCAGAATCGCGCAGATCTGAGTTTGATTCATAGGTAACGTACTGATTGGGTTTGGCATCTTCAATCCCCACGCTTGTGGCAGGATAATAGCCAAAGTCTGGTAAGTCGTCCACGCTACAATCTAAGTGCGCCAACAGATCGTCCAGCTTTTCAGTTTTAAAGGTGCTTATAGATTTGATCACCTTTTCACCAGTCTTATCATACCAGCTGACTGCATTGAGGATTTGCTTTAGCTCACTGGCTTTGAGCTTAATATCATTGGCTTTGAGTGTGCTTTTGACCAAGTTAGTAAAAATATTAAAGTCAGTATAGAGCGTGTCGGCGCTGTACTCTGTACTTATGTCATCGCTGATGGCATCACGAATGACGGTAGCGTGGTTCAATATATCAAGCTGATCTTGCCATGTACTAAAGTTAATCAGCTTTTTACGTTGATTGGCAGACAGTCCAAACGCTTCTTTTTCTGACCACTCCTTTAGCACGTCTTTTTGACTGGTAAAGAAAGCTTTATCGTAGAGCTCGTCACCAAACTCATCGTACACTTGGCTCATTGCCTCATGGATTTGATTATCAAAGCGTAAGCTTGCGATGAGATCATCACGCATTTGCGCATGACGACGGTCGGGGCGCTCGATACTGACCTTATAATAGCCAAAGTCTTGGTTATCAAATACTTGGCTTGCAATACCGACAGGATCGCCTTTGTCGTTGAAGTCATCGGGCTGACGTTCAATAGTTGCCATATCAAGATAAGCTTGAGTGATAGCTTGAATATCGTCTGGGCTAAACTCACAGTTTTTATCGCCTAAGTTTTTACGTAGCTTACGATACATTTGACTGGCATCGATCAGCTGCACCTTGCCTTGGCGTGATGTGGGTTTGTTATTTGATAACAGCCAAATATAAGTGGTAATGCCCGTGTTATAAAACAGATTGTTAGGCATCTGAATGATGGCTTCTAAATAGTCGTTTTCGATAATGTAGCGGCGAATATTGCTCTCGCCTGATCCTGCATCCCCTGTGAATAGACTGGAGCCGTTATGTACCGAAGCAATGCGGGAGCCTTGGCTACCGCTATCGGTCGATTTCATCTTATCGACCATTTCCATTAAGAATAACAGCTGACCATCGCTTGAGCGCGGCGTAGCAGGATCGGTGTTGACCTTGCCCCAGTAGTCCGCCAGTTTTACGGTAAAGCGGCTATCAGCCACCTCTTTGCCATCCATGATGTCTTTTTTGTCATTTGACCAGCTTTTGCCGTATGGTGGGTTGGACAACATATAGTCAAAATGCTTACCTGCAAACTCATCAGACGATAGGGTGGAGCCGACCTTGATGTTTTCAGGGTTATTGCCCTTGATCATCATATCCGACTTGCAGATGGCATAAGTCTCATCGTTGATCTCTTTACCGTAGAGATAAATACTGCGATCAAAGCCTTCGCTTGGGTATTTTTCAATGATGAAGTTCTGTGACTCAGTGAGCATACCGCCGCTACCACAGGCAGGATCATATACAGTGATGCTTGGCGGTAAGTTACCTTGTAGTGGGTCAAAGATAAGATGCGTCATCAGCTCGATGACTTCACGCGGGGTAAAGTGTTCGCCTGCCTCTTCGTTGTTCTCTTCATTGAATTTGCGGATCAGCTCTTCAAACACATAGCCCATGCCTAAGTTGGTTAAGCCTTGGATTTTGTTACCATCAGGATCGGTTTTTTCATGGGGTGAAAAGTTGCGATAAGGGGAGACAAACTGTTTGATCACACCATATAAAACTCCTTTTTTAGCCATATGCTCAAATTGAGTGTACAAATCAAAGCATCTGATAATCTCTTTGACGTTGTCGCTATAGCCGTATAGATACTCTTCAAGGTTTGCCAATAAAATGGATGGAGTATTACTGACCGTTTCGCTCAGACTTTTTAGCGTCCATTTGCTGGTGTTATAAAACACGTAGCCTGACGCATCCTTTAGCCCGTCTTCGTCTACTTCTTCAAAACCTGCTTCTGCTTGAAACGCGACCTCCTCTAGTACCTTGTCTTTGGTCGGCTCAAGTAAGCTATCCAAGCGGCGCAGCACCACCATAGGTAAGATAACGTCACGATACTTACCTCGGACGTAAACGTCTCGCAGGTAGTCATCAGCGATAGACCAGATAAAAGAGATCAGTTTGTTATGAACGGTTTGCAATTGCTTGTGGGCGGGTTGACTCATGGAATGGCTCGGTCTAAATAATGGAATGTTCAAACTGTCTAGTATAAGGAGTTGGCTTGTTATAAAGCAAATATTGATTTTTGCTTGGTTGATACCTATGTATGCCTTAGCGATTGAAATCGTAATAATATTATTCAATTACAGGTTATAAGGAAAGTACGATGGGTGATCCTCGCGGTGATGACTATATGGAAGGTTATTATGAGCTTACACCAGAAGAGCAACAGCTTGAAGATGATATTACTGAACAAATGGCAAAGCAGGGTTTAACCCATAATGACTTTGAGGGAGAAGTGCCTTTTGGAGCATTTGTTGATTTAAAGCGATAAAATTCTTGTCGGTGTTAGACAAAGAGCCTTTCCCAAAAACTGTGTAACTGCTTATAATCCAATAACAGGAGAATAAGCAATGACTAACCAAACTGACATCAAGAAACTAGCTGAGCAAATGGCTGGTAGCATGAAAAGCTTTGATGACATCAAAGACTTCCAAAAGCAGCTCATGCAATCCTTTATCGATACTGCCTTAGAGGCTGAGATGGAAGATCATCTCGGCTACCCCAAGCATGAGAAAGCAGATAAACCAAACAAGCGCAACGGCCACACTAAAAAGACAGTCCGCAGTGATACAGGCGATCTTGAGATATCCACCCCAAGAGACCGCGGTGGCAGCTTTGAGCCTGTACTCGTTAGTAAGCATCAAACTCGTATCTCAGGGCTTAACCGTGTTCTTTGGTTATCCTAAAGACATCAGAAAAGCCATTTATACGACCAATGCTATTGAATCATTAAATAGCGTGATTCGTACAGCTGTGAATAAGCGTAAGATATTTCCATCAGACAAGGCGGCGTTTAAGGTTGTCTATCTAGCAACTCAGCAGGCTTCTAAAAAGTAGTCGATGCCCATCCGTAACTGGACGTCTGCTCTTAATCGCTTTATGATTATGTTCGATGAGCGCGTTAGTAAGCATTTAATCTAAATTGCAGTTACACAGAATTCGGGATGGGCTCTTACCAACTTTGGAATTCATATTTTTTGATAACAGCATCCCAATTAGCATAGAACGTTTCACTAATGACATTACCTTGATTGTCAAGCGTATATCTTGTAATACTGCTTTCGTGTGGTTTACTAGCATCAGTGTATTGATACATATTTATTTTACCTTCTTTGTAGTAGCAATCATCGTAGTATGCGTCGCTCCAAGTTTGAATATTAGGCGCATCGTACTTAGGTTCCACGATAAAATTACCAGATTTATCGATAACACCCCATTTACCAGTCTCATAGTCACCCACTCGAACGGCTGCTAAACCCTCTGAAAAATTACAAGCACGATCCCATTTTGCTTTAATTGAGATATTGCCATTGGTATCAACAAAACCATATTGACTGCCATTATTCCAGTGATTACTTTCAGTATACTGAGCCAATCCATCTGAATAAGAGTGAAGAAAGTTAAATTTAAAAGGAACAATAGTTTTTCCTGATTGATCAATAGCTCCATATTTCTCTTTCAAGCTTACGACTGCCAACCCGTCTTGAAATGCTTCTGCTGACTGATACTGATAGGGAATGATAAGTTCTCGTTGCTTATTCATATATCCATACTTACCATTACGATAAACAGCCACTAGCCCTTCACTAAAGCTCTTATAGTCAGTATCCATACCTGTATCATTAGCTTCATGCTCAACAGGAATAACCAATCGACCCTTGTTATCAATAAAGCCCTGAAGATTTTTATAGCTTAGATTGCCTTCTTCATCGTAGCCCTTTTTTATTTTTCCAACATAAGCTAAACCATCAGAAAACTCTCCACAAGCCTCAAACAGACCAGTAGGAACCACCACTTCACCCAAACTATTTTTGTAGCCACAATCCCAGCTGTCTGTTGACTCTTCATAAAAACGCTGCAAATCTGCATTTGCAACTGAGCAGTACATCAAACTTAATAGACTAGCACTCACTGTTTTTAAAAAACTTTTATTCATTGATATTCCTACGTTTTTTATTGTTAAGGCTATTATTTTGTCCATCCATTTTTATCTTCTATATATAGCAATACTGCTAACCCCCCTTCATAGTGGTCAGGAATATACCCTCTATTATCAGTATAGTACTCTGCACCTTCTATAAAGCGATTTGATCTATCTGCAGACCAACCAAAACCCATAGAAAGCCCTCTATTTCGTCCTTGATCATCATAAGTCCAGCCTCTTTTGGCGTAGTACTTAATGTCATGGGTACCCTCATAACGATAAGAGTCAGGAATATCTCTCCATTGTTTAGATAAGGCGATAAACCCATTGCAATAGATATCACCTTTACATTCGGATACATTCGGTGCAGTTTTTGGATTATTATAAGTATTCATCATCTCAGGCAGTCCTGCGAAACTATAAGTACTGCTGATTGCCAAAATTAATGTCAGACATATTTTTTTCATATAACACCCCTTAATAGATAGTTGTTTGGTATTACTATCGTCTAAATCTATTTCTATTGCAATGACTCGAGAGTCCTGTGCGACATTAAATGACGCATCTGTAGGATTTAACTAAAAAATTCTTAAATTGACAAATAAAATGTAATTTCAAAGAGCAGATAAAAAGAGGTTTTCAGCTGGAATAGCTCAGTCTTTTGCACAGATGGGTACAACATGAGTGAATATGAAAAAAATGCAGCGAGCTGTACAACCTATCAAAGTCTCTTAAATAGTCAAATTATGTCTGACACGACATATAATGTCGTAAAGAAAATCTACATACTATGCAATAGAAAATTATTTTGGTAATCTCAATCAAAGGTAAAAAACAAACGTATGTATACACTATTTAATTGAGGAGATAGTAATGATTATTGCACTAAGAGGTTACGGTACATTTATTTACGCTGGTACAGTAGCAAAGGATACTTATGAGTATTTCGAAGATGAAGATATTTACTTACAGGAATACGCTGAGTATTTAGACGACCCTGAATCAAGTAACTTACAAATACCTAAAGAGCACGATTTTGTTGATGGTGGTTGTCTGTATGATGTGGATAATTTGTGGTGTATATCAGGCGCAGAATTAACTAGTTATTGTATTTTGAGTGTAGATTTAGAGAATGGAGATGATGATTGGGAATGCGACCTTGATTTAGATACCTTAGAAGAGCTCGGAATTAAGACAACGTGCATTAGCTCCTCTATTAGGATGATAAATGATTTACCTTCAGGTACTGCTGTATTCATGGCTAGGGAAACTACTGAAGGGCTACAGTTTGAAGAAAATATGATTATATCTAGTAGTAGTGATTTTGACCCAACCAAGCTAGAACTTTACTATCATGAGTATATGGATACGTCCATAGTCAAATATATAAAGTACGATGGAAGAGAGTATTTTGGTAGTAACTCTGAATGGGATGCAAAAGATAAAGAGTTTAAATGGTACTTGCGTGATTAACAGTTATATAGATTTCACACAGTGGCTTTCATTAAAAACTCATAAAATTAGGTTATAGATAAATATGTTAACTAAGAAAACCACTACTCGTGGAGATAACTATAATGAACTACTCAGTTTGGCTAAGTCTAAAAATCTGACACTTAGACGTGCTAATAAATCAGGTGAAATTCCTATGAGGTTCGAGGTTGTTCGTAGAGGCGCTTCAAAAAATGAGCAACCTTTTATTGATAATTTAACACCTGAGCAAGTCAATAATAATAGTCCATTAAGTGAGGGCTTCACCTTAAAACAGTTTATTAGCCAGTTTAAAACAGTATGTCCCAAGGGAACCATCTAAAAAGGCTCATTAATCTACTTATAGTGGATTAATGAGTAGTGATCAGTTTAGGTATTTTCTTAGCCACATCAGCGATCAGATGCCGTGAGCACTTAGCCATTTTTTGAATATCAGAATAGCTATGACCTGATTTGAGCAGACTAGCGATAATCTTGCGCTTTTCGGTATCTTTTCTACGTCCTGAATACTTACCTTTTGCTTTAGCTCGAGCAATACCTTGCATTTGACGGTTACGGCGATCCTCATAATCTTTTCGAGCAATGGCTGCAAGCATATCCAGCATCATCGAGTTAATGGCCTGTAATACACTGCTCATAAATTCAGTGCTGCTTTCAGGTTGAAGCGCCATAGATGAGGTGGGTAGCTCTTTTGATACGATAGATAGTTTCTTTTCTGATAGCATTCTTTTGAGAGTGTCCCAATCAGCTTGGTTCAAACGCGCTAAGCGATCAATCTGCTCAACTAAGATAACATCGCCCTTATGAGCATCTTCGATCAGCTGCATCAGCTTTGGGTGTACCAGTGTTGCTCCTGATTCATTCTCGACATAGAATGCCGCAATCTTGTGGCCATGATCGTCGGCAAATGCTATAAGCTCGCTTTTGGCACGCTTAGCGTCCTGTTCTTTGGTAGACGCTCGTAGATACGCTCTAATAAACATAAACACCTAAAATAGTCTGTTATAAGTGGTTCCATTATACCAGTCTGTTATAAGTGGTCTGTTAATAGGTTTGAAGGGTGAAATAAGTGGTTCCCTTGGGGTATACTCATGTAGAACTGCATGTAATAACACTAATTTGGACTTTGATAATGAAAAAGGATAAACCATACATTGTTGTGGTTTAATATTGTTGTAACAACGGTAACTTTACTTATTTAATAGAAGAAAAAACAAAATCAATTAGCGATGTTTAAACTGGTATTCATTGATGGTCACTTTAATTAGATATAAAGTAAGTAAACAAAAAGTCAGTAAGGTAATTGATAACGTGTCTAAACGAACCATAAGTATGTTGGCTAAAGAACTGAGTGTAAATGTCGAAACAATTCGCTTTTATGAACGCAAAGGCTTAATTAAACAACCACCAAAGCCTATGCAGGGCTATAGACATTACCCGAAAGAAACGGTAAATAGAATACATTTTATCAAGCGTTCTCAAGAATTAGGTTTTACGCTAAATGAGATTGAAGGGTTACTTGCGTTAAACGATAGTCCATGTAGTAAAGTACAAGAATTAGCTAATAAAAAACTGATCGCAGTACAAAAAAAGATGGCTGACTTGTTGTTGTTAGAACACGCTTTGGAAGAACATTTAGGACAATGCCAAAATAATGATGACGATAGCCACTGCCCAATAATTGATTCGTTGCAACCGAAGTAAATGATTCACTTAACTACCATTTCCCACTAAAACAGCATATCCAATTTTACTTCTGCGCCTTAATTCAAGTTAGCTTATTCCCCGTATCTGTCGTAGCAGATTATCAAAGATAAATTTTTTATAAATCACCCTTGACTCCGTACTTAGGTACATGCAATACACTTGCATTATCTAATGAGGTATCTATATGAATCAAAAAGAATCAAACCTTCCAATGATAGGAGGCATCATAGCAGCATTAGGCGCAGGCGTATGCTGTGTAGGTCCTTTGCTCCTGTTATTACTTGGGGTAAGTGGCTCATGGATTGGTAATTTAACTGCATTTGAACCCTATAGGCCATTATTTATCGCATTTGTAGTGTTGTTGTTTGGTTACTCAGGTTGGAAAATTTACCGTCCTGTAGAAGAGTGTGAGCCGGGAACGGCCTGTGCAATTCCTAAGAAACAGCAACAACGAAAAGTCATTTTCTGGCTGAGCGCTATAGTTGCGACAATTTTAGTGACCAGTAATTATTGGATACTTTTGTTTGCTTAATATACAGATCAAGAAATTTATAACATTTTAAAATTTGGAGCTAATTATGAAAAAATTATTATTAACCGCACTGCTTTCACTTTCTAGTTTTGGTGCTTTTGCTGAAGTAAAAACAGTTACACTGGAAGTGCCAACGATGAACTGTGCGACATGTCCAATCACAGTTAAAAAGTCATTAGAAAATGTTGATGGCGTTGAAAATGCGAAAGTTACCTACAAGCCTAAGCTAGCTGTTGTTTCTTTTGATGACACTAAAACCAACATCAATGCATTAATTGCAGCGACTACCAACGCTGGCTACCCTTCAAATTTAAAAAGTGAAAATAAGTAATATTTAGCCCCTTAGAACTAGTTACGCGTATCGGAGATAAAGCAGGCTCTATAGGTGCACTTGTTTCGGCAATGGGATGCGCCATGTGTTTTCCCGCGATAGCTAGTCTTGGTGCGGCAATTGGGATGGGATTTCTTAGTCAGTGGGAAGGGGTATTTATCAATACGTTGTTACCACTGTTTGCAGTATTAGCGCTGGCAATGAATATCTTAGGCTGGTTTAGCCATCGTCAATGGCACCGTAGTTTTATCGGTTCAATTGGCCCCATTTTGGTTTTACTCTCTTTATACCCTTGGTTCCAGTACGGGTGGAGTTCATACGTTACTTATACGGGGCTAGGACTAATGGTTGCTGTATCAATTTGGGACATGGTTTCTCCTGCGAATAAACGCTGTGATGATGAAACTTGTACCGCTTAACTTTTTAAGAGGAATAAAATATGTCAACGAGTAGTTGTTGCTCGCCAAATGACATCCAGCCAGAACAGTTACATGTAGCCATTATTGGTAGTGGTTCAGGGGCCTTTGCCAGTGCGATTAAAGCAGCAGAAGGCGGAGCAAGAGTTACTATCATTGAAGGAGCCGATGTAATCGGAGGTTGCTGTGTAAATGTCGGCTGTGTTCCTTCAAAAATATTGATCCGTGCTGCGCAATTAGCGCATCAGCAACGTACTAACCCGTTTGATGGTTTAGAAAATATTCAGCCACAACTTAGCCGCTCCTTATTAGCACATCAGCAAAACGCTCGCGTCGAAGAACTACGCGATGCTAAATATCAACGTATTTTAGAGAGTAATCCCGCGCTATCTTTACTTAAAGGTTATGCACGTTTTAAAAATCAAAATACCTTGCTAGTTCACAAGTCTGATGGTAGTGAAGAAGAGCTGGTTGCAGATCGCATTTTAATTGCAACAGGCTCTACACCAAGCATTCCGCCAATTAAGGGTTTAGTTGATACACCTTATTGGACATCAACAGAAGCCTTATTTGCAGAAGAGTTACCGAGTAGTCTAGTTGTCATCGGCTCCTCCGTTGTTGCTCTGGAAATTGCGCAAGCTTATGCCCGTTTAGGTAGCCGTGTGACAATTCTAGCCAGACATACCCTTTTATATGCTGAAGATCCGTTATTAGGTGAAAAACTGGCAGAGTGCTTTGAAAAAGAAGGTATTAGGGTACTTAATAATACGCAAGCAAGTCATGTTTCTTATGATAGCAATGGTTTTTCATTGGAAACTAACGAAGGAACATTAATCGCTGAAAAATTGCTTATCTCTACGGGTCGCCATGCAAATACTGGAAAGCTTGGTTTAGAAAATGTTGGTGTTGAAACAGATAAAAGTGGTGCCATTGTTGTTAATAGTATGATGGAAACATCAACAGCTAACATTTATGCCGCTGGAGATTGCTCCAATATGCCACAATTTGTTTATGTTGCTGCTGCTGCCGGAAGTAGGGCTGGAATTAATATGACAGGTGGAAATGCGCAACTCGACTTATCTACCATGCCTGCTGTTATATTCACCGACCCACAAGTTGCTACGGTAGGTCTAACCGAAGTACAAGCTTCAGCGGTAGGAATAAATACGATAAGTCGTGTACTTGATATGGAAAACGTACCAAGAGCTTTAGCAAATTTTGAAACGGATGGTTTTATCAAGTTGGTAGCTGAAGAATCCACGGGAAAACTGATAGGCGCACAAATTTTAGCCCATGAAGGCGGAGAACTGATTCAAAGTGCGGCTCTTGCTATTCATAATAAAATGACAGTCGAAGAATTGGCAGGTCAACTATTTCCGTATTTGACGATGGTTGAAGGATTGAAGTTATGCGCTCAAACCTTTAGCAAAGACGTTAAAGAGCTATCTTGCTGCGCAGGGTAATCATTTAACGGTAATGTACTTACAGAAATGTTAATGGAGTGCCATTAATAGCTGTTATTTCAAATAATTTTCTAGCGGTTTTTTCTCAAAATCTGAGACCTTCCTAAATTTTGTGTAAGTTGAACCGCCCCGACTATATCGGAGAGTGGATTGCTTGAGTCAGGCAGCTTTGTCTGACTCACAAAGACTATCATAGTATCGTCTCTCAAACTCAAAAGGCGACACATAGCCAATCGTACTATGAATGCGAGTTTTGTTAAACCAATCGACCCATTCAAGGGTTGCTAATTCAACATCACTCACACCTTGCCACTGCTGTTTTAAATATTCAATCACCTCCGTTTTATAAAGTCCGTTAGCCGTTTCAGCCAACGCATTATCGTATGAATCACCTGTCGTGCCAACAGATGCAATGACGCCAGAATCAGCCATCTTATCAGTATAGCGAATTGATAAGTACTGAACGCCGCGATCACTATGATGAATGACATCTTTAGGATGGTTTCTGTCTGCAATGGCTTGGTTTAGTGCTGCCATCACCATATCAGTGTTCATACGATCTGATACTTTCCAGCCAACGATAGCGCGAGCAAACACATCAATGATAAAGGCGGTATATACCCAGCCACTCAGTGTCTTTATATAGGTAAAATCAGCAACCCATAGTTGGTTAGGGCGATGGGCATTAAAGTTACGATTAACCAAATCATCAGCACGCTTTTGATCGTCACGAGACTTAGTCGTTATCTTACCTTTACCTCGCCAAACACCCTGCATGCCATGCTGCCGCATTAACCGCTCTACAGTGCAGCGTGCAGGATGTATACCCTCTGCTTTCAACTGTTGCCAGACTTTACGAGTACCATAACGGCATTTGCTGTCCTTCCAAATACGTTTGATTTCATTTAGATAGAAATCGTCATGCTGACTACGCTGTGAACGCTTCTCCGGATTGTCGTTTAAGTCTTTGGTACGATAGTATGTGGATGGGGCAATCGGCAAGACTCTACAAATAGCTGGAATGCCATAAATAGATTTATTCTCGTCGATGAATTGAACCATCACTAAGGTTTGCGGTCTATTTCCGCCTGGGCGAAAAAAGCGGCTGCTTTCCTTATGATCTCATTGGCTTGTTTTAATTCTTTGTTCTCACGTTCAAGCTCTTTGATGCGCTCGGCTTGGCTTTGAGCTTGAATCTTTGCAGGAATGGTTTTATCAATGTGCTTTTTATGCCATGATCGTAGGGTCTCAGGCGTGCAACCTATCTTTGGTGCTATGGCTTTGATGGCTGACCAGGTGGATGGGTAGTCGTCTTTAGCTTCAACTAGCATACGGACGGCTCGCTCTTTCATTTCAGGGGTATAGTTTCGTGTTTTCATTGTCGTATTCTCTCAGAATGTTGAGTCTCCGACAATCTCGGGGCGGTTCAAGCCCTACTAAAACAATGGATTAACCTCACTAATCTTAAACACTTGAGATTACTGGATAATATCTCCTAACTTTTACATTTGTGACATAATGTTAGCCTGTGTTACTATTAAGTTTCCACGCAATTTTAAATCTATGCTTTACCTAGCTTGTACTATTATTCACTGTAAGTTAAATTGAGGACACGCCCTAATAACTTTACGCTATTAAAAAAACCTGTAAGTATTACAACTATGTAATTGTCCATATAAAGGAAAAACTCATGATAAAAAGAACTCTAGCTTTGGCTAGCATTTTGATCTTAACTGGTTGTTCAACAATGACACCACCGAGATATTCTGTTTCAGTAGATAACGTTCAAGCCTTAAAAAAATATGAAAATGCACAATTAACCTTTTCTGATTTTAAACAATCTGCTGCTTACAGCTCTAACTGTCGCCTAATGGGTCCTATCCAACCTGCCGATAACTTAAGCATGCCTGAGTTTGTAGCTAAAGCCTTCAATGATGAACTAAAGATGGCTGATGTGTATTCTGAACATGGTACAAAAATATCTGGTGACATCACAAATATCGCTTTTTCTTCAGTTGCTGGGCTTACTAACGGATACTGGGATATTTCTGTCAAGCTAACTTCCTCAAATGGCAACTCAATTGATGTGCATAATAAGTACGAGTTTAAGAGCGGCTTCGATGCGATTACAGCATGTAATGCTACTGCAGATGCATTAACTCCAGCAGTACAAGACTTAATCAAAAAGACTGTAACAGACCCATCTTTTTCTACTCTTTTTTAGAGTAAAGTCTGAACAAAAATAAAAAGGGAGGCTAATTTGAGAGCCCCCTTTTTTTTATGTAGCATATATATAGAGACCTTCCTAAATTTTGTGTAAGTATTTAATCTAAACGTCAGTTACACAGAATCTGGGATGGTCTCTAGACAAAAAAAATAAGCCGCATTAAGCGGCTTATTTTTAGATAGTGCTCAATGAAACCGAGCAGCTATCTTATCTTCAATCCACTGAGCGACTTCGCTTTCAACCCATGCTACGCGCCCCTTTGATAGCTTTACTTGAATAGGGAAAGTTGGATCGTAACGATTTGATCTTTTATCAAGCATATCGTAAATAGTTGTACTACTAAGCCCTGTATAGTGCATAACTTGCTTTAAGGGTAGCATACGAGGTATTTGTGGCATGCTTGATGCTGATACATTTTGCTGAGTATTTGCGTTTAAATTTTCCATGATTATCTCCTTGTAAGTGAACGAGAGCATCACCTCTCATATACTTACCGAGTCCCATATTTTTTTATGGCATCCCATGCAGTCCGAGCGTTAGCCTTTGATGCAGGTAATAAAAAAAGGAGCTGATCTGATCAACTCCTTTTTATGCCATTATTTATCTGTCACAAGTTAGCTCACCGCTGTCACGCTTTGGCGTAAGCCTTGGGCGATACTGCGTGTGTTTGGCTGCATAGCTTTTTCTGCCTTACTAGGTATTTTATTGCTGTCGTCTGCTACTGGATAAAACTCTTCCATTACCTCACTTACCTCATCATCGACCTCAAAGCATGAATTGGCATAACCAAGCGTGGCAGCTTGCTCTAACGCGCTTTGATCAAATCCGTGTTCGCTCAGCTCATGATCAATCGCCTTAGCCTGTTGTACCGCGTCTTTGAGCGTCACCTCATCACGTAGCGTGAGATCTACGAAGTAAATGGGTGTGCGATAGCTTTGCGTGGTGCTTTTACCTCTTAGCGTTAATTGCAGTGGTAAACATGACAGCTTATTACCGGACACGGCGGCAAAGTAGCGCAGCCTTGCTGCAAGCGTACGAATACTATTAAAGCCCGTCGTACGAAAGATAAACGTGCCGAGCTCATCATCCTCTGATAGATTGACGTACAAACGACCGTAGGGTTTACAAGCGCCGCCTTGAGCGAGTGGACAGCGATCAGGCGACGGGCAAGGCAGCTGCTCCATACCGTTATTGGTACGACGCTGACAGTGTTCGCCATCGCCTACGCATAACGGACGACCTGTCTGCCGATCAAATAGCGTGTACTGAGCACGCAGGTTTAAATCAGGATCATTGAACAGCATACGTACGGGTATTTGTCTGAGCTTACCTTCACTACGTGCGCGAAGCTTTTCATCAAGCGGATGATTGACCCAGCCGTCTTTATTCTGCACTTGGCTGGTAATAGTGAATTGATCGTCTTTCGCAGGCAGACGCTTGCCGTCTTTATTGATGACGCGTCCAATGCTAATACGACCAAGTACGGGCGGGGTTATCGTTAGACCTTTAATCATAGCGGTATTCCTTATTTGTTTAATAAATAGATAAGACATAAAAAAAGCCCACCGATTAGGGTGGGCTGTTATATGCTTGCTTCGATTGATTGGTTCTGATTGATTAATAGATGCGTGAATAGTTAAGTGACTGGCAACTTAGTCGTTTAACACCACAAAGCGTCTGCTACCTTGGCGAGTTTTACTAAATTTATCCATCAGCTCAGGATGGGCTTTAATGACTGCTTTGCTATCTAAACCGACACTGTCTTTCGAGCGCTTCCATGAGATCGCGCCCTTGTCAAAGACCGCCACCTCATTGTCTTTAATGAGGCTTTGCAGTTGATGTTTAACTTGATCGTGGCGCTGCTCTAGATCTTCGATTGACGCGCGATAGCTAAGCAGCTTATCGAACAGCTTATTTGCGCCCTTATCATTCTTAAAGTCTATCTTGCTTGTAGGCTTAGGCTCAGGATAAAGCAGCTTAAGCGCACGAGCGGCTGACTCAGAGTGATCAGGCGTGGGTGGAGTATCCGTCTCCACGTACTGCCAGAACAGACGCTCATGCTCAATAATTGATGCAATCAAACGCTCATCACGCTCAACCTTATAGATCTTTGCTTCGTGTCCGCAAAGCAGGACACAGATATGAGCGGCTTGTTTACCTGTAACGGCTAGTTGATGTTGCACTTGGCAAGTCACGTATAGCGGTACGCCATCTCGCCATAATTTCGCGCCATGCTCACCAGTGGTTTTGCATTCCAGTATTTGTACCTCATCGCTACCTGTTACCGCATAGTCAAGATTGGCAAGCATAAAGGCTTTGTCAGGATCAGGGTGCTGCAATATGGCATTGACGCGGCGTACTTTGTTTCCTGTCTTTTCTTGATAGTATTTAGCCACCATCGGTTCTAAAGTATTGCCCCAATACAGTGGCGCATAGCCTTCTATGCTCTCATCGATATCTGAGCTCATGCGTCCGGTCTTAATCATCCATAGCTCAAGCATCGACAAATATGGATGAATACCGCAAGCAGCAGCAGCGTCACTACTGCCTATGCCCTGCTTGCGAACGGCTAACCACTCTTCACGGCTTAAGTCTTTGGTATTGATTAGGCGCTTGGGCTGAGATGATGTAGTCTGCTTAGGTTTCTCTTCACTAGGGCTAAGCCCGTTAGTCTTAACCTTAATAGTAGCAGTCGGCTTTGTGTGCTTAGATTGCATCGCTTTACGCTTACGACGACTTGGCTGAATGGTTGTGTTTAATGCGATAGTTTCCATGATAGATTCCTTATTAAATTAATTGTTGATACGTTGATAACTAATGATCTGAGTAAACGGCATAAAAAAACCACGCTTTTAAGCGTGGTTTAATGTGTGGTGATAAGACAGTTAGGCCAGCATACGTAATGATTCTTCTAAGCCCTTTTGCTTAAGCTTAGCGCCAGCGCCAAACCAAGCGGAATTTAAGCGATTGTCCGTGTTCATCGCGCGGCGTTCATGATCGACGTACTCAGTGATACTACAGAGCAGACCATAAGCGGTATCTTTGGCAGCATCCAAGTCCGCCCCACGTCCTTGACCGTTAAACATGGTCATCACCTTATTCATCGCTTTGGCATTAGGAACCGCGTCTTTTTCCTTCTTAGCGCTGTTAAACAAGATAATGTCATTGTCTTGATCGTTAAACACACGGCTAAGGTAGTTAGCGGCTTCGGCCTGAGTAACACGGCGCTCAGACAATTGCTTCATCTCATAGATGTGCTCATCCCACTGATTAACGGACACGCCTAATTGCTGCTTAACCTTGTCAGCATCAAACGAGGTAGAGTGCGGTACTTTCACCACACCGCCGTTACCATCAGCGAGGCTTACCGCGAGCGTGTTATTACACACCACACGGATATTAGTAAACTGCGCCGTGG
The DNA here is from genome assembly GCF_017498085.1 of Psychrobacter coccoides. Classification (GTDB taxonomy): domain Bacteria; phylum Pseudomonadota; class Gammaproteobacteria; order Pseudomonadales; family Moraxellaceae; genus Psychrobacter; species Psychrobacter coccoides. The sequence continues at coordinate 27,708 of NZ_JAGBKM010000007.1, forward strand.
TTGCAAGCGTACCATCACAAGCGGTTGCTAGTAACAAATAGCCGTGACTGACATCACCGCCACGTAAAGACGCTGATTGACCTGTACGAGCAAGCGCCCACAGCTTACGGCCACCCTTTAGCACACCTGCTGTTTCAAGCTCAAAGTGCGATTGCTCAGTGAGATCACGATAAAACTCTAGGATCTCTTCAGGTTGTACTTCTTGATAGCGCTGACTGACGACTGATAACGGATCAAAGGTATCTGAGCGATACAGCACCTTTTGCTCAGCGAAGGGCAAGATAAGATTATGCCCTCGATCGTTCTCAGCCATGAAATTGACGTCCGATGACTCAATACGCCAATCCATACCTGCCTCACGCGCCCAAACCTCAAGTGGCTGCTTAGGGGATAGCTCACTGCCAAGGCCATGCCAAGGGGTGTCGCCAACGTATGCCATAGTTTCTACTAAATGTGCCATGATAATTTTCCTTTTGTATTATGATTAAATTGAGTTTAAGTAAATGAGTGAAAGGTAGTGAAGACATGCGAGCAGTCATCACAGCGATATTGCTTATTGACCAGCATTGGCAGCGCTTGATGAGACTGAGTGATCTCAATAAGCGCTGCTACCGTTGTTCCTGCAACCACACCGATAGCAGGATGTACTTTAAGTGTTTTGCAAAGACTAACGCCAAGGCTGACTAATACCGCAGGGGATAACAGCTGATCAATAAGGTTGATTTGACTACTATCAGTCATCTCGTAGACCAAAGATGACTCACAGCTAGGACACAGGGTTTTCATATATACTCCTAAATTTGCGCATAAAAAAGGCCTGCTAAAAAGCAGACCTTATTGGCTGAAGTCACGTACACACAAACAGGCTGTACGTACTCTCATGGTAATAGTATATATCTGAGATTATTTTGATATGGGTTATAGTCCTCGGCGCTTTTCTGTGCGGTATTGACCATGTGCAAAGGTGTTCATGTTTGGAAGCCATACTTTTAATTTTTGGTCATACTTGCTTGGTTGCGTCAGGTAACACGACGTTCTAAGAGCGTTGTTAACTTCCTGTTCGTTATCCTGATGAATCATGCCGATACCTAATTTACCGTTTCGCTCATACCCCTGCTTAGTCTTTTTATTGTGGTAGTTATAGCACTCGCCTAGACCACCAGTAATGACCTTCCACTTTTCACCAACCTCTTTTGCGATATACCAATCATTTTGTCTCTTATTACCGTCATATATCAGCAACAAATGACAATGTAATCCGCCCTCGATGCCACCATGCTCTAAAGCCCAAGCGTAGCCCTGCAAATCTTCAAAGCACGTTTCCTCATTACCGATAAGATCTCGGAATTTGCTCATGTGATGATAAAAATCTTCAATGCTAACAAGGTGGCTTGTTTCTTTGGCGTACTTTAGGTCGATACGTACAAAGAGCAGTCTTTTGTAATGATGAATCAGATGGCGTACATATTTTTCGAGTGTCCTCTTATTTTTAGACTCCTGATAACTAAACACACTACGTTCACGCTTAATATCTTTTTTATAGTATGACAGTGTTTTAATAAGACGCTGTGTTTTATCGTAATCCCAAATGACATCTTCTGGATATTGATCACCAACGATATATTGCGTACTGCGAAAGAAAGCTTCAATGGGCATCGAGTAAATCAATCCATTGTCACTCTCATAGTAATACATGAACGGATGATACAAATCGTTCAGCTCATATATTATCAGGTCAAATCTCAATTCATTAGAAATGATATCGATTACCAGTTGGTGAACTTTAGTTAATAAGTTACTTTGATTGAGGTTGGTGTTTTCCATGGTATTTCTCCTATGTGGTTTATCTTGCACATAGTAGAGCTACATCATATTTTTTTATTCTGACTACTGGTGGTTTAGTGAGGAGATAGTCAGCGTGGTAACGCTGCGCTATATAATAATATCAATAACCGGTTAGTGGCACTTACCAATACTGCGGAGATATCGGCGATACATTATCCTCAATTGTAGGAATCTTGGGTCATATTGATATTTTTTGAGTGAATGGAGTTAGCTGATAGAGAAAAGTTAATGTACTGTCAGTATGAACAGATATTATTACCAACGTTAAATCTAGTGAGAATACGAAGATATATTAAATATATGCTAATTTTTGTATCTTAGCTCAATAAATACTTGTACTTTAGTACTCATTTATACACTATAATAATAATCTAATACTATCTTAATAATACGAGAATATAACTATAATATCACGCGTGATAAATTAAGGATTATATATGTTAAAGGAAGAATTAAGAAGAAAGCCTTTAAGAGATAAAATAGATGACTTATCAGAAGATCAAGCACATTTTGTGTTGCTAAGTGTATTTTACAGCGGAGATAAATCACGTTATATATCTGAAGATCCAAACCGCTATGCGAGTAAATGCAAGGAAGAACTTTTAAAGAGAACACGTAAGGACGATAAGATAGATACAGTAATTAGCTTTATTGATAATCTCAATACGCTATATTTAGAAAAATATGAGCTTAAATGGCTAGAAGGTAACAAAAGAGAACAGATATTTGTCTACAATTATCTGGTTGAAAATAATATGATATCGCCAAGCCGTTTTGGTATAAGTCGTAAAAAAGATATTAAAGACACAGTTCATAATATTTTAAATAATCTGATAAAAGGATTAAATAATCGAGAAAATGTTATTTCCGATTTAGACTTTAAAAAAGACGTAGTTGAAGTTACTCAAAAGGTATGGCATGTTTTAGAAGCTAACGATAATTACTCTAAATGGTTAAAAAAAGCTGATCTAGATTGGGTACGTAATTATTTAGTGGAAAAGAATTTATATAGATATGACGTAGAAAATTATGTTGGTAATAACAATCGAGAGCTACGTTTATTAGCATCATTGGATGCTATAGACATAAAGCAAGGACAAAGTTATACGCACTCTCCAAGTAAAACAATTATTATCGATAAAATGAAGAGAGCTTGGAGCCAGCAAAAGTATCGCGATGCTGGCAAAACAAAGAAACCGTATCATCTACCATTGACAAAAAAGACCAAAGCTAGGTTAGAGAAGATGGCAAAGGTAGAAGGACTGTCAGAGACAGCCATGCTTGATCATTTGATTAATATGTCTTACGAAATTGACTATACAGATAAAAATGGCAAAGACTTATACTAATCATTATCGATATACTCTTGTATCTCATCAGCTGTGATGCCTCGCTCTAATAGCGCTTTAATCAGATCTTGCTTATCAGCATTTTGTAAAACGTTTAGTTGCTTACTTATCAGTGACTGCTCAATCTGCTGCCGCGCTGTTTGAAAGTCTACAACTTCGCCTTTGTCTCTTAGTAAGTCTAAAAAGTCAGCCCAAACCTGCATGATCTTACGGCGCTCTTCTAAATGCTGAGCATGGTTATAAACCGCGCGTATGTTACTTTTTTTGTCATGTGCCATCTGTTTTTCAATCGCGTCGCCCATGTAGCCAAGCTCGTTAAGATTGGTTGAGGCGATGTGACGAAAGCCGTGACCTGTCTGCTTACCAGCATAGCCTAGAATATCTAGCGCGTTATTAATAAACTCCTCACTATACGGCTGATGCATACCCGTATGATAGAACACATATTCATATTGTCCTGTGATGGGTTTCATCTCCTCTAGTACTGCTAGCATCTGATCTGACAACGGTACAACGTGCTTACGTGCAATTTTAAGGTTATCGATATCAACACGCCATAAACGGTTGGCAAAGTCGATATGCGCCCATTTCATCATACGTAGTTCAATGGTGCGGCAAAATGAGTACGCTAAAAACTTCATACCTAAGCGGGTTTGGTCATGACCATGATAATTCTCAATAGCTTGGAGTAGGGCAGGCAGCTCATGGATATCTACATGCTTCATGTGCTGACTTTTGGCTTTAGGATAGAGTGCTTTTAGATCATCGATTGGATTTTGCTCAATGATGCGTTCGCGTTTGGCACGTCTTAAGACATTAGCCACCAGATCGATAGTGCGTCTGGTTACCTCGCGTGGCGGCTCACCGTCTTTGTTCACACGCTTTTCGATCTCATCTGCCATTGATCGACAATCCTCAAAGCTTACATCTTTTAGTGCAATGCCTTCAAAGTGGGGCAACACGTCTTTATGCATACGGTTATAGTCTTGCTGATAGGTACGTGGCTTGACGTTACGCTGACGTTCAGCGAGCCAGTCTAACGCATAATCATTGAATTTTTGTGCATGAACATTATTGAGCCTATCTTGACGCTTTTTATTTTTTGGATCGATACCATCTGCTAGTAGCGCTTTAATCTCAGTATTGGCTTGTCTGGCTTCAGCGAGTGACATGATGGGGTAAGTGCCAAGTGTGAGGCGTGTCTGCTTACCATCAAAGCGATAAGCGCTTATCCATGTTTTTGTGCTTGTGCTACGGACTAAAAGCTGTAGCCCATACTGATCACTATATTTGTCAGGACGTGAAGGCGTACATTTTTCACTTGGTTTGAGCTTGCGGATTTTGCTATCGCTTAACATGTTGGTCTACTCCCTATGCTTCCAAGCCTTGTAATTCAAGCGTTACAAATATAACGTTGGTCTAAAGCTGAATTATAAAGCCTAAATGTTGGTCTTTTTGAGGTCTAATGAAATCATAGACCAACAGATAGACCAACACAAGCCACGGGATAGGTGGGTTATATTCGGATAGATTGGGAAAACACTAGACATAAAAAAAACGCTAGACGCGTTATTTATAAAGGGTTGCAGAGGTATATGGGAGTGTTTAGGACAAGGTGGGAAAAGGAGTGTTTTATAAGATTGGCGGTGAAGGAGGGATTCGAACCCTCGATACGCTATGAACGTATACACACTTTCCAGGCGTGCGGTTTCAGCCACTCACCCACTTCACCGTTTTTAGACGGCTTAGTATAACGGATACGATTTGAATTGTCACGGCTTACGCTTTATCTTTCTTTATTAATGAGCGCCTGCTAGGATAGCGTCTTCTTATTCGCAAGTATAAATGGTAAAACAGCATGATAAGTCTGACTGAGCTGGTACATTGTCTTAAGAGCCGTATCATTATAATATTGATTGCGCTAGTAGGGGTTGTGTGTAGTATACAATCGGTGCAAGCAGATAACTTTACTCAGTGTAGCCAGTCTTTTTATGCAGGTATATATCCTGAGTTTATAAATAACAAGCTCAGTGCTGATACTTATCCGCTATGCTTTGATGGCTTTGCCGTCATGTATTCTGGCGTATCACGTACGCCATTATGGTCAGCTGAGCACTTAACCCGTAAGCGTTTACAGCAAGCCAAAACCATCGATCGTGAGGACAGCTTTCATGAAGAAAGCCGCTTACCAGAGTCCAAACGAGCCAAGCTGTCTGATTATTCGGGCTCAGGTTATGATCGTGGGCATTTAGCACCCAATGGCGACATGGCCAATCGTAGCCAACAGTATGACAGTTTTAGTTTGGCCAATATCGCCCCGCAGTCGCCACGTAACAACCGCTATATCTGGCGTAATATTGAATCCGCCATTCGCTATCTCACCCAACAATACGGTGAGGTCTATACGGTGACAGGGGTCGCCTTTAATGATAAAAAAACCAAGCAACTATCAGGACGAGTATTGGTACCCAGTCATTTTTTTAAGGCTGTCTATATACCCGCAATCAACCAAGCAGGCGTATATTACGCCCCAAATGATGAGTCAGAACGTATAGACATCATCAGTATCGAAGACTTAGCTGCTGAGACGGGTATTGATGTTTTGCCTGTCCTTGAGCGCCAAACTAAAGCAGAAGCCTTGGCTTTGCCTCTAAAGGCAGGAGATGACATAGATGAGCCTGAATCTTCAAATGACGAGCCAGTATGGCTCCTGCTCATCTGGGCCATACTTGAATGGCTGGTCGAGCAGCTACAGTCTAGAAACGCCTAGACCTGTGTGCAAAAAAGCGACTATTATGTATCAATATGACACTGTAACGTCTATATCAAGGAGAATGACAGTGATAGATCCCTTTGCCAATAACCATCAAAGTATGCAGATCGGCGAGCTGGTGATAGAAAACCAAGAAGATAAGATTATTATCTATGGAGATATTGATTTATATCTGAATCAATCCGGGTATGAGCAAGCAAAACAGCTGCATGAGCTCACCAGTAAGATAATAGAGGTCTTTGAAGACCCTAATAAAAAAACTAAAAAATCACTGTCGTCAAAAGAAAAAAATGACCAATCAGACATAGTTATAGACAATCCTTTTCTCTAACTATTTGATATAGTAATAAATTATGGAGTAATCAAGCCATAAACAAATAACTAGGCAAAGTAAAAATTTTGTCTATAATGGATATAATCATAGCGTCACTTGCAAGGTTGAGTGAGTAAGAATCACTGGCAGTTGCAAATGATGGTAGACGACAGGCACAAAACGATTATGTTTTGAGTAATTATCGTACGAAAGGAGTCGATTTATGAAGTTATTATCAAAAACTGTTTTAGCAGCAGCTGGTATCAGCATGGCCACTATGGCATTTGCTGCTGATCCGCTACATAACACCACTTGGCAGACTTATGATGAAGGTAAGCCAAAAGGCACGGTTAAAATCACTGAATCAAATGGCGTATTAACGGGTAAGCTGATTGATACCAACTCAGCCAAAGGCAAGAAACATGTTGGTATGCACGTTATTAAAGGCTTAAAAGCTGATGGTGGTGGTAAGTATAGTGGTGGCACGATTACTGATCCAGAGAAAGGTAAAGACTATCGTATGACGGCACAGCTCAATGGTAATACTTTAAAGCTAAAAGGCTATATTGGGCCATTCTCACGCAGCCAAGAGTGGAAGAAGAAATAAGCCGCTGTTGGTATTTTATGATAGATACTTTGTATTAAAGCGAGATCAATACAAACCCGCATTATCGATGATAATGCGGGTTTTATTGTTTTTTAAGGTCTGACTTTTAAGATCTAGTATGCTTAATTATAAGGTAAACTCAGGATAAGCCTCCATCCCGCATTCTGCAATATCAGCACCTTCGTATTCTTCTTCGTCAGAGATCCGCAAGCCGATGACGACGTTGATCATTGCCCACACTATAGAGCTGGCGATAAATACCCAAGTAAAGATGGTCAAAGCGCCCACAACTTGACCAATGAAGCTGACTGCAGGATTAGTAATAGGTACGATCAGCAAACCAAAGAGCCCAGCTACACCATGTACTGAAATGGCACCCACTGGATCGTCAAGCTTTATTCTGTCTAAAGCCAAGATAGATACCACGACAAGGAGACCGGCGCATATACCGAACAGAGTGGCTTGTAATGCTGATGGAGTAGAAGGCTCGGCGGTAATCGTTACCAGTCCTGCCAAAGCACCATTTAACAGCATGGTCAAATCTGCTTTGCCAAAGATAACACGGGCCAATAATAGAGCGCCAATAGCGCCGCCAGCAGCAGCGGCATTGGTATTGACAAAAACTATAGCAACAGAGTTGGCACTGGCAATATCGCCGAGCTTCAGAACGGAGCCACCGTTAAAGCCGAACCAGCCCATCCATAAAATCAGTGTACCGAGAGCAGCCAGCGGTAGATTGGCTCCTGGAATAGCGCGGATCTCTCCATTAGGTCCATACTTACCTTTACGTGCGCCTAAAAATAGGACAGCTGATAATGCCGCAGCCGCACCCGCCATATGGACGATACCAGAACCTGCAAAGTCAAAGAACCCGATTGCGCTTAAGTTATACAGCCCAAAGACGTCTTGTCCACCCCAAGTCCAGCGTCCTTCTAAAGGATAAATAAAACCGGTCATAATGATGGCGAACCATAAGAAAGCCCACAGCTTCATACGTTCAGCCACCGCCCCTGAGACGATAGACATACAGGTCGCTACAAACACCACTTGGAAGAAAAAATCAGAAGCGGCAGAGTAAACTGAATCACCGCCGAAACCATTTTCAGCCGAAGTTGTCAGTGCATCGCTTGTTAAGGTTTCGCTGCCTGCAATCCCGCTAAGAAAAAGTTCGCCACCATACATAATGGCGTAGCCACAAATCATGTACATGGTACAAGCTATGGCGAAGAGTGAAATGTTTTTAGTTAGAATCTCAACCGTGTTTTTTGATCGAACCAATCCAGCTTCTAACATTGTAAAGCCAGCGGCCATCCACATGACCAGTGCCCCACATACCAAAAAATAAAACGTGTCGAGTGCGTATTGCAGCTCAAAGATCTGACTTTGCATTTTAATTCCCCCTTGAATTGACAATGCATTAGATTGGCTTGCTGTAGCAGTGTTTCCTTGAGCAGTGGTAAGTCTTTACATCATATGTGCACCAATAGTGGGCAAAGCTATTTATCTTTCTAATAGGGTTGCTGACTATCAGATAGCGTCAGGACCAGTTTCGCCCGTCCGAATACGAATCACTTGCTCTAGTGGTGTGACAAAGATCTTGCCATCACCGATTTTACCGGTGCTCGCAATACGAGTAATGGCCTCGATTGCTGGCTCCACCATCTCATCAATCACGGCAACCTCAACTTTAACCTTAGGTAAAAAGTCCACCACGTATTCAGCACCGCGATACAGCTCAGTATGTCCTTTTTGACGACCAAATCCTTTAACCTCAGTGACAGTAACGCCTTTAACGCCAATGTCAGACAGGGCTTCACGCACATCATCGAGCTTAAAGGGTTTTAGGATCGCAGTGATTAGCTTCATAAGAAATTTCCTTATTTAAGTGATGTCGCAGGTTATTGCAGACTGTCAATGCATCATGCGCTTACCATGCTTACAGTAGATCATTCAAAAATTATGCCAGAGGTACTCAAGGGGGAGAGGTACTTGGGCTTATTTGTTTCTAAAATCACAACTGCTATAGCGGCATAATGCCAGAATAATGGACTCAAGCTCCCATAAAAGTATGCAGCCAATGTAAAAGATTATAGTGAGGCTGCCTGCGACGTTAGGTTTAACGAGGGCTTTATTATAACCAACTTTTTCGTCTTACGGGGTGGCTATCCTGTGATGAATTATTAAAAAGTAATTGGCATAAGATAAAAGGCAAATAGCACTCAGCGTCTGGCGACACCAGCACAAAAACAGCCCTGCTCTAAGCGTCAGGTCTTAAAGCAGAGTGAGTAAGAATAGGTAAAATATCAAGAAGGTGGTACAGTGATCGATATCTCCTGAAATCTAGAGATACAAAGGCCTATAGGGTGAGTGGGTTAAGCTTTAGGGAATAGAAGATAAGGCGTTTTAGTCGTGCCTAAGAGTCTTTCAGTATTACTGCCTTGAAGAAGCTCACGTAACCGCGATTGACCAAATGCGCCAGACATTAAAAGGCCGATATCATGCTCGTTTTGGTAATAGTGTAAAGCAGCTCTGACATCACGGCAGTCTAGTAGCTTCTTTTTGCAATGGATACCGGATTGTTTGAGACGGGCATATGCCTCACGTAGCGCATCACAGTTTTCGGCGTTTTCCTTACCTACCATCACGATATGAATGCTCAAAGCGCGCACAAGCGGTGTTTTACACAACCAATTTAACATTTTGTGAGAGGTGGCACGATTGTCAAAAGCAAATAACGCACTCTTTGGGGGCATAAACGGTGTGTGTGTCACCAAAATGGGGCAAAGACTGGGACGGATCAGCTGACTCAGTGTTGATTTACAGGTCACATGATGCCCGAGGACAATCAGCTGTGACTTTTCATCGACATAGTCGATACTCTCACTCAAGCTTGCATGTCGATGTAGGCTATAGATTTTGCGTTTGTGCAAACTTTGTTCACAATATGCGGCTGCTTGATGCAGTAGCAACTGACCTTGTGCCTTAAGCTCAGAGTTGCCTTGATGCTCATGAGTGGTAAAGTTATCCAACAGTATGTTTTCATCATCGATATTCAAGCAACCTGAATAATTGATGGCTGCCTTCTGTTGTAAGCTTGGCACAGCATGTAGTAGCCCAATGGGCGCCTGCAGGCGGTTAGATGCCCACATGCTAGCATCTAGCACCGCTTGCACGTGATCAGGACAGTCTAGACAAGCAATCACACTATCTGGCTTTAAGTTACTCATAAGGCAACCACATTATTTGAATAGTCATCAAACCCAACGAAGATGATATATAGTCCGTTCAACATAAAAAGTATGAAGATTTCAACCTGCTACTGGTATTCACTTTCCTTGCGTGCTGCTAGACAAAAGCGATGCAACGGCACTCTAAAAGAAAGCATCCCAGCAGCAGGTCAATACGTTTAGGTTGAATCGACTCTAACGCTATCAGGCGCTGTTAGTCTAATAGACCAATATCACGGCGATCATGGACAGAGAAGCGATCAATGAGGGTGCGACTGGCACTATTAAGACCAACCACCTTGACATCAATCCCTTCTCGTTGCAAGCGAATGACCAGCTTGTCTAAAGTGTCTACCGCAGTCACATCCCAAAAGTGTGCTTGGCTGACATCAATCTGTACATTATCAAGCGCTTCTTTGGTATCGAAGCTGTCTAAAAATTGCGTCGTTGAAGCAAAAAATACTTGCCCTTGTACATAATAGTAACGGGTATTGGTGCTGTCATCATACTCGCTAAATATGGTCAAGAACTGACCGATCTTATTGGCAAATGATAAAGCAGACAAGAGCACGCCAACCCCAACACCATAGGCAAGGTTATGGGTAAACACAGTGGTCAATACTGTCGCTAGCATCACGATATTAAAGGACATTGGATGAGTTTTGAACTCACGAATAGATTGCCAGTTAAAGGTACCAATCGATACCATAATCATCACGGCAACCAACGCTGCCATCGGTATCTGGCTGACCCATTCGCTCAAAAACACCACCATAATCAAGAGCACAACACCAGCGATAAGAGTAGACAGACGGGTGCGCCCACCAGATTTTACGTTGATGACCGACTGACCTATCATCGCACAGCCAGCCATACCACCGAAAAACCCTGAAGCGACGTTGGCAATACCTTGACCACGGCACTCACGGTTTTTATCACTCGGCGTATCTGTTAAGTCGTCAACAATAGTTGCAGTCATCATAGACTCAAGCAGACCGACCACAGCAAGTGCCATAGAATAAGGCGCAATAATGAGTAAGGTCTCTAACGTCAACGGAATATCTGGTAATAAAAACATCGGCAGCGTATCAGGCAAGTCGCCCATATCACCGACATTACGAATGTCTAAGCCCATATACAGAGCAACAGCAGTCAGACCAACAATACAAATAAGCGGTGAAGGAATGATTTTGCCGATTTTTGGAATATGCGGAAAGCCATAAATAATGGCAAGCCCAGCTGCCGTCATAAGGTAGACCGGCAGTCCCACTCTGTCTATCGCAGGATTGAGCTCAGGCAACTGAGCCATAAAAATTAAGATGGCCAATGCGTTCACAAAGCCGATAACTACTGAGCGGGACACAAAGCGCATCAGGTTACCAAGCTTTAAAACACCCATGATAAACTGAATGACACCACACAGTAACGTCGCAGCCAGTAAGTATTGCAGACCATGATCGGCAACCAAAGTCACCATCACCAAAGCCATAGCGCCAGTTGCGGCTGAGATCATCCCAGGGCGACCACCGACAAAACTGATCACGACGGCAATACAAAACGAAGCGTATAATCCAACTTTTGGATCGACACCAGCGATGATAGAAAAAGCAATGGCTTCAGGAATCAGCGCCAGCGCTACCACTAGCCCTGATAAAATATCGCCACGTATATTCGAAAACCATTCGTCATATAAACTATCAAAAAGAGAGGTCATAAGTAAACTACATACAATTAGAGGCAAACAAAAGTAAGCGTCATCTAGGGTGTGTTAACCATGCAACACGCCCGAATAGCCAGCATTTATTACAAACAACCCTCGTCTATAGTAAATAACAGCTATTAGAATAATCATTACTGCGTCGCTTAACAAACCAATACCGTTAAGCGGTCTTGCACTTGCATTACCCTCAAAGGTTAAAACTATCATGGTCCAATGGACACAAGAGCGGCGTTACTGAATAAACCACCGTCTCACTAATCGTAAAGTATGATAAAAACCTAAGATGATACATAAATGACCACGATAAACTATCGTGGTAGGTAGATTGTCAGTTCAATGGGCAACACGTCCTACTGTCATGACGTTGTGAGCTGTTACTAAAAGCGATGCGTCTATAGCTTAATAAAAGATATCAGACCAAGCTGGCATACAAAACTAAATAACCAGTTCAGACTTCAGTAACTTAACATAAAATTATGCGCATAATAGCACAAAGTAATAAAAAAGCAGTACCGAAAAATGAACGATACCGTTATCATGCTCATCATTACCATACAAATACTGCGCTTACCCTCCAATCACAAGATGAGTTTGAGATGCAGATGGCTGACGACAGATGATTATAGAGCACTATAAAAGGAAAGCATATGACGACCGTAATTCCAAAAGAACTGATCCATAAAGGCGATGGGCTACAAGTAGTGGTCGGATTAGGGCAGTCAGGGTTGTCAGTAGCACGCTATCTGACCGAACAAGGCTACCGAGTAGCAGTCACAGATAAGCAGTCAGCCCCTACGTTGGCAGCACAGCTGCCTGCAGCGGTTGATATTCGTCAGTTTGGCGCTATTGATACCGAGCTATTGCTGCAAGCGACACGTATCATCATTAGTCCTGGTATTCCGCTAACAACTGAAGCCGTGGTTGCCGCCCGACAAGCAAATATTCCCGTGGTAAGCGACGTTCAGTTATTTTGTGAAGCCTGTGAGGTACCTATAGTCGCTATCACAGGCTCCAATGCCAAAAGCACTGTGACTACCTTAGTCGGGCAGATGGCTGCTGATGCTGGTATCAATGTGGGCGTTGGCGGTAATATTGGCGTGCCGGCATTAAACCTGCTTGCGAATAATGATATGGCTTTGGCTGTGCTTGAGTTGTCGAGCTTTCAATTAGAGACGGTGACCAATTTAGGCGCACAGGTAGCGACCGTGCTCAACATGTCCCCCGATCATCTGGACCGTCATGGCGATATGCTTGGCTATCATCAAGCCAAACACCGCATTTTTCAAGGTGCTCAGTCAGTTGTGATCAACCGTGAAGACGCGCTGACGCGTCCATTGGTCGCTGATAATTTGCCACGAATCAGTACGGGCATCCATGCGCCAGACAAAGGACAATATGGGTTGATTACCGATCCTGATGGGCAAGTTTATTTGGCACGTGGTACTGAACGCTTGCTATCAGCTGATAAGCTACTGGTAAAAGGCCGTCATAATCTGCTAAATGCTCAAGCCGCTTTGGCATTAGGTGAGCTTGCTGGACTGCCCCTAGAGCGTATGTTGATGACTTTACAGCATTTTACAGGACTAGAGCATCGGTGTCAGTATGTGGCACAAGTGGCAGATATCGACTACTTCAATGACTCTAAAGGGACTAATATTGGTTCGACCATGGCGGCTATTGAAGGCTTGGGCGCTGTTTATGCTCCCAAAGATGGTAAGCTATTATTGATTTTGGGTGGTCAAGGTAAAGGGCAGCAGTTTGGAGAGCTTGTGCCCCTAATCAATCAATATGTGAGCCAAGTGCTGCTGATTGGTGAAGACAGCACGCAGATTGAAGCGCATTTAAGCGCAGCACAGTTAGATGATGATGTTGTGCGGCATCAATGTCAGACACTAGAAGGCGCATTTGCTACGATTAAAGATGTCACGGCCAGCAGCTTGTCACAAGTCAAAGCTGTACTGTTATCACCCGCTTGTGCCAGCTTTGATCAGTACGCCAGCTATAGCGCTCGTGGTGAACATTTCACTCAGTTGGTAGCGCAGCTCGCTACAGACGTGTGATAGTGACGATACTGTTATTTAATATCGGCAAAGCAGTACTCATTTGTGAATCATTAACTGTGACTGAGGATAAATGATTGTTTTGATTGTCAATTACTGCTACTGTCAATGACAATCAAGCAGCTCTAAATCAGCATCGAGCTTGCTTACTTCTGATGGTATTTTTTAGCTGACTCTGATACCTAGTGTTAGTACCCAATATCTTGGTTTTGTCTTAACGGTGGCGTTTGATAAACGCTGTGTTTTCTGGTTTTTTAGTGTACTCAAAATATTATGGCGCTCTCTTTTCTTTCTCGTTCTTCGCAAAAAACTCGATCTACCCTTGATTCGGATGGGGTTTTGTCTTGGCCGTCTGCCCGCGCTATATTATTGTCTAGTGTCGGTTGTATGATGGTGCTCAGCCTATTGATGGTTGCTTCTGCCTCTATTCCTTTTGCGCTTAGCCGTGGCATGACAGAATTGCATTTTTTTGAGAACCAACTGCTATATATGGGTATAGGCTTGCTTGTTGCAGCGATACCTTATTATTTTGTATCCCTAAAAATGCTGTACAGAACTGAGACTCAGTTTATACTCTTGGCAGTGACCGGCGCACTGCTTATAGCGACATTGTTTGGCACCCCTATTAATGGCTCAAAACGCTGGTTGGATTTAGGCGTGATTAACTTTCAGGTGGCGGAGCTTGCGAAGTTAGTGGTCGTGGTGTTTGTCGCTGATTTTGTAGTACGGCGCTCTTTTGAGGTGCGCAATGGCTGGGACGGGTTTTTACGCATTTCTTTAGTTATTGGCTTGCTTACTTTTTTATTACTACTACAGCCTGACTTTGGTTCCTTAGTGGTAATTGTCGGTACGGTATTTGCGATATTTTATATTGCAGGTGCTCCATATAAGCAGTTCATTGCACTGGCCGCAGTCGTGGGTGTACTTGGTGTAATGGCGGTGACTATGGTGCAGTATCGACTGACTAGGGCGCTGTCGTTTTTAGACCCTTTTGATGATATTCAAGATACCGACTATCAATTAGCCCGAAGCTTGATTGCCTTTGGCCGTGGGGAGTTCACTGGGGTAGGCTATGGTGAGAGTGTGCAGAAACTGGCGCATTTACCTGAGGCGCATACCGACTTTTTATTAGCCATTACCGGTGAAGAGCTAGGATTCGTCGGCGTAGCGATGGTATTAATACTAGAGGCTCTTATTATCGGTAGTGCCATGCGTATCAGCTATAATGCCCTAAAACGTCGGCAAATGCGCATGAGTTATACTGCTTTTGGTATCGGTATTATTTTTATCGCACAAACCATTATTAATGCAGGAATGAACATGGGAGCGATGCCGACCAAAGGGCTGACCATGCCGTTTTTTAGTTATGGCGGTTCATCCATGCTGATAAGTTTGGTTATGGTAGCGCTACTACTTAAGATCAATAAGGAAAGCCCTAATATAGAAAAAAGCCAGTGCCGTTACTATTAGTCACTCTAGTCCATACTAGGGCGTATTGGACATTTAACTCTGGCACGGGCAGAGTGTATTTGCCTTGAGGGCTTTGTATTAGGGCAGGTTTAATGCGTGCTTATTTTTTAATGGGGCATTATCCCATTGTGCAACCGCCTGTAACAGCATACGCTCAGGGGTATCTAAGGCGATGGGAGGCTGCTGCAAAAGCCTCAAAGCTTTGGCAATGAGCTTGCTTGGGTCACGAGTATCGATAGGCTGAGCGAGATTTTGTTTGGAGAGCTTTTGCCCATCAGCATGACATATCAGCGGCAAATGATACCAATAATCTACAGTAGATAAGTTGGCAGCGCTCATGACACTGATTTGAGCCGTGGTCATCGGTAAAATATCTAAGCCGCGCATGATATGCGTTACTTGTTGTAGGCCATCATCGATACTGGCAGCCAAAATATAGTTGATCATCCCATCTTGGCGACGTACCACCATATCACCCAAGGTGTGCTGTGGATTACTCCACTGCATGCCTTGAATGCCATCCATAAAGCCAATCGTGTGGTTCGGCAGTTGTATACGCTGCTTGTGGGTGTCTTTGTCAAGGTGAGCGTCTATGCAGCAGCGAGGGTAGCGCTGTCTATTAAGCTTGTTTTTATTGGGATTGTCAGATTGAGAATTTGCTAAGACGGCTTTTTTTGACCAGTACTGTGCCAAACTTTTACGTGAGCACTGACAAGCATAAATGAGCGGTTCTAGGTATGATGACAGATAGTCGTTATATATATCTAAACGCTCAGATTGATAGATAATGTCGCTGTCCCAATGCAGGCCAAGAACCTCTAGGTCTATTAATATTTGCTCACTAAACTGGCGATCGCAGCGCTCAGTATCGGTGTCCTCGATACGTAGTAGCCACTTACCTCCTAACGACTTAATATGACAGTAACTGGCCAGAGCTGTCGTTAAGGAGCCAAGGTGTAACTCTCCCGTTGGAGAAGGAGCAAAGCGTCCTATAGGTTGTATAGGCTTGGGCACCGTTGGATGTTTAGTATGGATGTTTAATGAAGTCAAAATAAGCAGCGATTGATAGTAGAAATAGATAGAATAAATAAAACGCTTCTAAAAAGCCAGATATAAAAATACAAAAAGCGACCACACTAGTGGTCGCTTTTTGATACTGATGCGTGTGTGCAAGGCTTTAGCAGACATGAACAAAAGATAAGGCGTCAGCTTAAGTGTGCCCTTGGTTTTGGCGCTCTTTCATCTCAGATAATGTCTTGCAGTCGATACATTGGGTCGCTGTAGGACGTGCCTCTAGGCGACGCAAACCAATCTCCACCCCGCAAGTTTCACAAAAGCCATAATCTTCACTTTCAATCTCAGCGATAGACTTATCAATTTTGCGAATCAGTTTGCGCTCACGGTCACGAGTACGAAGCGCTAAAGCAAACTCTTCTTCTTGAGTCGCACGATCATTGATGTCTGGCATTGCACTTGATTCATCTTGAATATAAGTCTTAGTACGATCAGCTTCACCAATGAGTTGGTTTTTCCAGTCTAACAAAATATTTCTAAAATGCTCTAATTGCGCATCAGACATATATTCTTCATCTTTAGCGGGCGTATAAGGGGTGAATTTAACATCACCTGGGTTTGTAGTCACAGTGTTCATATGGGTATCCTAGTTTTTCAAATTAAGTCAACAAAACGATATTCTAAAAGACAATAGGCCAATGCTTTCAATGAGCACAAGGGTCGTTCTGTCTTTTATAAAACGTTTTACCACGTGGTCACGCAAGTAACACAGAGGATCTCATGATACATTTATATCGGTATCACTCTTATGATGATTGCCGATTGCGAAAACTTGGCTGGTGGTTGTTGTAGCTGTCCTAGCCATTGTTTTATTTTTATTACCTAACTTCTTACGTTAGTGTTCCTACTTCCTTAAAGATTGATATAGCACAGGTATATTTGCAGTATCGGTTATTTTAGCCAACTTGCCTAGTATTATTTTTAACAGATCATTCTATGTTAATTTTCAAAAGTAGACTATCTTTTTTAGTCTCTTGGGATAGTAGTCAACTGGCTTGCCAAAACTGGCTGTCAAGTATCCAGTCTATTAACCCAGCTTGCAACCTGTCCATTGTTGGCTAATTGCAACCAACGGTAACCGGGTTGGGCTTGTTTATCAAAGGCAAACTCATCTTCAAAAGGCTTAAACTGATAACAGGTAGAAGGCGTGGTAAGCACAACGATACCTGCATGATGACGAGTCTGCTCTTGATGTGTATGACCACTGACGATGACCTTTAAGTGTCCATATGCGGATATTCTTTGCCAAAATTCATCAGTGTTTTTTGCGATATGGGCATCTATCCATTCTGATTGCATAGGCAGTACATGATGATGCAGCGCCAGCAGCGTTGGTTTGCTACAAACTTGTAATTGTGTACATAGCCAATCAATATCAGCGTCAGTAATCTCACCTGCTACCTTGCCAGGGACCGATGAGTCTAGCAATAGCAGCTGCCAGTATTTGGTATCAATGACATGACGACTTAAAAGGCGCTTATCTGCCGCTTTCGCCACGAAGCGTCGTTGATGAAAGGGTAGGTCACTATTAATCTCGTCGGTGACATCGTGGTTACCAGCAATACAGGCAAAAGGGATATTTGTAGCCGTTAATACTTCAAAGATATAATCGTAAATGGTGGTCTTAACTTCATTGACCAAATCCCCAGTAACCAAAATAAGGTCACAACGGATATCATCACTCAATGCTTGCTTCAAAACCGCCTCAAAACTTTGTTGACAACGACGCTTTAGGGTAGGAGCTTGCTCATCCGCATCGTCGATACTGGCCAAATGCATGTCTGTTATTTGCAATACATTAATAGAGTCATCAATCGAGCGAAGACTACTAACAGGATATTGTGGCATAGTATCAAACCTTTATAAGGCAGCGTTTAAGCGAACTTATAGCACAAATTATAAAAAACCTCTAGTGAAAACTATCAAATAATGTTCGCTGTCTGATTTATGGGTTGCTGTAGTCTCTGCACGTACGACAAACACTGATACTAAGCTTGTTTTTGCAAAAACTTAGACGCAATAAGAGCAGCAAAAAACAAAATGGCCAATACCAAGACGATGGCAAGACCGGTCTGTATATCGATCCATACACTGCCCCATACGCCTAAAGTGACACCTACTTGAGCAATAATCAGTGACATTACAACCATTTGTTTGGGAGCAGTTGACCATAGCCGAGCAGTGAGCGCAGGCAGCACCAGCAAGCCACTAATCAGTAAACTACCAACTGCTTGTAAGGCAATCGCACAAAACCCTGCCAAAACGCCCATAAAAAACAATCGTTGGCGAGTCGGGTTGATGCCTTGGATACGAGCTAAGGCTTCATGAGTCGCAAGCTTTAATTGTGCAGGCCAGATATAGCCTAAAAAAGCCAAACCAATCAGCACACTGACCATGAGCGCTGGCAAGTCGGCCCAATCTAGCTCAAGTAGGTTTCCAAACAAAAATCCCAATACATTCGCTTGTTGATCTGTCAACTGCGTCAAAGTCAGTAGACCTAGACAGAGTAGGGAGACAGCGACCACTGCCAGTACCGCATCGACAGGCAAGCGCTCATCATCGATCAGCACCAGTCCTGCGACGACCATGATGCTGACGATTACGATACCCATACCCATGGGCAGCTGCCACCAGACAGCGAGCCCTACTCCCAATAAAGTGCCATGCGCTAAAGCATCAGCAAAGAACGCCATGCGACGCCACAATACCAAGCAGCCAAGTGGCGCTGACAGTAACCCTAGAATACTGCCGGCAATCCAGGCAGGAGCAATGATGGCTAACCAAGCAGTCATAACAGCGAATATCCGTTAAAAGTTAAAAAGTCATTGCTTTAGCGTAGAGTGATGCGATAAAGCGATAAGCGTGAGTTGGCTATAATACGTCACTTGGAGCCTGATGTTCGCAATGATGAGGCTTATGCACATAGGGCTGCTCATAGTGGTGACCAAATAGCTTTTGAAACTCTGCGGTAATCGCAAGCTCACTAGGTTGTCCCTCACAGCAGATGTGCTTATTCAAACAAATCACTCGGCGACTGCCTTTCATGACCCAGTGTAGATCGTGCGATACTACTAACATGGCGCAGCGTAAGAAATCTGGCAGCTCGTCGATAAACTGATAGAGCCAAACCTCAGTATTAGGATCCAACCCTTGCATAGGCTCATCTAGTATCAACAGATTGGGTTTGTCTAATAGAGCACGTGCCATCAGTACCCTTTGAGTCTCTCCTCCTGAGAGATGCAGCATTTGCCGAGGCAGCAGATGATTTAGGGATAAATTATCAAAAATAAACTGACGCTGCGCTAAGGTCAGGCGCCGCTTATCTGCTTGTGCCAATAGGTCTTGAACTCTTAAAGGCAGTATAGGCGCTACCGTAAAACGCTGCGGCATATAGCCGAGCTGTAGCGGCTGATGAGCGGTGATATGGCCTTGAGTGGGTTGAATCAAACCTAAAATCAGCTTTACCAAAGTTGATTTTCCAGCGCCATTTGGCCCAATCAAGCTGACCGTCTCATTAACTGCGATATCAATATCGATATTGGTAACCAAGCCTTGTTGACCGATATGATAGCTCACATCCGTTAGGCTGAGCAGTGGCGTATGATGACTCATACCCATGACTGGCTGCTGATTTGAAGAAGAGAATAAAAGGCTCATACATTCACAATAGGTTGTTTGAAGTAATAAAAATTATAATGCTATCTTTCTTAAAGATGGTAAGTTTTTAGAAGTCGTCTTTGAGAGTCACTAAAAAAAGAGCGACTCTATTGGCAGCTCAAGCAGCGTCCGGTCAGCTCAATGACACTGTGCTCAACCATAAACCCTACATCCTGTTCAGCAAAGCTCACCATCTCTTGTATAGGCAAACTGCTACATTCTTGCACACGTTGACAGTGCTGACAGATAAAAAACGCAGCGGTATGTTGAGTACGCGGATGGCAGCAGGGAACATAAGCGTTGAGTGAGGTGAGTTGATGAATCAAGCCTTCACTCAATAAAAACTCCAAGCTGCGATAGACCGTTGGTGGTGCGACGTTTTTTGAGGTTTGGTGATTTGCGCTCTTATCTGTTGATTCTAAGCGTATTTGCTGGAGCTGAGTGATCAAATCATAAGCGCCTACAGGTTTGTTTGCCTCTAGTACCAATTGATATATTTGCTGACGGAGTGGCGTAAAACGTACGCCACGCAATCGAGACTGCTTTTTTGCTGCCTCTAAACGCTTAGCCACATCATCCGGCGTAAAGTGCTGAACATCATGTAAGTGTTCACAAGTAGATGAGATCATTGACACAACAGCCACTCCCAAAATTAATAGTGCGTTTTTAATTGTTATAGTATAACATACTACTACTGGTAACTTGTTAGGCTTTTCTAAAAAACAGGTCTAAAATAAAACGAACAGGACACACATCGCATGTATGCAAATGATCATCGCTGTATCCGCTTACTTAATAAAAGAAATAATCCACAAGGTTTTGCTGCTGTTACATCGTCTGACGTTGTAGCAAAGATATTTGAATGGTCCAAATATTGGATAGCAGCGACATTAATACTATGTGGCTCAATAATGATGAGTGCACAAGCAGCCACTGTCAGCGTCAGTAACTATCCGCTATTTTTATTAAGCGAGGCGGTGACAGAAGGTGCACCTTCTGCCAATCAATTGCTACAAGCAGGGGAGGTGGGACATCACGGTAGTGTCAGTCCTGGTGACATCAAGTCCATTCAGGACAGCACCTTTGTGGTCTGGTTTGGTGAGTCGCTAGAGAATAATCTGGCCTCAACTTTAAATAGTGCGCCTAATGCCATCTCCTTATTTGAGTTTAATGCGTTTAATCGTCATCCGTTACGTGATGTCAAAGGAAAGG
The DNA here is from genome assembly GCF_017498085.1 of Psychrobacter coccoides. Classification (GTDB taxonomy): domain Bacteria; phylum Pseudomonadota; class Gammaproteobacteria; order Pseudomonadales; family Moraxellaceae; genus Psychrobacter; species Psychrobacter coccoides. Next base: position 49,015 of record NZ_JAGBKM010000007.1, read on the forward strand.
CCGTTTCGAATACACTAGATCCCCACATTTGGTTAGACCCTGAAAACGCCAAAGCCATTACCCGTGCATTGGCAGTTATCCATAGCCATGCCAATCCGCAACACAAAAATTTATATCATGACAATGCAAAACGCTTCGCTCAGCGCATGGACAAAGCAGTACAACTAATGCAGCAAGGTAATCAAAAGTCTTATCCTTATTGGGCTTACCATGATGCTTATCAGTATATTGAAGCCAGTTTAGGGCTAAAAATGGTTGGGAGCTTAAGTGCCGATCATCATCTGTCTCCAAAAGCCAGTCAGCTGCGATGGCTTAACGAGAAGCGCCCTGCTAAGACAATGTGTTTGGTGGCTCAAGGCACTCCTGCGAAAGGACTGCTTGCCAAATTAAAACCTGTAAATACGACTATACAAGCTGAAGACATGAGCGGCAGCAAAACATTTGTAAGCGGCTGGCGTGCTATGGCTCAGCAGATACGCAACTGCATAGGTTAAATGGCTGTCCTGAACGACTGCGCCAAGGGCGACACCTGGCTGTTTAAAATAACAACCGAGCTTACGCAACCGCTATCGACATAGAGGTTGCCTGCAAGTGATAGTCATATCAGTAATATCGTTCATGTGATATAAGCGCTTTATTTCGAGTCAGTCATAGGTATCATTCAGCAGTCCTCGAGGCACAAAAGACAGCTTAAGGCAAAAAAGCAAACAAAGGTCATATTTTGCTTGCTTAATACCAAATTGCTCCTTATAATAAGTGGCGTTTTATTTTGGTTAAAAAGGTTGACTCTGGATAGCGAAGTATTTTTGCGGCCTATGATGTTTGCAATCTACTGCTATAATGCCACCGCTATATCATGGGATAGCTGATGACCAAACCTGCTACACGCACGCAAAAAGACAAGATAGCAACCTACATTAGGCGTCAAGCTTGGATATTGTTCGTATTGATAGTCAGTATTGCAATATTGGATAGTTTTTGGCTGCATAGTGGCTTGGTAGTCGCAAAAAGCACTGCATTAGGTGCCTTATTGAGCTTTAGCAGTCAAGTCATACTTGCTAGCTTTGTCTTTTGGTATACAGGTTACCGCGCCCGCCGGCATATTGTCAGTCAGATGTATCGTGGTCAAGTGATCAAATGGCTATTGACAGTGTTTGGTTTTGCCCTAATTTTTATTACCATACGACCTTTATCAGCGCCAGCACTATTCATAGGTTTTATCGTAATGCAGGTTAGTAACAGCTGGATGCTGTGGCACGTACGCTAGCTATATCATCGTGCTAATCATAAATTACCAGCGCAATGGCTATAAAAATAAATTATTACAATTTGATCTTAGCCATCAGATTCATATAAACACACGTGAAATCGACTAACTTACTCATAAAGCTGATAAAAAATTTATAATAGACTTTACATGAATGCAACGCTGCATTAAGATAGGCAGCTAATAAATTCGCTTATAGGCGCTGCATTGAGCGCTGGTTTTCTAAAACCACAAGCAAAGACTCAGATATCATGTTATATGCAAGTACAAAGGGCTAGTAATGAATACTCATAAGCCCTTTTTTGGTAGCCAAAATTTATTCAGGCTAGTACTACAGCACAATTGGGCTGGATGTTATTGATGACATGAGCATTCTAGCATTATAACTTTTACATAATAAACAGAACTCTATTTAAGCTGATGGCGTTATAGAGGCAGCGTATTTAAAATTATGTAGATAATCATGCTGGTCTACTCATCAGATAACAACCATATTTTTGGTAATTGATTAAATATTTGATTAATAAGAAGCTTACATTATGGCAGCCGAACAATCATCAACAGATTATATCTCTCACCATTTAACGAACTGGACGTATGGCTATTTGCCAGGCGAAGGCTGGAAGGTTGCCTATACTGCAGAAGAAGCGGGGCAAATGGGCTTCAATGCTATCCATCTAGACTCCATGCTGTGGTCAATCGGTCTCGGTATCTTGTTTTGTTGGTTCTTTTGGATGGTGGGCAAAAAAGTCACTTCAGATGTGCCTACCAAGACTCAAGCAGCAGTTGAGATGATCGTTGAGTTTGTTGATAACAACGTTCGTGATTCTTATAGTGGTAACTCGAAGCTGATTGCGCCTTTAGCACTAACCATCTTTGTTTGGATTTGGCTCATGAACCTGATGGATCTTATGCCAATCGACTTCATACCAGGGTTAGCTAGCAAAATCGGCGCTGCCATGGGAGCGGGTGGCGGTGATCCACATCACGTCTTTTTCAAAATTGTACCAACGACCGATCCTAATATCACTTTAGGTATGGCTTTTTCAGTATTTGCTTTGATTATCGGCTATAGCATCAAAGAAAAAGGTATTGGTGGTTTCATTGGTGAGCTGACGCTACATCCATTTAGCTCGAACAACCTTATTCTAAAAATTATTTTAATTCCTATCAACTTCATTCTAGAAGTAGTGACTTTGATTGCAAAACCAGTATCACTTGGCTTACGTCTGTTTGGAAACATGTATGCAGGTGAGCTTGTATTTATTCTGATTGCCTTGATGCCATTCTGGATTCAGTGGGCACTATCAGTACCATGGGCAATATTCCATATTTTAATTATTACCCTTCAAGCGTTCATCTTTATGATGCTGACGATAATCTACTTATCACTAGCTTCATCAACTGAACATTAATTAGACACTCATCAATAAATAGGTAAAGAGGATACATCAATGGATCCAGTATTAGGTAGTTCTACAGTTATCGCAGTTGCATTGCTTATCGGCGCAGGCGCCCTTGCAACTGGTATTGGCTTTGCTCTTTTAGGTGGCAAGTTCCTAGAAAGTGTTGCACGTCAGCCAGAGCTTGGTTCACAGTTGCAAACTCGTATGTTTATCGTAGCAGGTCTACTGGATGCTATTCCAATGATTGGTGTTGGTATTGCGATGCTACTATTATTCGCTAACCCTCTAGCAGGTTAATCAGAAAGCTCAGTTATAAATGTTTGGTTCTCATCTTTTGACAACCAAACATGATCAATGAAACTGATTTTTCATTAACAAAGAGGTGATCACGTGAATATCAATTTTACCATCATCGGTCAAGCCATTGCTTTTGCAATATTTGTGGTTTTTTGCATGAAATTCGTGTGGCCACCACTTATTGGCGCCATCAATGAACGTCAGCGTAAAATCGCTGATGGCTTAAATGCCGCTGAAAAAGCAAAAGCAGATTTGGCAACCGCTGAGCAAGATGCACAGCAAGAGCTTGATGCCGCAAAGGCTAAAGCTGCTGCACTCATTGAGCAAGCGAATAAAAGCGCTAACCAATTGGTTGAAGACGCCAAGTCGCAAGCACAAATAGAAGGCGAGCGTATTCGTCAACAAGCACAAGCTTCTATCGATCAAGAGATCAATCAAGCACGTGAGTCGTTACGTGCCCAAGTCGCTGAACTTTCTGTGCTTGGTGCTGAAAAGATTTTGCAAGATAAAGTCGATGTGCAAAAACATGCCAGTATGCTAGACCAACTGGCGGCTAAGCTGTAATTGTGAGGATATAATGGCTGACTTATCAACCTTAGCACGACCCTACGCTAAAGCCGCGTTTGACTATGCCAATGAAAATGGAGTGGTCAATGAGTGGGAAGACTTCCTATTTGTTGCCAGTATGATTGTCAATGACAAGTCGTTCCACACATTGCTAGACAATCCAGCCGTTGCTGCTGAGCATAAGTCAGCCGCTTTGGTCGATCTCTATGATACGCAAGTAGCAGGCGCTAATGATTCTGCTTTTAAGCAATCATTGAGTGCCACTCGTGGGCATAGCAATACCAACGTTAGCTACCCTAAAGTATCAACAGCGCTTAGCAACTTCGTTAATCAGCTATCAGAACAAGAGCGTCTGGCGCTGCTTCCTGAAGTTTATGAGCATTATCGTCGTCATAAGGCGCTAAGCTTAAAGCAGCTTGACGCTTATGTGACCACTGCCTATCCATTGACTGATGCACAGCGTGAGACATTGCAAGCACGTCTTGCAGCCTCGCTGAACGCAAGTGTGGTGATTCACGAGTCGGTCGATCCTAGTCTTTTGGCAGGCGCGATGATCAAAGTCGGTGACAAGGTCATTGATGATTCAATGCGCGGCAAGTTACAACAGTTAAAAACACAGCTAACTGCCTAATGCCATTCATAAGCTCAGTCTTGATAAAGTCTGTGCGAAATAAGAGCATTTAAGTCAGTGGGCGGGTTATCATAAATTAAAGGAAACAAGGCAATGCAACAATTGAATCCAGCGGAAATCAGTAGTCTGATTAAGCAGCGTATTCAAGACCTTGATGCGGGTGCAACTGCAAAGAATGAAGGCACGATTGTCAAAGTAGCTGACGGTATCGTGCAGATTCATGGTCTTGAAGATGCCATGTACGGCGAAATGATTGAGTTTGAAGGCGAAATCTACGGAATGGCGCTTAACTTAGAGCGTGATTCTGTCGGTGCAGTAGTCCTTGGGGATTACTTACAATTACAAGAAGGTCAAAAAGCCTATTGTACTGGTCGTATTCTTGAAGTACCAGTTGGTCCTGAACTATTAGGCCGTGTTGTTGATGCTTTGGGTAATCCTATTGATGGCAAAGGTCCTATTGATGCCAAAATGACGGATAAAGTCGAAAAAATCGCCCCAGGCGTTATCGACCGTCAATCCGTTGATGAGCCAGTCATGACTGGTTATAAAGCTGTCGATACCATGATTCCAATCGGTCGTGGCCAGCGTGAGCTGATCATTGGTGACCGTCAGACAGGTAAAACGGCATTAGCGATTGATACCATCATTGCACAAAAAACATCTGGTATTAAGTGTGTGTATGTGGCTGTTGGCCAAAAACGCTCTACCATCGCTAACGTTGTGCGTAAGCTTGAAGAGACTGGCGCTTTAGAGTACACCACGGTTGTGGTTGCGTCTGCTTCTGAGCCAGCAGCGCTTCAGTATATTGCTCCATACTCAGGCTGTACCATTGGCGAATACTTCCGTGATCGTGGTGAAGATGCGCTGATTGTATTTGATGACTTATCAAAGCAAGCCGTCGCCTATCGTCAGATCTCACTACTATTACGTCGTCCACCAGGTCGTGAAGCGTATCCAGGTGATGTATTCTATCTACATTCACGTCTTCTTGAGCGTGCCTCACGTGTCAACGCAGACTATGTAGAGAGATTTACCAACGGTGAAGTAAAAGGTAAAACTGGTTCATTAACCGCACTACCTATTATTGAAACTCAAGCAGGTGACGTCTCGGCATTCGTACCGACGAACGTGATCTCGATCACTGATGGTCAGATTTTCTTAGAATCAAGCCTATTCAACTCAGGTATTCGTCCGGCGGTTAACGCTGGTATTTCGGTATCACGTGTTGGTGGTTCGGCCCAGACTAAGATTATCAAAAAGCTGTCTGGTGGTATCCGTACGGCACTTGCCCAGTACCGTGAGCTTGCTGCATTTGCGCAGTTTGCCTCAGACCTAGATGACGCTACACGTGCACAGCTAGACCACGGTGAGCGTGTGACAGAGCTCATGAAGCAAAAACAGTATCAGCCGATGTCGATTGCAGAACAAGCGGCCGTTATCTATGCTTCAAACGAAGGCTACTTAGCAGACGTTCCTGTCGAAAAAATCGGTTCTTTTGAAGAGTCTTTCTTGCGCTATATGCATGATGAGCAAAGTGAGCTGATGCGTGAGATTAATGACACTGCAAATTATAATGACGACATTGCAGGTCGTTTAAAGTCAGCAGTTGAGACTTTCAAACAAAACCACAGTTACTAAGTTAATAAAGACTAAGTTAACGGGTTAAGCCGGTTTGGTTGGTTGTAGCTTTAGGCTAACTTTTAGTCAAATAGTGGCACGGTGTCTGATGACAATCGTGCCGTTATAGCCACAATCAACGGCATTTGACCGCGTAGTGCTACAGATATTGTTGCATTCGCCAATGCTTTTTTAACCCTCTTATATTGGAATCATTATGGCAAGCTTAAAAGAAATACGTGCCAAAGTCACCAGTATTAAAAGCACCCAAAAAATTACTCGTGCTATGCAAATGGTAGCAGCAAGTAAGATGCGCCGTGCTCAAGAGCGCATGGACGTGGGTCGCCCGTATGCTGATAGTATGCGCCGGGTTATTTCACATTTGGTGCATGCTTCATCAGATTACAAACACCCATATATGGTAACGCGTCCTGTAAATACTGTGGGATATATCGTTATCACCTCTGACCGTGGCTTAGCAGGTGGTTTGAATATTAACTTATTCAAAGCTTTGACCAATAGTATTGAAGACTATCAAAACCAGTCTGTAAAGGCTGAATTCTCTGTTATTGGTGCAAAAGGCGTCAGCTTCTTCAAAAACTTTGGCGGTAAAGTCACATCAGCAATCACTGATTATGGTGATAATCCAACGTTTGAGCAGTTGAATTCATCTGTACAAGCAATGTTAGATGACTACGACAGCGGTAAAATTGACCGTATCTATGTGGTCTATAACAAGTTTGTTAACGCTATGACGCAACAGCCAACAGTCACTCAGTTAGTTCCTTTACCTGAAGGTACTTTGACTGAAGACGACAGTGGTGTGCGTACTGATCTTAGCTGGGATTATATCTACGAGCCTGACATCAAGACACTAGTTGATGGTCTGCTAGGGCGCTACATTGAGTCGATTGTCTATCAAGCGGTAATGGAAAATATTGCCTCTGAACAGTCATCGCGGATGGTCGCTATGAAAGCAGCAACAGATAATGCTGGTGACCTAATTAACGATTTACAGTTGGTTTATAACAAGCTGCGTCAAGCGGCGATTACCCGAGAAATCTCGGAAATCGTTGGCGGTGCTGCTGCTGTTTCATAATTGACTATACCTAATATAGAATTTCAAGGAGAGCGCAATGAGTAGCGGTCGTATTGTACAGATTATTGGCGCGGTTATTGACGTTGAATTCAACCGTGACGAAGTCCCTCAAGTTTTTGATGCCCTACAAGTAGATGGTACTGAAACCACTTTAGAAGTACAGCAGCAGTTAGGTGATGGTATCGTTCGTACCATTGCTATGGGTTCAACTGAAGGTCTAAAACGCAACCTTCCAGTGACCAATACTGGTGCTCCAATTACTGTACCTGTGGGTACTGGTACACTTGGACGTATTATGGATGTTCTTGGTCGTCCTATCGATGAAGAAGGCCCTGTCGTCGCTGACGAAAAATGGTCGATTCACCGTGAAGCACCAAGTTATGCCGATCAGTCAAACAGTACTGAACTACTAGAAACAGGCATTAAAGTTATTGACTTACTTTGCCCGTTTGCTAAAGGTGGTAAAGTTGGTCTGTTTGGTGGTGCCGGTGTTGGTAAAACCGTCAACATGATGGAATTGATTAACAACATCGCCCTTAAGCACGAAGGTTTGTCAGTGTTTGCTGGTGTTGGTGAGCGTACTCGTGAAGGTAACGACTTCTATCACGAAATGCAAGAAGCTGGCGTTGTCAATACTGAAGACTTTAGTAAGTCTAAAGTTGCGATGGTATATGGTCAGATGAATGAGCCACCAGGTAACCGTTTACGTGTGGCACTATCTGGTCTAACCATGGCCGAGTATTTCCGTGATACTAAAGATCCTGAAACGGGTAAAGGTCGTGACGTACTATTATTCGTTGATAACATCTACCGTTATACACTAGCGGGTACTGAAGTATCAGCTCTACTTGGTCGTATGCCATCAGCGGTTGGTTACCAGCCAACGCTAGCAGAAGAGATGGGTCTGCTACAAGAGCGTATTACCTCAACTCAGTCAGGCTCTATTACTTCAGTACAAGCTGTATATGTACCAGCGGATGACTTGACGGATCCATCGCCAGCAACGACGTTTGCTCACTTGGATGCCACTGTCGTACTTAGCCGTGATATCGCCTCACAAGGTATTTATCCTGCAGTAGATCCACTAGACTCAACCTCACGTCAGCTAGATCCACAAATCATTGGCGAAGAGCATTACAACGTTGCTCGTGGTGTGCAAGAGGTTCTGCAGCGCTATAAAGAGCTAAAGGACATTATTGCTATTCTAGGTATGGATGAGCTATCAGAAGAAGATAAGCTGGTTGTTTATCGTGCACGTAAGATTCAGCGCTTCTTATCACAGCCTTTCCACGTAGCAGAAGTATTTACTGGCGCTCCTGGTAAATATGTCTCATTACGCGACACCATTGCTAGCTTTAAAGCCATCATCGCTGGTGAATATGATGACTTACCAGAGCAAGCATTCTATATGGCTGGCGGTATCGACGAAGTCGTGGCTAAAGCAGAAAAAATGAAAGCTGCTTCGGCATAAGCGAAAAAAGTAATCGCTAATTAGCAAATGGTTGGTTTAATGTACTATTTGCTAATTCGCATCGCAGTTTTGATTGTAAGGAGTTAGGGATGGCAACGTTTCAATGTCGCGTCGTAAGTGCCCGTGAAGAGCTGTATTCAGGGGAAATTAGCATGTTGATCGCTACGGGTACTGAAGGCGAAGTTGGTGTGCTAGCAGGACACACACCGCTCATTACTTTGCTCAAACCTGGCGCAATGCGTGTACAAACCGCAGAAGGTAACGAAGAAGTGATTTATGTCTCAGGTGGCGTACTTGAGATTCAGCCAAAACTGGTCACCGTATTGGCAGATACCGCAGTACGTGCAAGTAATCTTGATGAAAGCAAAATCATCGAAGCACGCAAAAAAGCAGAACAAATGCTCGTGAACCAGTCTGATACGGTTCATACAAATGCTGCATTGGCTTCGTTAGCTGAATCAGTAGCACAGCTACAAACGATTCGTAAATACAAGAACCGTGCTTAATATGAGTGCATAAATGCTCATCTAAACGTTAAGTACCAGTTGTTTATAGATCCAAAAAACAGTCCAAGACGGGCTGTTTTTTTTTGCTAAAGATTAATCAGCTGATAGTGATTAAACTGAAGAGTAAATCAAGGTAAGAATTCTTAGTAAAAACTGTGATATATTTGCTGATATTAAAAATACTATTGACGACATACAAGTCATTTTAGAGCTAAATTAAAGGAATATCTGAAGTTATTTATAGGTTTTGTTAACGGCAATAAGCTATAGTATGGATAGCCATAGGTTTGATAGTATACTGTGTTACCAACTTTATTATTCATATGAACATCATTTGTTCGATTTTTATTGTGCTATGACTCTCCTAGCTATCAATTTTTACATTAAAGGATACAACAATGACAACGACAGAAGAAGACAACACCCCGCGAATTTTGATTGTTGAAGATGATGAACGCTTAGCGATGTTGACCCAAGATTATTTGGTTAAAAACGGCTTAGAAGTCGCTATCGAAACTGATGGCAATCGTGCTATTCGTCGCATTGTTAACGAACAGCCTGATTTAGTGGTGCTTGATGTCATGCTTCCTGGTAGTGACGGCCTGACAGTATGTCGTGAGGTACGCCCACATTATCAGAACCCAATTCTGATGCTGACTGCCCGTACAGAAGATATGGATCAGGTGTTAGGACTAGAGATGGGGGCTGATGACTATGTCGCTAAGCCTGCACAGCCACGTGTGCTGCTTGCTCGTATTCGTGCACTATTGCGCCGCTCAGAAAATGCGCCATCAGAAGATGTGCCACAGCGCCTAGAGTTTGGTGAGTTGGTTATTGATAATGGTGGTCGTTCTGTCACGCTTAGTGATGAGTTGGTTGACTTTACTAGTGCTGAATATGACTTATTGTGGTTGCTTGCTTCTAATGCGGGTCGTATATTATCACGTGAAGACATCTTTGAGCGTCTACGTGGTATCGAATATGACGGACAGGATCGCTCTATTGACGTTCGTATTTCACGTATCCGTCCAAAAATCGGCGATGATCCAGAAAACCCAAAGCGTATCAAAACCGTCCGTAGTAAAGGTTATTTATTCGTGAAAGAAGGCAATTGATTTTGCTGGCTTCAGTGTAATATTGGTTCATTATCCGCTTTTTACCAAAAACCAGCATGATGCTGGTTTTTTTGTGCGCAATGAGCAACTATTTAAGGTTATAGATTCCGTTATATGGTTTAATTGAACCATTATTAAGCTTGCCCGTTGAATAAAATATAAGCACTTAAAATTTTGGTTACGTACGTATGTCATTAGTTTCTTCTTTAAAACACAGTATCTTTGTTCGAATTTATGCCGGACTGTTGGTGGTCTGCTTATGTGTGGCGCTATTTGCCCAGCTGCTCATGGATACCATCAATAAAGAGCGGGTACAGTCCTACCGTGAAAACATGGCATCAGGCGCTTTTTATCTGGTTGGTGAGGGGGTCAGTCGTCAAGAAGACGAAAAACAGCGTGAATATTGGTTAACGGATGCCAGTAGTCTATTTGGCTCAACTTTCAAGATAATACCCATTGATGAGGTGGACTTTAGTGCCAGTGAGTTGCGTCGATTCGATAGTGGGGAGACGGTAGTACGCTATAGTGGCCAAGAGAGCTATGCAGATGTTTATCATCAGCTACCAAATATGAAGGATGTGTTAACCGTCAGGATATCACAGGTGACCGAGCAACAAGTACGGGCTATGGCTATCTTCTTGTTGGACGATCTGTCCTACTATACAACGCTATCCGCTAAGCGTAAACGGTTGGCAGAACTAGAAGAGAGATTCTCTTATCCTCTGGAATTAAAAGCCTCGAGTGCATTGAATTTAGACAATGACCAAATGACGCGCCTACGCCGTGATGAAGTGGTGATCTTACTGCAAGACAGCAGTAGTCAAAGTCAATCCTCTATTAGTGTCGTTGTGCCCTCTGAAATCAATGATATGGCAATTTTGATGGGCCCAGTACCTTTGTTTAATTGGTTTCCATTAAACTTAATCATTAGTATGATTTTACTCAGCATGTTTTTGATTAGCCTGGGGGTTTACGCTTTAATCTTTCCACTGGAACGAAAATTGCAACTGATTCAAGTGGGCGTAAATGAAGTCAGTCAAGGTAATCTTGATATTCAAGTGCAAGTCATCGGTCAAGATGAGATCGCTCGCCTGTCAGCGACATTTAATGCGATGACTGAGCACATTAAACGCCTGATTGAGTCGCAGCGCGAGCTAACACGAGCAGTGTCTCATGAGCTGCGTACTCCAGTGGCTCGTATTCGTTTTGCGGTAGATATGTTGGCTGATACTGATGATGAAGACTCACGACATATGCAACGAGACTTTATCGATGAAGATATTGAAGCCTTAAATGGTTTGATTGATGAGATTTTGACCTATGCCAAGCTTGAAGAAGGCTCCCCAAAACTTGATTTAGAGGCCGTAAACTTAAAAGAGTTGGTCGAACAAATCGTACGTGAAACCAAGGCTTTAGGTAAGTCTATCGAAGTGGTTGGCCAATTACCAAGCGCTAAGGTGACGGCGATAGCAGACCGACGCTACTTACACCGTGTGCTGCAGAACCTTGCTGGTAATGCGCTACGCTATGCTGAGACTACCATAATTATTAGTGCTGGAGTCAAAAAAGGCAATGCCTTTGTGAGTGTCGAAGATGATGGACAAGGCATTAGTGAAGCAGATCGTGAAAAAGTCTTTGTACCATTTTCGCGGCTAGATGACAGTCGTACCCGTGCATCAGGCGGTTATGGTCTTGGTCTGTCTATTGTGTCACGAATTGCCTTTTGGTTCAGTGGCAGTATGAAGGTAGATGAGAGTCCAAAGCTTGGCGGGGCAAGGTTTGTAATGACATGGCCGGTCAAGCCATTGACCCAAACCATCGCTGCGGATCAGCTGACGCAAGAAAAAAGTGAGCGCAGCCTAAGTAGTGAGCAGTCTTAACCTCACTATGTTTTGAGTATGAGCTGGTATTGAGCAGCCCTAAGACGTTGTAGTATCTAAAAACACTGTAGGGCTCGTTAGGGGACATCGTCATGATAGAACCATAAAACATGCGCTAATAAAAACGAAGAATCGACAGTGTTTTGATCAAACACTTATGAGAGGTAAAAGATGCCTTATTTATTTGGCGGACTGGTAGTCCTGAACGCATTGCTGCTTGGCTACTATCTGTTTTTGCAGCAGCCAAGCACCACGCAGAGTGTACAGGCAGCGCAAGATGAGTTGACTCATGAAATACCTTTTACCAATAGTGCTGCTCATGCTGCACCCCTTATTGGTACTAAGGACTAATCGAGCATTTTTATTGCTCATCATTGATGACATTACTAGCGGTGGGGACATCGGCGACATCCGCTTCTGTACCAGCGACCTTAGATATAAGTGGAATACGAATACAAACTTCTAATCCGCCTTCGGGATGATTGATCGCTTCTACTGTGCCATGATGTAATCGTGTAATGCGATTTACAATGGCCAATCCTAAGCCACTGCCTTGCGTCGTCCGGGCTGTCTCACCACGCTCAAAAGGCTGCATGATTCTCTCTAGCTGGTCTTCTGCCACCCCATCGCCGCAGTCTCTGACACATATTACCAATTGCTCTTGCGCCTCCTTGTTGACTTCACTCTCACTTATCACTTCAGTGTCTTCTACGATATCAGCATCGGTAAATACGGGTTCTATGGTTGCTGACAGGTAGATTGGCGGTTTGCCGTAACGATTGGCATTGTTGACAAGATTGATGACTAGGCGTTTGATGGAGAGGGGCCGGACAGGTACCGCCTTATTAAGCTCTGAATGATAAACAAACTTCATAGGGGCAAACTGCACCATAATCTCATTAAAGATAACATCTAAATGGGTCAGGTGTACGGGCTCATCTGAGCCATCTTTCATAAATGAAATAAACTGCTCCAAAATGGCATCCATATCCTCTATATCATAAATCAGACCTTCACGAAAAAAGTCATCTGGTAGCATTTCTGCCGTCAAACGCATACGAGTCAGAGGGGTACGCAAATCGTGAGAAATACCAGCCAGCATAATCGTACGCTCTTTTTGTGCTTGGTTGAGCGTGGTAAATAGTTGATTAAAGGCCATGTTAACTTGGCGAATCTCTGTAGGTCCCGTACGGGTGGGTAGAGTGGTGGCATGTCCAAGGCGGATATAGTTGGTAGCGGCACGTTGTAAGTGGCGTAGAGGACGGTTGAGCTGACGCACCAGCAAGACAATCGTTAATAGCGATAAAATGGGCAGACCCAATAAAAACGATATTAACAGAGTTGGGCTATACTGTGAGTAGTACACCACGGGCTCACGGATCCAAAAGCTATCATCTCGGCTGTCTTGTACCCATAGCTGCGGCGTGGGTTTGAACTTAAAGTATACCTCAACCGGGCGCCCCAGTTGTGCACCAATTTCTTGCTGTAACACATCGGTAAAGACCCCTACAAACACCTTATCTTCCACCTGAGGAAAGTCGTTTGGATTCTCTACTACCACGACATGTGAGTGCCGATAGATCCACTGCTTCACTTGAGGGTTGTCTCTCCAGTCTCGTTTGGCGCTATTCATCAGCTGCAACTCACTGGTCAGATAGCGTGCATGGTTTTTTAGCTCGGGTAAATATAAACTACGCCAAAACAGCCAAATAGACAGACCTACACTAATGAAGACGATAAAAGTGACCATCAAAGTCGTCAGCCAACTATTAGAGTATGAACGGGGTAGCCTAAAAGTTGAGCGTAAACGAGACGGATGGTTTGGCGTAGTCATGAGAATCCAATTTTAGTATTAAATAAATATAAGCAGAATGTATTTTAGCACTATATATACACAATCTATGCTTAAGACTGGTTTGGCTGCGCAACTATTTAAGTGATTGTAATCAAATAATTAAATAAGCACAGTTTATGTTTTCAATGAAATAAGACTGTGGTATAATTATGCCCTTTTTGGTATACCTGCGAAAGAGAGAATTCACATGGTTGTTATTCGTTTAGCACGGGGCGGTGCCAAGAAACGCCCATTTTATCAAGTAGTTGTTGCTGATCAACGCCGTGCGCGTGATGGCCGCTACATCGAAAACATTGGCTTTTTTAATCCGCTAGCTAAAGAGTCAGAAGAAGCTGTACGCCTAAACATGGAAGCGTACAATGCATGGGTCGCCAAAGGTGCACAACCTTCTGACCGTGTTGCTTCATTGGCAAAAGCTTATAGCAAGTCTGCAACTACAACTGAAGCCACCGCTTAAGTTTTGGTCATTGACGGTGACAGTATAAAAGCTGCGTTGTCTGAGTAAGTAGACTTTAGAGTACATAGCGTAGCTGGTATAGCCAGTGTACGCCATTAATTGTTTTTGCTGTTTAAATTATTGCTAGGTTAGCTGCTATGTCATCTGTACCAGACATTAACACCCTCATTAAAATTGGCCAGCTCAAAAAACCCTATGGTATTAAGGGCTGGCTGTGGGTGTTTAGTGATACCGATGATCGTTCAGCGATATTTGATATGCAGCCGTGGTGGATAAAAACGGCGACTGGTATCAAGCCTTTGACGGTGAGTAAATGGCGTCAGCAAGGTTCAGGACTTGTTGCTCAGTTTGAACAGGTTCCTGATCGTAATATTGCTGAAACCATGAACGGTGTCACTATCTGGGTCGCCAAGGACTCACTGCCTGAGCCTGAAGAAGACGAGTACTACTGGTCTGATCTGGTGGGTTTGCGAGTGATAAACGAGCAAAATGAGTATCTCGGTGATATTGCTGAAATGTTTGACAATGGCGCTCACGATATCATGCGTGTCGCTACTAATGCAGACAGTCTGGATAATGAAGAGCGTTTGATACCTTGGCATAAGCAAACCGTATTGCAAGTCAATATGGCAGAGCAAACAGTCTTGGTGGCTTGGCCGAATGATTATTAACAGTCATTATTGACTTAGTGTCTGTGAGGTCAGATGTATTTTGCTGTGATTAGTATTTTTCCTGAAATGTTTGCGACGATTCGTGAGTTTGGTATCACGGGACGAGCAGTGACTCAGGAGCAAGTCATCATTGAATGCATTAATCCACGTGATTATACGACAGACAATTATCGCCGTATTGATGAACGCCCCTATGGGGGTGGCCCTGGTATGGTGATGATGGCTGAACCGTTAGCAAAAGCCATCGAAGAGGCACGTTTGCGAGCTAAAGAGCACGGTTGCCGTATCGACAAAGCGCATTGCCCAGTGGTTTATATGTCGCCACAAGGACAGACGCTGAGTGAAGATAGTGTGGTCAAAATGACCGAGTATGACGGCATGATTTTATTGTGTGGTCGTTACGAAGGGATTGACGAACGCCTATTGATGCAGTATGTCGATATGGAAGTGTCACTTGGCGATTATGTTTTGACCGGTGGCGAACTGCCAGCGATGGTACTGATGGACAGTGTGATACGTCGTTTGCCAAATGTTATGGGCGACGATAAGTCAGCAGAGCAAGATTCATTTGTTGATGGTCTACTCGATTGTCCACACTATACTAAGCCGCATGACTTTGCTGGTATGAAAGTGCCTGACGTTTTATTATCTGGACATCATGGTAATATCGCACAATGGCGTTTTGATAAACAGGTGAAGCGTACCAAAGCGCGGCGCCCTGATTTATGGCAAGCGTTTACGCCTACCAAGCAGCAAGCCAAGTGGCTAGAAGCAATGGCAAAGCAAAACAGCGTAGTAAAAAACAATTGAATCAAATATCACGACTTATAAAAGTGAGTGTTTGAATATATAGAATTTTGTGCAACATCTGAACAGGTCATAAATGATGGCCGTTTGCCCAACCCCTTTATGTCGTATCTCATCAAGATATGATCAATTATTACAAACAGGTGATATGCGTGAAGCCTCTATCATCTAATGTGAGGAGATAACTCTCATGAGCAACAAGCATCCATTGGTTCAAAGCATTGAAAACTCACAGCTGCTTGATCGTCCAGACTTCGCAGCAGGCGATACCGTCGTGGTTCAAGTAAAAGTACGTGAAGGTGAGCGTGAGCGTTTACAGGCCTTTGAAGGTGTGGTTATCGCTAAGCGTAACCGTGGCCTAAATTCAGCATTTACTGTGCGTAAAATCTCAAGCGGTGTAGGTGTTGAGCGTGCATTCCAATTGCATTCACCACTCATTGATAGCATTGAAGTGAAACGCCGTGGTGCTGTTCGCCGTGCGAAACTGTACTACTTACGTGAGCGTTCTGGTAAGTCAGCGCGTATCCGCGAAAGACTTGGTGGTCGTCCATCTGCTCAGAAAAAAACAGATGCCGGCGTACCTGATGCAGTAGAGACTGCACCTGGTATCTAAGGTTTTTGCTTAAACTTGCTGTCATAACCACGCTACTGACAATATCGCTTATGACTATTAGATAGTTCGTAGGGTGTATATGTTGCAGCAAAAGCGAGAGTAGATACAAGCCCTTATTCATAGGTTTATTTATAAATAAGTAGGCGTACCAAAAAGACAAAACCCCAGTCTGTGCTGATGCCAGACTGGGGTTTTTGTATATGTGGACTTTATGATTTATGAGCCCTAAATCACTTGATTGAAGTTATTTGACTTGCGTGTTAAAAGCCTCTATACGACTGCTTTGGGTCTTAGAGTTGCTATGCTTGCGTAGACGTATATAAAGGGTTTTTGTTACAGTGGCGATGACTTTTTGTTGTTCATCAACGATGTCAGTTTGGTATTCACGAAATACAGCCTCTCCGTCCTTTGCCAACTCCTGAATGACTGTTATTTCGGTACTGGGTATTTTCATTCGTGTGGTCACTTTGCTGGTACCAGGTGCCATAAATTCGATATGTGAGCTTTTATCCCATACCACATAGGCACTGCCCAATTGGTGCATCAGCATCAGCATATAAAAAGGATCAACCATCGAGTACAAGCTACCACCGAACTGAGTACCAACGATATTTTTGTTCCAAGCATTAAGCCCCATGCTGACCACACACAGACCCTGATCTAGATCGATGTGCTCTACTTTGATACCAGCACCGACATAGGGTGCATAAGTGTTAATACGTAATTTGAGCAGATGCGGCGTGAGTAGGGGCATCACGTTTTTTTTGGTTTTACGTCTTAGGTTCTCTAAGTTTTTAGGCAGTAAGCTCATATTTTATCCTGTTGTCTTTGCAAGCTGATGTTAACGCTCTCTATCCTTAGCTTTATGCTCATAGCATACGTCAATCTATATGGGGTCTGTCGAATGGACGTTAATCAAAAGACAACTATCATAATTAAAAATGACCGTTGTCACCAGTCTTAAAGCGTAACGAGCTTTGGATATTACTATTTTATTGCAAGTAATCGCTAATAAATGTTCGGTATTTCGCCACTAAACCTCGCATTATAGAATTCGATAGCATACAATGGCTGCCAATTTATATTAGATAGCTTGTTTTTTATACAAATGCTATCTGTTCTAGGGCAAGCAAGTTTTCTAAACATTGAATCTCAGTCAACATAAGGAGATGTGATGAGTAATACTCAGGCTCATAATCCAGAGTCCAATCCTCAATCAACAAATCCATCTGATGATAATCAGTCAAAATCTTATTTAGAGCTACATAAACCAAACTCAAGTTTTGAAAGTCGTGATGACTATTTGAATCATGAGCTACAAATCATGCAGCCCAAACGCTGGCGTCCTAACCTGCCATTTCGTGATTATCGTTTTGAGTATGAAGATACCATCCCAGCGATGGCAGCAACCATTGGTAAGGTCGTGATGGTGGGCGCCATTGCCGCAACCTTTGCTGCACCACTGGGTTTAAGTGACGCTTTTGTGTTAGAAAACGTTCGTTATGAGCTGTTAATCGTTGCGTTTTTCGTCATTTTGTTTTCAGGGTTTTTATTACCTACGGCTAACCTTGCCGGTACGCATGGCCCTTTGATTCCTTTAATTCCTATTGTTGTCGCCGCTGGTGGCCACCCAATGGCCTTTGGTCTGCTTATTGGTGCCTTTGGTCTATTGCTGGCAATAAGTAAAGGAGGGAGTTTGCTGGCAAACTTGACCAGTAAAGGTGTGTGTGGTGGTCTGTTACTGTATTTAGGGTTTATTGGGACGACATCCCAAGTCAAAAACCTATTTGCTTGGGCAGAAGGCATAGGCATGGGGCATATCGCCTTTGTGGTGATTTTATTGACGATTGTGCTATATGCCGTGCTAGAAAATTACAATAAGCGCTGGCTGGCTGTACCGCTGAGCTGTGTGCTGGGTGGTGGTGTGGCTTTCGCAATGGGTGCTCCCTTTGAGTTCCATACGGGTCCTGGCCTGCCTAATATGAATCCAATGTATTGGTGGGGCGACAACACAGGGTGGATGCTCGGTCTGCCAACGGTTGAAAGTTTCGTTGTGGTGTTGCCGTTTGCTGTGTTGGCAGTTGCCATGTGGTCACCAGACTTTTTAGGACATCAGGTGTTTCAAAAGATCAGTTACCCTGAACGTACTCAGCGTGTACAGATGGATATCGATGACACCATGACCAGTGCTTCGATTCGTCAGGTCGCAGGTTCGGTACTTGGTGGTACCAACTTTGCGTCGTCATGGGGGACCTATATCGTCCCTGCAGCGATTGCTAAGCGTCCGATTCCTGCTGGTGCGGTACTGACAGGGCTGTTCTGTCTTATAGCAGGAGTTTGGGGATATCCAATGGACTTGGCCATTTGGGAGCCAGTCATGTGTGTGGCGCTTATCGTTGGTGTCTTTATTCCCTTGCTAGAGGCGGGCATGGAGATGACACGTGAAGGTAAAACCACGCAGTCTGCGGCCATAGTAGTGTTTGCTTCAGCCTTAGTGAATCCTGCTTTTGGTTGGTCAATTACTCTGGTACTTGATAACTTAGGCTTGATTGGCTCTAAAGAGCGTAGTGCAAACTTGACTAAGATGAGTCGCTGGATTATTCCAGTGGTAACTTTTGTGATATTGACCAGTGTGATGGCTATGGTAGGTATGTTGCCTGGTATTCCAGCGCTACTACCAAACTTCCGCCACTAAAACCTTTAGGAGTGGTAAAAAAGTCAGCTTAAGTGCTGACTTTTTTATGTCTATAGATAAGCTGATAATGATGCTTGCAAATTGATATTTATCGCCCCATAAATAGCTATATATCAGCACCTTAAGAGCAATGAGTTTTATGAGCAATGTCGTAAAAACCAGTCCGATGGATGATAAAAAACGTCGTCTTAACCACTTGATTAAACGCCTGCCAAACTTGCCAGGGGTATATAAAATGCTGGGCAAAAACGGTGATATTCTTTATGTTGGTAAAGCCAAGTCGCTTAAAAGTCGGGTCAACAGCTACTTTGCCAAAACCATTGACCATCCGAAGACACGAGCGCTGGTGGCACGTATTCATAATATTGAGACGATCATCACTCGCAGTGAGACTGAAGCGTTGCTGCTCGAGCAAAATCTGATAAAAGAACATCGTCCCCCGTATAATGTGTTGCTGCGTGATGATAAGTCTTATTTGTATGTGTTTATCTCAGCTGATAAGCCTTATCCTAGATTGGCCTATGGTCGAGGTAAAGGCAATCATCAAAAGGGTCGTTTTTTTGGGCCATTTCCCTCTGCCCATGCTGCAAAAGAAACGCTGGTCTTGATGCAAAAAATGTTTCAGATGCGTCAATGTACCAATACCTTTTTTAAACAGCGCAAACGTCCTTGCCTTGAGTATCAAATTAAGCGCTGCCGGGCGCCTTGTGTCGGCCTGGTATCGCCAGAAGAGTATGCAGAAGATGTCAACAATACCATTCGCTTCTTAAAAGGCGACTCCAGTGATATTCATAATGCTTTGATTGAAAAGATGGAGAGTGCCGCTGAAGCGTTGGACTTTGAAAAAGCGGTGTTTTATCGTGATCAGCTGTCTATGTTGCGTGAAGTGCAGGCTAGACAAGCGGTATATACAGTACAGGGTGAAGCGGATGTCATTGCTATTGCCAGTCAAGCGGGTATGACTTGTATTAATGTCTTAACCGTACGCGGCGGGCGGGTGCTTGGCGGTAAAAACTACTTTCCTGATGTCGATAGTAATGAGCCTTTAGCGGATAACTTGTCTGCTTTTATTACGTCGTTTTATTTTCAGGTTACCGATGACTTACCAAGCGAGATTATATTGAGTCATCAGTTGCCAGATCAGCTTGCTGTCAGTGAGGCACTTGCCACGCACTTCGACAGTAAGGTCACC
Organism: Psychrobacter coccoides; assembly: GCF_017498085.1. GTDB lineage: Bacteria > Pseudomonadota > Gammaproteobacteria > Pseudomonadales > Moraxellaceae > Psychrobacter > Psychrobacter coccoides. The sequence continues at coordinate 69,161 of NZ_JAGBKM010000007.1, forward strand.
ATTAAAACCAATGTACGTGAGCATCGCTCAGAGTGGCTAGACTTGGCGAAGCTGAATGTTAATAATGCTTTAAAGACCAAGCTGGGCGACTATTTAGAGCTGCATGCACGCTTTAGAGCGCTCAAAGACGTCCTCGCTGACGTCACTGAGCGTACGATTGATCGTATCGAATGCTTTGATATTTCCCATACTATGGGTGAAGCGACTGTCGGCAGCTGTGTGGTGTTTGATCAAGGCGGTGCACGTAAGCGAGATTATCGTCAGTATACCATCCATGATATCCAAGGCGGTGATGATTATGCAGCGATGCAGCAAGTGCTAACACGACGCTATAAAAAACAGCCGTTACCAGACTTGTTGCTTATCGATGGTGGTAAAGGTCAGCTGGGTATTGCCAAAGACGTCTTGACTGAGCTTGGTATTTTAAATGACACACTGCTCGTTAGTGTGGCCAAAGGTGAGGGCCGTAAAGCGGGACTGGAAGTACTCCATTTTATCGATCATGAGCCGCTTGATTTACCCATGGACAGCAAAGCGCTACATTTACTGATGCATATTCGTGATGAGGCGCATCGTTTTGCCATCACAGCGCACCGTAAGAAGCGTGATAAGCGCCGTTCGTCGTCAGTGCTGGAGGTGATACCCGGGCTGGGTGAAAAGCGCCGTCGTGACCTTCTCAATCACTTTGGCGGTATGCAGCAGTTGCTCGGTGCGTCACAGCAAGAGTTAGAAGGGGTGTCAGGTATTGGGCCAGTGCTTGCCAAAACCATTTATAAAGTATTGCATGAATAAACTTAAAATATGCCAAAGCAGTGTCTTCTAAGAGTAATAACCAATAAAAATCGAGCTATCTATAAACATCTAGATAGCTCGATTTTTATTTTTATGGTTTTTGATGCGTACGCCGCTGTTATTTATCTGCTTTTCTTTTATACGTCACAAACCGAAAATCCAATGCGCTTTTTTCATCGTGCATCTGCTTAGACTCTGCTGATATGGCAAATGCGCTTGGTAGCTCAGGATAAAAAGCATCGCCATCAGCGATGTCGATATCGACATGGGTCAGCTCAATGCGATCCGTGTACATCAAGGCATCGCTAAATACCCGCTCGCCACCAATCACCCAAATCGTATCAAGGTGTGCCCCATGTGCAAGGCTGGCCGCTTGTGTCAAGGCATCATCTAAATTATGTACCACGTAGGCATTATCTTTGCCTACCAGACCTTTTTGCTCAGCATAATCTAACTGACTGGTGATAATGAAGCTGACACGCTTAGGAAGCGGCTTGCTACCCATAGATTCAAAAGTCTTACGACCCATAATGACGATACCCTGAATGGCGCTATCACTAGCGCTGTCATTTTGTTTGGTCGTCATTTTTTTGAAATGCTGCAAATCTGTTGAGATATGCCATGGCAATTCATTATCGCAACCGATACAGCGATTGCTACTGATAGCAGCGATTTGGGCAACTTCGGTATGGGCATAGCTCATAACGCATCCTTTTTATTGTCATCAAAAAACGAAATAGAAACAGCTGCTTATACTGCCACTTTGGCTTTGATAGCAGGGTGGGACTGATAGCCATTGACGCTAATATCTTCAAATTTAAACGCAAAAATATCATCGATATCAGGGTTGAGCGTCAGGGTTGGTAAGTCATAAAGTTCGCGTGTCAGTTGTAGCTCAACTTGCTCACGGTGGTTTTGATAAATGTGACAGTCGCCACCTGTCCAGATAAATTCACCAACCTGCAATCCGCAAACTTGCGCCACCATATGAGTGAGCAGCGCATAGCTGGCGATATTAAAGGGTACGCCTAAAAATAAATCCGCTGAGCGCTGATACAGCTGACAGGAGAGCTTATTATCCGCCACAAAAAACTGAAACATGGTATGACAAGGGGGTAATGCCACTTGTGTGGCCTCAGATGGATTCCAGCCAGAGACGATTAAGCGTCGTGAGTTGGGGTTGGTTTTTATTTGCTCAATCACTTGGGTGATTTGATCGATACCATCGTTATTATAGCGCCCGTCTTTATCTTTGGTAGCACCATAATTGCGCCACTGATGACCATAAATAGGCCCTAAATCACCAGCTGGACGATTGAAACGTGCTGTCTGCTCAGCGGTTGCCCATTCATTCCATATCCGCACGCCATGCTGTTGCAAGTAATCGACATGGGTACTACCACTCAAAAACCAGAACAATTCATAAACGATGGATTTAAAGTGCACTTTTTTGGTGGTTAATAGTGGGAAGCCATCCGATAAGTCAAAACGCAGCTGCGCACCGAAGTGGCTGAGCGTCCCTGTACCGGTGCGATCGCCTTTTTCAGTGCCTGCACTCATAACGTGACGTAGCAAATCGAGATAGGCCTGTTCATTCTTTGTGCTAATCATGACATTCAACTTAAATAAAAACTAATTTCATTGGATAAATTAATAAGCCGCTTGCTTACCCCAGTCATAGATGCCACGTTTATAAGCATAAATTAGCAGGATAAAGCCAACGATAATCATCGGAGCGCTGAGTATTTGGCCTTTGGTCATCCAGCCTAATAACACAAATCCTTGGTCGGCATCTGGCTGACGGAAAAACTCAATGATAAAGCGGCTGATACCATATCCTAGTAAAAATATAGCAGTCGCTGCCATACGAGGACGTGGCTTGGACGAGTACCACCAAAGGAAGATAAATAATAAAAAGCCTTCGGCAAAGGCTTCATATAACTGTGACGGGTGACGTGGCAATAAATACTGACCATTTACCTCAATCATCAGCTCTTGCAAAGCTGGGTTGGCTTGCAGCTGTTGCATATCAAAGGCGGCAGCTTGCGGAAAGTAATTGAGCCAGTTATAACCACCGTCAGATACTCGGCCCCACAGCTCACCATTAATGTAGTTGCCGATACGACCAAACAGCAAGCCAGTTGGGACACACGGTACCACGAAATCAAATACTTCAAACGCACTCTTTTTGTACTTGCGAGCAAAGAACCACATGCCGAGCATCACGCCCAAAAAACCACCATGGAATGACATGCCCCCTTCCCAAACCTTGAGAAGATAGGCTGGGTTTTGTAACAGCTCACCAAATTGATAAAACAATACATAACCAACACGGCCACCTAAAATGACGCCAAGCGCACCATAAAACACTAAGTCAGAGACCATGTCGGTTGACCAACTATCACGCTTGCTGCTGCGATACCATGCTAGACCATAAGCGGCGGCAAAAGCCAATAAATACATTAAGCCGTACCAGTGCACTTCTACTGGGCCCAAGGACAGCGCCACGGGGTCATACTGAGGGTGAGTCATCATAATGGCATCATAAATAGTGACAATAAAGTGCTGACTATGATAGCAAAAATAGCCACTTAGGCATACTAGATTACTTGAATGAGCACTCGTCATGACTTATCTGACAGCATGGTTATTATCTAGAGTATTGACCAAAAACCCGCTAAGATACATAAAGCTTTACGACATACTTAGCATAACGACTATCGAATACGCCGTAATGGATTAATAATAAGGTTAAGGAATGATTATGCAGCCTCAATGGTTCAAGGCAGCCGCTTTGACAGATCAGCAGCGTTCAGTGCAACTTCAGTCTAGTAGGCGAGTATCAAAAAAAACGCTGGCACCGCTGAGCTTATTTAGCCTAGTTGCTTTTAGTATGACTCCTGCGTATGCAGCCAATAGTAGTATCGAGCAAGTGACTATCTATCAAGGTTTGGCCAGTGTCACTCGCGCGTTACCTATAAGTGGCAGTGGTGAGCAGACGCTGGTGTTTTCTTGCTTGTCGCCTTATCTTGATAAAGACAGCTTGAGCGTACAAGCAGCCAATGGTGTCAATGTGGGTGAAGTCAGTATCGAGACGCTAAGCGGTGAGCACGCTGCGCAGTGTCAGTATCAAGGCGATGCCAATGTGCAACAGCAGCAAGCGACTTTAGCCGATATCAACGCTGAGTTAGAAGCCGTCCGTCTGGCAAAAGCGTATCTGCAAAATTTAACGAAGGTTACGCAGATCAATACAGATAGCACGTTGGCCAATAATGCACGTGCTATAGAAACACAAGCGGCCAGCATTAATAAAAGAATTCTAGATATTCAGCAGCGTCAAGCTCGTGCGCAAGAGACGCTAAATCAGCTGATGGCAGGAAGTGCGACGTCGACCCGTAATAGCGTGACACAGGTGAGTGTGCGTACCGCTAGCCGTATACCAAGCTCTATCAAGCTGCATTATCAAGTGCGTGGTGCTGGTTGGGAACCGACTTATCAAGCACGTCTGAATACCACGACTGAGCAGCTCAATATTACCGCATCGGCCATTATTGCCCAGCAGACAGGGGAGAATTGGCTTAATGTCCCCTTGACCCTCAGCTCGGTCAATCCCAACCAAAACACCAGCGGTCGTCTGCCCAATGTAGAGCGTCTGTCATTATATGAAGAGGATCAACGAAGGCTGGCCAAGAGTACACAGCCCATGATGGAAGCTGCTCCAGTAATCGTCTCTGCAAGGGACAGCTATGGCGATGCAGCCCTTGCACCAACTGGAGCACCGCTGCCTAGTTTTACCGTGAGCAGTCAAAACAAAAACGGCATTATAGAGTACAAGCTACCGCAGCGGGTCAGTATCCCAAGTGATGGTAGGCATGTGCGTACGGTCATTGATGAGCAGTCTGGCAACAGCAAGCTGTGGATTCGTAGTACGCCCAGTGTGGAAACCGCTGGTTATTGGTACGCATCTGCACCATTCTTGACTCCAGCTTGGGTCGATGGTTCGCTACAGCTCTACCGTGATGGCAATTATATTGGCCAATCACGATACCGTTATCAGACCCTAAAAGAGCAGGGTATTGGCTTCGGTATTGACTCCAATACGATTGTAAAACAAATCACAGATGAAGATAAACAAGGTGATAAAGGCGCATTTAATCGCACGCAAACGCTGACCAAAACTCAAGCTTATCAGTTTACCAACCAACACAATCGAAATATACGTTTGCAAGTGTTGGGCAGTGAGCCTGTTAGCCGTGATGACGATCTTAAAGTGACCGTCACGCATACGCCGCCAGTGACTGAGCGCGACTGGAATGACAATCAAGGCATGGTCGCATGGGAGTTTGAGCTGCCAAGTAAACAATCAAAAGTCATAAAGTCTACCTCTCAGGTGAGCTATCCTGCCAGTAAAAAACTGGCCATTAATTAGGGCGTGTCCTCAATCTGAACGATAATATCTAAATGGGCTAAAAATAGCTAAATTTTGTCATACAGCGTCAAATAACTGGGCAATATCCTGATATTACCTGCATTATTTTCCTTGTCTGACGGCAATTTATCTCATTTTTATCACCATTTTTAAAATGAGGACACGCCCTAGACCATTAAATCATTAGATAAGTAAGGAGCTTTATGTGTATTGTCGCCATCGCTTGGCAGCTATTTGATGAGTTGCCACTGGTATTGTTATCTAACCGTGACGAGTTTTTGCAGCGTCCAACCGAGCGGTTGCATCAGTGGGCAGACCAGCCCATTTATGCTGGACGTGATAGCCAAAGTGGTGGCACTTGGTTGGGTATTCACCAGCACCAGCATCAAGGCGTTTATGAACAAAACGGACGCTGGGCAGCGGTCCTAAACTTTCGTGACGGCATACAGGCACGAGAAGATGAGCGCTCACGTGGCGAGTTGGTTACTGGCTTTTTGACCAGTGAGCTCAGCCCATTGGCGTTTGCACGGCAGATTGATTTGCAAGACTACGCTGGATTTAACCTGATTGTTGGTGACAGTCAACAAGCGGTCATCGTCAATAACCGTGGTCATGCGCCCACACCATTATATGCCGGGTTACACGTGCTTTCGAATGGTCAGCCAGATGACAGTTGGTTTAAAACAGATAAGCTGCGTGGTCGGCTACGCCAAGAAGTCCTGCCATTGATAAGTGAGGATAATCGTTTGCACTATTGGCAAGATGCGGCTTTTAATGTGCTATCCGACACCAATGCCGCACCAGCAGACAGACTGCCCGACACGGGTATGGGGGCTGATGTGGAGCAAGCGCTATCATCTATCTATATCGAGCCTATCGCTTTTGGGGCTACAGCACAAAGCATGCCCACTTATGGCACACGTACGCAAAGCATTTTAACGTTGCATCATAAAGAAGAGTCAGGAATAAAGGCGCATTTGATTAGCCGTGAGACCAACAATATTGCTCGCAGCAATTAAAGTATTTTGAAAAACTCACATTAGGGCGTGTCTTCATTTTAAGAATGAATATAAAAATAACACAAGCTACAGCCTACGCAAGCTAAGAAGCCGCCACCTCTTTAGGTGATGGGAGTGTGTCAATGTATGCTGAACAGAAAAGTGAGTATAAAAAACGCCCGCTATAATATCTGATGGTTCAGATACTGTAGCGAGCATTTTTTATTTAAGTGAGCGTTTATTCCATCAATAAATGATTGTTTTGCTCGGGGATAATAAGCTCTTGCTTGAGAGGCAGTTCTCGTGCCAGCTCTTGTAGAGCCCGACGGTATACCCCTCGTTTAAAATGAATCACTTGTCCAAGAGGATACCAGTAGCTGACCCATTGCCAGTGATCAAATTCAGGTTTACCCGCATCAAAGCGAATGTGTTGTGTGTTTGGCTCATCTAAGCGTAGCAAAAACCACTTTTGTTTTTGCCCAATACACAGAGGATACTGGCCATGACGCACATAGCGCTTTGGCAGACGATAACGCAGCCAGTCTTGGGTGACTGCCAATAAGTCGACGTGACGAGGATATAACCCGACCTCCTCCCAGAGTTCGCGATACATCGCATCCATTGGTGTCTCCCCGCGGTCGATACCGCCTTGAGGAAACTGCCAAGCGTTGTGACCAACACGTTTCGCCCACAGTACTTGCCCTTGTGTATTTGCCAAGATGATGCCGACATTGGCGCGAAAGCCGTCTGCATCTATCATGACTTACCCTTTTAATTTGTTTAAAAATAGCTTGTCATAAAATATAAAGCAACAGCAGTCATAGTTATTATAAGGTGGCCGTTATCGATACGATTTTAAAACAAGATTCATTACCATTATTAAACCAAGAAACAAGCAAAATGTGTAACTCTATTTTGCTATAAATTGTTTCACAAATATAAATGTTATAAATCAATGGTTTAGAAAGGTGGTTTTAGGCATGGTGAAAAAATGAGAAACGGCTGCATTTGTAATAGCAAGCTGTAGTCGTTTTTGCCTTATGTTACACTAAGAAGAATTTGGTATTATAAAAAGGACAGTAAAATGGCAGAATTAAAAGCAAGTGTGACATGGCAAGAAGACAAAGCCTTTATGGGTGTGGCACCATCAGGTCATAATGTACAGATTGATGCAGATAAAGAAAAAGGCGCAAGCCCTATGGAGCTGATACTGCTGGGGCTTGGTGGCTGTGCCAGCTATGATGTGGTGGCTATTTTACAAAAATCACGGCAAGCGGTGACTGATGTACGCTGCGAGATGACAGCTCAGCGTGCAGAGACGGTACCGGCAGTATATACCGATATTCATATGCATTTTGTCGTGACAGGTTCTGACATCGCTGATAAGCAGGTTGAGCGTGCGATCAGACTGTCGGCAGAAAAATACTGCTCGGCCAGTCGCATGCTTGTAGAAGGCGGGGTCAATGTGACCCATGATTTTGAAGTCATTGCAGGGTAGGGGTTAAGACACTGATGAGTACACTCTTTGGGTTTATTCCTGATACTGCAGCCGCCGCCATTTGGGCGATGTTAGCGGCTAGCATACTACCGTTTGTGTTTGCCATGCTGGCAAAGATGTTTGGTGGTTTCCAGTTAGCAGATAATGCCCATCCTAGAGATGCATTAGCAAGGCTTACAGGCAAAGCGGCTCGAGCCAATGCTGCTCAACAAAACAGCTTTGAGACTCTGCCTGTGTTTTTGGTGGCTGTACTGCTGGCGATGCTGTTTTTTGTGCCCCAGTCGATCATTAATAATTTGGCTTGGTTATATGTCTTTATCCGGATTGGCTATGGCATCGCTTATATTATTAATCTGTCGATATTTCGTTCGATCTTATGGGTGCTTTCCATGGCGTGCTGCTTCATGTTGTTTTATTTGGCGCTGCGCATGAGTACCTAATAGCATAACCGCTCTACTATAGTCGATACTAAATAAGATGGATACGTTATTTAATAATGCGAAACTGGTATAAATATTTCTAGTTGGACTGATTATCCTTACTGTCTTATAAGCTTATCAAGATAGCGTTACGGTATGCTGCAAGGCAGTAATGATCGCTGATTTGTTCTTTTCTCGTTTTACACTCTCCCATAATGACTGTGCCTCGCTATAACCTTTGGTTAGCATGCCAAGCCATTGTTTATAGCGACCGACCAGCACGACATCATTTTTGGCTTGACCTTCCAAAAACTTAATCTGATGCGTCACCAGATCTTGCCAGGGCAGCTCTACTGAACCTTGCTCGGCTGCAGGTTTTTTATTTAAGTCATCAACCTGAACAATCAAATCTGGACGGGTCACTGCACCACGCCCTAGCATCAAATGTTTACAGCCTGACTGAACCATACATTGCTGTGCCTGCTCACTGTTCCATATCTCACCATTAGCAATGACGGGTATATCGAGCGTATTAAAGTGTTGAATCTTATCCCAATAGGCGGGCGGTTTATAGCCTTGGGTTTTGGTGCGAGCATGGATGGTCAACCAATCAGCGCCACTATCAGCAATCGCCTGCCGAATGTCATCTATCCGACTGGTATCGGTATAACCCAAGCGAATCTTTGCTGATACTGGGATATGAGCCGGCACGGCACAGCGCACCTTACTGATAATCTCGTACATGGCGGCGGGTTCATCGAGCAAGACAGAACCACCACGGTGGCTGTTGACGGTCTTGGCAGGACAGCCAAAGTTAATGTCGATAGCAGGGGCGCCAAGCTCACAGGCATAAGCCGCATTTTCTGCCATAAGCTGAGCATCACTACCCAGCAGCTGAATATGAATTGGTGTGCCCGACGCAGTCTTGGCATCATGATGCAGCTCTGGCACATATTTATAAAAGACATGCGCAGGCAGCAGCGTTTGAGTCACCCGTATAAACTCACTGACAGACCAATCATAAGGACGACCTAAGTCCGTTGCGATCTGGGTCAAAATTTGTCTCATGAGAGGATCGGTCAAGCCTTCCATTGGGGCGAGCAGACGCACAGAGTGCGCAAACAGCTGCTGTATATGAGGGTGTTGCCCTAAAAGCTGAGCTTGCTGAGTATCATTATTCATGAGCGGCTAGTTATCATTATAAAGTGGTGTGGCGTAAAGGGTTCGGCAGTAGATAGCAGAGATGTTAAGACCCATAAATCACCTTTTTTCCTGTCTGTAATCCCGATATTAAATCTTGAATGTTATGAATGTCCAAATTAGATTTGGCCCGGGTACAGGCGACATAAAGCAGTCGCAGTTCCTCAGGACTGATCTTAATGCCATTGGTTGTGATGTCGTAATAAAAATCATCATCCAATTGCACTCGGCCCCACTCTAGCCCTTTAGCTTTATGTGCGGTTGAGATAACGTAGTCAGCATTATCGATGCGTGTCAGGCTATTGACGGCTTGGCTCAAAACCTTAGTACCGTGATCATCGACGAGCTTGACCAAGGTTTTGAGGTCGCTACCTTCGGAAGTTTCCGAGTATTCTTGTACATCACCCCAGTTATAAAAATATGCCAGTTCAGGCACGCCATAAGCAGACTTGCCGTTTTTAAGGTTCTCAGCTGCTTGACAGAATTTCAGCATGCGGTCGGTATCCGCCTGCAAGGCAACTCGGTGACCAAGCTTGAGCCCAGTCAAGAGTTGCGCCATTGCGGCGGCATTGGTTCGGCATAGAATGGCGTCTTTTTTACTGTGTACCATGCCTTTTTCGATCGATGATTGCTTATTAGGGTTGCCTTTGAGTGGGACCTCTTCTTGCAATGCTTTTAACAGCGTGTTTGCAACCTCAGCTATTGGCTCACCGAAGCGAAAGGATTGGGTCAATAGGGTCTGTGGTAATGGCAGCTTTTTCATCGCATTGACGGCACCGCGCCACTCGTATATCTGTTGGTGGGCGTCACCCACATATATCACTTGCCTAGATTGCTGAGTCAAAATCCCCATCATTAAAGGGTCAGCGTCTTGCGCTTCATCAAACAAGATAAAGTCGGCAGGAATACTCGGCTTAGATAACGCCCAGAGCTTTAGATAGATATCATGACCGATACCAGCAGGATGACGTGCGTCTATAGATTGCAGCCAGCGCTGCTCAACAGCAGGGTAGAGCATCTCACGCAGCTGCTCTGCGTCTGACTCATCAAGCCAGCTTGGAAACAGCAGATGTCTGGGGGCTGGATAACTGGCATGTGTGCTACAAAAGTTACTGACGGCATCACTGACAAAGCGGGAGAGCCTTGCAGGCGTCAAGGTAATGTATTTATTGACTCCATCCATTTGCCGCCGCACTTGTACAGGCTGTAAGCCTAGGTCGTCTCCAAGACGCTTAGGAGAAAAACGAGGCAATGATAGCTTGGCAGTGATATCACGAGCAACGTGGCGGTAAGCCAACGAATGAAAGGTGCGGCAGTCCACATGAGGCGGGAACTTTGCTCGAGCATCAGTGGCGATGCCTTTATTAAATGCCAAATACAAACCACGTCCACGCAAGCGCTCACCTATCAGCTTTAGCGTGGTGGTTTTACCAGCGCCTGCGTAAGCCACCACTTTAAATGACTTTCGATCCATAGCCATATTGAGCGCATTTAACTGCTCATCGGTGGGATGGCTCATATAAGCTGGCATAGATGCAGACATAAGGAAGCTACCTAAAATAAAAGTGGCGGGGGTAAAAAAAGCCATTGCTTAAACAATGGCCAGTTGTTGCGAATACTCTATTGATGAGTGGTTACGTTATTGGTTGTCTACCAGCGTATCAGAGTCGGGCGCTGTATCTTCTTTAATCAACAGCTTTGCCAAAAACAGACCCAGCTCAAACAACAACCACATCGGAAACGCCAGCATTAACATCGACACACCATCAGGCGGAGTGACTACTGCAGCGATAGCAAAGCAGCCGACTATGATATAGCGCCGTTTGTCTTCTAAGCTTTCAATGGAGACAATTCGGGCCAATATCAATAGCAAGGTAATGACAGGAATCTCGAAGGTCAGCCCAAACACCATAAAGAGCTTTAAGGAAAAGCTCAAATAGCTGTCGATATCGGTCATCGGTAGCACGTTTTGGGGCGCAAACATAATAAAAAATTTCAGCACCCCTTGTAGTACCACAAAGTAGGCAAAGGCAACACCAGTATAAAACAGCACTATCGATGACAATAAGACAGGGACAGCCACTTTCTTTTCTTTCTTGTACAGTCCGGGTGCGACAAATGACCATATTTGGTACAGGATATAAGGCATAGCGATAAAGGCGGCGACGAATATCGTCAAGCGTATGGGCGCCATAAAGTTTGAGGTGATATCCGTCGCTATCATGGTCGAGTTGGCAGGCAGCTGTGCGACCAGCGGGTCAGACAAAAAGTCATAAAGCTCGCGTGAAAACCCAACTAACGCTAAAAATATGACCAAAACGGCAGCAAATATTTTAATCAAATGAGCACGTAACTCAATTAAATGCTCAGTAATCGGCATATCTGCCAGCGAGTTGGATTTGTTATCACCGTCAGGGATATTGTTCATACTGGCGACTTTTTCTTGTCGGCTTTTTTTCCACTTAAACAAACTCACTTATCCACCTCATTAGCTGCGGCATGGCCACTTTGAGCGTGGTGATTTGAAGCATTTGCTTGAGTATACAATAAAATATCAGCCTGATAGTTGGGTAAATACGGTGCTGGCGGCAGACGACGGGCTTTGTCATAGCTGCCCAGTCGAAACCACATGTTTTCCCAAGGTTTGGTGACAATATTAGTAACAGTGGGGGATGCAGGTGCCGCCGAGTCATCAAAGGTGGTTTTGGCTTGAGTAGGATCGATGGCAGCACCATTTTCATCTAGTTGTAGGTGCTCATTGTCGTCAGTCGTAGATGGTGCTGCAGAGCTGGCGTGGCTTTGGTAATCATAAGAAAACTCTGCAGGGGTTTGCTTAGTGAGGTTGGGCGTTGCGGCCGAAGGTTCTTGCCTATCAGCGTTTTGCTCGCCTTGGCTGGTAGTGGAGCCAGACTGAAACATGGTATTTAAGCTTTGGTTTTGTGACTGCTCAAATTCGTGCATGCTACCACGCATCTCAGCCATTTCACGTTTCATTTCTGCTTCAGTTTCACGGATTTTGGCAATCTCGTCTTGCATTTGCTGGCGAGTTTCAGCCAAATCGAGCTCAGCTTCTATTTCAGACTGTAGCGTAGATACCATACGGCGCATTTTAGCGTACCACTGTCCAGCTGTACGAGCCGCCTGTGGCATTTTTTCTGGCCCCAGTACGATCAAAGCGATAACGCCGAACAAGAGTAATTCGGAAAACCCGATATCAAACATAATTGTCCAATATATTTATTAGTAAGCCATTCAACAGCGTGTTGGCCACGCAGCGCTATCTATACTTGATGCTTGTCATCAGCCTTATTACTGCTATGGGTTTTGGTATCTTTGGTCGGCGTATCGGCATCATGGTCTAACACACGATGCTTACGAGCATGCTCTGTCTCTTCGTCTTTGACAGCGTCTTTAAAACCTTTAACAGCACCGCCTAAGTCCTTGCCAGCATTTTTAAGCTTGGAAGTACCAAACACGATAACCACCACAACCAATAAAATTAGCCAATGAGTAATGGAAAAACTGCCCATAACGGTATCCTTATGTCTTAGTTTCAATACATCTACATGAATGCTTTTATTTTATAGGGTATTGATCTATTACACAAAAAAATAAAAAATATAGACGTAGGATGCGAAGTTAAAAAGACTGACATTATAACCTGCCCTTGTGACAAAAAGGTGAAAGTGATCATAATCAAACACAGTAAGTGCTTATTTTACGATGTCGCACGCAAGGTTTACCACGCCACTTATTCTCGAGCTGCCTTTTCGTCGATACCTGAGAGTCCAAAGCGCCGACCAAGCTCATTGAGCACCGCTTCTGACTCTATGTCAAACCATGCCAGGCCAACCAAGGTATGGAACCAGACATCGGCCACCTCATAGATCAGCTCATGACGCGCTTCATCATAGTGTGTTTTATCGGTGTTTTCATCACAATTGGCAAAGTCTTTGGCCGCAATGATGCTTTCTGTGCTTTCTTCGCCAACTTTTTCTAATATCTTATTGAGACCTTTGGCGTATAGACTGGCGACGTAGGAGCTGTCAGCATCGGCTTGCTTGCGCTCTGCTAGCACCTGATCCAGCTGGGAGAGGACAGTTGTACTGTAAGCATCAGAGCCAGAGTCATCCTGATTGCTTTGCAGCTGGTCTTTAATAGTGGAAGATGTATCAAAATCAGAGTTGCCAGTGCTATGAGCAGAGTTATAAATATCGGCAGGGTCTTTTAGTACGGCATCGACTGTTTGCCAGCTGGGCTCTTGACCTGATAAGTCCAAACGCTGATAAAAGCAAGACTGCCGCCCCGTATGACAGGCAATACCGCCCATTTGAGTCACGCTCAGGACAATCACGTCAGTATCACAGTCGATGCGGATATCATGGACTTGCTGGGTATGGCCTGATGATTCTCCTTTATGCCAAAGTTTGTTGCGTGAGCGGGAAAAATAAACAGCAGTCTGTGTTTTTGCTGTCAATTGTAATGCCTCAGCATTCATCCAAGCCATCATGAGGATGCGTCCAGAGTGGTGGTCTTGTGCAATTGCAGGAATCAGCCCATCGGTATTAAAGTTTACAGCAGCTAGCCAAGCAGGAACGGTCATAATTTGTCATCTTAGTAAAGGTGAAATGAGAGAGAAGAGATAAGAAGATAATACCTATAAAGAGAATAAGATAGCAATCACAAGCGGTTTTTTAGCGTGTGCAGGTTGGATGACATTAGGCTAGGGCAGGAGTTGCGTGTTGTACATGGTAAGTATGACAGTTTTTTAGCGCTATTTTCTTAGAGTTATAAGTAGCGCTACTGGAGGCATTAGATTGAGCAGTTATCCACCTAATGCCTCTTTAATACGTTTGTTCAATGCTACGATCTTATTTAAACGATAATCATAGAGATTGAGCTGTAAACGTGCTTTTGCGACCGATGTACCATCATACATACGAGTGACTTTGATGGCGATATCAACCTCATCATCAGTCAGCTGCTCTACCCCTAACTCAAATAATAAGTCTTCGCGTGCTCCTACACGATTGACAACCTCCAATTGTGAGTTGGTCACTGTCAATATCTGAAAGTCTGCGTTGACATCTTTAATGCCTTTAGAGTATAAAAACCTTATCTCTGCTTCTGTTAACAGTGCTGTTAAAGATTCTAACGTTAAATGCTGACTGATATCAATCTCATTATTACGTACACGCATCACAGTTTCAAAGACAAATAGTCCATCGTCAAAATCTAGCTCTTGAGCTTTCAATTTTCTCTCCTCCACTTTGTGGTTTGGCTGTTTGCACTCAGGTTGTTTTCAATAAAACATAGCTCAGACACACATTCAATCAATTTGGGGATGAGCGGTCGTATAACATATTTGATTGTTTTAAATGCCTATAATTATCTATTATGGACTGACGGCTGAGTGTTTTCGAGATAGAGGATAATTATATTCGGATTAACGGCTTTAGTATATAGATTAAGAGCTAAGCATGGTTGTTAATCTGTGTTTTGTCTCAGGGTTTATGAGAAAATAGCTACAAATGCTTACTGAATCGCTTAGCAGCAAAAAACAAAAGTTGTAGCAACTCAACATGGTTGCTCAGTCTCAACATTAACAGTAGCGTAAAACTTTGCTTGGCAATACTGGCGTACTTCTGCTAGAATAGCGCCTCCCACCTCGAGGCAAGTAGTTCATTAGTTTGAATTTTATACTTGACGACCAGGTTCTACTTTATCTGTCAGCTTGACTGTTACTTTTTGTAGCGTAAGGATGACAACAAAGACAAAGAGGCAAGTCATCATGAAAGTTAAGATGAAAACCAGAAGCGGTGCCGCTAAACGCTTCAAAAAAACAGCAAACGGCTTCAAGCGTAAGCAAGCGTTCAAGAGCCATATCTTGACCAAGAAATCACCTAAGCGTATTCGTCAGTTACGTGGCCTGAAGATGGTACACAAGTCTGACGAAGCAGCAGTTCGTCGTATGTGCCCATACATCTAATGGCGTAACGTCATCTTTTTTTATAAAGATCTTTGACTTCGCAAGCTGATAAAGATGTCTATTGTTTTTGACATCATCATTCGATTTATAGTGATTAACAAAATCTTGGAGTAATTTATGGCCCGTGTAAAACGTGGTGTACAGGCAAATCGCCGTCACAAAAAAATCTTAAAGCGTGCAAAAGGCTACTACGGTGCCCGTTCACGTGTTTATCGTGTAGCCGTTCAGGCAGTCACTAAAGCAGGTCAGTATGCTTATCGTGACCGTCGCAACAAAAAACGTACTTTCCGTCGTCTTTGGATCGCTCGTATTAATGCCGGTGCACGTTTAAATGGTTTAAGCTATAGCCGCTTTATTAATGGTCTAAAGAAAGCCAACATCGAAATCGATCGTCGTGTTCTAGCTGACATCGCTATGCATGATGCTGCTACTTTTGGCGTATTGGTCGAAAAAGCAAAAGCGGAATTGGCCTAAATATTAGTCGCTCTTCCACCACTCAAGCGTACTTTTTTCTTGAGATTTAGAAGAGCTGAATTAATATTTATTAATAGCAGCTATATTAATAAAAGCTACCGCACGTCGGTGGCTTTTTTTATGTGGTTTATTTTGAATCACCTTATGTATTGATTTTTGATACGTAATGCGACAGCTCTAATATTTGAATAATCAACGAACTTTAATCTGACCTGTCAGCAAGACAGGCTAGGTAAATCGTTTGCAATATTTGGTCAAATCCTTACAATTAATACTCTGTTTAAATCTGGAATGATGCGTCTTATGACTACCCCTGCTGCTACCAATGATTTGTCGGTATTACCGACCCTATCCTCAGAGCTCAGTGAGTTGAGTGAAGCCCAGCTAAACGACTTTGCTAGCGCTGCTGAAAGCTTAGTGCGCCAAGTGACCGATGCTCAAGCGTTACAAAGCTTGCGCGTACAGCTAACGGGCAAAAAGAGCTCGCTAACTGGCTGGTCGAAGCAAATGGGTAAGCTTAGTGCTGATGATAAAAAGACCTACGGTGGTTGGTTGCACGGGGTGCGTAGCCGCATTCAAGACGCTTTGACTGAGCAACAACAGCAGCTAGAAATAGCAGCGCTAAATGCAAAGCTCGAAAGTGAGCGTATAGATGTGACTTTGCCTGCTCGTGGGGGACAAAAAGGACACTTACATCCAGTGACGATGGTGACGCAGCGTATGCAGCAGTACTTTGTGCAAGCAGGTTTTAATGTCGCTACTGGTCCTGAAGTTGAGAGTGACTACTATAATTTTGAAGCGCTCAACATTCCATCCCATCATCCAGCACGTGCTATGCATGATACGTTTTATTTTGATGCACATTATCTATTACGCACGCACACCAGTCCTGTGCAAATCCGCACGATGGAAAAAAATGCGCCACCAATTCGTATTATCTGTCCAGGTCGTGTCTATCGCAATGATTCGGACCAGACTCACTCACCGATGTTCCATCAGCTAGAAGGACTGATGGTCACTGAATCGAGCACCTTTGCTGAATTAAAAGGTCTGATTAGTGAGTTTTTAGAAGCGTTTTTTGCTAAAACTCTGACAGTACGCTTTCGTCCCTCATTTTTTCCGTTTACCGAGCCATCCGCTGAAGTTGATATTTTAGATGATAATGGCAAATGGCTTGAGGTCATGGGCTGCGGTATGGTACATCCACAAGTGCTGACCAACTGCGGTATTGATGCTAGCAAATACACTGGCTTTGCGTTTGGGATGGGTATTGAGCGCTTTGCAATGCTGTATTATGGCATCGATGATTTGCGACTGTTCTTTCAAAACGATGTGCGCTTTTTAAAGCAGTTTGGCTAGCTTACTGTTATCCATTATTTAAGATATTTATTATAAAAATTTGACCCGAGATATTTATGAAAATTAGCGAACAATGGCTACGTCAATGGGTGAACCCCAACAACACCAGTGAGCAATTGGCCGAACAGTTGACCATGGCAGGTTTAGAGGTTGATGACCGTTTTGCGGTGGCACGCAGCTTTAGTGGTGTGGTCGTCGGTGAGGTCATCAGTGTCGAGCAGCATCCAGATGCTGATAAGCTACGTGTGACTCAAGTAAATATTGGTGCGGCTGAACCTCTCCAGATTGTATGCGGTGCTCCTAACGTCTATGTCGGTATGAAAGCACCCGTGGCTACCGTCGGTGCAGTCTTGCCTGCTGATGATAAAGCTGGATTTAAGATCAAGAAAAGTAAGCTACGTGGTGTGGCTTCTCATGGTATGCTCTGTGGCGCCTCAGAGATCGACCTGGTTGACGATATCGATGGTCTACTTGAGCTGCCAGCAGACGCACCGGTTGGTACAGATATTCGTGACTATTTAGGCCTAGACAATCAAATACTAGACATCTCTATTACGCCAAACCGTGGCGATTGCTTTAGTGTGCGTGGTATTGCCCGTGAGATATCAGTCATCAATGACTTGCCGATGCAGCAACCAGACATAGCGACTAATGTTGCCAGCGACAAAAGCAGCACACCAACAGTCACTGTTAGTGCCGTTGAGGCTTGTCCCCGCTACTTGTTACAGTCGATCAGCAATATAGATCGTAATATCGATACGCCAAAGTGGATGGCGGATGCCTTGGTCCAGTCTGGGCTACGCTCACACAACTTCTTAGTCGATGTGACCAACTATATATTGATGGAATTGGGTCAGCCATTACATGCCTTTGATGCTGATACCATCGAAGGTGATATCGTGGTACGTTTGGCTCAGCCACAAGAAACCATCACTTTGCTCAATGAACAAACGATTACTTTAACGGGTGATGAGCTGGTTATTGCCGATGATAAAGGTGCACTGGCGCTTGCTGGAATTATGGGCGGTAAGCGCAGTAGTGTCACCGACAGCACCACCAACATCCTGTTAGAGAGTGCTTTTTTTAACCCACTTGCTATTGCGGCACGTGCCCGTCGTTTCGGTCTGCACACCGATGCTTCACAGCGTTTTGAGCGTGGCGTAGACTTTGAATTACCAGCACTGGCATTAGCTCGAGCTCGTGACTTGATTACTGGTGTGACAGGCTCACAAGCAGGGCAAGTCATAAAAGTTGAGAACCAAGATAGTTTGCCAACTCGTGCACCGATTACTCTGCCTATCAGCAAGGTCGGGGAGGTTATCGGTATTGAGATTGAGCCAGCAGTTATGGTGCGTATCTTAACCCAACTGGGCTTTGAGGTTGAGCAACAAGCCGATAGCCTGATCTGTACGCCGCCATCTTATCGCTTTGATATGAGTATTCCTGAAGACTTAATTGAAGAGATCGCTCGTATTTATGGTTATGATAATATCCCTAGCGTCTTACCACACTTACAAGTCAGCATGGATTATGACGATACAGCAGACTTGACTCATGAGATGAAGCTTGCGTTGGTCAATATTGGCTATATGGAAGCGATCAGTTTTAGCTTTAGTGATGCAAAGCTAGAAGCTTTACTCGATGATGAGGCACTAGGAGAAGTACTAAAACTTGCCAATCCTATCTCTAGTGATCTAGCAGTTATGCGCCGGACCTTGTTATCAAGCTTATTACCTTGTGTACAGTACAACCTCAATCGACAGCAAGCACGTGTGCGCTTTTTTGAGACAGGTCTTAGCTTTGTCGGTCAGAGTATCAAAGATTTGGTACAGACACCAAGCATTGCTATAGTCGCAGTTGGGGATGTTTGGGATGAGCAGGCCTACCAAAACCGTGCAGTAGATTTTTATGATCTAAAGCACGATGTCGAGCAGCTCTTACCTGCACAAGTTGCTGATGCGCGTATTCGCTACGAGCGTAGCGACCTTGCTTTTTTGCATCCTGGTCAAAGTGCCAAGCTATATATTGATGATCAGTATGTTGGTTGGCTGGGGCAGCTGCACCCAACGACCGCCAAGCAGTTAGACCTGCCTACCACTTGGGTAGCGCAGCTGTCACTTGCTCCGCTAATTCACCTAGCACGTGAACAGCATGACATCATCACACCGAGTAAATTCCCGCAAGTGCGCCGTGATATCGCTATCTTAGTGGACAGCGATATTAGCCTACAAACTCTACAAGAGACGATACGTACGGCAGCTGGTGAGCTCCTGACTGATGTATGGCTGTTTGACGTTTATCAAGGCGATAAGGTTCCAACAGGTCAGCGCTCTCTTGCGTTTGCACTGATATGGCAAGACAGTACGCAAACCCTATCGGACGAAGCGGTGAAGGCTGTGACTGATAAGGTAGTGCAAGCATTGAAGACGCAGCATGCTGCCCAATTGCGTGACAGTTAGTTGAGCCTTCGTCTGCTCCTTTGAGCAAAACAGCTAAACGCTTATTTATAAAGGGTTTTATTTAAACGTCTATTAAAAACGCAACAAAACCCTTTATAATAACCCTACTTGATCTATAGGCTAATCATCTCGTTAGTCGATTATAGTATTAACGTAATATTGCCACTCTATTGTTTTATCATACTAAAAGCAGTGGAATGGCAATGACATTACAGCAGTCGTAACATATAAACTGCTATACCCAGCATCACGACATAGCATAGGAGTCGTACTGTGAGCACCTTAACCAAGTCTGACATGATCGAGCATTTGATGAGTCGACTTAATCTAACACGACAAGATAGCCGCTGTCTGGTTGAAAACTTTTTTGATGAGTTATCAGAAAGCTTAATCGAAGGTAAAGAGGTCAAGCTTTCAGGATTTGGTAACTTTGAGCTGAAAGATAAGAACAGCCGCCCAGGCCGTAACCCAAAAACAGGGGAACCGGTGGCAGTTTCTGCTCGGCGTGTGGTGACCTTCAAAACGGGCCAAAAGTTTCGTCAAAAAGTTGAAGAGCGTTTGTTTAGTGACTAGATGACTTTATACGTGAGCTCATTGAGTCGGTTGTTTCTAGTGGGATTTTACTTAGCGTATGCCAGCAAAGCGTTCTGTATAAATATATAAACCCTATTATAGGGTCTATAAGAGACAAGTTAAGACAAATAAAAAAGAGAGCCGTTAAGCTCTCTTTTTTTATACAGTATAAGTTTATTGCATGAGCAATAAAAATTACTGAACAGGCTCTTCTTCAACAACTACAGTATCGGCTTCAGTGACAGCTGTATCAGTTTCGCTCGCCACGTCCATGCTAGTCGTTGCTTCACCGTCGACAGGCACTTCAGCATCCATCTCGTCAGTGGCAGTAGCAGCTTGTGCTTCAGCGATGTCCGCCTCTGCAGCTTCTACAGCTTCTACAGCGTCAGCAGAAACAACTTCGCCTTCAGCAGCAGCAGCTTCGTTTAACTCTTCTTGTGCGTCTTGTACTTCTTCTTGTGCGTCAGATAAGTCTTCCGCAGCGTTTTCAGTGCTGCTATCGCAAGCAACTAAACCCATAGAAGCAGTCATAATACCGGCAAGAGCAAGTGTTCTAAGTTTCATAGTATATTCTCCAGAAAATGAAATGATCAGTAACTTATCTTGAAGGCTAGGTATTCCAAATGTCTTAGAATATCAACAGGCCTCAATCACAGCTACTCAGCTTGCACGCATTCTATATGTTTTCTTTTTGAATAGGAAGAGGGATGTACAATTAAGTAACAATAAAACAGTAAACAAACTTTGCAGATTTCATTTTGCTATAAGTTTTTATACAACTTAAGCAATGGTCTTGCGTATAATCAATGACAGTATCGTTGAACGATAGACTAACGCCTAAACTCTAGAGTGGGTAGTGTGCTATGGTAATGATAACAAACATGATAATCAATATTATTTAAAAAATAAGGTATCATTATGATTATAAAGAGAAATATAAATGTTACTAATATACTCTATATAGCTTCAGATACAACTCAAGCTTATTAATTTGATAGCGAGTTATTTTAATCATAAAAAATGGTTATCTATAGATGGGCAAATGGATTTGTATAATGTAACAAAAATTAATGAGAACTATTACGATATTATTTTTTTATAATCAAATGTATCGTTAACCTTTATTAAACTCATTGAAATAAATCACTATAGTTAAAAACCAAATTGAAAACCTAGATTGAACAAATGAGGAAGACACGATGAAATGGCGCGGTAGAAGAGGGAGCTCCAACGTACGTACCAGTAGCGGTGGTGGTAAAATGATCGGTGGTGGTATCGGCGGTATCATTATTGCCGGTATTTTATGGTTGGTATTTGGCGTTAACCCCATGACGGCCTTACAAACAGGACAAGTCGTGACAGGCGGCAGTAGCAGTACCTCAACTGAACCTGCGACAAGTGACGATCGTGATACTCAGTTTGTAAAGGTTGTACTGGCTGATACAGAAGAGGTATGGCAGCAAATATTTAATGAAGGGGGACAAACCTATAAAGATCCTTCGTTAGTTCTGTTTAATGGCCAAGTCACCTCAGCTTGTGGTAGTGCGACTTCTGCAACAGGGCCTTTTTATTGTCCAGGTGATCAAACAATTTATCTTGACACTTCGTTTTTTTCTGAGATGCGCCAAAACCTCGGCATTACCGCAGATAGGCAAGGCTCTGGTGATATAGAGAATCAAGGTAGGGCGGGTGACTTTGCACAAGCTTATGTTATTTCGCATGAAGTAGGCCACCATGTACAGACGTTACTAGGTATCACACAACAAGTGAATGAAGCCAGTCGCCAAGTAAGCAAAGTACAAGCCAATAAGCTGTCGGTATTACAAGAGTTGCAAGCAGACTGTTTTGCAGGAGTATGGGCAAACCGTAATCAGCAACGTGTGCAGTTTTTGGAGCCAGGGGATATAGATGAAGCCCTTAATGCTGCCAGTCAAATTGGTGATGACCGTTTGGCGCGTGCAAGTGGCGGTGCAGTAGTACCTGATAATTTTACGCATGGTACCAGTCAGCAGCGGGTCAATTGGTTTACCCGTGGTCTTAATAGTGGCAATGTCCAGTCTTGTGATACTTTTAGTGGCGCACTATGAGTAAGCTCTACGATAGCCAGTATTGGCTAAACGGTAGATAAACAAAAGGCCTGCAATCTAATTGCAGGCCTTTTGCATTAACGCTTACGTGTTATGTGTAAATACAGACAAAAGCTTAAAGTCGAGCAACTTAGTTGTTTTTACTATTGTCAAGGATATAAGCACCAGCACCACCAACAGCAGCACCAGCTAGCGCACCACGGGCGATGTCTTTGCTGTTGCCACCACTTCTAATAAGGGCACCAGCAGCAGCACCAGCAGCCGTACCTTTTGCGGTATTGCTAAGGCCAGTATTATAACCATAGCCACCAGTCGAGTTACAACCTGTCATAATAAGAGCAGAGCTTGCAATAGCAGTCATTGCAAAAGTTTTAGCAAATTTCATGTCATCACCTTTAAATTATCTGGTTTATCTTAAAATATTCTATTAGCACTGAGTTTAGAAAAAGCGCTAAGCATTAGACTAAAAACATTGACTATAAATCCAACATAGCATACATATATTGTTTCATTCAATAATGAATGGGTAATTTAGCTTTAGCAAATTTGGAAACTTTATATCATATAAATAACGTTGGTTTTTGACGTATTTTCATACTAAGCTTAAGAGTACCCTATTCCATATTACCAGTGGTAGTAGAAACGCTAAGCTTTGCAATGGCTTGTAAAGGATGTTTCTCTGCTGTTTCTTTTGCAGTCAATTGGTTGGTTCAGGCCTTGGTACTCTTGTGTTTAGAGTGATAATAAGCTAACGGTTTTAGCTGGTCTTAAATAATAAAAAAGACCGCATCACAGCGATCTTTTTAACGATAAAATAAATGGCTGATACGCCTTAGCTTTGTGACTTACGTTTCATTTGTTCAAAGAACTCATCATTGGTTTTGGCTTCTTTGAGACGATCGAGCAAAAACTCAGTCGCCTGAACGCCATCCATAGGTTGTAGTAGCTTACGCAAAATCCACACCTTACGCAAAGTATCTTCATCTAGTAGACGCTCTTCACGGCGGGTACCGGATTTTTTGATATTAATTGCAGGGAAGACACGTTTTTCTGCCAAGTCACGCTCAAGGGTAATCTCTTGGTTACCAGTACCTTTAAATTCTTCAAAAATCACGCTGTCCATCTTGCTACCAGTATCGATAAGTGCCGTTGAGATAATGGTCAAACTGCCACCTTCTTCAACATTACGTGCCGCACCAAAAAAGCGCTTTGGACGCTCTAACGCATTGGCATCAAGACCACCGGTCAACACTTTACCAGAAGACGGAATGACGGTGTTATAAGCGCGGGCCAGACGAGTGATAGAGTCAAGTAAAATAACCACATCTTGTTTATGTTCAACCAAGCGTTTGGCTTTTTCGATCACCATATCCGCAACCTGTACATGACGCTGCGGTGGCTCATCAAAGGTAGAGGCAACCACTTCGCCACGAACAGTGCGTTCCATTTCGGTCACTTCTTCTGGACGCTCATCAATCAATAGAACGATGAGGTAGCATTCAGGGTTGTTGCGAGTAATCGACTGGGCGATAGATTGAAGCAAGACCGTTTTACCCGCTTTTGGCGGTGCCACGATGATAGAGCGCTGACCTTTACCAATAGGAGCAATCAAGTCGATAATACGGCCGGTCAAGTCCTCAGTAGTCCCATTGCCAAGCTCAAGCTTGAGCTGCTCAGTTGGAAATAAAGGGGTTAGGTTTTCAAAGATAAGCTTATGACGTGAGCGATCTGGCGTATCAAAGTTGATTTCACCGACCTTCAATAGCGCAAAGTAGCGCTCAGAATCTTTTGGTGGTCGAATGGTGCCAGCGATACTGTCACCAGTCTTTAGGCTAAAGCGTCTGATCTGGCTGGGACTGACATAAATGTCGTCAGGGCCTGCAAGGTATGAGCCTTCAGATGAGCGTAAAAAACCAAAGCCATCGGGTAGCACCTCAAGGACACCATCACCATAAATGGCTTCACCGTTACGGGCATGGGTTTTTAGGATCGCAAAGATAATGTCTTGTTTACGGCTACGAGCCATATTATCAAGACCCATTTGTTTGGCGATAGCCAACAGCTCGGCAACAGATTTTTTCTTTAATTCAGTTAAGTTCATAGATAGGTCATTGGCAATTTATCGGGCGAGAGATGCTATTAGCAGCACAACCTATGACAGTGATTAAATAACGATAGTGTATCGATAGGATGTGTGCGCAGAGTTGAGTCATATCTAGCATATGTTTTTATGCATCAGATTATCATCGACTGCTCAGTGTATTAGCAGGATGACAAAAAATGAAGATAATAAAGATGGCTACATAAGAGCTTACGATAAGAACTCAGTATCAGTAATAGTGTTTATTAGTTTTTTCAAAATTAACAATTGTGTTTTGTATTGATAAACACGGGGAGAATAGCGACAAGACGCTTAGGAAAACGGTTATGTTTCTCTTGTCAGCAGACTATACGGTTTTCACGCCAGACTTGTCAATAATTATTAAGAAAAAAGTTGCATAATTCAGTTTTTTACTGAAATAATCATAAAAAAGCCATCATCCTGTACAGATAATGGCCAATTTGACGCTTTTCGTACCCTTAGTGGGTGCTGCCTTTGCTACTTAGAAGTTTGACACTCACTATAAATGGCTTATAGATGCTTGTCCAAAACTTTAGCCAGCTCAGCTTTTGGCTGTAGCCCCATCACTGAGTCGACTTTTTCACCATCTTTGAATACGAACAGGGTTGGAATGTTGCGAATACCAAAACGACTCGCCGCTTGTGGGTTATTATCCACATCTACTTTAACAATCTTAACTTTGTCTTGGTAGTCGGTGGCTAAATCTTCTAGAATAGGCGCAATAGCCTTACAAGGACCACACCAAGCAGCCCAAAAGTCTACTAAAACAGGCACATCTGACTGTAAGACATCTTGGTCAAAGTTAGCATCGGTGGTATTTACAATAAGGTCTGACATAGTATTTCTCTCTTATTCTCGTGTTGTATGATTTTCTGCAAGTCGTTGATGGGCAATTAAGCTCAAACATGCAATGCTTTTAATACTCAATAACTTGCAACCAAAAAAGTCAAGTATAGGTAAAAATATGTCATTATATTACCATGTTTACCGAAGGTTGGTAGTCGCTAACCAGTTAAAATGTTTAACAATTGATATAAGTACAATAAATCGCAACATGAAGTCACAATAGTCGTCAAAAAGAAGCAGCTAAGCAAAAAGGTGGTCAATCATACTGACACTGTTGAAGAGATGAACGCTTTGGTAGCGCTCTGTCACTCTTAACCCAGCCATTCTTATTTGCTTCAACTGACTCTCAATGTAAGTTTTAATCCATTAATATAAGTAGTGTATTGTTATGCCCATTACCGATGAGATCATGAGTGAACTCAATCAACAAGAAGCCACGTATCCCGCCCGTTTTTTTCAAGACTTCGCACAAGCAATTACCGTATACGAGGATGATGATATTTGGGTCGTTGATAAGCCTGCTGGGCTGTTAAGTGTTGATGGTAAGACGCTAAAGGTCAGCTTGCTCGCACGACTTGAGCGTGCCAATCCAAAGGTCAAGCTTATCCATCGCTTAGATATGGATACCTCTGGACTGCTTATATTTGCCAAAAATGCAGCCGCCCAAAGCAATATCAGTAAGCAGTTCATCGAGCGCTTACCACAAAAAACATACCAAGCACGGGTTTTTGGTCAATGGGAGACGCTAGGGGCGACGGGTAAAATATCAGTGCCTGTGCGTTATGAGCCGACCACCAAGCCACGCCATATCGTTGATCACGATTGGAAAAAAAACGCCCTTACACTATATGAAGT
Organism: Psychrobacter coccoides; assembly: GCF_017498085.1. Lineage (GTDB taxonomy): Bacteria > Pseudomonadota > Gammaproteobacteria > Pseudomonadales > Moraxellaceae > Psychrobacter > Psychrobacter coccoides. The sequence continues at coordinate 95,261 of NZ_JAGBKM010000007.1, forward strand.
ATTGGGTTATGAAGACTGCCATGGACAAACAGTGACACGTGTGGCGCTTAAACCTGTCACTGGGCGTAGTCATCAGCTACGCGTCCATATGCTACATGTAGGCCATGTGATCATTGGCGATCCTATCTATGCTGAAGGCGCCGCACTAGAGATATCACCACGACTGAATCTGCATGCGCAGCAACTCAGACTGAAGCACCCAACATTGGGTGCGTGGATGGACTGGGAGAGTCCAGTACCGTTTTAGTCGCTAGCCCCTTAAAAGACGTTTGTATTTCCAATAAGGGGTGAGGCTTTACTGCTGATGGATGAAGTCAGCGACCTGTTTGCTTAGGATTTGCCACAAGGTTTCTTGAGCGCTCTTGCTGCCCCAAGCATTATGTGGGCTAAAGATAACCCGAGGGTGGTCTTTGAGGGTGAGCAAGGGGTCATCAGCCACGATAGGCTCTTGCTCAAAGACATCGCTAGCGTAGCCAAGAATTTGTTCGTTATGGACCGCCTCAGCTAAAGCTTGACTGTCGACGATACCGCCACGGGCGACGTTAACAAGTAATGGCTGTTTCGTCATTTTGGCCAGCGTATCTTGATTGATAAGGTGCTGGGTTTGCTCGGTCAATGGACAATGTAGGCTGATCACGTCTGATTGGGCAAGTACCTCGTCAAATGCGGTGTAGTCCTCATTACGTGGCTCTCGTCCTTGATGGTCTGCCCAAAGAACTGTCATACCAAAGGCTTGAGCGATTTCAGTGACCCTTTTACCAATAGTGCCAACACCAATAATGCCGAGAGTTTTGTCTTCTAAATCTATCAGCGGAATATCCAGCAAGCAGAAGTTACCATCACTGTGCCAGCTGCCATCAACGACTTTATTATGATAATACAGTCCTGCCCGCATGGCGTTGAGCATGAGTAAAAAAGTATGTTCAGGCACGCTTTTTACTGCATAACCTGCGACATTATAAAGAGTGACGCCATGTTTGTCGCAGGCCTCTTGGTCGACATTATCCATCCCTGTCGCTGTTAATTGAATGAGCTTCAGGTTAGGTAGACGACTGATGACCTCGGCTGTGATTTTTACTTTGTTGGCAATGATAATCTCAGCGTCTTTGCAGCGTGCTATGATGATCTCTGGATCTGAAACCGTGTCGTCATAGGTGATATAGTCCGTGATACCGGTAGGCGCGGGCAAGTCTACGCCTTCTGAAAATGTGCCTCTATCTAAAAAAACAGCTTGCATATTTGTTCCCTATTGTTTTGTATGACTAATGCGTTATCAATGTAGCATGCTTTGCTGAAAAACAAAAAATAAGCGAAGGCTAATATAGAAGGTAGAGGAGGTGGCTTTGGCCATATAGAAACAGAGTGAGCTTTTTATCAATACCCAATGTGAGCGTTCAATATGCTCTTGAAAATTCAATTTGCTGCACGCATCTAGCTGGTTACGTTATATAATGGCACGCTTGATAGCTTAATTCAGCCAAGTGCCGGACCAAACAATTGAGTATAAGCATCTGTTAACAACGGATGCCTGCTTTATATGATAATAGTGCATGCCGATCATTTGGGTCGTTATAGCTACTGTTATCAGCCATTTTCTTATCATCTGAGTACAAAAGACATCGCCCTATGACTACCCCTATCGCTTCATTGCACAATACCGAATTTGCCGTTGGCCAACGCTATTTATCTGATACCGAGTCCGAGCTTGGCTTGGGTGTGGTCATCGATGTCGATGATCGCTGTGTGCATATTTTGTTTCCGCAAAGCGAGGAGACACGGGTGTATGCAAAAAACTCTGCCCCCCTATCACGGGTGGTGTTTAAGGTGGGCGATAGTATCAGTGACCAACAAGGTAATGACTATACCGTCACGGCTGTCGATGAGGTGATGGGGGTGCTTAAGTATAGTGTCGCTGAGCACGAAAGAGGCATCATGGAAACCCGCCTAGCAGCGAACATCACTTTGGCAAAACCGCTTGAGCGCCTATTAGCAGGCCGTGTCGAGCGTGGTGATTGGTACGAGCTGCGTCAAGATATTTTGCGTATGCAGTCTGCGCTAGCCGGTCATCCGCTTAAAGGGCTGATGGGGGCTCGTGTCGATATCATTGAGCATCAGCTTTATATCGCACACGAAGTGGGTAAGCGTATAGCGCCCCGTGTACTGCTCGCTGATGAAGTGGGTTTGGGTAAGACTATCGAGGCAGGGCTGATTATGCATCAGCAGCTGCTCACTGGAAAGGCAGAACGGGTGCTGATACTGGTGCCTGATAGCTTGCAGTATCAGTGGATGGTTGAGCTGCGCCGCCGCTTTAACCTTAACTTTGCATTGTTTGATCTGGTGCGTACTGCTGCTATTAAAGAGCATGATCCTGAGCAAAATGTGTTTTTGACTGAGCAATGTATTATCGCTGGTATGGACTTACTCCTTGACCATCATGACTTATATGAGCAGGCGATAGAGGCAGGTTTTGATTTGCTCGTCGTTGATGAAGCGCATCACCTGCATTGGGATCAGGAAATGGGCGGTAATGAGAAATACGATCTGGTCGCTAACTTTGCTGAAGAGACTCCAGGGGTGATGCTACTGACGGCAACACCTGAACAGCTGGGTGCGCAAAGCCATTTTGCGCGTTTGCGCTTGCTGGATGCCGATCGCTTTGATGATTTAGATGAGTTTATCGCCAGTCAGGATGCGTTTGCTGAAACAGCTGCAGTGGCGACAGTATTAATAGAGGATAAGCCTTTAAGTACTGGACAGATTACGGCATTGACTCATTTATTAGACATTGACGCTGACGAGCTCGCCGCTATCAATGAAGACGATAAGCTGCGCACCTATGCGCTGAATGAGCTGCTAGATAGGCATGGTACAGGGAGAATATTGTTCCGTAATACTCGGGAAAGTGTGAAAGGGTTTTATGGACGTCGTAGCTTGCCCCATCCACTACCGCTACCGGAGGCATGGCAAGACAGCTATCAGACCAATGGTAAACTGCGCGAGCAGCTATGGGGTGAGGAAAACCAGCCTGATGGTGGCTGGCTAGAAGATGACCCACGTGTGCCTTGGCTGATTGATATTTTAAAGGGTGAGCTTAAGCACGAAAAGGTCCTGCTTATCGCTCGTAGTGGAGCGACGGTCGAAAGTCTGGAGGCGGTACTCAGGCTACACGCTGGTATCAAAACCGCTATATTTACTGAGCAGATGGCGTTACTCGAGCGTGACCAAGCGGCGGCGTTTTTTGCCGATCGTGAAGGGGCGCAGATATTGTTATGCTCGGAGATTGGTTCAGAGGGGCGCAATTTCCAGTTTGCCAATCAGCTGATACTATGGGATTTACCCGCCAATCCAGATGTTTTAGAACAGCGTATAGGACGTCTCGATCGTATTGGTCAAACCAAAAAAATTACCTTGCATGTGCCCTATGTTCAGGATACTGCGCAAGAGCGCCTGTACCAATGGTATGATGGCGCTTTAAATATGTTTAATCAAATATCACCCACCGCTCAAAGCGTACAGGAGCAATATATCCAGACGCTGAAACCCTTGCTTGAGGGTGAACGTAGTGCCGATGATGGCGCTGACAACCACGCCCGCCTGCAAGAGCTGATCCTTGAGGCCAAGCAGCTCAGACTGGCATTGGAGGAGCAGCTACAAGCGGGACGAGATCGCCTGCTAGAGTACAACTCGTGCCGTCCACGTGTCGCTGGTCGTATCGCAAATGCCATGCACGACTTTGACAAAAACAATCTACTGCCGCAATTTATTGAGCGCTTCTTTGCTTCTGCCAATATAGATTACAGCGTGCAGCGTGATGGCTCTTGGGTGATTAGTCCAGTCGATAGTACTGAGATCAGTGAGTATATTGAAGGGTTACCACTTGGTGAAGAAAATGGGATGACCTTGACCTTTGAGCGCAAACAAGCGCTACAACGTGAGGATATGGATTTTATCACTCATGAACATCCACTGATGCGTGCAATCTATGAGCTGGCAAGTAACAGCACTTTCGGTAATACTACGGTGGCGATGCTCAAAAGTAATGCAATGCCACAAGGCATGGTGATGTTAGAAGTGAACTTCCGTGTTGAGGTCATTGCACCAAAAGTATTGAATTTGCCAGCGACCTTATCTACCCAAATGATTCGAGTCTTTATTAGTGAGCAAGGCAGTGACTTATCGGCTCGTATCAGTAGTGAGATGATCATGCCGCATATTGAGCGTCTGGATAAAAACCGTGCCCGGCAGGTGGTTAAGGCACGCAGCGGCGTGATAGAGCAGCGTTATTATGAAGCCGAAGAGATTGCCCGTGCGCAGCTTGATGAGATCGGTCAGCAAGCGAATGAACGCTTTAGCCAGCAGTGGTCACGTGAGATCAGACGCCTCAAACACTTACAAACCATCAATCCTAATGTGCGTCCAGAGGAAGTCGAGCGCTTAGAGCAGCTAAAGGCCCAAGGTGAGCAGGCACTATGTAATCTGTCATTAGTGCCAGACTCTATCCGTGTATTGGTATCAGTAAAGCCTTAACCGCTCTAGACGAGAATGACAAAAAAGAGGTGCTCAGTAGTGCCTCTTTTATCAATAGCCCTATAACAAATAGCCATACAAAAATATAGTCATTGAAAAACTAGGAAACTTACCGTCATGTCTAACTACTTACAACTTATCGATGAGCTTCTTGCTACGGTTTCATTAATCGAAGTCAGTCCAGATGTGTTTGAAGGCAAAAGCCATGACTATGTTGGTGCTCGTATTTTTGGTGGACAAGTGCTTGCCCAAGCCCTGATGGCAGCGGCTCATACATTGAATGAAGACAAACCTTGTCATTCGTTACATGGCTACTTTTTACGTGGTGGGGATATCAATCAGCCTGTGATTTATCAAGTGCGGCGTTTGCGTGATGGGCGCAGCTTGTCTGCACGCGAAGTCACTGCGATTCAATATAAGGAAGTAAAAGATAAGCCGCCTGTTGAGCAGGTGATATTTTCGATGATTTGTTCTTTTTCGGCGATAGAAGAAGGTCTTGACTATCAAGAAGATATGCCTGCTTATCCACCGCCTGAAGACCTACCGACTGAGCAAGATCTCAAAGAAGAGTATGTTGGCAAAATACCGGAAGCTCTACAAGCACGTTTTATGCGTCATCGTCATGTCGAGATCAAACCTGTCAAGCCGCGTGACCCCATCAACCCAGAACCCATGAAACCTAAGCAAGCCAACTGGTTGCGCATTCCAGAGCTTGGCGAGCAACCTGTCGCTATTCAACAGGCTCTGTTAGCGTTTGCATCAGACTTTTATTTGGTAGGAACGGGGCTGATGTCACATGGGGTCAGCTTTATGACAAAAGGCTTGCAAGCGGCCAGTATTGACCACTCGATGCACTTTCATCGTCCGTTTGACCTCAATGATTGGCTGCTGTACGACATGTGGAGTGACACCACCTCCAATGCAATGGGACTGAATCATGGTCAGTTTTGGCAAGATGGTAAACTGGTAGCGACAGTGCAACAAGAGGGCCTCATGCGCTTGCGGGTGCCGAAGTCTTAGCCTATTCTTGTGCTAGATTGCTATAATCTTCTCCATCGCACGAGGCAGGCCCAAGCCGTCGAGGGCTTGTTGCTTGTCCAACCATTTAAACGCTATGTTGGCAGCGTTTAGTTTGTCGTTTAATTCTAAAACTTGTGCTTTATCAATAACAAGTCTTTGCGGCTGCAGATACCAATGAAAATGGGTTAATGAATGCTTAATCGGCGCATCATCAAGCAGTGTACTACTGACAGGCTGTGCTACTAATTCATTTTCATGCAGCCAGTCATTAATAATCTGCTCAGCGGTGGTAAATTCAGTTTCGTATAGTTTTTCATTGCTACGCACATTTAGCTTTTGCGTTCCAGTCGCCATTTTCCTGCTCTTTTGACCCTCAGTTTTTTCTATAAACTCCAACGGCAAGCTCCACAGTCCGCCCCAGATGCCATTGTCAGGACGTTGCAGCCATAATACTTCGCCTTGTTCATTGCCTATAATAAGAGCATTGCTAAATTTACTGGGCTTGGGTTTTTTCTTAGCTTTGACGGGATAGTCTGTTTCGCGCCCTTCAGCATGAGCAATACAGTCCTTTTGTAGTGGACATAGCTGGCAGTTAGGGTTCCGGCGCACGCATAAAGTGGCGCCCATATCCATCATCGCTTGGGCAAATAGTCCTGAGTTCTCATTAGGAGTCAGACGCTCGGCCAATGCCCACAGCGCTTTAGTCGTGGCAGATTTGGTGATATCACCGTCAATCGCCGCCCAACGTGTCAGTACCCGTTTGACATTACCATCACAAATGACACCATAACGATGCAGCCCCATTGCCATAATCGCCCCGGCGGTAGAGGGGCCAACGCCAGATATCGCTTCCCAACCCTTTAATGTCTGCGGAAAGTCGCCAGTCTCATCAATTATCTCGACCAATTGCTTTGCACCTTTGTGTAGGTTGCGTGCCCGTGCGTAGTAGCCAAGTCCTGCCCAATGCTCGGCCACGGTGTCCCAGTCTGCCGCTGCCAAATCTTGCACTGTCGGAAAGGTGTCCATAAAACGGGCAAAGTAGGGAATTACTGTGGTCACTTGGGTTTGCTGCAGCATGACTTCGGACAGCCAAACGATATAAGGGTTGGGTGTATCAGTTTGATGCTGTTGCCACGGCAAGTCGTGACGACCGTTTTCAGCGAACCAGTTGAGGAGGCGGGGTGCGAAGGTGTTTAGGCTTTCTTCAGATTGAGAGAATTGAGTAAGCAAGCGTATTCCTTGTGAATCAAAATAGCATTTTTAAAAATATATAATTAAGGTAGTTTATGGGGTGTAATGAGAGTTGATGCAAGGATGTAATGAGTCCTTATCGGTGCGCTGGACACACCCTACATAAGCTCAAAAAAAGATAAAGATTGATATCATAAGTATGAATTAACGATAAACATCGCTTAAAGTTTGTCCAGCAGCATTTTTCCATTCCACCCAGCCATTTGTCGAACGACCTGATACCAATACACTAGCTCCACTGGGTGTTTTAAATAAATGGTTTTCTGTTAGCTTATAGCTTTTATTATTCACTGCTATGAGTTTGCCGCTACTAAGCAAACTCTCTTTTAATCTAGTCACAAATGGTGGAGCTGATGGTGTTTGTTCTTGCCTTATCAGTGACCCTGCCAACATCACAAAGCCATCATCATCATAATACCCTTGTGCATCGCCATCCTTTACTTTGTAATAAAAAAGCATAGTTTCATTGTCTGAAACAACCGTTTGCAATGAAGACGTTTTACTCTGTGTAGTAGTTTCAATAGGAGTAGAAACAGGTTTAGTTTGAAAGTTACTTATTGAACCAATACTAATAGACTCAAAAACAGGCTGACCTAAAGTTGATAACAAAACATCGAGAGTATGAAAAAGCTCTTCGCAGTCGGCTTTTAAGGGATCAGGAGTATGCGGCTTGTTGCCATTATTACCATTTTTGAGCTCGTAGCGTCCAACCTCAGTAGCGGTCGCTATGGCCTTGTGTTCCATATACAGCGCGTGAGTTTGAGTCATAGAGTTATTTGTCGATAGCATGACAAAAGCGCGTGTCCAAAAGTCTTTATCATCATGCTGATTTAATCTTCTTTTTAAATCGCCAGTTTGTCCCACATAAAGTAATGGCTTATCTGTACTTTCTGTTTCACCTATCAAAAAGTATAAACCCACTTGATTGGCGTCTGGCATCGCAAAAAAATCATCAATATGAATACGCGGAACTTCAATCAAACGTACGGTACGAGTCGTCATCTCTGCCAAACGCAACCCGCGCGGATTGCCTTTAGGAAGATAGATTTGAATGGTCTTAGCAGATGGAGTCATAGCAGCCTGTATGAGTAATAAAGTTGGTCTAAACTTTGAGTATTGAACAAGTTTTAATATCTTAAATTACTTCCGATTCTTCCTTGCCCGCTTTTTACGCAGTTTCTTTTCTTCTTCTCGGGCCTGCTTTTTTGCTTCCGCCTGCGCCCGTAGCTCTTCTACCAATAACAGCTCCTTTTCACGCATCTTTGGCGTCTCAAGCGTGATGCGCCCAAGCGTACCACTGCGCAGCTCGTTGATGAGGATCTCTGACATACGATAAGTGTCTACGATGCCGCCTTTTTTTAGCAGGCCTCGGCTACGTCCAGCCACCTCAAAAAACGCCCAATCGGTAGCGGGTAGCTCGTCAATTTTATAACGCGCTTTGAGTAGCTCAGGATAAGCCTGAATCAAGTATTCAGCGGTGTAGCTGGCCACATCATCAAAGTCAAAAGCCGTATCTTTGATACCACCAGTCGCTGCTAGACGATAGCCTGAGTTTGGATTTTCTATTTTTGGCCATAGCATGCCAGGCGTATCATAGAGCATGATGTCATTGTCAATTTTGATCAGTTGCTGCGACTTGGTCACGGCAGGCTCGTCGCCGGTCTTAGCAATGCTGCGTCCAGCCAAAGCATTAATTAAGGTTGATTTTCCGACATTCGGTATGCCCATGATCAGCACTTTAATTTGCCGTCCCGTACCGACTTTATTAGGGATCAGGCGCTTACATAGCTCGACGATTTTATGGACGTCATTGGCTTTGTTGTCATCAAAAGCGATGGCTTTGACTTGATCTTGAGTTTCCAGATACTCGATCCATGCTTGGGTTTGCTCTGGATCAGCAAGGTCGGCTTTATTGAGTATTTTTATAACGGGTTTGTGCCCGCGTAGCGCTGCGACCATAGGATTTTCGCTACTGTATGGGATGCGTGCGTCGATGACCTCGATGACCACATCCATCTCTGGCATGATCTCTTTGATCTCGTTACGGGCTTTGTTCATGTGCCCGGGGAACCATTGGATATTTGCTTTGATGTCCATTTTTTTGATAACCTTTGAGCAGTAATATAATATATCGTTAAGTCAAAATAATAAGGCATAGCATCTTGAGTTGAAGCGATATGTTTATCTTATTTAGTGTTGACTACAAGTGCAGCATGACCTTTTCATGAGGTTTAGTTTACTACACATTCAAAGGTGGGATGGTTCTAAAGTCATTTTGGGTTCAATAAAAAAGCAAAGCATGACGTGCACGCTTTGCTTTAATTTTTTAGCTGTTTTTATTAAGCCAGTAAGCTCAATTAAGCCAAGTTGGCCTTCATAAAGTCCATCATTTTATCCCAGCTTTGCTTGGCAGCAGCTTCGTTATAGCCCAAATCCACATCGTTTTTGGCGGCACGTTCATCAGCATTAGGGTTGGTAAAGCCGTGCTTAGCATTATCATACACATCAACCGTGTAATCGACGCCAGCGTTTTCCATCTCTTTTTTAAAGTCTTCTACAGCATCCATAGACACCATAGAATCGTCACGTCCGTGAGCAAACAAGACTTTGGCACTAAAGTTTTGATCCGCAGGCTGCTTAGGGGTGGGGTTGCCATGGAAGCTGGCAACGGCTTTTAACGGCATACCAAGACGAGCCATATCCAGCACGATTTTGCCACCGAAACAAAAGCCAATTGCGCCTAAATTGTCGCCATTGACAGCCAACTGGTCGCTAAAGTCATTCAAGATCAGACGGCAGCGTTCCATTAACATATCCTGGTCTTCAAGTACTTGCGTCATCCACATATTAGCCATGGCAGCATCGGCTGTCAGCTTGCCTTCACCATATACATCCATGGCGACCGCTGCATAGCCTGCTTTTGCCAGACGCTCGGTGACTTCTTTTGGATACTCAACCACGCCCCACCATTCTGGAGCGACCAGAATACCAGGTGCTGGATTGGTATCAGAGGCGTCCTCAGGTAGCGCCACATAGCTGATGAGCTCGACACCGTTTTCTGTGGTGCTTACCAATTCATAAGTCTTAATTGACATACTATCTCCCTGTTATTTTATGAGTTTTAATCATACTTTTGGTTTTACTTTTACGTCTTCAGTTGATCGACATGTATTACCATAACGCTCATAAGCCATAAAAACAGCTATAATACTGTAACGCTCTATATCAAAATGTCTCCAATCAAAGCGGCATTACAATCACATGACCATAAACCTCTTCGATAAAGCAGCAGCCAATATACATATGACTAAGAACACAAATACTGATACGACGACAGATACCGGTGTGAGCACTGTACCGCTGCGCCCTCGATTTTGGGAGCGCTTTGCACTGGCAGAGCTCACTCATCTTGAATGGGAAGCTTTATGTGACGGCTGTGGCAGTTGCTGTCTTATTAAATATATCGATGAAGATGAGCACGGCAAAGTAGATGAGGATTTGGTTGAGTATACCGATGTCACTTGTAAGCTGATGGACTGTGCGACAGGCTACTGTAGACATTATGACTCGCGCCAGGAGTATGTGCCAGACTGTATCCAACTGACGATGGATAACTTGCCTAACATGATGTGGCTGCCATCGCATTGTGCATACAAGCGCTTGTATAAGGGTCAGTCACTGCCCAGCTGGCACCTATTATTGACCCAAGATGCAGTAGTCACACAGCAGCAAATGCGTGCTGCTAATGTCGGCGTCGCTGGGCGCTGTGTCTCAGAGACGGGTATGTCTGATGAAGAAATGGAAATGCGAGTGGTCAACTGGGTAACGCCTTAATCAGTAGCGGCACTCGTATCCATATCAGCATGCGCAAGTGGTGGTATAGGAATACCTTGACGAATACGGGTAGAGAAAGCACGGCTATTAGCGTTTGCATCTGTATGCGCTTGATTGTCAAAACCTCTAACCTTTGGATTGATATGCGCACGCTCATACCAAGTATCCATTGACCAAGGCTGCGCTTCTGGCTCAAACGCTGTTGGCAATACGCCTATCTTATACAGATAGTTGGGTAGCCAGCCCGATGCCCAAATCCGGTAATCCCATGGTAGCCGATCACCACTAATGACTCGAGCCATATAAAAAATAATATTGGTACAGTTGCTGGTCAAGGTGTTGTACCACGCAGGCTCGGCATTGAGCTCATCAGCGATTGTCAAATATGACTCAAACAATGACTGTACCTCAGACTGCTTGAGGTGGCTGATAGGAAACAGATAGACCTGCTCACCACGGGCATTGCTACGAGTATAGATAATATCACGCTCTTCAGCTGCGATCAGACTGAGCTCATAACGTTTAAAAAACCCGCCCAGTGCCGAAAATGACTCCCCTTTTTCTTTACGAATCTCAAGTGATAGTGACAAGGGTCTATCATCTTCAAAGCGAAAGCTAACTAAGGTATGGGCAATCATAGGGCCCATCCAGTACGAATTGATGATGTCGACACCTGAGAGTTTGGACATATCTACTGTACGTGTCTGCCAGTGTTCAGTCGCATCCTCGCTCGTGTGCCAATCAAAGTTACGTACATTGGTAAATGTGATTAAGTCAGGATTATTGGCATCACGTTCATAGGCAAGTCGTTGACTGACTTCAGGTTGCCAATCACGGTTTTGCTGCGGAGAGATGGAGACAAACCAGCCAGCCCCAATAAGCCAAATAACAGCGTAAAGTCCTGCTAGCCATTTGCTACTCTTGTTGTGATTGGTGATGGTCTTAGCAACTGATTTTGGAAGTGCTTTGTGAGTCAGCTTTGACCAGTAACGGTTGCTGAGTAGTGCTGTGAGCGAGCCTATGATTAAAATTGTCGCCAGCCATGTCAAAGGTGACGTCGCACCAAGCTGATACCAAACGGCCATCAGTAACCATAACGCTGACAGTACCAAAGCGATAATGAACAACGACTGCAGCAGATAGTACCGCCATCCCTTGGCTCGATATCTGCCGTTGTTCGTAGCGCTTGATACGCTAAGATCAGTTTTATGCAGCGAAAAGAATTTAGATAAAAAAGTGCGTAGCGACATAAGCGATATTTGAATAAATAAAGGTTTTGACCATAGCAAAGTTTATAACACACTGGCAATACAATATTGGATAATTTTGTCGTTGAATGTCGGGTAGGCTTGCGATAAAGTGGGGGTTAGTTTGTTATGCTGGTCCATTATCAACGTATACCAAACCCAAAAGATACCATCAGTGGTGCCAAGTACATCCCAGATGTAGTGCCTGCCTTTAGTTTCTTACTGCTCGCATTCTTTTGGGATTGATATCATAATTAATTGGTCGGTTTTTTTATTACTTTTTATCCCCACTTATTGTTTTAATGATTATCAACTAAAGAGGTTAAACCACATCAACATGTCTGACGACACCCCCAGCCCGAGTAGTTGGTCGATGCGCGGCTTAAAACGCTGGCTATCGACCGCCCCCGAAACCCGTGATGAACTGATTCGTTTGGTACAAGACTCGCATCAGTTTCTAGAGCCTGACACCGTAGATATGTTAGAGGGCGTGCTCGATTTGCCCGCCACCCAAGTACGTGAGATTATGACACCACGTCCGCAGGTGATAGGGTTGCATGAAAGTACCAGCCTGGCAGAGGTGATGGATATTATACTGGATACCACTCATTCTCGTTATCCTGTGTTTGATAGTCAAGATGATGATGCTGTAATCGGTATTTTATTAGCGAAAGATCTAATCCCGATCTTAGTGCATATGGTACGTGATCAAGAAGATAGAATTGATAGTAAGCGCCTTCGAGATTTGGTGCGTCAGCCATTGTATATTAGTGAGACCGCACGCTCTGATACGCTACTGCGCTCTTTACAACAAACTCAGGTGCATATGGCCATCGTGATCGATGAGTTTGGTAACTTCGCTGGTGTAGTGACGATGGAAGATCTGTTAGAAGAAATTGTTGGTGATATCGTCGATGAGCATGATGATTTTGATGAAGACAGCGATATCAATAACATCGTTGCTGATCCAGAAAAGCCTAATACTTGGCGAGTGCAAGCGTCTACAGTGATAGAAGATTGTAATGATGAGCTGGGCACACACTTTGATGATACTGATGTCGATACGATGGGTGGTTTGGTGATGCAGGCGCTTGGTTATGTGGGCGATTTAGAAGGTGAAAGCGTACAAATCGATGATTGGCAAATTAAAGTTATCGATGTGGAGGGACGGTTTATTCAAAACCTTGAGCTGACCAAGACCACAGGCGAACAGCAACTACTCATAGGCAGTCATTGACTGACAGGGGTTTAGATAAAAACACGGCTTCGGTCGTGTTTTTGCTTTTAAGGTATGGCCAAATGCCATAAAGCTTTGAGTCATCAGGTACGCAAATTTACCCAATCATGGCTACAGACTGGTATCATGAGCAGGTTTGATTTTGAGCAGCCCTCAGCTCTACGTATTTTAATAAGATTTTGGATGTTTTTTTATGCGCTTGACTACCGCTGATTTACAAAAGCGTTTAAACCCTGAACACTCTAAACGCCTGCCGTTTGGATTGACTATGGTGATGGCCTTAATTGCTGGAGCCATATTTATATTTGCCTTGGCTCCTTATGGTATTTGGCCAGTAGCGCTATTATCACCCGCCATACTCTATGCGTTGCTACTGCCAGAGATGACAGGTCGTCGAGCGTTTTTTATCGGGCACGCTTATGGTACCGGGCTTTTTAGTGTGGGCGCTTTTTGGCTGTATACCTCTATTCATGTCTATGGCAACACGCCGGTATGGCTGGCGCTGATTTTGATTGCGTTAATGGGTTTAGGTATGGGGTTGTTTCATGGCTTTTTAGCCTTGATATTCAATCGCTTGGTCGGCAAGCAGCCCTTGTCCTTTGCAGCGCTGTGGGTGCTACAAGAATGGATGAAAACCTGGTTGTTTACTGGCTTTCCATGGTTGTTTGTTGGTTATGCTTTTACGGAGCAGTATTGGTTATCCTCGCTTGCACCGATAGCCGGTGTCTTTGCTGTCTCCTTTGTGGCCGTCTTATTGGCTGCAAGTCTGGTAGAGTTACTGCGCCGCCGTGCGGGTTATCTCATTGTGTCAGTGGTTTTATTGGTAATCAGTACTGCATTGTGGTTGATCAATCCTCAATGGACCAAGCCTAAAGGTACACCTAACTTATCAGTGTCTTTGATTCAAGGTAATATTCCACAAGATCTTAAATGGTTGACAGAGTTTCAGGTAGAGACGCTCAACATCTACGCCACTTTGACCAGTACCGAGTGGGGGCGTGACATTATCCTATGGCCTGAGTCATCGATCCCGATGTTTCAGACCGATGCCTGGGGCTTTATCAATGAAATGGTAAAGATTGCCAATGAGACAAACACAACTTGGGTAACAGGCATTCCTTACAAAGATGAGGCTGCGTTCGATCCGAGTGTGGATAAATACCCGCCTTTTTATAATAGTGTCATTGCTCTAGGTACAGAAGCAGAAGGTCTGTACAAAAAGCAGCGGCTGGTGCCGTTTGGTGAGTATATTCCGTTTGAAGGTATGCTAGATATCCTACCTGATTTGGCGGGCAGCCAAGAGATTATGAGCTACAGTCGTGGTAGTGAACAACAGTTACCACTGCAGGTACGTGGCCATAATTTAGGGTCAGCGGTCTGTTATGAGGTCGCTTATCCTGACACCACCCGCAAAAATGCAATAGGGACAGACTTTTTGTTAACCATCTCTAATGATGCATGGTTCGGTACTTCAGCGGGTCCACTGCAGCATTTGCAAATGGTACAGATGCGAGCGTTAGAAAACGGGCGCTGGTTTATGCGTGCCACCAATACGGGTGTGACAGCCATTATAGACCACCAAGGTCGTATCATAGAACGTGCTCCTCAGTTTGAGCGTACCGTATTGCGTGGTGAGATTCAGGCTCGAGTTGGTCATACGCCTTTTATGCGTGGTGGCCATTATCCAATTTTATTGATAATCACGCTTTTGTTACTATTAAGCTACCTGGGTAAGCGTGCTACAGCCAATCATAAATAAAACTGGGACACATAGGGTATGCTCACCATGCCAATCGTGCCCGCTTGGATAATTAAAAACCTGCTTATCGTCGTTGAGTGAGTCTCTACTGTGATAATAATTCCTTTAAATAGCTAAGGGTTTGAACAAATTGGCATAAATTACGATATAATAGGCTAAAATTTTAAATATTTTGTGCAAGGTGGATAAGGTATGTCAGAAGATATCGTCAACAACAATCCAAAAAAAGAGTTTGTCTACGCTCTAGGTGGCACGGCCTTGTTTTTAGGTATTGTCTTACTCATTGGTATTTCTGGTTTCTTGCGTCCAGCTGGTCAGCATGTTACTGTCGACAACGCTGAGACACCAGCGGTGGCTGAAGAAGCGCAGGTTGCAGCAGCAGAAGATACGACAGCTGAGACCAGCACAGAGGTAGCGGTAGCGACAGAAGAAGCCGACGAAGTGGGAGCGGACACAGCAGACACAGCTACTGACGATGCAGTGATTGCTACTGTAGAGCCTGCAGCAGCGGCCAATGACCCTGTCGATCAAGCAGCGGTAGCGGATGCTGACTTAACTGCAGAGCAAACAGATGGTGACCTAGTAGCTGATCCTGCCGAAGAAGCAACTGCGGCGCAATAGGCACAACAGCCCAAGCACTATAGCTCTTAGAATAGAAGATCGAGCAAAACACGGCTTTAATCGTTTACAAGAAGAGAGCCATGCTCGAGTGGGGCGGGACTACTTTTGTCGATATATAGTACTTTTGCCAACAGGTAGTGAGGCAGTCAAACCTAAGATGATCGGGCGTTAAAACCTCACTACATATTGTCTAAAAGACAGTTACCGCCAGTACGCATTTGAATGCTCAACAGACTTGAGTACTTATAAGCAAGCACTTATCTATTAAGCAATAGATGAGTGCTTTTTTGTGTCAAGTTTTTATCCTATCTCCCTTATTTGTTTGCAATTCATCTTATTGTCATCACCACGTTAATCACCACTTTTAAAATTCAGATAGGTTCCAGTGAGTTCATGGTGGCTTGTGCAACTAATGAACACTTTAATTCTTTACTTGTGAATTTCTTAATGAAACAATAGCGCAGACAAAAGACCGTCCATCAGGATAAAGAAGAGCTCGGTCGCTATTGTAATGAGACAACCAAGGAAAGATGCTATGAGCAGCAAGCCAAATCCCAAGGTCAGTGAAACTGAACTAGAAGCACTAGAAAGTGGGTTTATGGGACACCCTCGGCCACTTCGGCCATTGTTTTTTACTGAGATGTGGGAGCGGTTTTCTTATTATAGTATTCGCCCGCTATTGGTGTTATTCATGGTAGCGACAGTAGGTAGCGGTGGTTTTGGTTTTGATGAAGTCACCGCTTCTGCTATCTATGGTATTTTTGCTGGATCGTTATATTTAGCGGCAGTGCCTGGCGGGTGGCTCGCTGACAACTGGCTCGGTCAAGAGCGGGCGCTATGGTGGGGCAGTATCATTATCGCTCTAGGGCATTTATCGATTGCGCTCTCCGCCATTTTTGGCATGACGCTGTTTTTTGTCGGTTTGATGTGCATTGTTTTGGGCTCAGGGCTGTTTAAGACTTGTATTTCTGTTATGGTTGGGGCGCTGTATGCCGAAGGTGATGTGCGCCGTGATAGCGGTTTTACTTTGTTTTATATGGGTATCAATATTGGCGCTTTGTTGGCGGCGCTTATCGTTGGCGTGTTTAAAGAAAAAGGCATGTGGCATGTTGGCTTTGGGGTCGGTGGTCTGGGTATGTTGGTATCGTTACTGATTTACCGCTTCTCCGCTCGCAAGACACTAACGCACTATGCACAAGCAAAAGGCATCACGCCTGAATGGGAGTACTCCAACGATCACTACAAAAATATTGGGCGTTGGGTCGCTGGATTCTTATTTTTATTGGCAGCAGCAGTGGTCTTGGTTGCAAGCGGTATGTTGCCATTCAATGCTGAACTGGTGGCAGAGTACATGACCTATATCATCGCAGCAGTAGTGATAGGCTATTTTGCTATTATGTTTATCACGCCTAGACTTGATAAAACCGATAAACTGCGCTTGCTCATTTGTTTTATTTTGATTATTGGTTCGACGCTGTTTTGGTCAAGTTTTGAGCAGCAGCCGACGTCATTTAACTTATTTGCCGATCGCTATACTGACCTTAATGTGTTGGGCTTTGAGGTACCGAGTATTTGGTTCCAATCGCTCAACCCTTTATTTATTCTCTTGTTAGCGCCCATCGTTAGTATTATATGGGTGAAACTTGGTAATAGAGGTGTTGAGCCCAGTAGTATGGTCAAGTTTGCGCTGGGTATGTTGCTTGCTGCGGCAGGCTTTGGGTTGATGATTATTGCATCAAAAAGCATTTTGACCAATGACACGGGCCTAGCGTCGCCTTTATGGCTGGTCGGTAGTTTATTATTATTGACGCTTGGTGAGCTGGCCCTCAGTCCTGTTGGGCTGTCGTCGATGACTAAGCTTGCACCCAAAGGCATGCAAGGGCAGATGATGGGGCTGTTTTTTGCCTCTTTAGCGATGGGTAACTTGGTCGCTGCATTTTTTGGTGGCAATGTCTCAGCGGACAAAATTGAGGGGTTGCCCACGCTATTTACCACGATGACGGTGTTTTTGGTTGTCACTGCTGTGGTGTTGCTGCTATTAGCAAAACCCATCAGTAATATGCTCAAAAAAAGCGAAGAAGCCGATACGGCCAGCTAAAAGCACAGCTTTAGACGTATGACAAGCATGCATGAGCAAATAACAGCTGAGCACAAGGCAAAACAGGGGAGGGTAAAGCAAGTTACCCTCTTCTCAGCACGCTTTGTTGCTTTAATATGTGAGTAACTCCTGTTTGCCCATTGAAAGGCGGTTATTTGCCCAAACATCTTAAGGTCTGTTCTACATTCTGCTGCTGCAAAAACAAGACTTTGCTCAAAGTGCAGTGAGCCTGACTTATTTGGTTATGAGCAGTGCTTTATTCTTAATATGGTTGAGCTGGCCATTCAATGGGCGTTTAAGACCTCCACTCAAATAAGACGGCTATCGATAATCGCTGCCTACTCATAGTTAGTCACAGTCAGTCACATTTTTTAATCCAATGTCTCCAAAATCAACAAAGGAACAATCCCAATGAACAAATCACTTATTCATGATCGTATCGCAAGCCTACGTGAGCGCTTAGCGAATCAAGATCTCACCGCGATTATTGTGCCTTCAGCTGACCCGCATTTATCAGAATATTTGCCAGAATATTGGCAGGCACGTTTATGGCTCTCAGGTTTTACAGGCTCAGTCGGCACGCTGGTGGTGACTGCTGACTTTGCTGGTCTCTGGACAGATAGCCGTTACTGGGTACATGCCGCAGATCAGCTTGACGGTACAGGCATCAGCTTGGAAAAGCTAGCCCCTGGTCAGCCGAATCATATTGACTGGCTCGCCGAGCAGTTGGCGGAGGGTGATAGCGTGGCAGTCGATGGGAATGTGCTGTCTATCGCTGAGCAAGATAAACTACTAGATGCTTTTGATGCCAACGACATTACTTTAATCACTGAGCGTGATGTATTGAGCGAGATATGGACAGATCGTCCAGCGCTACCTTCAGCAAAGCTATATCAACATGAAGCGCAGTTTGTCGCACAGTCTGCTACCGATAAGTTGGCCGCTGTACGCTCAGGCATGCAGGAAGTAGGTGCAACCCATCACTTGCTCTCAAGCTTAGATGATATTGCTTGGTTGACCAACCTTCGTGGCAGCGATGTCGACTATAACCCCGTGTTTTTATCGCATATGCTAATCAGTGCAAACGAGGCAACATTGTTTGTCGATAAGCAAAAAGTCAGTAGCGATATTGAAAAAGAGCTCAAAGACAGTGGTATCGCTATTGCTGATTATGAAGCAGTGCAAGATGCACTGAGCGACTTGACGCCAGAAGATTTATTACTGTTAGACCCCAATAAAGTGGCTGTAGGTACACTATCAAAAATGGCAGATGATGTCGGCTTTATCGAGCAAGTAGCCCCAAGTACTCTGCTGAAATCTGTCAAATCTGACGCTGATATCGATCATGTGCGTGAAGCCATGCGTCAAGATGGTACGGCATTATGCGCATTTTTTGCCACGTTTGAGCAGCGTCTAGCAGACGGCGAGCGTTTGAGTGAGCTGGATGTCGATAGTATGCTCATCGAAGTACGCAGTCAGCAGCCGCATTATGTTTCTCCGAGTTTTCCAACGATTGCAGGCTTTAACGAGAACGGTGCACTACCGCATTATCGTGCGACACCAGAAAAATTCAGCTACCTTGATGTCGCTGAAGGAGAGGGTGGGTTACTGCTGATCGACTCAGGGGCACAGTACCAAAACGGCACCACTGATATCACTCGTGTGGTCGGTATTGGACAAGTAAGCAGCGAGCACAAACGTGACTTTACTACAGTACTCAAAGCGCATATCGCTTTAGCACGTGCCAGCTTCCCTGACGGTATCGCCTCACCACTCATCGATGCGATTTGCCGTGCGCCGTTATGGCAGGCACAAATGGACTATGGTCATGGTACTGGGCACGGTGTTGGTTACTTCTTAAACGTGCATGAAGGTCCGCAAGTCATCGCTTATAGTGCCAGTACGCCAAAAGAGCGTGCCATGAAAGCAGGCATGATCTCAAGTAATGAACCAGGCCTATACCGTGAAGGTAAGTGGGGCATTCGTATCGAAAACTTGGTGGTCAATATGCCGGTAGCGAACCCTACTGAGACTGAGTTTGGTGATTTCTTAAACTTTGAAACCATCACTTACTGCCCAATTGATACCCGTTTGATTGATAAATCCCTGCTCGATCAAGTAGAGATTGATTGGCTTAATGACTATCACAGCCAAGTCTATACTGAGCTAAAAGATCGGGTCGAAGGTGCGGCACTTGAATGGCTCACCGAGCGTACGCAAGCCATTTAAAGTAGAGACTGTTGTCACGAAACCAAAAAACCCTAGTAAGTTTTACTGGGGTTTTGTTGTGTATTATGCATTTAATCTTTTTGAGGTGGGTTTTCTGTACCGTTCGCCAGTTGGCGACTGACCTCAGCCCGTAACCACGATTTTAGATCTTCAGACAGCTGCATCATCTGCTCACTTAGATAATCGTCGATATGTACGCCTAACTCATGGATGAGGCTTTCATGATCAGCAGTGAGGGTAATGTCTGTAGGTGCGCTATCTGGTGTTACCTTTTTATCAGTTTCTGCTTTTTTGGTAGCAGAAACAGCGGCGTCACCAATAGTGCTTCCTTTATGGGTATCGGTTGGCACGTTTTTATCATTTGTTAGATGATGTGACTCAGTGCTGCTTATGTTATCTTCGCTATTTTCAGTAGCTGTGCCACTGTTGGCTGCAGTATGATTGACTTTAGTATTACTAGCATCTTCTATACTCTGTTTTGCAGCTGCAGGGGTCCTTTCTATATCTCGCTTTTCTTGCAGGTCTTTTTCTTGGCGCTGAGCTTCTTCTGCACGCTCAGTCTCTGCCAAATCCTGCGCTTTTTGTTGTGCAATTCTTTGTTGTTCTTCTAAGTGTCGTTCTTTTTCTAAACGTTCTTCTTCTAAGCGCTGTTGTTCGGCCGCAGCACGCTTTTGTGCTTGCTTATCAGCGATGGCTTTAACAATCGCTTGTTCGGCCTCATGGTTTTGGTACAGCTCATCGATGTGAGCATCCAAATCATGGGTGCTAAATACAAAGCTCTCAAATGGTGTCTGAGTCTGCAGTAACGTGGTGATGTCTTTTAACTCTTGGGTAATTGCCGCGCGTACAGGCTCAGGAGCACACGTCCAGCGCTGATAAAACTGATGGGAAAACGAGTAGCTTGACATGGTATCTTCCATAAATAGTGCAAAAATTACCCCTTATCATACGCAAGTACGATAAGGGGCTGCAAGTGCACAAACGTAGCAAATCTGACACCAAAGTTACAACCAGCCGTATTAAGGCTGATAAAGGGTTATGTATTGACAGGCCAACGGGCAAAAATCAATGAGCCATTGGTACCGCCGAAGCCAAAGCTGTTTGACACCGCATACTGTAAGTTTGCCACCTGACGTGACTGATTGGCGACATAGTCGAGGTTACAGTTGTCCTCAACATTGTCTAAGTTGATGGTCGGTGGCACATGCTGATGTTGTAGTGCCAATACGGTAAATATAGCTTCAATACCGCCAGCAGCCCCAAGTAAATGCCCAGTCATAGACTTGGTTGAGCTGACCAAGATACTGTCTTTGACAGGTGCAAACACAGTTTCGATAGCAATCGATTCAGCGACATCACCTGCTGGGGTACTTGTGCCGTGCGCATTGACATAGCCCACAGACGCCGGATTGATACCTGCGTCATTGAGTGCATTTTGCATCGCCCGGGCAGCGCCACTACCGTCTTCTGGTGGGGCAGTAATGTGGCTGGCATCATCACTCATACCAAAGCCGACCACCTCTGCCAGTATCGTTGCGCCACGTGCTTTGGCGTGAGCAAGGCTTTCTAGAACCATGACACCTGCGCCATCACCGAGCACAAAACCATCACGTTCTTTATCAAACGGACGTGACGCTTTGGTGGGCTCTTCATTACGAGTAGAGAGCGCATGCATCGCCCCAAACCCTGCCATCCCAAGCGGGCTTGAGCCTTTCTCGCTACCACCTGCCAGCATCACATCGGCATCACCATACGCAATGAGCCGTGCCGCCAAACCGATGGCATGAGTAGCAGTGGTACAGGCGGTCGATGTGGCGAGGTTTGGACCTTTTAGATTATGTTTGATAGCGACCAGTCCAGCTGCCATATTGACGATAGAGCCTGGAATGATAAATGGTGAGACTCGCTTGACCCCTTTGTCACGCAAGGTATCACGGCTGTTTTCAATGGTCTGAATACCGCCAATACCTGAACCTAGTATCACGCCAAAGCGCTCTGGATCAACCTGCTGTACAGGCGCATCTTCTGCGCTCACCTCGTCAATATAACCTGCATGATGTAAAGCCATAGAAGTAGCGGCGACACCGTAGTGCATAAACTCGTCATAGCGGCGAGCGTCTTTGGCATTCATATATTGCTTGGCATCAAAGTCTTTGATGACGCCTGCTATTTGTGCACGATAATCAGCAGCATCAAAATGCGAGATGGTATCGATGCCACTCTCACCGGCCAGTAGTCGACGCCAAGTACTGTCGACATCTAACCCTAAAGGAGTGACTGCCCCCATCCCAGTGACGACGACACGGGTTTTATCAGAGCGCTCATAGTGTGGCGGCTTGTGCGACTTGGTGGTAGAGGTGTTGGTGTTCTCTTCCGTAGTAGGCGTTGGTAAACTACTGTTTTGGCTCATGCGATATATCCTTTACGTGCAATCCTAAAAAGACGATATTTTAACTGCCATTATAAAACACATAAGTGTACGTATGTAAACTAAATTTAGCCAGTTAAGCAAAACACACTTGACCCAGTACTACGCCTTTTTTGGCACCTGTTACCGCTGGCAAGTTACCCGTATCACCCATCAACGTCTGTCTGGCCAGCCAAGCGAAGGCCACTGACTCTACCCAAGTTGGATCCAGACCTAAGCTTGCGGTCGTCGCTACCGTACAATGAGGTAAGTGCGCTTGCAAGCGTGTCATCAGATAGTCGTTTAATGCGCCGCCACCGCAAACGAAGACACTACTGGCACTACCTTGAGTGAATTTAAGGATTTCTGTACAGGCACTAGTAGCGGTCAACTCTGTTAGTGTGGCTTGGACATCGGCTGATGAGTAGCGGATATGAGCAGAGGTCTGGTCAAACTTTTGTAGCTCCTTTTGTAGCCATTCTAGATTAAAATCCTCACGCCCTGTGCTTTTGGGAAAATGACGAATAAAAAATGGATGCTCTAATAGTTGGTTTAGCAAAGGTTCCACCACTTGTCCAGACTGGGCCCATATACCTTTAGCGTCATAGTCCTTATCGGTATGCATCGCTGTCCATGCATCGAGTAATAAATTGGCCGGACCAGTATCATAGCCAACGACACTGTCATTGGGTTGCATGTGACTAGCAGCAGAAACCGCTGGCAAGACCGTTATATTAGCAATACCGCCCAAGTTTAACAGTACTCGAGTGTGATCAGGTGTAGCAAATAGGGCTTTATGAAAAGCAGGAACCAGAGGCGCACCCTGACCGCCGACCGCCATATCACGGCGACGAAAGTCACTGACCACACTGATGCCGGTACGTTCAGCGATGATATTGGCATCAATCAGTTGCAAGCTAAACCCCATCTGTGGCCGATGGCGCACAGTCTGGCCATGACAGCCAATCGCCAGCACCGACTCGCTATCGATATTGGCTTCTTGCAATAACTTATTTACCACCACGCTAGCAAATTCGCCGTAGGCTTTGCTGGCCCAACCAAACCAGTCCAGCTCACTATTTGGTTCACTGAGTGGCTCATCAGTGTTTGGGGTCAAGGTTTGGATGCCGTTTGGCTGACACAAGGCCAGCAGTACTTCACGCAGACGTGGCGGAAAATCTTGACTATAGCTTGCCATGATACGCATCGGTGTCTGAGTATGATCTTCATCACTAACACCAGTACCAAACTGACACAGTACGGCATCCATACCATCCAAGCTGGTGCCTGACATCATACCGATATACAACCCCTCATCGAAACTTTCAAACATGGTTTGCTCTAAGGCTTCAGTCAAGGAAGCGTGGTTTATATCCACGTCAGTATCGATGTCAGCATCGACAGTACTGAGTTGGTCAGCTAAAAACTCGGTGTTTTTAGAGTCATTCGTGGTCTGGACAGGGTTGGTCATGGCAATTTACCTTAAAAAACGCTAATATATCTGCCAAATTCTACCATTTTTATGTGCCTATCAGGTTTTAAACCTGTAAAGGCTTCTCTCCTCAAAAAGACTATAAAGAGAACATCATGACTGAGCAACCCTCTACCATCGAAGAACAACTGGCCCTGATTCAGCGCGGTACGCAAGAAATCCTGTCTGAAGAGGATTTAGTTGCCAAGCTAAAGTTAGGTCGTCCGCTGCGTATCAAGGCGGGCTTCGATCCTACAGCACCTGATCTGCACTTGGGTCACACGGTACTTATCAATAAACTGAAACACTTTCAAGATTTGGGTCATGAGATTTATTTTCTAATTGGTGATTATACGGCCAAAATTGGCGACCCTTCTGGCAAGAGCAACACACGCCCGCCACTCAGTGATGAGCAAATCAAAATCAATGCTCAGACTTATGCCGAGCAGGTTTTTAAGATTTTGGATAAAGACAAAACCCGCATTGTCTTTAACTCTGAGTGGTTCAATGACATGTCGGCGGGTGATATGATTCAGTTGGGCAGCCAACTCACTGTGTCACGGATGCTTGAGCGTGATGACTTTGCCAAACGCTATGCGGCACAAACGCCCATTGCCATTCATGAGTTTTTATACCCATTGGTGCAAGGCTATGACTCTATTGCCCTAAAAGCCGACGTCGAGCTGGGCGGTACCGATCAAACCTTTAATATCTTGATGGGACGTACTTTGCAAGGTCGTTATGGCCAAGAGCCACAAGTTTGTATCACAGTACCAATTTTAGAAGGACTAGACGGCGTCAATAAAATGTCTAAGTCACTTGGCAACTATGTCGGTATTTATGATGCACCAGGTACCATGTATCAAAAGCTGCTGTCGATGCCAGATACTTTGATTCATCGTTACTTTGAGTTTTTAAGCTTTAAGCCGATGGAAGAAGTCGAAGCGTTAATGACAGAGATGGAAAACGGTCGCAATCCACAAGAAATCAAACGTATTCTTGCCGAAGAGTTAATCGAGCGTTTCCACGATGCCGATGCTGCGGCTAATGCACACAAATCAGCGGGTAACGTGCTTGCTGATGGTGAGTTGCCAGTCGATTTACCAGAGGTTATGCTAGACCTAGAAGGTCAAGAGGCGCTATTTATCACCCAAATCCTCAACCAAGCAGAGCTTGCCAAAAACAACTCGGCAGCCAAAGATATGGTCAAACGTGGCGCGGTAAAAGTGGATGGGGACGTGGTTGATGGTAGCTTTAGCTTAACCTCAGGCCAGAGCGTCGTTATTCAGGCGGGCAAAAAGGGCTATGCTAGAGTAACGGTGGGCTGATAAACACTCAAGCGTTAACAGTAGACGTAAGGCCGACATCGATAGTCGGCCTTATTTTTTGTTAAGATGATTTTACTAAGATCATTAGATCTAAACACTAGGATGTTAAAATGACAACAAGTAGTATCCCTCAAGGCATCTACCGCCATTACAAAGGCAACCTTTATCAGGTGTTACACACGGCGCAGCATTCCGAAACCGAAGAGGCGCTTGTGGTTTATCGTTGTCTTTACGGTGAGTATGGCGTATGGGTGCGACCGCTGACGATGTTTACAGAAACCGTTATACGTGACGGTAAAGAAGCGCCACGATTTGAGTTGATTAAAGCGTTAGCAGACTAAGACACGCCCTAACTTTCCAAGAACCCCTTTAACACTTTATAAAACCCAATCGGCGCATCTATCGGTATAGCATGTCCTGACTTGGGTAAAATGATGGTCTTGGCATTTGGGAGTTTATCAGCCAGATATGACTGCCATTTGGGCGTGTATAACTGTGAGCGTCCACCGATCAGCAACGTTGTCGGAATGTTTACTGTCTTCAAAACCTCACGATAGTCATAAGGCAGCTCAACATACGCAGACAAACACCGTATTTTATGCTGCCATGTCGCATGACGCATCAATGCAATCTTGTGCGGTGCTCGATAACTCAGCGCTTTTATCAGTTGTTGTGAGTGCTTGCGACTGGCGGAAAGCAACGAAAAAGAGCGCTCCATCGCCAGTAGATCTGTTTTTATCTCATAAGGCAGATGCCGGAAGTCTTCCACTTCTAGATAAGGCGTAGTTTTATCGATAAGGGCATCAAACTTGGCAAATATATCTACTTGCCTTGTGCCAAATACCCCACCTTGAAAATCAGGTTGGTTATGAATGATAGGTGCTTGATCGATATTCAGATAACGACTGACTTTATCAACGCCAAAACGCTGAAAATATGCCCATGTTACAAGCGCTCCCATGGATATGCCAGCGATAGGGAGGCTGTCAACTTGTTCTGCCTTGATGATATATTGCATGATCGATTCGATATCAGCCGCATATTGCTCGATAAAATCAAATTGCGGTAGTTTCAAATCCGCTGCCAAACCAAAACCCCGAAAATGTGGCAAATAAAAAGTATAGTACTGGGTCAATGGCAAAATAAAGGGTAAAAACTGCCGTGCATCCATACCAAAAGCATGAAGTAATAAAACTGGTCGACCATAACCGATAATAGAGACAGGGAGCTGTGTACCATCAGCGGCGCCTATGCTGACCGTTTGTAGTTGGTGTTTAGTAGTAATGATGCCCAACATATTTTATTATATTCTCAAGGTGGAGTTGTTATAGTAAAACAAATGCCCCGATATAAAAAAGGACTTTTGCTCATGAGTACGCCAACGCTACCAGCACTTGATAGTAGTCTTTATCCGCAGGTTTGGCAGCAGCAGACGTTTGATAGTCCGCAGTCATTATTAATGGCGCTGCTAACGGGAGAAGTTATGCCAGACGCCAATGCCTTTACCAAGCAGCTATTGGCAAATGACGTCTATCAAGAATGGATTAATTTTTCGGTGTTTGGTCGTTATTTGCAGCGGAACTTTGCTGCTTTTCATCGACAAATAGAAGACAGTTTTAACACAGATATGCCAGCGTTATTCCGCCGTGAGTTAATGCGTCATACGCAGTTCTTACCAGTAGAGCAGGTGCTATTTGGTGCAGGTATTATCCCCAAAAACGCTCGGCAAGAAAAGCTGTTAACGACCACGGTCAATCCTGCTACTGCTGTCATCAATGCTCAGACAATCAGTAAAAAGACAGCAGTTAATGGTCAGCAAACAGTGGTTAACCAGATAAAAGTAGTCAGTAAGCAGGTATTGGGATTTGCGTTACGTCATAACAAGCGCACCAGTGAGCGCACCCGTAATGAGGTGTTGATTTTAGATTTTAAGGATTTACGCTTGGTCAATGAGCAGTTGATTGCATACAGTAATACTCATGAAAGAACATTGCTGCGCTGTTATGAGCTGCGTTGATAGGTGGTCTAACTGTCTGGTTTACTCGCCTTGCTTAGCAATTGTCAAACCATTATAGGTTTGTGCCACTGGCATGACTTCCAAACGATTGACATTAATATGCGCAGGCGACTCAATCAGCCAAAGCAGTATATCGCCGATATCACCACCACTCATACTTTTAAAGCCGTCATAAACTTGAGCTGCTTTATCGTTATCACCATGATAGCGCACGTTTGAAAACTCAGTACCCGCAACATTACCTGGCTCCAGATTGGTCACTCTTACTTGCGTACCAAGCAGGTCAGCGCGCAAATTCAGGCTAAATTGTTTGACAAAGGCTTTGGTAGCACCGTATACATTACCACCATAATATGGCCAACTGCCTGCAATCGAACCGACATTGATGATATAGCCGCTGTCACGCGCAACCATCGCTGGCAAGATTGCATGGGTCAGCGCCATAAGACCTTTAACATTGGTATCAATCATCTGCATCCAATCATCAAGGTTGGCCTCATGTGCAGGCTCTGTACCCAGTGCCAAACCAGCGTTATTTACCAAGACGTCTATTTGTTGAAAGCTCTCAGGTAAGTCAGCAAGGATCTGCGGGATAGAAGCTGTATCACTGACATCCATAACGACAGGTAAAAACGCCTCGCCTAATGTGTCTGCCAATGCATTGAGTTTATCGAGACGTCTGGCACAGCCAATCACTTGGTGACCGCCTGTGATCAGACGCTCTGCCAACGCTTGACCAAACCCAGCACTTGCTCCTGTAATCAATACATTCATGTCATATCCTTATTATTTGAGAATGTTTAACAGTCCCTGATACTGTTACTATGTGAGCTAGGGTGATAGTTTTTGGTTTACTTATTAAATAACTGCTTACCAAAAATTTTATCTCCTGCATCACCCAGACCTGGAATGATATAGCCATGCTCATCCAAATGGCTGTCAAGCGCAGCAGTATAAATGGTCACGTCAGGGTGTGCTTCATTGACTACCCGCACCCCCTCAGGTGCTGCAACCAATACGAGTGCTTTGATACTCTTACAGCCATTTCTTTTTAACATATCAATAGTGGCGACCATTGAGCCGCCAGTTGCCAACATAGGATCAACGATTAAAGCAGGGCGCTTATCCATATGACTGACGAATTTTTCAAAGAATGGCACAGGTTGTAAGGTCTCTTCATCACGTTGCAGACCCACTACAGAGATCTTTGCAGTAGGAATCAGGTCAAGCACGCCATCTAACATGCCGATACCTGCACGTAAAATTGGTACGATGGTTGCTGTCTTACCAATGATTTGCTCACCGGTGATTTCACCACACCAGCCTTCCATCGGGAAGGTCTCGATTTCAAAATCACGGCTCGCCTCATATGCCATTAGACGTGCAAGCTCTTTGGTTAATGTACGAAACTTATAGGTGCTACAGTCCTTTTCGCGCATTAAGCTGAGTTTATGACGGACTAATGGATGATCGATTACCGTAATGTTTAAACCGCTATTTAAGTCACTCATAAGTACTCTCTTGATATTTAGGTCTGATGCTTGCGCAGTCATGGCCATTTGTATAAAAGTTACAAACACTTACCACATTTCAACTTACACAACGCCCATAGATAGTAAGCTCTATTACAATTGACCAAACAGCTTGATAGTTGATGCAACTTACAGCTGATACAGTATTTTGCTATAGCAATTTAGTAGCCGATCATGAGTGTCTCGACTTTATCTCGGACGGACTCTATAACCGTCCTATTTAATCGTCCTATTTAATCGTCACTGTATTGCTTTAGAAATATAGGCTTGTAAATACAGCGCAGCCTTCTACTTGCTGCTGCGTCATTTGCTCATATAAGGTTGTCGCCTTTAAGCAAATCATTACTTAGCCAACGTCATATTAGATTAATCGTGTTTTACTACTAAGCTTAGCTAGAGCGTGTGTTTAACTAGAACACCGTGATAAGTGAAGTTGTATTTAGGCCTGCTATGATAACAAAAAAACCACTATTTTGATTAAGAATCTTATGACCAATCAACCAACTCATGTGTAAAACCTTATGTTTAATAACGATACTGACAATACATTGTCAAAAGATAACGCTGCAAAAATAGAAACCCATCCGTTTGCTCCAGTATTACCACCAAATGCAACTATCATGATGATGGGTACATTTCCACCAACCGCTGACAAATGGGCCATGCGCTTTCATTACCCAAATTTCTATAATGACATGTGGCGCATTTACGGCGGCGTGTTTTTCGATGATGTGAATTATTTTAGAATAGGTGAGGAGAAACGCTTCGATCCTGAACGTATTCGCAGCTTTATGTTTGAACGTGGTATTGCCTCGTGCCCGACGGTGAAGCAAGCCATTCGTGAGACTGGCAATGCCTCTGACAAAAACTTAACCGTCGTGACACCAGTGGATCTAGATGTAATTTTGCCAAAGGTTCCTAAGGTTGAGACTTTATTTACCACAGGGGGCAAGGCGACTGAGGTGCTGTTAAACTTATTAGATGAGCCACCAGCTAAGTCTAAGTATCCCAAAACCAATCAAAGTATGGATTACCCTTATCAGTGGCAAAGTGTTGATGCTGACTGCATAAATACGCAAGTGAACGATTTAACATTATATAGACTACCCTCTACTTCACGTGCTTATCCATTAGCGCTCGATAAAAAGATAGCGGCTTATAAGATGTTCTTTGAAAAAATGGGCAAACTATAAAATAGAGTATAGCTATATAAGAGATAGCTCCTAACTATATAGCAGCAGTTAAGTGACATGAGTGTTTGATATCAAGATAAAACAACATTGTTATTGAATGAAATAAAACTATTTTCTAAAACCCCTTGACCCCCTATCAAAACCGAGTATAATGCCACCCAGTCGAAAGGGAAGGGCAGTTAGCAGAATGATTCATCATTCTAAAAACAAAGCCTACTAATTTAAAATAAAATAATTTAGTCCTTGACAACTTATTTAAAGCGTCTATAATACGCATCTCACTAAGGGACAGAGCAAGACACAGACTAATAATAATTAGTCAAATCAACCTCTTAACTTACTGACAAATTA
>NZ_JAGBKM010000070.1 GCF_017498085.1 Psychrobacter coccoides
TTGGTGCGCCAGTTGAGTTTGGCTTTTTTAAACTGTTTACGGCTTTTGGCATGGGTTTCTGAGATGGCTTGTAGGGTTTGACTGTGCAGATTTAGATATTCGCCACTACCTTTGATATAAGCGGCCAAATCATAGGCTGAAAAGAATTTGCCTGTGCGCTTAAGGTGTTTAAAACTAAGCTCATTAACGTAATTCCAGACAAAGTTAACCGCCCCAGCTAAGATATTGAGCTGCTTGGCGTGTTTGTCTTTGATGCGTAGTTTGAGCGTTTT
>NZ_JAGBKM010000071.1 GCF_017498085.1 Psychrobacter coccoides
TGCTCTTATACCAAGACCTTCTCTACCTTTCGGACTGTCTTGGCGAGAGCCGCAATTTGATCAGGTTTGGGTGCTGTACGCTTCATTGACTTCAATATAGTGGCAACCTGCATGCTTGCATTTGTAATCCAGTTGCCGCTTAATTTCAAACCAACCAGCATCATAGACGGACTTGGCCAGTTTGGATGAAGTGAATGAGTTTGATTTGATTTTACCAACAACGATTAAGTTGTTGGCTTTAACAAGCTTTGATGTGAATTTATGAAT
>NZ_JAGBKM010000072.1 GCF_017498085.1 Psychrobacter coccoides
ACGTTGAGCGATAGCAAGCTTTTTCGCCCATTTTTGCGTTTGCTTAATAGTTAGCTTGTCACCATTTGAGGTGGTAGCAGACTCTGTTAAGCCTAGATCTATGCCAACACTACCTTTGCCGCACGGTTGTTTGGGGTAGTCTTTAACGGTGATACACGCATACCAACGATTACGACTGTCTTGTACTATCTCTAAGGTGTTAATTTGATATAGGCTTAGGTTGTAACTATCGAATACATCAATGATGAGCTTTTGACCTTTA
>NZ_JAGBKM010000073.1 GCF_017498085.1 Psychrobacter coccoides
AGCGATGCGTGTAGCTAACCTGTACTAATTGCTCGTTTGGCTTGACCATACAACACCCAAGTGGTTTGTATCAAGCATTATATCGATATCACCTTAATCCTTGATTCAGTTAGGATAAGTGATACTTAAGTCATAAGTAAAACAACACAGACTCATATCTAACCCCTTTGCTGACGACAATAGCACGATGGCACCACCTGATCCCTTCCCGAACTCAGAAGTGAAACATCGTAGCGCCGATGGTAGTGTGGCTCCGG
>NZ_JAGBKM010000074.1 GCF_017498085.1 Psychrobacter coccoides
TTCACTTCATCCAAACTGGCCAAATCCGTCTATGACGCTGGTTGGTTTGAACTTAAACGACAACTGGAATATAAATGCAAGCATGCAGGTTGTCATTTTGAGATGGTAAATGAGAGTTACACTACCCAGACCTGCTCGCACTGTCACAAAATAAGTGACAGTAGTCCAAAAGGTAGAGCAGGTCTTGGAATAAGAGGATGGAGGTGTGCTGAGTGTGGCACATGGCATGATAGAGATATCAATGCCGCT
>NZ_JAGBKM010000075.1 GCF_017498085.1 Psychrobacter coccoides
TACCGGCCTGTCACGCCGGGGGTCGCGGGTTCGAGTCCCGTCCGCTGCGCCATATTTAAAACGAATTCAGATGTTAAATCTGAGCAAGTTTCGCCTCAAGTATTAGTTTACTTGAGGTTTTTTTGTGTCTAATAAATTTATGCTTAGGGCATGTCCTCATTTTAAAAATGGAGATAAAAATGAGATAAATTGCCGCCAAACAAGGAAAATAGCGCAGATAATATCGGGATATTACCTAGCTATTTA
>NZ_JAGBKM010000076.1 GCF_017498085.1 Psychrobacter coccoides
TTCGGACTGTCTTGGCGAGAGCCGCAACACGAGCAGGTTTGGGTGCTGTACGCTTCATTGACTTCGATATAGTGGCAACCTGCGTTCGCGCATTTATAATCCAGTTGCCGCTTAATCTCAAACCAACCAGCGTCATAGACGGATTTGGCCAGTTTGGATGAAGTGAATGAGTTTGATTTGATTTTACCAACAACGATTAAGCTGTTGGCTTTAACAAGCTTTGATGTGAATTTATGAATCA
>NZ_JAGBKM010000077.1 GCF_017498085.1 Psychrobacter coccoides
TCGGCGCTACGATGTTTCACTTCTGAGTTCGGGAAGGGATCAGGTGGTGCCATCGTGCTATTGTCGTCAGCAAAGGGGGTTAGATATGAGTCTGTTGTGTGACTTTTAATAAGTATCACTTATCCTAACTGAATCAAGGATAAAGGTGATATCGATATAATGCTTGATACAAACCACTTGGGTGTTGTATGGTCAAGCCAAACGAGCAATTAGTACAGGTTAGCTACACGCATCGCT
>NZ_JAGBKM010000078.1 GCF_017498085.1 Psychrobacter coccoides
TGCCTTGATAACCAAACGCATTGAGATCATAATTAATCCATGAAAACGCTCAAACTACGCATCAAAGACAAACACGCCAAGCAGCTCAATATCTTAGCTGGGTCGGTTAATTTTGTCTGGAATTACGTCAATGAGCTAAGTTTTAAACACCTTAAGCGCACAGGTAAATTCTTTTCAGCCTATGACTTGGCCGCTTACACTAAAGGGGCGGGTGAATACCTGAATCTGCACAG
>NZ_JAGBKM010000079.1 GCF_017498085.1 Psychrobacter coccoides
GTTGTAAGTTAAAATTACCCTCGCCATACTAAAGGTATGAAAACCCTCAAACTACGCATTAAAGACAAGCACATAAAACAGCTGAACCAGCTAAGCGGTTCAGTAAACTTTGTGTGGAACTATGTTAATGCGCTGTGCTTTGAGCATTTAAAACGTACCGGTACGTTTTTTAGTGCTTATGATCTAAGTGAGTATACCAAAGGTAGTGGTGAGTATTTAGGCTTGCAC
>NZ_JAGBKM010000008.1 GCF_017498085.1 Psychrobacter coccoides
TAGCGCTGACGACGGTTGCGATATTTATGAGCCACGATTTTAAACAACTTGATTAAGCCTATTTTGTGTTCAACCACAATACGGAACTTTGCCAGATACTGATTGGCTTGTTTGCATATCTCCAATAACTGACCACCACGAGGTTTCTTAAATGGTGTGAAAGTTTGGTTATGTCGCTTTGCTAACCCTTGATAACCACTGTCTGCTAGATAGTTAGTGTTCTCAGGTAACCAATCAGGACAAGTATCTTTATACAGCTTAAAATCGTGGATGGACCCTTTACAGGTTTGCACATCAAGTATCAAACCGGTTTGCCAATGAACGATAACCTGCGCTTTTAAGGTGTGTTGTTTTTTCTTGCCGCTGTAGTAGTCTCTTTGGTTTTTTTTGGACGCTCAATTGGGGTTTCGGTGGCATCGACAATGACGACTGACCAATTGATGTCCTCATCGACACGACTAGGCAGCTTTTTGGGCAATTCAAACTTGCCAGAGTTAATCAGTGTGTCTTCTACTTTACGAATGATACGGCTAGCAGAAGACTCATGAATACCAAAGTCCATACTGATATGATAAAGCGTGCGGTATTCACGCCAATAAGTCAGGGCTAGTAGTATCTGCTCCTTAAGACTGAGCACACTTGGTCTACCTGATTTGGTCTTAGATGCTTCATGCTTTTGCATGGCCTCAAGCATGTCATAAAAAGTGGCTTTATGAATGCCAGTGTAGCGTTTAAAACCAGCGTCACTTTGTTTGAGTAGCTTATCTATGTTTGGCATATCTATTAAGTAAGTAGAGTTCAATAATATACGTTGTGTCTGACAACTACTTTTGCAAGAGGTCTATTTATTACTTTATTTAAAATCCACTTAAAAAAAGACTTTAATCACCTTGAACGACATCAGGTGGGCCTTCAAGCAGCTCTTCATCCGCAAACTCATTGGCCGTATTATGCTCAACCGATTCATCAGTAATAAATCGTTGTTCGGCACGATACAGTATCAGCTCATCACGATTGAATCCTCGTATCATGGCATACAACATGATAAATACCACCATGGCAAAAGGGAAACCGGCGACGATAGCGGCAGCCTGTAACGCTCCTAAGCCACCAGCTGCCAATAAAATCGCAGCCACAAGACCTTGCATCACCGCCCAAAATAAGCGTTGAATCTTAGGTGGATTGGTCTCACCACCAGAGGTCAACATATCAATAACAAAGCTGGCTGAGTCTGATGAAGTCACAAACCACAGTACAATCATGATAACAATCAGCATCGTCGTGGCTTTGGTCAATGGATAAAACTCCATCAGCTTAAAAATGGCGCTACCATAATCGTTTTGTACCACTTCGATAAATCCAGGATTACCGATCAGCTCCATGTCAACTGCGACACCACCAAAGGTTGTGAACCAGAAAAACAAAATAATCATCGGAATAAATAGCACGCCGAGCAAAAACTCACGAATGGTACGACCACGAGAGATACGGGCAATGAATACCCCGACAAATGGTGACCAGCTGATCCACCATGCCCAGTAAAATATCGTCCACGAAGACTGCCAATCACTTTTACTATAAGCCTCACTCCAAAAGCTCAGCTGCACGATGTTTTGTAGATAGTTACCGGTATTTTCGACCAAACTGTCCATGATATACTGCGTGGGGCCCATAATAAAAGCAAACCCTAACAACACAAAGGTCAATACGATGTTGGTATCACTTAGGCGTTTGATACCTTTATCCAAGCCCATCAACAATGAGCCACAGGCAAGCATGGTAATAAAGGCAATTAAGATCACCTGCATGGTGACAGAGTTAGGTAGGCCAAATAATCCCTCAAGTCCAGAGTTAATCTGCAAGACACCAAAGCCTAATGTGGTGACCACACCAAACATAGTGCCAAAGACTGCTAGAGTATCGACCGTATGCCCCCACTTACCATAGATTTTCTGACCCAATATCGGATAGAGACTCGAGCGAATCGATAGTGGTAAGCCACGGCGAAAGTGGAAGTAGGCCAAGGACAAGGCTACGATAGCGTAAATGGCCCAAGCGTGAATCCCATAATGTAAAAACGAGATGTTCATCGCTTGCTTGGCCGCCTCTACTGTCTCGGCCTCACCCAATGGCGGCGCCATAAAGTGATAGACGGGCTCTGCGGTGCCCCAGTACATGATACCGATACCGATACCTGCCGAAAAAAGCATACCTATCCAAGATGGTAGGCTGTATTGCGGTGTTTCAGTTTGATGACCTAGGCGGATATCACCATACTTACTAAAAATTAAATACAAACACAACACCACGGCCACGTTCATCAGAATGATAAACATCCAGCCAAATCGGTTGGTAATAAAACCTTGTGCACTAGTGAATATAGTATCTGCCAACTCTTGAAACAGAGCACCAAATATAATAAACCCCACGATCAAGATCGCTGAAGCAATAAACACCGGTTTATTGACTCGCGGAAAAGGCCCTAATCGGCCTATTTTTAGTTCACTCATCTTAGTTATCCAATACTTTAGAGTGAATTACCTTAACAAGATGTTACTCAATTATCAAACTCAACACCCATATTCGTTATTTTTGATACAAAAAAATAGCCCTAGAATCTCAGAGCCATTTTTGATTGAACACCATTTATCTAAAACAACCTCCTAACGGTATCCTCTACAGACAGCCGTTGATCTCAGGTTACGACATAAAGTGAAACGGCTACAGACCTCTGTATAATGGATTCAACTTAAAAGTATTATGGCGTTACTGGTATAAATTTTGCGCCGCCTCTGTAGATACAGCACGCAAGAGAAATGCTATATCAGCCACACTTTAAAAGTTGTGACAGCTTTGTTTTTAGCCGTGATTATTTAGGCTGTAATTGTAATAACTGAGCACCCTCCCCATCTTCTACTAACCATACCTGTCCATCGACGGCCAAAACACTGCGTATCCGCTCGCCCATATCATAACGATATCGCTCATGAGTTGCGTCGTCAGCCAAATCTACCACTATCAAGGCTGTTGATGACAAACCACTGATTAGGGCGTTGCCCTGCCAAGCGGGGAAATCATCATAACGACCTGATGAGTAGACGCTCATCGATGATGGCGAGATGACCGGTGTCCAAGTGATATAAGGCGCTGCAAATTCAGGTCGTGTGTCGTGGTCAGGAATATCAGTCCCAGAGTAGTTTCGACCATTTGACACCAGTGGCCACCCATAGTTTTTACCTTTTTCAATTAAGTTAAGCTCATCACCGCCTCTTGGCCCCATCTCATGCGCCCACAACATACCTGACTGATCAAACACCATGCCCAAGACATTACGATGCCCTAGTGTCCAAAACTGAGCTGCCATACTGTCAATGCTGGTATCGCCTACAAACGGATTGTCATTTGGGATTGAACCATCGAGGTTCAGTCGGATGATTTTGCC
Source organism: Psychrobacter coccoides (assembly GCF_017498085.1). GTDB lineage: Bacteria > Pseudomonadota > Gammaproteobacteria > Pseudomonadales > Moraxellaceae > Psychrobacter > Psychrobacter coccoides. The sequence goes on from NZ_JAGBKM010000008.1 coordinate 3,443, forward strand.
CAAGTTGACTGTCATGTCTTGAGCAGGGTCTTTTTTTTGTCTGTCACCTGAACTGATATACAGATACTGATCATCGGGGGAGAGCAGCAGTCGATGGCTATAGTGACCTTGGCCACGTACCTTTGGAACTTGCTCCCAGATGGGCATCACCGCTTGCAAGCTTGGTGCATCAGTATCTAGCCCCATTAATGTGGCTCTAATGACTTTTGCCCCCAACTTACCCTTGTCGCTGCCTGTACCTGCTTCAGCATAGCTAAGATATATGTGCTTGGACGTAGCAAAATCTGGTGCAAGAACAATGTCACCCAAACCGCCTTGCCCACCATAAGCGACTTTTGGCACACCTGTCACTGCTGTCTTAGTACCGGTACTCGTATCGACGACAAACAGCTCGCCAGTCTTTTGTGTCACTAAGAGCTTGGGGGGTGCATTATTAGCCGTTGGTAATGCCGTCATTGCCCAAGGCTCATCGAAGGTCGCAATCATCTTGGTACTAAAAGCAGGCTTTTCATTGCTTGCTGCCAAGTCTCTTGCGGCAGCTTGCCCTTCCTTATGTTCTGTGAGATCGGCATCGGTATTGACGGCTGCAGGATTGGAGCACGCAGAGGCACTAAACAATAGCATTAGTACAGTAATAGGTATGTTGATACGTTTGATACACATTATCATGACACGACTCCTTTAGCTTCACTACTTTACAATATAGCAAGCATTTGTCAGGCTCTGGTACTGATTGTGTTTAAAAAAACCCCTGACCTACAATTGTAGGTCAGGGGTTGGTTTATAGTCAGCTGAGTTGGTTTCCTTAGCTCATTCTAAGCTTATCAAAAATCAGCTTATCATCAGCACCGACATCGACCTTGATGATGTCCCCTGCAACAAAGTCGCCAGCCAGCAGCTTGAGAGATAATGGGTTTTCGATCTCTTGCTGAATGGCACGCTTGAGTGGGCGTGCACCATACACAGGATCATAGCCCACAGCGACTAGTTTATTCATCGCATCTGCTGATAGTTCGATATCCATCTCACGTTCTTGTAGACGCTGACGTAAGCGCTGCAACTGAATGTCAGCAATGCCTGCCATCTGCGACATACCCAGTGGATGGAATACCACGATTTCATCAATACGGTTGACGAACTCTGGGCGGAAGTGCTGCCCAACCGATTCCATAACCTCAGTTTTTATATCCTCGTAACTTTCACCGACCATTTCTTGAATCTTGTGTGAGCCTAAGTTACTGGTCATAATGATGACGGTGTTTTTGAAGTCTACCACGCGGCCCTGTGAGTCTGTCAGGCGCCCATCGTCTAACACTTGCAGCAAGATATTAAACACATCAGGATGCGCTTTTTCGACTTCATCAAACAACACTACGCTATATGGCTTACGGCGTACTGCCTCCGTTAAAGTACCACCCTCTTCATAACCGACATAGCCTGGAGGCGCACCGACCAAACGACTGACGCTGTGCTTTTCCATGTATTCACTCATGTCAATACGCACCATGGCATCTTCACTATCAAACAAGAAGTTGGCGAGTGATTTGGTCAGCTCTGTCTTACCGACCCCTGTAGGCCCAAGAAACAAGAAAGAGCCTGAAGGACGATTGGGATCTGAGAGACCTGCACGGCTACGACGCACAGCGTTGGCAACAGACTCAACGGCTTCATCTTGACCGATAACTCGCTCATGGAGCTTGTCTTCCATCGCCAGCATCTTGTCACGCTCGCCTTGCATCATCTTGCTGACAGGAATACCCGTAGCAGCAGCGACCACTTCGGCGATCTCGTTATCAGTGACTTTGGTACGCAGTAGCTTACCACCTATCGCATCATCTGCTTGTTCTTCTTGCTCAGCCAAATCAGACTCAGCAATACGGCGCTCAAGCTGCGGAATGGTTTCGTACTGCAACTTACTCATGGTCTCATAGTCGCCTTCACGGCTGGCTTTGTCATAAGCGATACGGGCTTTGTCCAGCTCATCCTTTAGCTGCTGACTGCCTTTGACCAATGCTTTTTCTGCCTGCCAAATCTCGTTGAGGTCAGCATATTCTTTTTCTAGCGCTTCGATTTGCTCATCAAGCACTTTGCGTTCCGCTTGCGCTCCGGCATCTTCTTCATTTTTAAGCACTTCACGCTGCATCTTTAGCTGAATCAGACGGCTATCAAGCTTACCTAGCGCTTCAGGCTTGCTGTCCATCTCCATCCGTAGACGGCTCGCCGCTTCATCGACAAGATCTATCGCCTTATCTGGCAGCTTGCGATCAGTAATATAACGATGGCTCATACGGGCGGCGGCAATAATGGCACTGTCCTGTATATCGACACCGTGATGCAGCTCATAGCGCTCTTTTAGACCACGCAAGATAGCAATGGTGTCTTCAACGGTTGGCTCATCGACCAATACTTTTTGGAAGCGGCGCTCAAGGGCGGCGTCCTTTTCGATATATTGACGATACTCATCAAGCGTCGTTGCGCCGACACAGTGTAGCTCACCACGAGCTAGGGCTGGCTTGAGCATATTACCAGCGTCCATTGAGCCCTCAGACTTGCCTGCACCGACCATTGTATGTAGCTCATCGATAAACAAGATGACATTACCCTCTTGCTTCGCCAGATCACTCAGGACCCCTTTGAGTCGCTCTTCAAACTCACCACGGAACTTAGCGCCTGCAATCAAAGCCCCTAAATCCAATGACAGTACCTCTTTACGGCGTAGACCTTCTGGCACATCACCGTTGACGATTTTTTGTGCTAGGCCTTCGACGATGGCTGTCTTACCGACACCTGGCTCACCGATAAGTACGGGGTTGTTTTTGGTACGGCGAGACAGTACTTGAATGGTGCGACGAATCTCTTCATCACGGCCAATCACTGGATCCAGCTTACCCATCTCCGCCTGTTCGGTCAGATTGATGGTGTATTTATTTAACGCATCACGCTGATCTTCAGCATTTTGATTGTCCACTGTCTCACTGCCTCTTAGTTGCTCAATCACAGTTTTTAATTTATCAGCAGTCACACCCGCACTTTCAAATATTTTTTTGGTGTCCCCTTGCTCAGCGAGTACTAAAATGACCCACTCAGTAGCGATAAACTCATCACCTGCTTTTTGTGCTTGCCGATCAGCAAGGTTTAAGACTTTTACTGAGTTTGGATTTAGATTGACCTCACCTGTCGGCTCTGCAATCGTCGCTTGGTTGTCTAGTGCTTTTGCCACACCGTTTTTTAAGGCCGGAATAGACGCCCCTGCTTGTTGACAGATAGCCAAGTTAGACTCATCTTGTAGCAGTACAGCCAGCAGATGTACAGGGTCTATACCTGTATGATCACGACCCAATGCCAAGCTTTGCGCTTCTTGAATCGCAGATTGTAGTTTTTGAGTAAACTTCTCAAATCTCATATTTTTTCCTTATATTTCAAGTATCAAGCAGCGCTTTTATTGTAGATATTGCCTCTTAGCGCTTACTCTTTGTTGCTATCTATATAGGGTATGCTCAGTCGCTTTTCAAGATTTATTTTCTTGTTGTCAATGATGGCTACTGACTCACGAGTCTAGAGTAGCGTACGTAATAAATTAATCAGACTAGAGTCTGTTGAACGTGCAAACGTCATACTACTGACAACTACTTATTAACATATGATTTTGATATTTAATCAAGAGCTAACAGCACCGCTTTTAACTTCTCTTCAAAATTATCTTTTATAAAATGTGCATATTCAATACTGATGTGCTCGGCATCACGGTACATGATTTTTCCAGAAAAAGTCGTTGGACACTTTTCGGCTGTACAGAACATATCTGACATATCGATACTGGTAATAATATCTTGATATTCAGTAGCTGGATCAGTGGGTAATAAAATATCGCTACGATCTATAGTACAAGCGCCTGTCTCAGCAGAGTTTCTATTTCTGTGTATGCAGTCCGGCACATCAAAGTCAAAGCGTGGGTTGTCTCTAATGCCGATAACTTTGATGCCATTAGCATCAATCTGCCTCCAGCTATCAATATAAGTCTCAGGGATAAACTCTCCTTTGTCCAAGTCGGTTCTGGTCGAGTTGGTAATGACTGCGTAAGGATTGATGGCAACAATCTCTTTGAGCGCGCTTTCATTCCATTTGTAGCAAGAGTCGTTCGAGTCCTCGACAGGCCCTAGTGGACAAGCCGCTTTAGTCATGTTGATGACTTTAAAGTTATTGTTTTTTCCTATCTCGTCTAGCGCGGTGATCCATTGTACCGCATGCGAGCCGCCTGCTAGGACAATCTGTTTGTCGGCATTCGGATCGCCAAACTCACAAGTAGTCACCTCCTCGCCATCCATAGATTGGTTACAGCCGTCAGCATAGGCAGCAGGTACCCTCTTTTTGATGGTAAGCAGTCTATCACGCTCAGGGATAAAGCGTTGATCTTCTAAATAGAGGCGCTCGCCTGCAAAAGGCTCAGTAGGTGCCGCAGCTAACATCTCCATCGCTTTTGCGGTGGTAGAAACCACCTCATATCTAAAGGCAAAAGCGGCAGCGACCACGGGTAAAAAGAATAAAGCACCTATCGAGAAGTTCAGTATTACCTTTTCTCTAGGGATTTTTCTAAAGGGTGCTTCGATAAGCTTGCTGGTGAAATAAGCCAGAATAGTAGAGACAATCATGATGGCAAAGCCTGGTAGCAAGCCTACCGTATCATGACCAAAGTATTCTTTGTAAAATACCAATATCGGCCAGTGCCACAGATAAATGGTAAAAGAGATACCACCTAAAAACACTAAGAATTTATTCGACAAAAAGTTATTGACGACCCCTTTGCCCCCGATACCCGATACAATGATAGCCACTGCCCCAAGTACAGGTATCAAGGATATTGGCCCTGAAAAGTTTGCGCCTCTGGGTATTAGGATTGCGCCGCCAATAATCAAAGCTATACCAACTATGCCTATTATTTGTCTGTGCCTAATTCTTTTGACATTGGCGATGACCAAATAAGAGAGCGAGCCAAAAAAGAACTCCCAAATTCTCGATAAAGGATTAAAGTAGCTCATCGCCGCATCACTTTGAACCAATACAGTAGCGTAGATAAAAGACGCTAAGATAATAGCGCCAACGCCTAAAAACAGTGGGGCAGAATTTTGCCTTTTTTTGGTCAAATAGGCTAAAGGGATCAAAACCAATGGGAAAACCACATAGAACTGCATCTGAATGGAGAGCGCCCAGAACTGCTGCACAGGGCTCGGTGGGGTGCCCGTCGCCAGATAATCAACCGAAAGCCTAATCAGCTGGATATTTTCAAGATGTAAAGCGCTGGCTATGATCTCATGTAACACACTGTAAATCTGCACAGGAGAAGTAATAAAATAGCTTGCGACCAAGGTGGCTGCCAACACCAAATAAGCAGAAGGCGCTATCCTTTTGATAACGCCGCCCCAAAAAGGAAAAGGGCTGACAGTGCCTTTTGTAAAATAACCTTTCAATACAATAGAGGCCATCAAAAACCCAGAGATGACAAAAAACACATCGACACCACCGGAGACTTTATTGAACCAGATATGAAATACCATAATAATAATGGCACCTATGGCTCTCAACCCTTGGATATCATTCCTGTATTCTTGACGGGTATACTTTTCAAACAAAATTTATCCTTATCGGCTTGGCTTAACCGAACAAATACAACTACAAGCAGCTTCCATATAAAAATAAAGAAACAGCTTGTTATTTGTGGATGCTTATCTAAAGCTTACTGACTACAGAATCATTTCATTACACAGAATAGAATGCAGAACTACTTGAGCAAGCATTATATTCTTAATATAGAATATAATTGTACTATACTTGCTAATAGTAAACTATAGTATAGTTTTTTATATTTTATTTTACGACTGATATAGTCCATGCATTCTAAAAATATTACAGTGCTACTGGGATGAGTTTTGCGCAGTCCCTAGAATGACGAAGTCGCACAGTAAACACGAAAACTTTATACCAGTAGCAGCACGTTATAATAGCTATACCCTTTTTATTTAGGGTTCACCATATATAAGCAGCACTAATAAAGGTACCGATAATCAGTACCAGACACAGTCCTATTACGATAAGTAGCCAATTGCAGTTTTACTCGACTCAATACGCAAAAAAACATAGGCTTCGATCCTTATAACCCACATACGACAGCAGAGAGTTATAAAACATCAAAACACTATGTCTATTTTTCTATTTTGTGCAAGCTTTATGAATTGAGCTTATAATCTTTTCATATCAAACTTATTGAAGCCGTTAAACCCTAGACCATACGAATCGCACCATCTAAGCGTATAACCTCACCGTTTAAATAGGCATTATCGATAATATGAGTGACCAGTTTAGCAAACTCCTTTGGGTCGCCCATACGCTTAGGATAAGGAACACTCGCTTCTAACTGTCCACGAGCTTCTTCAGGAATACTATCCATCATAGGTGTGGCAAAGACACCAGGCGCAATAGTCATCACTCGAATACCATGGCGACTCAGCTCACGTGCTAATGGTAGCGTGAGGCCCACGACCCCAGCTTTAGATGAGCCGTAGCTGCCTTGCCCGACTTGTCCATCAAATGCAGCAATAGATGCGGTATTAATAATGATACCATTATCTACATTTTTCTGGCTTGCATTTGTTATGCGCTTAGCGATGCTAGCCGCCACCAGCCGTGCTACATTAAACGAGCCAACCAGATTGATGTTGACGCCGCGGCTAAAAGTGTCTAGATCTGCAGGGTTATTCTCTCTATCTAGCAGCTTTTGTACGACCACAATCCCTGCACAGTTGATTGACCCTTGCAGACCTCCAAACTCCTTTTCGGCCACATCAATAGCAGCCTGTACCTCATCGCCACTGGTAACATCACAGCGCACAAAGCGTACATTGTCGCCCATTTCTTTTGCCAATGCCTCACCCGCCGCTGCATTAAGGTCAGCGATGACAACGTTGCCACCTTGACCAACAATCGCACGAACGACCGCCTCACCAAGCCCTGAGGCTCCGCCCGTTACCAAAAAACTGTGTCTCTCAATTTGCATAACTTTTCCTTAATGCTTAGATTTTTAATTATTGGGTTTTTAATTATTAAGTTGTTAATTATTGGCTCATTAAAGCCTAAAATCACTTAAGTATCCTTACTCAGCGCTCAAACTCCGTAACAAAAAGCGTTGGATTTTACCGCTTGGTGTTTTTGGTAATGTAGCGACAAACTCAATCTCACGTGGAAAAGCATGTTTTGCGAGACGTTCACGTACCAAGTCTTTAATCTGCTGCGCAATGTCGTCACTGCCTTCGATGCCCTCTTTAAGTACCACAAAGGATTTAATATTATGCCCACGTATCTCATCGGGCACACCAACAGCTGCTGATTCTGCAACTGCTGCATGCTCTAATACCGTGTTTTCAACATCCGTTGGCCCTACCCGATAACCGGCAGTGGTGATGATGTCGTCATCACGCCCTGAGAACCAATAAGTACCATCACTGTGACGCTCGACGACGTCACCGGTCAGGTAATAATCACCGGCAAAAGCATCTTTTTCGTTCCAGCTATAGCCCTGAAAGTAAAACGCTGGCGACTGACTGACCACTACAGCCAGCTGTCCTTGCTCACCATCGGGTAGTACCTGCATGTCATCATCCAACACCACGAGGGTATGCCCTGGCAGCGCCATGCCCATTGAGCCGACTGGGCATTTATGCTCTAGAGCATGGTGCTCACAGCAGGTCATGCCCGTCTCTGTCTGTCCGTACTGATCACAAACACGGCAGCCCAAATGACTCTCAACCCAGCTTACCACTTCAGTATTTAAGGTCTCACCTGCTGAATTGGCACAGCGTAATGACAGCTTTGAAGGGCTGTTGGCAGTGATCTCTTCAAAGACACCACTGGACTTCATCATCCGAAAAGCGGTCGGCGAAGACGCTAAGTTGGTAATCTTATGGCGCACCATAAAATCAAGTGTATTGGCAGCATCAAAGCCGGCTTCATTAAAATAAGTAGTGATACCCATCAGTAGAGGCCCTGTGATTGCATAATATAAACCATAAGCCCAGCCCGGATCGGCCATATTCCAATAGTTATCATCTGTACGCAAATCAATAGCATAGCGCATATACAGATAAAACGTCGGTAATGCGGCGAGTGGCACACTCACACCTTTGGACTTACCGACTGTCCCTGAGGTAAACATTTGCAAAAATGGCGCATTACTGTCTAACAACACTGGGCTATATTCTTGAGATTGCAGTGCTTTTTTGTTGCTGTAATTGTCATCACCCCAGCTTTTAGCGTCTGCTTCACTGCCTATAAACACCATTTTGGTCTGTTGAGCTAAGTCCTCAAACTTATCACGGCTTGCTTGATTGGTAAAAACCACTTTAGTGTTGGCCTTATCCATTCGATACTTAATAGAGTCATAGCCAAAAGCAGTAAATAGTGGCTGATAAACGGCACCAATTCGCCAAGTTGCCAATACGATGGTGAGGAGCTCAGGGGTACGTGGCAGCATGGTCGCCACTTGGTCGCCTGCCTCTACGCCATAAGACTGCAGTAGGTTTGCAACCTGTGCGCTGGATTTATCCAGTTCACGAAAGCTCATACGTGTGATATTACCAGCCGTGTCCTCATGAACCAGAGCAGTATGATCGCCACGACCATCACGTACGTGACGTCCACAGCAAGCCATATAAGCGTTTAATCGATCGTCCATATGGGCACCAAATATTTCTTGCAATAACGCTTTCTTGTCAAAATTATTGTAATAATCAGCGTAGCTTATTGTGGTGCTTTTGGATGAGTTAGGGTTTGAAGATGAGAGAGTCATGAGCTAATCCTTTAGCAATAACGGGTGAATGATAAAGCAGCAAAAACAGCCCTATCCTATAAGCTGTTTGCTCGTATTGTTGGTATTTATCAAATATCCTATGTGCTAGTTGTAACGCATTTTTATATTTATTTCAATACATAGCGTATCATTTATATTATTTAACTGACTCTTATTTATTTAATAATACTTACATTGAAGGCCTTAACAATCGCAGCAGCGCTTTTTCCTCTATGCTTTGGTATGTTTTAGTACGGCCTCGACGGGCATCTTTATAACGCTCAAAAAACCGTCCTGATAAAAACTGTTCGATAATGGTAGGGTGAATATACGAGGCACGGCAAACAGCAGGGGTGTTACCCAACTCTTCTGCGACGTTTTTTACCATAGCTGTGATGAGCTTTTGACGCGCATCGCTCTCATGTTGACTGGCTAATATTTGCTTGCCTGCTGGCGTCTGCAGCTCATCGTACAGATAACTGGCTGCCAACACACTCCCCATCCATGTACGAAAGTCTTTGGCGCTATATGTCTGGCTTTTATCAGCATCGCCGCAAGTATGCATCCGGATATAGTCGTTGATATCTGCGCTATCGACGACTTGCTTATCGCCATCGCCATCTAAATATTTAAAAACCTGATAACCGGGCAACTCGCTACAGGATTGTACGATATCTATTAAACGCTCATCCTGTAGCTCAATATGGTGCTCCTTGGCGCTTTTTCCGATGAAATCAAATGCCAACCCATTATCGGTTTCGCTGACGTGCTTGCTACGTAATGTACTCAGCCCATAGCTTTTATTGAGCTTGGCATAACGACTGTTACCGACTCGAATCAAAGTGGTTTCTAGTAGTTTGACCACTGCCGCTAAAACATTGTCACGTGACAATGGCTCTGACTCCAAGTCTTTTTCAACTTGCCCCCGTAGATTGGGTAATGCCTCAGCAAACCCAATCATGGCTATAAACTTGGCATGATCCCGGACACGATTCCATTCTGGATGGTACAAGTATTGTTTACGGGACTTATCATCCCGCCCCGTCGATTGCAGGTGGCCTTTTTCGTCCTGACATATCCAAACCTCTGTCCATAGTGGCGGAATTACGAGCGCATCAAAACGCTTGCGTAATGCCTTATCTTTTACCGTCTTGCCAGTAGCATCACGGTAAGTAAAGCCGCGCCCCCAACGTCTGCGTGTAAAACCAGGCTCATCATCACTGACGTAGCGCAGATTGGCACGCTGGGCAAGCCGCTCATAGTCATGGCGTAGATCATCTATCGGTTGCTCAGTGGTTTTTGCCATAAACTATTTTGCCTTTATTATTGTTTGTTAAGGTTTTAAAAATTTAGAATTCTTAGCATAGATAAACTTGGCTGACTTTGCTGTTTATTTGGCACATATCATGTGTAAAGGTGTGTAAAATAGAGCCATAGTTCTATTTATATTTGAAATACAAATCACCCTTTAGGGCATCTAACCTATGACTACAAACACCGACATTAAAATCACACCATTAGATAAAGGCAATTACGATACTTGGTTGGCACTATGGCAACATTATCTGCAATTTTATGGAACCACTTTACCTCAAAATACTATAGAGGCAACATGGCAAAATTTGCATAACGATGACGTACCTATCTACGGCTTTGGCGCTTGGCTAGACAATACATTAGTAGGATTCACTCACGTGGTGCTACATCCAAACACTTGGAATACTACTGAATGTTGTTACTTAGAAGATTTGTATGTGAGTGAAAATATACGCAGGCAAGGGGTGGGACGAGCGCTTATTGAAAAGGTTTATGAGTTCGCTGCTAAAAAGCAGTGCAATCGCGTTTATTGGGTGACGCAAGAAGATAATACAGCGGCTCGAAAACTTTATGATACGCTAGCGACCAAGACAGATATGGTGCAATATCGAAAGAGTTTATAATTTAGAGTAACAGCTAATTAAAATAAAACCATTAAAAAAACGCCAAGCGTCAAACGCTTGGCATGGTCTAAGTAGTCTTTTAAAAAAGTTAAATAGCTTAAAATGATATTTTATAACAATGTTTTATAGCGATATTTTATGATGATTTACAGTCCTGCTTTTAGACTGGCCTCAATAAACGGATCTAGGTCACCATCCAGTACGGCACTGGTATTTGAGGTTTCAACGCCAGTACGTAAATCCTTGATACGTGAGTCATCGAGCACATACGAGCGAATTTGGCTGCCCCAACCGATATCAGACTTATTGTCTTCGACCGCTTGCTGTTTCTCCATGCGTTTTTGCATTTCAAGCTCATACAGCTTAGCACGCAGCATCTTCATCGCCGTGGCTTTGTTGCCGTGTTGGCTACGCTCATTTTGGCACGCCACCACCACGCCTGTCGGCTCATGAGTGATACGGACTGCAGAGTCCGTTGTATTGACGTGCTGGCCACCGGCGCCAGAAGAGCGATAGGTATCGATACGCAGATCGGCTGGATTGATATCAATCTCGACATCATCATCAATCTCAGGCGACACAAACACGGCAGCAAACGATGTGTGGCGACCATGGTTGCTATCAAAAGGAGACTTACGCACTAGGCGATGGACACCAATTTCGGTGCGCAACCAACCAAAAGCATAATCACCTTTAATCGCAATCGTTGCTGATTTGATGCCAGCGACGCCACCAGATGACACTTCAATCACTTCGACCTTAAACCCGTGCGACTCTGCCCAGCGTGTATACATACGCAGCAGCATCTCTGCCCAGTCTTGCGCCTCGGTACCACCGCTGCCTGACTGAATGTCCAAAAAGCAATTATTGGCATCCATCTCACCGCTAAACATACGGCGAAACTCCAAGTCCGCCACCCTCTCTTCAGCACTGTCCAGCTCTGCTTGTACATCAGCCAGCAGGGCTTCATCTTCTGCTTCGACGGCCAAGTCTAGCATCGCCGCAGCGTCTTCTAACGTCGTTTCGAGCGAGACAACCACATCGATGACACCATCAAGTTGGCTTTTTTCTTTATTAATCTTGGTCGCCCGCTCAGGATCATTCCACAGCTCAGGATTCTCTAGCTCTAAATTGACTTCTTCTAAGCGTTCTTGCTTACTATCGAAGTCAAAGATACCTCCTGAGGTCCTGTCCACGCTCGGATAAATCTTTGATTTTCTCTTGATACGGATTGATTTCCATAAGTATTCCTAAAGTAATAAATGTCTGGCTAATATAGTTAATCCTAAATAAAACTGGCATGCTTTATGTCACGTGCTGCTAGTATCAATTTCTCTTGCGTGCTGTGCCTACGCCAACAGAGGCTGCGAAAAATTAATCCTAGCAGCACTGTACTTATTTTAGAGTGTGTTAATCCTACTGCGCTATTTTAAAGGAGATTGACGCTAAAGAGTTGGCCAATTATCACTACATTTGCGTCAAATTATTTTAAACCGTTTAAATCGACCAGTCTTCAACCGCCCAGCGATGCGCTAAAGCATGCGCATGCAGTGCATCATCAGGTGAGACACAAACTGCCACATCTGCCCATTCAAGTAACGGAATATCATTTTTTGAATCTGAGTAAGCATAAGTTTTATTAAAGATAACATCTTGGGCCTTCTGTTTCTCGACCCACTTATTCAAATGGTAGATTTTACCTTCTTTAAAGTTTGGCTTATCGGTGAGCTTACCGGTATAGCGGGCGTCTTTTATCTCAAGCGGCGTCGATAAGACGTTGGCTTCCTCGACCCCAAAACGCTTGGCGATAGCGGAGACCACGAAGTCATTGGTTGCTGAGATAATAACCACCTCGTGACCTTGTTCAATATGCTGGCACAGCACCTCCATCGCTTTTGGACGAATATGGGGCTCAATCTCAGATTTGATATAATCCTCACGTAATTGATGCAGTCTATCCATAGGCAAGCTGCTCAAAAATTCGGCCACAAACTCATTATACTCGGTGGCATCCAGCGTCCCTTCGATATAGTCATTATAAAACTTCTGATTGGCGGTACGATATTCGGCCTCATCGACCAGATCATGCTTGACGATATACTCGCCCCACAGATAATCGCTATCGACATCTAGAAGTGTATGATCTAAATCAAATAATGCCAGTTCTTTTTGCTCCATTTGTTGTTGTGTTGCCTGCATAATGAGACCTTAACTTTAATCATTGATGAATATAAATTATGTTGGATTTGGTTTTAAATTTGGCTTTAATATAAAAGCAATCTCATGTTTAAACGATCGCCATACTGCTTAACAACCGAAACTGTGCTAGCTTAACACAGGTACGCCGATCTTTAGAGTGCTGAATAAAAAAGTAAAAAACACCATGAAACCACCCGCTGACAAAACTTTTAAAAAAAACCGTCGCCCTGCGCGCTCAATCAAAGAGATTAGAAGACGCCAGTTGGGAGAGGCTTATCTGTCGCCTCTAGATCGTTTGGTCTACGCCCTACTAAGCGGCTTGATGTACGGCTTTGTCGGTTTAGTGATAGATATAGCAATCGTCATTATTCGATCGATATTAGATATCGGTCATGGCGAGATGCTATGGTTATTTGCGCCTTTTTTGTTGTTGCTAGGCGCATTAATTGGTCTAATCTTTGGTAAAAATGTGGGTGCAGATAGTGTCAATGCGTTAAATAGCGACCCTATGGAACACCCTTATATCGATGCTTACACGGTGCGCCATGATATATTTCGTGGTATCGTCATCGGGGTTATCCTCTTTGGACTGATATGGCTGACGATGTTGCTGGTGATTTGAGGATGTTGGTCACGGGCGATGCTTTTAATCAGGCATAGCGATTTCTTTTAGGCCGCTTTTAAATTTCTGGCAACGGTCGCTATAATGTAGCGCTGATGCTTTTAGCATTGCTGCTTGCTCATCAGTCAAGGTTTTGACCACTTTGGCCGGTGCGCCCATAACCAGTGAGTTGTCAGGTATCTCTTTACCTTCAGTCACCAAAGCCTTAGCACCGATGATACAGTTTTTACCAATTTTGGCGTTATTGAGCACCACAGCGCCAATACCAATCAAGCTGTTGTCACCGATCTCGCAACCGTGCAGCATCGCCAGATGCCCGATCGTCACATAATTACCGATATTGACTTCAATCCCAGCATCGGTATGAATGACGCTGTTTTCTTGTACATTACTATAGTCCCCGATATGGATACGCTCGTTATCCCCTCGAATGACCGCACCAAACCAGACACTGGCTTGATGACCCAAATACACATCGCCTATCACTCGTGCACTGTCAGCCACCCAGCCGTTGAAAGGTACTGCAAACTCAGGTGCTTTATCCAAATATTGATAAATCATAACAACTCCTTGTTCTATTGCTTATTATACGCATATTAGGTTTAATGAACGACACCCATTGTGACAAAGCCAACTGCTAAAATCTAGACGTTTTTAATTGGCTACCTTTAACGTGCAGTTGTGCGGCTATCAAAAAATCGTCTGGCTATCTGCGTTTATATTGTATATAATGCGCAAAATCTGTGCCTAAGCGAGCGGACATGATGCAAGTTACCTATTCACTACCCAGTGGGTTTTGTAGTTTCCATCGATAATGTCTTCTCGCTTTTTTGTGGGCGTTTTTTGCCTTAAGCGCTTGATATAACTGCGTTTGAGGTGACTGAGACTGGGCTGTTTTTATCACGCAATAGTCAGTCTTTATAGGTAAATACCTGTAGCAATCACAGCACAGCACTCACCAATAACAGCGGAGGCAACCCTTGAATTCATCGGCAAATATACAAGCAATTTTGGCACTAGCAGACGGTACGATCTTTCGCGGTGTGAGTATCGGTAGCCTTGGCCATCGTGTTGGTGAGGTGGTGTTTAATACAGCCATGACAGGCTACCAAGAGATTCTAACCGACCCAAGTTATGCCCGTCAGCTGGTCACCCTAACTTACCCTCATATCGGCAATACTGGTACCAATAGCGAAGACACCGAATCTGGCAACAGCCATAAAATCTGGGCTGAGGGTTTAATCATTCGTGATGCGACCATGTGCACGTCCAGTTTCCGTAACGCTGAACCACTCACTGACTATCTAAAACGCCACGATACTGTCGCTATCGCAGAGATTGACACCCGCCAGCTCACTCGTTTGTTACGAGATAAGGGCAATCAAAACGGTTGTATCATGACTGCTTCAAATGGCGAGACCATTAGCAGCGCAGACGAGCAACAAGCCATTACATTGGCACAAGAATTCGCTGGTATCAAAGGTATGGACTTGGCAAAAGAGTGCTGTACACCAACGACATTTGAATGGACTGAGGGCACGTGGGAGCTGTCAGATACCCTACTCAACCGTGAGGTCTCTGGTAGTCATGACAGTGACACGGGTGGCTTCTTTAAGCAGCTCGGTACTCATATCGACAAAAAATTCAATGTTGTGGCTTATGATTTTGGTGTAAAAACCAACCTACTGCGTTTGTTGGTCGATCGTGGCTGCCATGTCACAGTGGTGCCTGCGCAAACGCCGATTGCAGATGTATTGGCCATGAACCCAGACGGTATCTTTTTATCCAATGGCCCTGGCGATCCATCAGCCTGCGACTATGCCATCGATAACGTCCGTCATATCATTGAGCAAACCGACATTCCAGCCTTTGGTATTTGCTTAGGGCATCAAATCATTGCCCTTGCTAGTGGCGCAAAAACCTTAAAGATGAAAACCGGTCATCACGGTGCCAACCATCCAGTACAAGATCTGGACTCTGGTAAAGTCATGATCACCAGTCAAAACCATGGCTTTGCGGTCGACGAGGACTCGCTACCTAAACACATAACATCTACCCATCGCTCATTATTTGATGGCACCAACCAAGGGCTTGAATTGGCAGATAAACCTGTGTTTAGTTTTCAAGGACACCCTGAAGCCAGCCCAGGGCCACATGAGTCTGCGGCATTGTTCGATAAGTTTGCAGAAATGATGGCAGCCGCTCAAGCAGAAACCATAGAATCATAAGTAAATACAAATACGATGCTTGAATCACTGATAGTGATTCAAGCAACACCATTCGCAACAAAACTGATTTAAAGACAGACTTATTAAAATATCATTCAAACGAAGGTAGCCCTAACTATGCCAAAACGTACCGACATAAAAAGCATTCTTATCATTGGCGCAGGCCCCATCGTCATCGGCCAAGCATGTGAGTTTGACTACTCAGGCGCGCAGGCGTGTAAAGCGCTAAAAGAAGAAGGCTACCGTGTCATCTTAGTCAACTCAAACCCTGCGACCATCATGACGGACCCTGTCATGGCCGATGCCACCTATATCGAGCCGATTACTTGGCAGACAGTCGAGCAAATCATTGCCAAAGAGCGTCCTGACGCTATTTTGCCGACGATGGGTGGCCAGACGGCGCTGAACTGTGCACTAGATTTGGATAAGCACGGCATCCTAACCAAATACAACTGCGAGCTGATTGGTGCCACCAAAGACGCAATTGAGATGGCAGAAGACCGTGAGCTGTTTGACCAAGCCATGAAGCGTATCGGCCTTGAATGTCCACGTGCCGAAACTGCTGAGACCATGGAAGAAGCTTTTGCCACTCAAGAAAAAATGGGCTATCCCTGCATCATTCGTCCGTCATTTACCATGGGCGGCTCAGGCGGCGGTATCGCTTATAACCGTGACGAGTTTATCGAAATCTGTGAACGCGGATTTGACTTATCACCGAATCACCAACTGTTGATCGATGAGTCACTTATCGGCTGGAAAGAGTATGAGATGGAAGTGGTGCGTGACAAAAACGACAACTGCATCATCATCTGCGCCATTGAAAACTTCGATCCCATGGGCGTACACACAGGCGACTCCATCACCGTCGCCCCTGCGCAGACTTTGACCGATAAAGAATATCAAATCATGCGTAACGCATCACTGGCGGTACTGCGTGAGATTGGCGTCGAAACTGGCGGCTCAAACGTCCAGTTCGGCATCAACCCAGATACGGGCCGCATGGTCGTCATTGAGATGAACCCACGGGTATCACGCTCATCAGCATTGGCCTCAAAAGCCACGGGATTCCCGATTGCCAAAATCGCGGCCAAACTGGCGGTTGGTTATACCCTAGATGAATTGCAAAATGACATCACAGGTGGCAAAACGCCAGCCAGCTTTGAGCCTGCGCTTGATTACGTGGTTACTAAGATACCAAGATTTAACTTCGAAAAATTCCCGCAAGCAGACAACATCCTATCAACACAGATGAAGTCAGTCGGTGAAGTCATGGCCATCGGCCGTAACTTCCAAGAATCCATGCAAAAAGCGCTACGTGGTATGGAAACAGGCTCAGACGGCTTTGATGAGCAAATCGACTTTAATGCCATCAAAGACGGCAAGCTTAGCACCGATAAAGCCCGTAGCGAGATTGTCAATCATTTGACTATTCCAACGCCAGAGCGTATTTATTACGTCGCTGATGCCTTCCGCATCGGTATGAGCGTCGATGACGTCTTTAATTACACCAAAATTGACCCCTGGTTTTTGGTACAAATCGAAGATATCGTCAACACCGAGGCTGAGGTCAAAGCCTTAGGCTTTGGCGGTATCACCGAACAAAACCTACGTGGCTTTAAGCGCAAAGGCTTATCAGATTTACGTCTGGCCAAACTGCTTGGCGTGTCGCAAAAACAGCTGCGCAAAAAACGTTGGGATCTAGGTGTGTATCCTGTTTATAAGCGTGTCGATACCTGTGCGGCAGAGTTTGCCACCAGCACCGCTTATATGTACTCAACCTATGACAGCGAATGCGAAGCCAACCCAACCGACAAGAAAAAAATCATGGTCATCGGTGGTGGTCCTAACCGTATTGGCCAAGGTATTGAGTTTGACTATTGTTGTGTCCATGCTGCCCTAGCGATGCGTGCAGACGGCTACGAGACCATTATGGTCAACTGTAATCCTGAGACGGTTTCGACCGATTATGACACCTCAGATCGTCTTTACTTTGAGCCCATCACCCTAGAGGATGTGCTTGAAATCGTCCGTATCGAAAACCCGGATGGCGTCATCGTGCAGTTCGGTGGTCAAACCCCACTAAAACTGGCTCGTGCTTTAGAGTCTGCTGGGGTAAAAATCATTGGTACTAGTCCTGACGCCATTGACCGTGCTGAAGACCGTGAACGTTTCCAACATATGATTCAGCAGCTTGATCTTGTACAGCCGTCCAATGCGCTTGCGACCAGCTTAGAGGATGGACTGATCAAAGCCAAAGATGTTGGCTACCCGCTAGTCGTTCGCCCCTCTTATGTACTCGGTGGCCGTGCGATGGAAATCGTCTATAACGAAGCAGAGCTCAAACACTACTTACGCACCGCTGTACAAGCGTCTAATGAAGCACCTGTGCTCCTTGATCGCTTCTTAGACGATGCTGTCGAAGTCGATGTCGACTGTGTCTGTGACGGTACTGATGTAGTCATCGGTGGTATCATGCAGCATATCGAGCAAGCTGGCGTTCACTCTGGCGACTCAGCATGCTCACTACCGCCGTACTCATTATCAGATGAGCTTTGCGATAAAATGCGTGCGCAAACAGTCGCTATGGCAAAAGAGCTTGGCGTAGTAGGTCTGATGAACGTCCAGTTTGCAGTCAAAGGCGACACCGTTTATATCCTTGAGGTCAACCCACGTGCCGCTCGTACCGTGCCGTTTGTCTCTAAGTGTATCGGCACGTCGCTGGCACAAGTGGCAGCACGCTGTATGGCTGGCACGTCATTAAAAGATCAAGGCTTTACTACCGAGATTGTGCCCTCATTTTATGCGGTCAAAGAAGCGGTCTTCCCCTTTGCCAAATTCCCAGGCGTTGATCCTATCTTGAGCCCTGAGATGAAATCAACGGGCGAGGTAATGGGTGTTGGCAAAACCTTTGGTGAGGCCTTCTATAAAGCCGTTATCGGTAGTAATGAGCGTCTGCCAGGTCTGCCGACTGCAGGCGAGACCAAAACCGTCTTTATCTCAGTGCGTGATAGCGACAAAGAGCAAGTAGCGCCTATCGCTCGCCAACTCTTAGACTTTGGTTTTGAGATCGTTGCTACTACTGGCACCCAAAAAGTACTGAGTGATAATGGCATCGAGTGCAAACAAATCAACAAGGTTACTGAAGGTCGCCCACACATCGTTGATGCCTTGAAAAACGGCAAAATCGACCTTATTATCAATACCACTGAAGGCAAACAGGCACAAGAGGATTCGTTTTCTATCCGTCGTAGTGCCCTGCAAGGCAAGGTGTTTTATGTCACTACCTTAGGTGCAGCGGATGCGGTTTGTAAATCTTATGCCATTGACCTACCGTTTGATGTGTATAAGTTACAAGATTTGCATCAGCAAGCAAAGGTGGTTGACGCGGCTGAATAAATTCAGTAGATTAAGTATCATTGTAATGACAGCGTAAGCTATGGTTTTTTGAAATCGTACTCATAGCCTTAATATTATGATCACTTAAAAAGCATCACTTAAAAAAGCAGTTATTTTAAAAAGCATAGTGGCCTACTCGCGACTATGCTTTTTATTACGTAAACTTATTGTCAGATGCTGAATAAACCAATACATTATTGAAAATTTAAAGATTTCACAGCGCCAATTTACCTTTTTTATATTTCAAACCCATTGCAACAACACAGACACCATCTCACTATTTACTAGGAGATGGTGTGGTGTTATTGGTTTAAGGAAAAAATATGCAACGTTATCCCATGACTCCACAAGGACATGCGGCTCTTGAAGCCGAATTAAAGCAACTAAAAACCATCGAACGACCACGTATTACTGCTGCTATCGCTGACGCTCGTGAACATGGCGACCTAAAAGAAAACGCCGAGTATCACGCTGCTCGTGAGCAGCAGGGATTCTGTGAGGCTCGTATCCGTGATATTGAAGCCAAGCTTAGCGCCGCTCAGGTTATTGATCCGTCGACCTTACCAAAAGAAGGGCGTGTGGTATTTGGCGTGACTGTCGTCATCGAAAATATGGACACTGAAGAAGAAACCCGTTATCAGATCGTTGGTGATGACGAAGCGGACTTTAAAGTGGGCAAAATTTCAGTCAACTCGCCCATCGCTCGTGGTCTTATCGGTAAATCAGAAGGTGATGAAGCCCGTATCGAAACACCAAAGGGTGTGGTGGAATATGAGGTAATGGAAGTCATTTACGACTAGGGTCTGTAGAGTACTTACCAAGACTTTCTATCAGTCGTTAAACCAACGCTTTCGCTACTATCCTCGTATATGCCCCAAGTATTTCACAATACTTGGGGCGTTTTTGTATTCATAGTACGACAGTAGTTGTCGTGTATCATGCTATTTTTATTAGCGAATACAATAACTTAAGCATAATTTTGATAAGATAGTCTTTCATTAATTCATTGGTAATTACCACTTATGGCAACCATCAATTATGAACGACTACAAGGCAAGCTCAATATTTTGGCCGATGCGGCGAAGTATGATGTCTCCTGCTCCTCTTCCGCTGGCACTCGCAAAAACCAAGGCGGCGGTCTCGGCGATGCCTCAGCGACCGGTATCTGTCATAGCTATACCGAAGATGGTCGCTGTGTCAGCTTGCTCAAAATCCTACTGACCAATCATTGTATTTATGACTGTGCGTACTGTACCTCACGTAAAAGTAACGACACCCCGCGTGCTGCCTTTACGGTTGAGGAAGTGGTTGATTTGACCATGCAATTTTATCGCCGTAACTATATCGAAGGGCTATTTTTGAGCTCAGGTATTTTTAAGAGTGGCGACTACACCATGGAGCGCTTAGTTGAAGTGGCAAAGATATTGCGTACTCGTGAGCGTTTTAATGGTTATATTCATCTGAAGACTATTCCTGGGGCGTCAAAAGAGCTGCTATTAGAAGCGGGACTCTATGCCGATCGCTTGAGCGTCAATATTGAAATTCCAACTAAGTCAGGGCTTGCACTACTGGCTCCTGAGAAGTCGCACGACGAGTTAAAAGCGCCGATGGAAACGGTGAAAGAAGAGATTATCACCATCCGTGAGAGCCGTAAAAGCCATAAAAAAGCGCCAAAATTCACCCCAGCGGGTCAGACCAGTCAAATGATCGTCGGCGCAAGTAATGAGACCGATCTGCAGGTGATTCAACTCTCAAGTCACTTTTATAAAACCTATGATCTCAAGCGGGTGTATTACTCCGGGTATGTGCCGATGCTCTCTGATAATCGTCTGCCCGTTATCGGCACGCCAGTACCCATGGTGCGTGAAAACCGACTGTACCAAGCCGACTGGCTCATGCGTTTTTATGGCTTTAGTGCTGATGAAATCGTGGAGCCGGAGTCGCCATTTTTGGACTTAGACTGCGACCCAAAGCTCGCTTGGGCGATTCGTCATCGTGAGCATTTCCCCGTCAATATTCAAACGGCCAGTTACGAGATGATCGTGCGTATCCCTGGTATTGGTACCAAAACGGCTAAAAAGATAATAAAAGCACGTAAGTTCAACCAATTGACGCTTTATCATCTCAAAAAAATGGGCGCTGCCGTCAATCGGGCCAAATACTTCATTGCCACCACAGGCAAAAACGAGCATTTAGCACATCTCACTCGTGATAACTTTCGTCAATATGTGCTGGCACAAACGCAGACAAAATTTAAAGACCAGCGTCATGGTCAGTTGGCATTATTTTAAACACGTCATAAGGACTACCATGTCACAGCTTCAGCTCCAAAGTATGTTTGATGTCAATCGATCCACACCTAGTATCATTACGCATGAAGCCAGTTTTGAGGGTTGGCTGAGCGCTGTTTTTTATGTGTATGCCAATCGATTACAAAGTGATGAAGCACTGCAGCTGACTGCACGAGATCGCTACGTGCCATCATTAATAGATCAAGCTATCAATGTAGACACTGATACCGACCATGCTGACAGAGTGATGATTAAATTAACGCAACTATTGGGGCGCTCTGGCATGCGTCAGTTACTTTGGGGATTTTTGTCCGAAAAAGATAACATCGGTACGACTTTATTTCAGGTGGTCAAGTATGCCATCAATTTTCCTAATCGTGACATTATGCAAGATTTGGGAGATTTGAACGTACTTGAACTGGTACAGACAGTGAAGTCTGTCGGCCGTGAGAAGCATCGGATGGAAGCCTTTGTGCGCTTTGAGCATACCACTGATGATATTTATTTTGCTCGTATTGCGCCTGACTTTAATGTGTTGCCGCTCATTGGTGAGCACTTTCGTCAGCGCTATCAAGATCAGTACTGGGCGATTTACGACTTGGTCCGTGGATTTGGTATATATTATGATAAAAGTAACAGCACGCCCAAACGCCCTGCTGCATTGCAAACCATTACTGACTTAGATGAGACCGTGATACGCAATCCTGCTAGCATTCATAGCAAGGATGAGCAGCGTTATCAAAAGTTTTGGCAAGGCTACTTTACCAACGTTAATATTAAAGACCGTAAAAACCCACGCTTACACAAACAATATCTGCCGCAGCGCTACTGGAAGTACTTGAGTGAAAAACAAGTACTGCCTAATGCTGAGCATCTGCATAAACGACGTTAAAGCTGATTTGTGTCTTCTGATTTTACAATCAATCAAGCCAGACGGTTGAGTTTTAGTGGCTTTTGACTGACAATAGCAGCTTGATGTTATTAATCGGTGATCAACGCTCTTATGAAAGTTATGCGCTTACTGTCGTCTTTAAAGCATGATGAATCCGAACGTGGTATTTTTCATCTTGGACGGGCACTGGTCAAAAACGGACATACCTCCATTATCGTCTCTAGTGCCAATGACGATGATGACTTGGTCAAGCGTTTAGAGCGTGATGGCAATATATATCATCAACTGCACATGTATAAAAAGTCGTGGTTGTCATTGCTACAAGTGGCGCCCCTGCGTCATCTCATTGAGCAGCATAGCCCTGATATTATCCATGTGCATTCACGCACACCTGCTTGGGTGCTGCACTTAGCCTTACGTCGTACTCGAGTCAAGCCTCGGCCTAAGCTGGTATCGACCATGTATGGCTTTTATTCTATAAATAAGTACTCCCAAGCCCTGCTCGATGTCGATACTGTCATCACAGTTTCTGATAGCGTAATGAACTACCTGAAAAAAAACATACATCGTATGGATGTTGGCGCCAACGTCATTAAACGTATTTATCGCGGCGTCGATACTCGGCGCTACCCTTATCGGCACAACCCTTCAGTATACTGGCTTAGACGTACGTTTGCAGAGTATCCCGAGCTTGAGCATAAAAAATGGTTGGTGTTTCCCACTATTATAGGCAATGAGTATGGTCAAGAATGGCTGATCGACATCTTAGGCAACTTACAAGAACAATATCCTAATATCCATGCCATCATCATGGATGAAGACCTACGCTATGGTGATGTGGCGCATGAGGATTTTCGCCAACGCACCAATACTTTAGGACTCTCCGAGCGTATCACCTATGTTGGGCAAAAACGCAACGATATGCGTGAGTGGCTGTCTGCGGCAAACATCGTACTGGCACTGGCAAATCAGCCCGAGTCTATCGGTATCACCGCCCTGCAAGCGATTCACTTGGGCACGCCAGTGGTTGGCTGGGATCAAGCCGCATTTAGTGAAATACTACAACCGCTTTACCCCCAAGGCCTGGTCAAAAAATACAACGCCAAAGCTTTGTGTAAAGTGGTCAAAAGCCAGCTAGAAAGTGTCACTCGTCCTGAAATGACTGATAAATTCACCATACGTGAGATGATCACAGAAACACTAAAAGTCTATGAAGCCTTGTATGCAGAGGCACAAGCAGAGCAGCAAGCTCAAGCAGATGCAGAAGCCATACGCAGAGTTAAGAAGCACCTCAAAGCTACAGACAAGCGCACCGAACCAGTTAATCTTAAGAAAAAAACATTCAAACTGCCCAGCCTAAAAAAACAAAAACCGCCCAAAAAATAAAGTCTTTCGCCCTCTCAATAAGTGGTCGGCGTATGAGCACTGACAATACGAGTGATGCTATCTGTAGGGTTTATAAACGTATGCGGATGACTGGTATCGATCACATAGCTGTCACCTTTGCTCAATAGGTAGGTACTATCCTCGATTCGTATGACGATCTTGCCTTCTATCACCGTGCCAATCTCTTCACCTTCATGGGTAATCTTCTCTTCTGTAGCGCTATTGGGCTGATAAGTCTCTATCAAAAACCCTAGGTTTTTTGTCGTGCTACAGTTATATACCTGCTTTAGGGACACTCTACTGTTAGGCTCACTCAGCTCCAATAAATCTTGCGGTGTCACCACCACTCTTGGTTTGCGCTCTTTCCATTCATCACTAAAAAATGTCGTTAGATCAGAGTCTAAAACTTGCAATATGGCTTTTAAAGTATTGATGGCGGGACTGACTTTGTTGCGCTCAATAGAGCTGATCGCTGTGTTGGTCAGCCCTGCCATTCTTGCCAGCTTACGTTGGGAGTAGCCTTTATCCAGACGCATTTGATTGATTTTTTTGCCGATATCTTCTTCTGCCAGCTCGGCCTTCTTAGATATGGGTGCCGAGTCGGCTATCGTCTCACTCCCTTCGTCGCTACTGACCTCTGCCCCCTCAAGACAACGGTTATCAGGGTCTTGAGAGTCGGTATGGTCAGAGGCATCAGCATCGGTAGTAACCATGTCTTTATTGTGCTTGGTTTTGGCTGGCATAATGAATGAATTCCGTAAATAGAAATTTGGACAAATCATCTTGAGCATAATTCAACTCAGGATGCCATTGTACACCAATCATAAACGGATGTTCTAGCAGGCTTATGCCCTCTACTAGCCCATCAGGTGCAAGCGCTTCAACAAATAAACGCTTGCCGACCTGATTGATGGCTTGCTTATGTAGAGAATTCACATGCCATTTATCGCCAAACGCCTTTAATCGCCCACCAGCTTGGATGATGACGTCATGTACTGGCTGATATTGGACTTCAAGTGGTTGGCTGGCGTCTTCTAAGTGTGGCTCATAAAACCCCTCAACTTCACGCCAATCTGGATATAACGTCCCTTCAAAATACACGTTCATCTCTTGCAGGCCCCGACAGATGGCCAACAAAGGTACGCCCTGCTTATCAGCATATGCCAATAACTTAAAGCTTAATTCATCACGGCCCAAATCCTCTTTTTCTTCGATATGCGCTGCGCCATAACGTGTTGGCGCTACATTGCTATAGCTGCCCGTCAATAAAATACCATCGACAGCAGCAACTAATGCTTCAAAGTTCCCTTCTGCAGCAGCAGTATTTGGCAGCAATATTGGATTACCACCATAAAAATGTACCGCATCGATATATTTTTGATATACCGCTTGACCCGATTGTCCATCAATCATTTTGTGACAAGCGACAATGGCAATAATAGGTTTACGATTTTGCATATTATTCTTCCTTGAATGTTACAACCACGGTTAAAAACTTGGCTAACAGCATGATAGCAGATGAGATAAGTGTCTATATCAAGCTAAAATCTATCATAACGCCTGAGTAAATGTAAACTATAAAACCCAACATAATCTTAAATGACTTAAAATGACTTATTTAAGTTTCGAAATGTTATTTAAAATTGTAATTGACATATAAAGATTTCACTTATATATTAAATGTCATTAGCAACATAAAAGAAACAACTTATATGGCAATAAAGTTGGTTTTTTATTAAATAAAGTCTAATCAAGCTGTGGCTGTTAAGACTAAAAAACCTGCTATATACCTTTAAATGACGTCACAAACAATCAAGGAAGCTGTGTCAGTGACGTCATTGTAAATCCTGGTTTTTTTAAACCAGCTAACATTTATCACAGATAATGCAGCTTAAGTTTGTAACCCTCACTTTATAAGTTAAAAAACTGACAGCCTAAAACCAATAGTCTAAAACCGATAGGAAGCGTAGACATGACGACAACCAATGGAATGGTCGAATCTGAAAACAACACCGAGTATGTATATATTGCAGCAGGTGATATCAATGGCTTATTTCGCGGTAAGCGTATCCCATTTAGTCAAATGACCAAGGCACAAAACGGCGATGTGCGCTTGCCTTTATCGATTTTGGGTGTCGATATTTGGGGGGCGGATGTTATCGAGTCCTCACAAAGTAATGGCGATATTGATGCTATCGCTCGTCCGACTGGCCGAGCACCATATCCACTTCTCAATACCAGCTCACCTTCATCCCTGCTGCCTGTTTGGCTCTATACTGAAGACAACAAACCTTATTATGGTGATGCCAGACACGTACTGGACCATATCAGCAAACAATTCAAAGCGATGGGGCTGACGCCTGTCATGGCAACCGAGCTAGAGTTTTATTTGGTGGACTATACTGAGGGCGAGACTCCTAGACCCCCTATTCGTCCCAAAAGCGGACTGCGACTGAATAAGACCTCTATTTTAAGTATCAATGATCTATTGCAGTTTGACGAGTTTTTGGATGAAATCTACGAACAGTGTCATAAGCTTGATATTCCAGTCGATGCGGCTTTGGCCGAAAACGGCTGCGGTCAATTTGAGATCAACCTACTACACGTCGACGACCCCTTAAAAGCTGCGGACGATGCGATCTTATTTAAGCAAGTCGTTAAGTCTGTAGCAGCTCGCCGCAAGCTAACGGCGACTTTTATGGCCAAGCCTTTTGGCACTCAATCAGGCAATGGCTTTCATGTGCACTGTAGTTTATTAGACAAAGATGGTAACAACATCTTTGATGATGGCACAGAAGCAGGGTCTGATGCCTTACGTCACGCTGTCGCAGGACTACTGGCGACCATGTCGGACTGCTCTTTGCTCTTTGCACCTCACGTTAACTCTTATCGCAGATTTACCCCTGGCACACTGGCGCCAAACAATATCTCTTGGGGTTATGAGAACCGTACGGCTGCTGTCCGTATCCCTGGTGGAGATCATAAAGCACGTCGTATCGAGCACCGTGTATCTGGTGCAGATGCCAACCCCTATCTGGTCTGTAGCGCTGTACTATCAGGCATGCTGTATGGCATCAAAAACAAACTAGAAGCGCCAGAACCAATCAACAGCATTACTTATGACGAGACAGATCTAAAGACCCTACCTTTAGATTGGCTGTCTGCCATACGTGAATTTGAGAACAGTGACTTGATGAGCTCACTATTTCCAAGCGAGATGATTGAGCTGCTTATTGCTGTCAAAAAACAAGAAGCCAAGCGCTTTGCCTTACAAGTGACCAATCTTGAGTACCTCACCTATTTACAGGATGTTTGATATGTCAAATAGCAATGCTACATCACCTACAAACCCAAACCGTCAGTCCAATAATAAGCGTAATATTCCGCACTATTCAGACCAAGGACAATATCCTGATAGCTATTATGCTGCTAGTCGCAACCCTAAGCCTGATCGACCTACTCTCGAAAATGACATTCAAACTGAGATTTGTGTGGTAGGGGGTGGCTATAGTGGCTTATCGGCAGCCCTGCATCTGATTGAGACAGATCACGAGGTTGTGGTACTAGAAGGGGCACAAATTGGTTGGGGTGCATCAGGCCGCAATGGTGGTCAGATCGTGAATGGCCTCAATGCCAGCTTACAAAAAATCAAGAAGTCTTACGGTCAAGACAATGCAGACTTCGTCGGTCAGCTGGTTACCCGTGGTGGTAAGATCATTCGCCGCTTTATTAGCGACTATAATATTGATTGCGACCTGAAAGAAAAAAACATCTTTGCAGCCCTGAATAAAGGTCAATTACGTGACCTACAAGAAACCCATGCCCTATGGGAAAGTCACGGTATGCATGATCGAGAGATGCTGGACAAAGCTGGCATTCAAGAGCACGTCAAAACCGATGCCTATGTCGGCGGCGTGATAGATCATTCGGGTGGGCACTTTCACCCACTCAATCTAGCACTTGGTGAAGCAGCGGCTGTCGAACAAGGCGGTGGCACTATTTATGAAAACACTTTAGTCGTCGATATCGAATATGCTGATGATGCCATCAAAGTAATTACTGAGTTCGGTAGTGTCACTTGTAAGCAAGCTGTCATCTGTGGTAATGCCTATCTGAACAAGGTCATCCCCAAGCTTACCGATCGGGTGATGCCAGTATCTACTCAGATTATCGCTACTGAGCCCTTGGGTGAGCTGGCAGATCAGCTGCTTCCGACCGATGTCTGTGTCGAGGACGTGCGCTATATTCTTGATTACTATCGTCTTTCTGCAGACAAACGCATGTTGTTTGGCGGCGGCACTGTCTATGGTGGCCAAGACCCAGCAGATATCACTGCTAAAATTCGTCCCAATATGAACAAGATTTTCCCAGAGCTGCGTGACGTCAAGATTGACTATGCGTGGAGTGGTAATTTTGCCTTGTCTTTTTCTCGTGTACCGCAAATGGGCAAACTCCATGACAGAGTATACTTCGCTCATGGTTATAGTGGGCATGGTGTGACAGGTTCACATTTATTTGGACAAATAATCGCCAATGCTATTAATGGCAATACTGCCGAGTTTGATACTTTTGCAAAAATTCCATGGATTCCTTTCCCAGGAGGCCGAGCTTTACGGGTGCCCTATTCTATGATGGGGTCATGGTGGTATGCATTAAAAGATCGTACCGGAATGTAGCTGGCTACTGGCTGCGTCGCTTTATTTAGTCAATACGACATGACTAGATACAAACTTATTGGAGAAAACTTTACTTTGAGGATAGGCGTAAGATGACGCCTTCACAACAATGGATTGTTGTATTAAGCGCCTGCTAGGCAGCTCAATGGTTACTGCCTAGCAAGCCATAATCTAAAAAAGCCTGATTTCTAAAAATAGTACTACAAGGAATGTAACTATGAATATGAAACTCACTGATGCTGTCAAAGGTCAGTATGACAACAAGCGAGTATTTCTAACCCTAATAGTCGGCGTAGCGATCTATTTTTCCTTTACTTGGTTATCCTTAAGTCGTGCTGACAGTGAGTCTTGGGGTGCTTGGTCATTACTACCCACCTTACTGGTCTTGGTCACTGCTGTTATTTCCAGAAGACCGTTTGAGTCCATGATAGCCGGCTGTGTTGCCGGCTTAGTCATGCTCAACCCCTTTGATCTTATCTCTCCTTTTGCAGATAACATGTCCATGGTTTTGGGCAATGAGACCATTATCTGGATTGTCTTAGTTTGTGGTCTGATGGGCGGCCTTATTCAGCTCCTTGAGATCAGTGGCTGTTTAGACGGTTTTAGTGAATGGCTACAAAACATTATTAAGTCACGGCGCCAGTCATTATTAGCCACTTTTGGATTGGGTGTGATTGTCTTTATTGATGATTATCTCAATTGTCTGGCGGTATCTACTTCGGTAAAAAAGCTCACTGATGTCTATCAGGTCTCACGTGAAAAACTTGCCTATATCGTTGATTCAACCGCTGCACCCATGTGTATTCTGGTGCCGATCTCTACGTGGGCCGTTTATTTTGCTGGCTTATTAGAAGAAAATGGCGTCGCAGGTGATGGTGAAGGCATAGGCTTATATATCACTGCTATTCCTTTTATGGCTTACGCTTGGTTTGCACTGCTTATCGTGTTTTTGGTGGCTTATGGCATCTTGGGTGACTGGGGTCCAATGAAAAAAGCGGAAGCACGTGCCAAAGCAGGTCACCCTGTGCCTGAGGCGTTTGTAGAAGAGCAACTGATATCAAATGTCAAAGCCAAGCGTAAACTGTCATTTAAAGCCAATATTCTAAACTTTGCCTTTCCTATGATCCTACTGATTATCTCGACGGTTTATTTTGAGGTTGATCTGCTACGTGGCGCACTACTCACGTGTTTTGTGACTGTTATTTTGTACTGGGCACAAGGTATCTTGGGCTTTGAGACCCAAGTAGAAGCCATTTTCAAAGGCTTTAAAGTGATGTTATATCCACTCTCAACGGTAGTTGGCGGGTTTTTCCTAAAAGCAATCAATGATGAGCTAGGTATGACGTCTTATGTTATCGAAACCATCACCCCTCATATGACAGTGATGATCTTCCCTGCAGTCATTTTTGCGGTTATGGCATTTTTGACCTTTGCAACGTCATCAAGTTGGGGGCTGTATGTTCTGGCTATGCCGATTGTATTTCCAATCTCATTAGCTCTAGGCGTCAGTACGCCACTTATGATCGGCGCTTTGCTGTCCGCTTCTTCATTTGGTAGTCATGCGTGTTTCTTTAGTGACTCGTCATTACTGGCGGCGCAAGGTGCGGGCTGCTCCCCTATGCAACATGCCTTTACCCAGTTCCCCTACGCATTGTTGGGGGCTGCGCTGTCCGTTGTGGCGTTCTTAGGACTCGGCTTTATGATGGCTTAAGGCAAGCTGCGCTCTACGATTGCGTATGAATGATGGGTAGTTACCGCTTGGTAATTACCCATCATTAACAATAATCAATACAACCCCCTATTCTTCCCATTCAAGTTTACTTGATACCTCTTATCCATATCTAAAAGGAGTTAGATAATGCGAAATGTCACTATTGCGACCACTCAGATGACGTGTGGCTGGAACAAAACACAAAATATCGACAACGCAACCGACCTGATTACTCAAGCGGCTCAAGCAGGGGCCAATATTATCTTGCTACAAGAGCTGTTTGAAACGCCTTATTTTTGCCAAGTTCATGATTTTGATTATTTTAAGCTTGCCACTACAGTAGCAGACAATGCGGCCATTACTCATTTCAAAGCGCTCGCCAAAGCGCTTGAGGTTGTAATCCCTATCAGCTTTTATGAAAAGTCAGGCAATACGTTTTTTAACAGCGTGACTGTGATTGATGCTGATGGTGAGATATTGGGTACTTATCGTAAAACCCATATCCCTGATGGCATTCCTTATGCTGAAAAATTTTACTTTACCCCAGGAGACACGGGATTTAAGGTTTGGGATACTAAATACGCCAAGATAGGTGTGGGTATCTGCTGGGATCAGTGGTTCCCTGAGTGCGCGCGCAGTATGGCGTTGATGGGTGCAGAGATACTGTTTTATCCGACTGCTATTGGTGATGAGCCAACATTAGGCATCGACTCAAAAGCGCATTGGCAGCGCTGTATGCAAGGCCATGCAGCCGCCAACCTAATGCCCGTCGTGGCTGCTAATCGTATTGGCACAGAGACCATCACCCATCAGGGCCATGATAGTTCAGTGAAGTTCTATGGCGGCTCTTTTATCACCGATGGTCGCGGCGAAATTATGACAGAAGCTTCAGCAGATAAGCATGAGTTTATAAGTGCTACTTTTGACTTAGATCAGCTTGCTATAGAGCGTCGTCAATGGGGTGTCTTTCGTGATCGTCGCCCATTCATGTATGGCACCTTACTGACGCATGGCTGATATACAGCTAAGTCCTAAATACTACTTATGCATACTATTGTTTAGTAAACCCGACTCTCAGCTTAGTACGCAATATCGCAGCCAACATATGACCAATCCACTATAAAGTAAATAAAGTGCTACTGGAATGAATTTTGCGCTGCCTCTGGAGTGACAAAGTCGCACAGCAAGCAAGGAAAATCTATACCAGTAGCACACTATAATAGCTGCACTCTTTTTATTTAGGATTCACTATACTTAAATAGTTGAGAGTGAGGTTTAATAAGGTTATTTTTATGATGCTATCAGATGAACAAAACCCACTAGAAACATCTAAAAACTTAATCACCAACTCAACACCGGCAGATGACGGCTTTTATATGCCAGCAGAGTTTGCACCGATAGAAAAAATCTGGATGATATGGCCCTATCGGACTGATAACTGGCGACAAAATGCCATACCTGCCAAGCACACCTATGCTGCAGTAGCGACGACGATAAGTCGCTTTTGTAAGGTTGCAGTATTGGTGACACCTGATGACTATCAAGCTTGCCGTGATAGCTTGCATGACACTATAGAAGTCACCGCTATGCCGAGCAATGATGCATGGGCACGTGACATTGTGCCGACGTTTTTGATTAATGATAGCGGCGAGCTACGTGCTTGTGATTGGACGTTTAATGCTTGGGGCGGAGACTATGACGGTCTTTACTCGCCTTGGAATGACGATGACAAACTGGCTGAGCGTTTGTGCGAGCATTTAGGTATCAAGCGCTACCGTACAGATGGCTTTGTCATGGAAGGAGGGGCTTTTCATGTCGACGGTGAGGGCACAGTACTAACCACACGTATGTGTCTACTCAGCCCTGGACGTAATCCACATCTTGACGAGAATCAAATTGAAGATACGCTAAAAGCCTATCTCAATGCCAAAAAGGTACTGTGGATTGATTATGGTATTGACCCTGATGAAACGACTGGTCATATTGATGATCTCGCTTGCTTTGCACGTCCCGGTGAAGTGGTTTGCTTATACACTAATGATCCTGAGCATCCCTTTTTCGCTGCGACTCAAAACGCTTATCAGCAGCTCTTAAATATGACAGATGCAAAAGGGAGACGTCTGACCGTCCACAAGCTCTGCTGTACTAAGTATCCAGTGACCTTACCTGATAACTATGACATCGTGCAATCAAATGATACCAAGGCTCGCCTTCCTGGAGACATTTGTATCGCCTCTTACGCTAATTTTTTGATTTGTAATGACGCTATCATCGTGCCACAGTACGATGATATAAATGATGATTTAGCGATCAAGCAGCTTGAAAAAGTCTTCCCTAAACATCAAGTAGTTGGGGTGCGTACCAAAGAGATTGTCTTTGGCGGTGGCAATATTCATTGCATCACTCAGCAACAACCAGCAGTGAAAAAACTCACTACTGTATGAAACCATAGAGCCTATTAAGCCCAATCAAAAACGGATTTTGAACCCAAGGATTATTTATGAGCGATTATCAAGTTACTAACCCAGCTACTGGCGAAGTAGAAGCGACCTACCCCACCGCCACTGAACAAGACATCCAGCAAACCATCGAGCAAGCAGAGTCAGCCTATCAAGACTGGCGTCAGGTAGCACTGAGTGAGCGTAGTGCGATACTACACAAGATTGCTGATATCTATCTTGAGCGCAAAGATGAGCTGGCACGTATTATGACTGCAGAGATGGGTAAGCCCGTTGCAGAAGGCAAAGGCGAGATTGGTCTGGTTGCTGAGATTTTTCGCTATTATGCGGACAATGCTGAGGAGCTACTGGCACCTGACAAAATCGATGTTGACTCAGGGTCTGCATCAGTTCACAAGCTTCCAGTTGGCGTCTTGCTAGGCATCATGCCATGGAACTACCCCCATTACCAAGTCGCTCGCTTTGTTGCGCCAAACTTTATGGCAGGTAACACCATCATCCTAAAGCATGCGCCGCAGTGCCCTAAAACCGCTGAGATTATCGTTGAGCTCTTCCAAGCAGCCGGACTGCCTGACGGTGTCTATAATAATATCTTTGCGACCAATGAGCAGTCAGCGACCATCATCAATGACGCTAGAGTTCAAGGCGTGTCACTGACAGGCTCAGAGCGTGCTGGACAAGCTGTCGCAAAAGTAGCCGGCGATGCCCTCAAAAAGGTCGTTTTAGAGCTGGGTGGCTCTGATGCTTTTATCGTCACTGAAGATGCAGATATCGACCTGGCTATTAAAGGGGCGATCTCAGGTCGTTTTGGTAACACAGGACAAGCCTGTAATGCAGCCAAACGTCTGATTATCGTTGAGTCTGTTTATGACAAGTTCGTCGCAGGTTTCACTGATGCGGTACGTTCGATGACTTTAGCTGATCCATTAGATGAAAACACAAGAATAGGACCTATGTCATCGACAGCAGCGGCACAAGGTTTGCAGCAGCAACTTGATAGCGCAATACAAGCTGGCGCTACTGTCTTGGTAGAGGGTGGTAGACTCAAAGACAAGCCTGGCGCTTGGTTTGCACCTGCCGTACTGGCTGATGTCGATGATTCAATGGATGTCTATCGTGAAGAGCTATTCGGCCCTGTGGCTGTTGTTTATAAGGCTCGTGATGTGGATCATGCGGTTAAGATTGCCAACGACGTGCCTTATGGTCTTGGTGCATCGATTCAAACTCAAAGTGCAGAGTTAGCAACAGAAATTGCCAACAAGCTAGAAGTTGGTATGGTCACTATTAACGCTCCGTCTGGCTCAGAGGCCAATACGCCATTTGGTGGCGTTAAATGCTCAGGGTTTGGACGTGAGCTTGGTACTCTTGGCATCACTGAGTTTTTAAACCATAAACTCATTCGCGATATGTCTTAATTGCACTGGGATACTTTCTTTTAAAGTATCCGTTGTGCAACCTCTGTAAATACAGCATGCGAGCAAAACTTATACCAGTAGCACGTCTGGATTTGTACTTTAATCAATAAAGCCTAACGAATCGTTAGGCTTTATTTGTTAGCAAACCCTTTAGACCTAAGGCTTATATGGATTATCTTTTACCCATTGCTGATTGACGACCTTAAGCTCCTCTAACTCTTCTCCCATGACTTTCTTGCTCATACCCGGGTTTTTCATGGATTCGTAAGCAAAAAACAAGATTCCTAATACCGTCCAACCAAGGAAGATTGACCACTCAAGGCCGCTCAGTGCCGCTGGCATACCAGGTAAATACAACACAAATAAACCCAAACCAAGTATGATAGCTATCACCCCAACGATCTTGCCTTGCGGTATTCTAAAAGGACGTACCATCTCAGGCTCACGATAGCGCAGTACTAAGAATGATACGGCAACTAAAGTATAGGCAATGACCACCCCAAACCCGCCAGCAGTGACGATCCAAACCAACATTTTACGACCAAATAACGGGGCAATTGTTGCCAGTCCACCAATGAATAAAATAGCATTGATCGGGGTTTTGTGCTTAGGATGCAGCTTACCTAAAAACGCTGGTAACATGTGCGTTTTGGACATGGCGTATAGCAGACGACTACCTCCAATCAAAAAGGCATTCCAGCTCGACATGATACCAAGTACCCCACCGATAACCAATAAGACACCTGCCCACTTGCCTTGCCATGCACTTTCCATCGCATCAGCAGTGGCCAAAGTAGAGGTTTCCGCCAGCGCTATAGGCAACGTCACCCCCACACTCCAGATAACGCCCACATACCATATCACAGCAACGATTAGGGCGATAATCAGAAACTTACCGATATTGGGACGGGTAAGGTCTATCTCTTCAGCCGCTTGCGGTATCACGTCAAAGCCGACAAACATAAAGGGCACCATGACAATGACCCCTGTAATAGCAGCAGCTGTAGTAGAAAAGTTATCACCAATAAATGCTGGTGACAGCTCAGTATTGGTAGCCTCAGGATTAAATAACACTGCACCGATAAACAATAAGGTCCCGACGAATAAAATTCCAGCAACAGCTGTTTTTTGGAACCATGCGCTGACTTCCATGCCTCGTGTATTGAGCCAAGTGACTAAGATGGAGCCTGCCATACCGACTGCCGCCCAAGTGGCGTAAACCTCGTATCCTGCAACCGTCCATAACAACCCTTGATTATAGTTGGGTATCAAGTACTCAACCACCGTTGGCAATGCTACTGCTTCAAAAGCCACCACCGACAAGTAGCCGAATAGCATGCTCCATGAGCAGATAAAGGAGGCATTCACTCCCAGTGCGCGGTGGGTATAAGTATGCTCACCACCGGTAATGGGCATGGATGCGATCAGCTCAGCATAAGTGACACCAATCATGACTACAACCATACCGCCTATAAAGAACGCCGTCATAGCGCCCCAAGTACCAGCCGTTGCCACCCAGCCACCAGCCAATACTACCCAGCCCCAGCCTACCATTGCACCAAACGCTAAGGCGATAATATCGACAACCCCTAGCGACTTTTTCATTACAGACATAACGCTCTCCTTGTCCTTGTTTCATCCATGTTAATCCTCTCTTCAGATTAAGCTGGTCTTTACTCACTTTAGTTTCTACGATGGTTTTTGACTGCTTAACATGCTTTTTATATCGCACTCATATCTGTACTTTTGTCCCCACCGTATAGTGTTTTACGTTACTATCAACATGTGTTAACCAAAACTGATATCACATAGAGTAAACCGATAAACGTCTTTATACCACTTATATTGAACATTAATTCAGTAATTTATGCTCATGGCTCTAAAATATAAAACCCAAAACCCCACCTTAGCCTCGTAATATTTTTACAGAGGTATCAAACGCTACAAAAAAAACGGCGCCCTGTGATACAAGGCGCCGTTGTCTATTATTCACTTAAGGCGAGTGGCATAAAAGCAGCCTTGCTGTTAGATAATAACTTTTAATAAAAGCGATATTTAAAAAGCTAAGCCGTTAAAATGCCTTCGATGATATCAAGACCTTCTTGTAGCACCTCATCTTGAACCGTCAATGGCACCATCACACGAATGGCATTACCATACATACCGCAAGAGGCAAGCAGCAGGCCTTGCTCAAACGCTTTCGCTTTGAGGTTCGCAGTCGCCTCTGTGTCAGGCTTACCTTCGCTATCGATGAGCTCAAACGCTAACATCGCACCCTTATGGCGAATGTGACCAATACTGCTTAGATTTAGACCTTTTAAAAACGAGGCAATCTTGTCACCAATCTCAGTACTACGCTCAAGTAGGTTTTCTTCTTCAATCACTTCCATTACTGCTAGTGCAGCCACACAAGCCATTGGGTTTCCAGAATAAGTACCGCCCAAACCGCCAACTTGTGGCGCATCCATGATTTCAGCACGGCCGATTACTGCAGAGATTGGATAGCCCCCTGCCAAACTCTTAGCACTGGTCATTAAGTCTGGCTCAACCCCCAACTGCTCACTGGCAAATAAAGTACCTGTACGAGCAAAGCCACACTGTACTTCATCAAAAATAAGGACGATGCCATGCTCATCACAGATGGCACGCAACGCCTTAGCAAATGAGGGGGTCACTTGATGGAAACCACCCTCGCCTTGTACAGGCTCGATGATCATCGCTGCCACTTCACTTGGATCGATATCCGCTTGGAAGATCATCTCCAGACTGTGCAGGGCTTGCTCTTCGGTGACATTGAGCTCTTCAGCAGGGAACAGTGCATGAAAAACAGGACCCGGCATAGGGCCGAAGTTCTTTTTGTAAGGAATCACTTTGCCAGTCAGGCTCATGCACATCAAGGTGCGACCATGCCAACCACCTACGAAAGAGATGACACCAGGACGGCCTGTCTTTGCACGTGCAATCTTGATGCAGTTTTCGACTGCTTCAGCGCCAGTGGTCAAGAAAAACGCTTTTTTATCACCGCTGATGGGCGCTTTTTCACACAGTTTTTCTGCAAGATCTACGTAGCATTCGTAGTTGATCATTTGTGCAGCAGTATGGGTGAACTTATCAAGCTGCTCATGCACACGCTGTGTAATCTTTGGGTGGCTGTGGCCGGTGTTCAATACTGAAATACCGCCAACAAAGTCGATATAACGATTGCCTTCTACGTCCCAAACTTCTGAGTTTTTTGCTTTGTCTGCGAAGATAGGAAAGGCAACACCAAGTCCTGTTGGTAAGACGGCTTTGCGACGCTCGAGTAATGATGAATTGTTAGTAGTCATAAGGATGTCCTTTTCTCTTTTTAACATAAGTGCCAGCTATGACGTGGCGGTTTATCTAATAAGTACTAGACGATTAGGGTATTGGGTGTATTTCATTAAAAATAAAACTGTATGCCGAGCATAAATACTAGCTGATGTCTGAGCACCAGTACTTGGTCACGACATACTCTTCGATACCGTACTTTGAGCCTTCACGACCAAATCCTGATTGCTTGACACCGCCAAACGGCGCAACCTCTGTAGAGATCAAGCCGGTGTTGTGACCTATGATGCCATACTCAAGGCCTTCAGAAACGCGCCATGAGCGTGCATAATCGCCACTATAGAAGTAAGCAGCTAAGCCATAGATGGTATCATTGGCTCGGCGAATGACGTCCGCTTCGTCTTTAAAGGTAAATATGGTCGCAATAGGGCCAAATATTTCTTCATGAGCAATATCCATATCGCTGCTAATATCAGTAATGACAGTTGGGTTATATGTCAGTGCTGATGCGTCATTGGTGCTACCACCAGCCACCAGATTGGCGCCTTTATCCAGCGCATCTTTTAATAAATCTTGCACTTTTTCTAGGGCTTTTTGGTTGATAAGTGGACCGATATCGACCCCTTCTTCTAAGCCATTACCCACATTTAATTCAGCCACCTTTTTGACAAAGACCTCTAAAAAAGCGTCTTTGATACTGTCTTGCACATAGACTCGATTGGCACAAACACAGGTCTGGCCTGCATTACGGTATTTAGAAGCGATTAAACCTTCAGCCGCTTTTTCGAGGTCGGCATCATCAAAGACGATAAATGGCGCATTGCCGCCGAGCTCTAATGACAGCTTTTTAATGGTCGGTGCACATTGAGCCATCAAAGTACGGCCCACTTCTGTAGAGCCTGTGAATGACAGTTTTTGAATGCGAGCATCGCCCGTGAGGATGTCGCCAATGACCGATGATTTGCCAGTCACCACTTGGATAACACCTGCAGGGATACCCGCCTCTTCGGCCAGTGCAGCCAATGCTAAGGCAGAAAAAGGCGTCTCGGTCGCAGGCTTGATAATCATCGTACAGCCTGCCGCCAGCGCTGGAGCCGCTTTACGGGTAATCATGGCTGATGGGAAGTTCCAAGGCGTGATGGCGGCACAAACACCAACTGGCTGCTTCAGAATGACGTGACGCAGTTGTGATTTGTTGGCCGGGATAACATCACCGTAGACGCGCTTACCCTCTTCGGCAAACCAGCGGATAAAGCTATTGGCATAAGCAATCTCACCACGCGACTCACCCAAAGGCTTGCCTTGCTCAGCCGTCATGATGATAGCAAGATCTTCTTTATTGGCATCGATGAGGTCAGCCCATTTTTGCAATAGACCAGCACGCTCTTGGGCAGTGGTAGCGGCCCAAGATGCCTGTACTTCATGGGCATAGGCGACAGCGTCATCGACGTCCTGTTTGGTCAGACTGGGTACCGTACCAATAACATCGCCATTAAACGGGTTACTCACGTCAATGGTCACACCATCACTGGCAGCATGCCAGCCATCTTTGATAAAGCATTGCTGTTTGATGAGATCTTGATTTGATAGCTTTAGCATATCAACACTCCTTGTCGGTAAGCTGCTCGTCGGTAAGCTTGATAATAGTTATAAGAGTCTTAGGAATTAATAAGAAAGTCAGCAAATAAGGTAGATTTAATCGTTTATAAGTGGTCATTAATCACAGGCATCTCCGTCATTATTATCAACAACGTTAATAAAACCAGCCATTCATAAACCACTATTGATAATCACCACCCTGTTCAATATAATGAACACTAATTCCATATAAGAAACATCATTATAGGAATGATGTGCTACTATTTGCAACCTTTATTATGGATTTATTTGTGTTTTGGTGCTTTATTTTGCACTTTACGTTTTTCATCCTTCTTTGTAGGTAAATTATGACTGCGACTAC
This sequence comes from Psychrobacter coccoides, assembly GCF_017498085.1. Lineage (GTDB taxonomy): Bacteria > Pseudomonadota > Gammaproteobacteria > Pseudomonadales > Moraxellaceae > Psychrobacter > Psychrobacter coccoides. The sequence goes on from NZ_JAGBKM010000008.1 coordinate 42,763, forward strand.
CGTACCCGCTTTGGACAAAACCTTCCAAATTTTAGACTTGATTACTGCATCAGCGCAGCCATTAACAGCCGCCCAGATCGCCAAAACACTAGAGCTACCACGCAGCTCGACCCATAACATCTTGCAAAGCCTATTGGCAAAGCATGTTATTTACAAAGACAATGAAGGACGGTTTCATTTGGGCTCATACTTACTGTACTGGGCGGGTGAATATGAGCGTCAGCAAGGGGTGATACAGTTATTTAAAGATCTGATTTTGCAATACCCTGTCCTGCTTCAGCATACGGTGACTTTATCGAAGTTGGATTTGGGCGAGGTGGTGTTTTTGGCCTGTCATGAAGCCCCTGCGCCACTTGGCTTCACGTTCCGTGCCGGTGTGCGGGTGCCTGCCGTGTTTTCTGCCACAGGCAAAGCCATGCTCTCTACTTTGTCTAACCACACCATCGAATCCTTGTACGAAGGTGAGTTTCCTGAGCCTATCACCTCTAATGGCGTCAACAGTTTTGCAGACTTGGCTGATGAACTAAGTGCAATTCATGATAGCCGTATCTCGCTCGATGACGGACAGCTGCGTGATGGCATGTATTGCTTAGGCACTTATATACGTAACGCTTCAGGCAATGCGATTGCAGGCATGGCAGTTAGTTTTTTGCAGGCAGAATACGAGTCTAAATATGATGAAGTCAGTACCGCTCTTATCGAGCTTGCAGAACAGATCGAGCAGCGTTTGGGCTTTATTACCGTACAGTCTGCTTAGCATCATTGACAAGCCGTTCAATTCAAACACTGCAAATCAAACGGCTTACGAATGCTTAGGGTATATTGACTGTATCGCCAACGTCACATTTAGACCAAGCCACCCTAAGATCAGTCGAAACATAAATCAGTGCAAGCTTAAATCAAACAATGCCATCCGCCTTTAGTTTGGCAATCGTTGCACTATCATAACCAAGATCAGACAAGGTGCTGTCGGTATGCTCACTGAGACGTGGCGGCGGCGTACGATAAGTCACAGGTGACGCAGATAGCTTGATCGGACTGCCCAGTGCTTTTACCGGGCTACCTTGCGCCGCAAAATCAACCACCATCTCACGAGCGACCGCTTGTGGCATGGCCAGCGCTTCACTGATGTTATGAATAGCGCCGCAAGGGATACCCGCCTCATGCAATACCGCCAACCAATGCGCCCGTGGGTATTCAGCAAACTTCTCTACCAGCCTATCGCACAACAGCTGACGATGAGCCACCCGTGCTGGGTTGGTCGCAAAACGCTCATCTGTATGCCAATCCGTATCCATAAGCTGACAGAGCTTCGCAAACTGGCTGTCATTGCCGCAGGCCAATATAAAATGCTGATCCCCTGCGCCAGCAAATACTTGATAAGGCACGATATTAGGATGTTGATTGCCCAGTCTTGGCGGTACTTGACCTGATGCCAAGTGATTCATACCGACATTTGCTAGCATGGCCAAGGCACTGTCAAGCAGTGCCACATCGACATGCTGACCCAGACCTGTGCTTTGCCGTGCAATCAGCGCTGCTTGGATGCCAATGGTGAGCTGCAATCCTGCAAACAAGTCCACCACTGCGACACCAACCTTGTGCGGCTCGCCATCACTTGGGCCAGTGATACTCATCAATCCTGACAGGCCTTGAATAATATAGTCATAACCTGGTAATGCTGCGTCTGGTCCTGTCTGACCAAAACCGGTTAAAGAGGCATAGATAAGACGGGGATTGTCTTGTTTTAGGCTCTCGTAATCCAAGCCGTACTTTTTTAGACCACCGACCTTAAAGTTTTCTACCACGATGTCGCTTTCAGCGGCCAGTTTTTTGATAATATCTTGCCCTGTAGCAGTCGTAATATCGACCGTCAGTGATTTTTTATTGCGATTGATGGTGGCATAGTACGCAGAAGTGTCGTCACTAAAGGCAGGCGGCGCCCAATGCCGTGTCTCATCGCCAATACTCGGGCGCTCGACCTTGATGACTTCGGCTCCCAAGTCTGCAAGTATTTGCGTAGATGAAGGCCCCGCCAACACTCTTGATAAATCAAGCACCTTAATACCCTGTAATGCTCCTTTTGGTATGTCAGTCATAGTCATCCCTTATTGTCTCACTCACTTTGTATTGCTATAAGAAGTATTGAATAAAAAATTGTCATTCATCATTTAGCTGTAGCAGCATAGATGAGGAATCACAATTAAAAAACGTACGCTACTACCTATAAAGCGCTAAACAATAGCCCAAACAGTAACGTACGTTAGTGATCTAACTGTTTCTTAGTCGAACAACTGACTTAAGTTGTTGACCGGTATCAATAAAACGCTTGAATGCCCGTCTGTGCCCGACCCAAGATAAGCGCATGAATATCATGCGTACCTTCATAAGTATTGACCGCCTCTAGATTCATCACATGACGAATGATATGGAACTCATCTGAGATACCATTACCACCATGCATATCACGAGAAACACGGGCAATATCAAGTGCCTTACCGCAGTTATTACGCTTGATCAGTGAGATCATCTCCGGCGCGGCATTGTCTTCATCCATTAAACGTCCAACACGTAGTGCTGCTTGTAGGCCAAGGGCAATTTCAGTCTGCATATTGGCAAGTTTTAGCTGCACAAGCTGCGTCGCTGCCAGTGGACGACCAAACTGCTTACGATCAAGCGTGTACTGACGAGCGCCTTTCCAACAAAACTCAGCGGCACCCATTGCGCCCCATGCGATACCGTAGCGGGCTTTATTTAAGCAGCCAAACGGACCTTTTAGACCACGAATATCTGGGAAAGCGTTGGCTTCAGGGACAAACACCTTGTCCATAACAATCTCACCGGTGATCGAAGCACGCAAAGAAAACTTACCTTCAATTTTTGGCGCCGATAAGCCCTTCATGCCTTTATCAAGGATAAAGCCACGAATTTGCTCTTCGTCGTCTTTGGCCCAGACCACGAACACATCGGCGATAGGACTGTTGGTGATCCACATCTTGGTACCGGTCAGCTCATAACCACCATCGACACTACGAGCACGAGTCGACATCGATGCGGGATCTGAGCCTGAATCTGGCTCAGTCAAACCAAAGCAGCCGACATATTCGCCTGATGCCAGCTTAGGCAAGTATTTTTCTCTTTGCTCTTCCGTACCATAAGCATGAATGGGGTGCATGACCAGACTCGACTGCACACTCATCGCTGAACGATAGCCTGAGTCTACTGCCTCAATCTCTTTGGCAATCAAACCATAAGCCACACTTGATAGACCCGCACAGTCATAGCCATCGATCGTCACACCAAGCAAGCCCATTTCGCCCATCTGACGCATGATGTTGCGATCAAAGTTTTCGTTGCGGTTGGCTTCAATAATGCCAGGCATCAGCTCTTTTTGAAAAAACTGACGAGCGCTATCACTAACCATACGCTCTTCATCAGTAATCTGGTCACGTAATAAAAACGGGTCTTCCCAATCAAAACTTGGGACAGTGTAATTTGACATATCGTACTCCTTGGCATCGGTCTCCCTGACCGACAGATGGTGGTTGAGTAGGCTCAATGATTTGAGCCATATCAATTTATTACCGTTACTAATTATCGCAGTATGAACTGCTCATTGACTTATTAGTTCCGCTGTGCAAAACTTAGTTTCACAATATACATCTATTTAAGCAAAATTTATCCAAGCTGTAAACCTTTATCCACCATTATGGTCATAAAAAATGAAAAAACAGTCATCAAGAGTAGCGCCACTGTTAGAGCGCATGCAAGCAACACTGACCAAAAGTAAAGAGAATGACGACAGACAATTTGTCAACGCTCTTGGGCGTGGGCTGACCTTACTTGCTGCTTTTGAACACAGTGATGAGCTGAGTCATCAGCAGCTGTGTCAAATGAGTGGCTTGCCAAAGGCGACCGTCACCCGTCTGATTTATACCCTAACCACCCTTGGTTTTTTGCGCATAACGACACACGGCTTGTATCAATTGGGCAGTAATGCGGTACGTCTAAGCACCATCGCTTGGAGTCGTCATGATGTGGTCGCATTTGCTGAGCCGCTGCTACGACAGTTTGCTGATCAAAACGAAGTGTCAGTGAACTTAGCCACCGAAGTCGAAGGTGAGATGCGGTATTTGGCGTGTTGTCGCAGCCCTGCCCGCTTATCCGTCAATTTGCAAGCTGGCTCAGCCGTTCCTATCGCCCGAACAGCCATAGGTCGAGCGTTTTATGCTGCCAGCGCACCCCATCGGCAAAAGGTGATTGATACCAATTTGCAAACACATCTATCTACTGCTGACTATCAACAAGCGAAGCGCTCATTGACGCAAGCGGCAACCTATTATCAGACCCATGGTTATACGCTATCAGATGGTGAATTCTCGCCCGATATTTTGGCGGTGGCAGTTGGGGTATTTGATGTGGCGACGGGGCAATACGCCTACTCACTTAATGCCAGTGTACCAAGTGCCAATTGGCAGGCGGAGGATTATGCGGCGATGATTGTGCCAAAACTACAAGCGCTGGCTGAGCGGATTGGCCATGGCGACTGAATGCTTGGCAGCACAGATAATCGCTGATAACGCTACCCTCGATTTTTCATGACTTATGCATTGATTATAACCATAAAAATACCCTTTAATATCAAATATTTATGGCTATTATGATATAATGTCAGTTTTTGGTATGTTTAGCGCTCTATAACCTCACACTATAAAACGATAGCGACTAACCCATTGCCAAAAGCACATATCTTGTTGAAAAATTAGGAATCCATTATGCAACCGACCACTCATAACATCATACAAGACGGCGGCGCTCCCATCAGACTTTGGACCAAGGGCGTTCCTGTCGATCCAAAAGCCCATGACCAGCTGATAAAGGCCTCGCAAATGCCATTTATCTATAAATGGCTGGCAGTAATGCCCGATGTGCATGTTGGCATGGGCGCCACTATCGGTACGGTACTGCCGACCAAAGAGGCCATTATCCCAGCAGCCGTCGGCGTCGATATCGGCTGCGGTATGATGGCAGTACAAACCACCTTAACTGCTGATGATCTACCTGACAATCTGCGTGGTCTACGCAGTGAGCTTGAAAGAGCCATTCCGCATGGACGTAGCAAGACGCGCGGGCGGGGTTCACGCCGCGATGTCGGCGCCTGGTCAAACCCTGATAGCAGGGTAAAAGACGGCTGGGCAACGTTGGTCGATGATTTTAACTATATCACTCAAAAACACCCTAAGCTTAAAAACACCAATAACCTCAATCACTTAGGGACGCTGGGCACAGGCAACCATTTTGTAGAAGTGTGTTTGGACGAGACCAATCAGGTGTGGATTATGCTGCACTCTGGCTCGCGCGGGGTCGGCAATGCCATCGGTCGATACTTTATTGAGCTGGCACGTGAAGATATGCGCAAGTGGTTTATCAACTTACCAGATAAGGACTTGGCCTATCTTGCCGAAGGTACAGCGCATTTTGACGATTATTGGTTTGCGGTGGGCTGGGCACAGCGTTTTGCTTTTAAAAATCGTGAAGTCATGATGGAAAATGCCATCAAAGCGCTACGCAGCGTCATCAGCAAGCCGTTTAATGCCAAAATGAAAGCAGTAAACTGCCATCACAACTACGTAGAAAAAGAAGAGCACTACGGTGAAGAGGTCTTTGTGACTCGTAAGGGTGCGGTGCGTGCCCGGGTCGGTGAATACGGCATTATTCCTGGCTCAATGGGGGCCAAATCCTTTATCGTGCGTGGCAAAGGTAATGCAGAGTCATTTCATTCTTGCTCGCATGGCGCAGGCCGTATCATGTCACGTACTGAGGCCAAAAAAACCTTTACGGTAGATGACCAAGTCGCGCAAACAGTCGGTGTGGAATGCCGAAAAGATGCTGCGGTCATCGATGAGATTCCAGCAGCGTACAAAAATATCGATGATGTGATGCAGGCACAACGTGATCTAGTAGAAGTGGTCCATACCCTGCGGCAGGTGGTTTGTGTCAAAGGATAAGCAATACGAGCGATTATGTGGTCATCCGCTACTTTAAGTTATTCATACCTAATGACCACCAACTATCTTATAATAGTCATGTGTTCACTTTTGCCTTATCATGCGTTTAATTTTTACGTTTAATCATTTTTACGTTTAACTATTGAGTGTTGCTATGCCTGAATCCCGTACCAATTTAAACCCTAAACCTGAAGACAGCTCTCCGTATCTTACCGGTGTCATGCTGCGTTACAGTACCTTTGCCGCAGTGGTACTGCTCTTTTTTGCAGGACTGCTATTAATCAACTGGTGGCTGATTATTATCGGTGGTTTAGGGGTCGCCTTAGGTATCTATGACTTAGCCCAGTCTAGGCACTCGATTTTGAGAAACTACCCTATCGCAGGTCATATCCGTTATGTGCTTGAGGATTTCCGTCCTGAGATTCGTCAGTATTTATTAGAAGATGATAAAGAACAAGTACCCTTCTCACGCCAACAGCGAGCGCTGGTCTACCAACGTGCCAAAAACGTCAGCGATACCAATGCGTTTGGTACTTTAGACAATCTATATACCCAAGGCAAAGAGTGGTTTTTGCAATCCTCTGTCAGTCATCCGCTAAAAAACAAAGACTTCCGTATCGTCGTCGGTGGCGAGCGGTGCAAGCAGCCCCATGATATGTCGGTATTTAACATCTCAGCGATGAGCTTCGGTAGCTTATCAGCCAATGCTATTTTGGCGCTCAATCATGGCGCCAAAATGGGCGGCTTCACGCATGACACAGGTGAAGGAGCGATCAGCCCTTATCATCGTAAGTTTGGCGGTGATTTGATTTGGGAGCTTGGCACCGGTTATTTCGGTTGCCGTAATGATGATGGCAGCTTTGACCCTGTCTCTTTCGCTGAAAAAGCGGTCGATCCGCAAGTAAAAATGATTGAAATCAAACTTTCACAAGGGGCCAAACCCGGTCAAGGCGGAGTACTTCCAAGCGAAAAAATAACTGAAGAGATTGCTCTCACTCGTGAGGTACCCATGGGTCAGGACTGTGTCTCGCCGTCCTCACACTCAGCCTTTAGCACACCCCGTGAGCTGGTGACATTTTGGCAGCAGCTGCGTGAGCTGTCAGGTGGCAAACCTGTCGGCTTTAAACTCTGTATTGGTCAGCCTTGGCAGTTTATGGCAATCGTCAAAGCCATGATAGAAATGGATAACTATCCTGACTTTATTGTGATTGATGGTGCCGAAGGCGGTACGGGCGCAGCACCTGTCGAGTTTATGGACAGTGTCGGCATGCCGATGGTGGATGGGTTTTTGTTGGTGCACAATACTTTAGTGGGCGCAGGAATCCGTGACAAGATTAAGCTTGGCGTCAGTGGCAAGATTGTCTCAGGTTTTGATATTGCTCGGCTCATTGCGCTGGGTGCAGACTGGTGTAACTCAGCTCGTGGCTTTATGTTTGCCGTTGGCTGTATCCAATCACGCTCATGCCACACCAATACCTGCCCAACCGGTGTTGCTACCCAAGACCCTTATCGCCAAAAAGCGCTTGATGTCCCAAGTAAAGCGCAGCGAGTAGCAAACTATCACAGAAACACCCTCAGCTCACTGGCAAGTATCGTCGCTGCTGTCGGTCTACAGCACCCAAGCCAGCTGCAGCCGTATCATATCGCCAGACGTCTGGACGATGGACAAATCAAACTACTGTCGAAGTTCTTTTACTTTACAGACAAAGGAGCTCTGCTCGATAATAGTGCTCGCTCCGACGTCTTTAACCAGATGTGGGTCATGGCAAATCCAGATAGCTTCCTAGCGGACAATGACGCCTTGATTGCTTACAACAAAGACTCACGAGATATGGGCAAAGAAACCAATGCGCCAACTGAACAAACGGTTGATGGCCCATATTTTGATGACATTGATGGTGGTCAATTGATTGGCAATGTCAACAATACCTTTCGTGACTTTCAGCCGAATGATCAGTGATGAGTAAGACAGGCGCAACACTCGCACGGCTATGGGTATTTAAAAACAAAGCCCCTAAGCTACGTTCCACGCCTTTACTGGCAGGTTTTTTTGCGCTTAGCATAAGTGCCTGCCAGCCGGCGGCTACAGATGCGCATAGCACTACAAATAGCAGTTGGTCGTGCCAAACGCAGGACCAACCCTTTAGCTATAGCGCCTGTCAGATAGCGACCAAAACCGTCACTCAATCAGCAGACTCGCCCTACTCGTTACAGCTTTTTTGGCAGCAGGCTGAGCGCTCACAGCCTCTACTTACGTTCGACACGCTGATCGATACCTTGCCCGCTGAGCAGCATCTCATCTTTGCGATGAACGCTGGCATGTATAACGAGGCGTATGCGCCGATAGGCTATACCGTCATTGCAGGGGAAGAGCGGCGTGCCTTAAATACCAAAGAAGGTGGCGGTAACTTTCATTTGTTGCCCAATGGCGTGCTGTGGTGGGATAAGGCTGGTAAGATACACATCACCGAAAGCAAGGCGCTAAAAAATCAGCTCAAAACAGGTCAGGCACAGCCTTGGTATGCGACACAGTCAGGACCGATGTTGGTCATTGATGGAGACATCCACCCACAGTTTAACCCAGACAGCCGCTCATTAAAGCAGCGTAATGGTGTGGGTATCTGTGCAGATGGCAGCATACAGTTTGTCAATAGTGATGAGCCTGTGAGCTTTTATGACTTTGCCACGTTGTTTAAAAATGACTTAGGTTGTGCTAACGCCTTGTTTTTAGATGGTGGTATTGCCTCAGCACTTTATGCGCCTAATATAGACAAGCACGACAAAAAACAAATGGGCGTGATGATTGGGGTAATTGAGACGAAGGATAATTAAGACATCCAAGCACCCCTTATCTACCAAACTTTGCTACAATACGCCCAATTTTGTAGTCATATTTTATTTAATTATTGAGAGATCACTATGGGTTTTAACTGCGGCATCGTCGGCTTACCAAATGTGGGTAAATCCACTTTATTTAACGCCCTAACCAAAGCAGGTATTGCGGCCGAAAACTTTCCTTTTTGTACCAAAGATCCCAATACAGGTATCGTACCTGTTCCTGATCCACGCCTAAAAGCATTGGCCGACATCGTCAAGCCTGAACGTGTACTGCCGACCACTATGGAGTTTGTCGATATCGCTGGGCTAGTTGCTGGCGCCTCACAAGGTGAAGGCATGGGCAACCAGTTCTTAGCTAATATTCGTGAAACTGATGCCATTGCTCATGTGGTACGCTGCTTTGATGATGACAACGTGGTACATGTCGATGGTCGTGTCAGCCCTATCGATGATATTGAGACCATCAATACTGAGTTGGCACTGGCCGACTTAGAGGCAGTTGAGCGGGCAATCACCAACCTCTCCAAAAAAGCCAAAGGCGGCGATAAAGACGCCACTGCAATGCTTGAGGTATTCAAAAAAATCGAGCCTCTACTGGCTGATGGCAAAGCTGCCCGTGCTGCCAGCTTAGATGACGACGAAAAGAAACTCATCAGAAGCTATGGTTTGATTACTTTAAAGCCTACCATGTATATCGCCAACGTCAGTGAAGACGGTTTTGAAAACAACCCCTACCTTGACGCTGTTCGTGACTATGCGACTGGTGAAGACTCTATCGTCATTGCGCTCTGCAATCAAATCGAGTCTGAAATCGCTCAGCTTGATGAAGCAGACAAAAAAGACTTCTTAGAAGACATGGGTATGGATGAAGCGGGTCTTGATCAAGTCATTCGTGGGGGTTATGACTTACTCGATATGCAAACCTACTTTACCGCTGGCGTGAAAGAGGTACGTGCATGGACAGTAAAAGTCGGTGCCACGGCCCCTGAAGCGGCAGGTGTGATTCATACTGACTTTGAACGTGGCTTTATCCGTGCTGAAGTCATCAGCTATGAAGATTTTATAGAGTACAATGGCGAAAAAGGCGCTGCTGCCGCTGGTAAATCACGCCTAGAAGGCAAAACCTACATCGTACAAGATGGTGATGTGATGCACTTTAGATTCAACGTATAAACACGTTGACCACTGTATAGCATGTAGACTTATCAAGCCTTGGTGTATGACTACCAAAAGCCAGCCGTGATGCTGGCTTTTTTAGCGATACGAGACTCGTAGTCAAAATAATCGATAAGGAAATATAGTTTATGACCACTCAATTTGATAAGCCCAAACGTGCCAGTGAACATTGGGGACGACTACTCAATGCCCAGCGCTTGGGGAGTAATAAACTACCACCCACTCAAGATAGTGCTCGCACCTCGTTTCATAAGGACTATGATCGTTTGGTGTTTTCGCACTCGTTTCGTCAGCTCAATCAAAAAACCCAAGTACACCCCCTCACCAATCAGTTGGGTATTCGCACCCGTTTGACTCACTCGTTAGAAGTGTCCTGTATAGGGCGCTCGCTTGGCATGATGGCTGCAGAAAAGCTCCACAACAAGCTAGATGATGGACTGCCTGCCAATGTCACGCCGGCAGATGTTGGTGTCATCGTACAAGCCGCTTGTCTGGCGCACGATATAGGCAACCCACCCTTTGGTCATGCAGGTGAGTATGCCATTCGAGACTGGTTTGGTCACCCTGAGCGTCAGCCCTTCTTACAACAATTAAGTGCCAGTGCGCGTTTGGATCTATTGGCCTTTGAGGGCAATGCGCAAGGGTTTAGATTACTGGTGCGCAATGAGCACCATCCGGATAAGGGCGGAATGCGTTTGACCTGTGCCACCTTAGGTACCTTTATGAAGTATCCTTGGTTGGCCACGCATAGCAATACTGCTGATAGCATCAAGTCAGTTGATCAGGTACAAAAATTCGGCTGTTTTTACAGTGAGGCGCAGCAGCTTGAAGCGTTGGCAGCTTGTTTGTGTCTGCCACCCTCACAGCAGCACGATGGCTTTTCTCGCCACCCCTTGGCCTATTTATTGGAAGCAGCAGACGATATTTGTTATGCCCTAATAGATCTAGAAGATGGCATCCATCTCAACATGCTCAGTTATACAGAAGTGGCTGCTATATTTTATCAGTTGATTGGTGAGCGACCAGACAGCATCACCCTGCCAGCACAAATGTCGACCCGCCAACAGCTGGCAGCCCTGCGGGCTCGGGCTATGATGCGCTTGGTCAATGCTGTCACTGACGCTTTTGTGGCAAACAGCGACGATTTGCTGGCAGGCACCCTCACTGGCAGTTTGTTTGCGCACTGTGATCCAGCGATAAAGAGCGGCATCAACCAAGCCAAAGCGTTGGCCCGTGAAAAAATCTTTAATCATCCCAGTAAAGTGCGTATGGAACTGATGGCCAATCAGTGTCTGCATCGCTTGCTAGATGCCTTTATGCCGCTGGCATGGACAGCTCAGAGCGGTGCAGCACAATCATTTGAGCAGCAGCGCCTACTGAGTTTAATACAACCCTCTCTTGATGAGCATCGCCGGTTTTTGACAGAAGATATGTATCACAACAGCCTTAATATTTTAGACTTCATTACTGGCATGAATGATCATGAGGCTTATCGATTGGCGCAAGAATTGCAAGGACACTTAGGAACCATTATCTAAGGCTTATTAACTGTCAAAACATCCTACATGCCTTAGAATTTAATTCGTATTTTTGTATTAAAATGAGTATGATAAACCTCTATCGGATAAGATTAAAACACTATGAGCAGTCGCGAAAAAAAGAAACTTCAAACCCGGCACGCCTTTTTTAGTGCCGTATTAGATTTGTGTATGACTGGGCAGTCTTTTAGCTCTATCAGCTTACGGCAGGTCACCCGTGAAGTGGGCGTCGTACCAACAGCTTTTTACCGTCATTTTGACGATATGGAGTCTCTAGGCGAAGCGCTGGTGGTTGAAGAGCTTGGTAGTACGCTTGCCATCTTGCGTGACGGCTTACAAATTGGCCGCAAACGCAGTTTTGATCGCCAAATTGCCAAAAGTATTCAGCTTTTTTTGCATACTGTCAGTGCGCAGCCCCAATATTGGCAGTTTTTGGTCAGCGAGCGTTTCGGTGGCTCAGAGTCAGTGCGCAAAGCCATTAGTAACTTAGTCAAAATGCATGGAAAGATTTTGGGAGAGGATTTGGCGCTACAGCCTGCCTTTGCGCATATCAATGATTATGATCGCAGACTATTGGCTGAAGCTGGGGTGAATTTGTTTTTTTCTTGGATTATTGATTGGTTAGAGCTGACTTACTCTGAGCAGCATGATGATGAGGCGGACTCAGCAGAGATTGAAGCAAAAAAACAGCTGATGCTACATAACTGTACCCGTCAAGCGCAGATGCTGTTTTATGGCGCTTACAACTGGAAGTCGAGCGAAGAGACACACTTGAGTGATTAAGACGCTTTTAGATCGAACCTAACTTAAAAAACAGGACGAAATGCCCATAAGCGCTGCGACACTATTTTTATCGTTTTAGGCTGATTCGCCTCCTCATTGGCGGTGCTATTGGCACTACTCATGCCATTATTATCGGCGTTGCTGCCGTTATTATTGTCACTACTGCTTATATCAGGCACTTTACTTATTAGTACCGTCGCAAACTTCTGCCGTGGCGCTGTATCATGGTCATGGCTATTATCACTGGCCGTAATTAATGCCATAAACGCTTGGCTTTCTACTGCCAATAGCGGCTTCAGCGCTTGACGCTGTTCAGTATTCAAGATGCTTAACGGTGGTACCTGCCACAATTCATCGATGGTAGTCAAACCTTGCTGCTCGCGCAGTTTTATCAGCGTTTGCATTTGCTCTGGGGTCGCTTCCTCTATTAGTGCTGCGAGTAACACTGGACTTGCCGTATTGACGTTGATGGGCAAAAAATAAGGCACTGCGGTTATATAGGGCCTTAAGGCCGCAAGCACCTCGGCACTCACACCCTGTACATCTTGTAGCTGCTCGATACTGACCAACGGTTGATTGGGTATCGTCTGAATGCTGTTATCGTTTTGCTGACGGTAGACCATATCTTCGTCGCCGCCATCGCCATAGACTTCGTTATCGGCATCTTGCCAATCCAGCACAGCAACAGCAATTTCAGGCTCTAGATTCAGCTGTGTTAGTAGCCTTTGAAATACGGCTAGGGCGACGGTATCAACCTTGCCATTATAATATAGGTTATTGATATTAAAACGGCTGGCCTCATCCCGCAGCTCGGCAGTGACACTGTGGTTATCTAGGGCATAAGGCGGGAGCGGCTGCGCCCAAATGTCTTGGATACTATCCGTATCATTGAGCTGACTATCAGCTCGTATCACGGTCAACGCCAACTGTTGACCTGCCTGAATACCTTGCAACAGCTGATTTTGATCAAACAATAACGCATGACGGCGTATGGCTGTTTTTTGACTGGCCAGCATCGCTCCTGCGACGATGGTAATACTGACTACCAATAATAATATGGTCAGCAGAGCCACACCTCGCTGAGAGCCTGACGGTAGATTTTTTGACGGTTTTAAGCTCGATGCAGACGGTAGTGACGTCATCAAAAGCACCTTTTATTATTGATCTGTTACCAGTTTTTAAGACTATTATTATGGCGGCTATTTTCAGAGTCGCTGCGTTATGAATTGCTATTCTTAGAGCTGGTATGAGGTACAGCTTGCGGACTAAGCGCCCACTGCCACGTGATTGGTAAGCCTTGATAGGTAAAGCTGACACCAATCCCCTTTGGGAGCAGTTGCGGCAAAGCAATCTGCTCCTGATTGCTGTTATTGGTGTTTATGACATTGTCTTTTTTGCCCTGCAGATTGTCCTTATTAGGAAAGGTGCTACTCTCTTCAGGCAAATAGGCTCGCCAAGCACCTGGCGTTACCTCATCTAGCAGTACCGTATCTAAGCTGACACTCTCAGGCCCTCCTGCGATATCATGATAATGCCGACGAATAAGACGCTCGTCTGCAAAGATATAGTCTACACGTTGCAAGGTAGGACTGGTTTGATAGCGTGGATCGGGATCAGCAAAACGCACAAAACTAACTTGCTCGTTATTTAAACTCATAAACGGCGCAGCAGCAACTTGACCTGTTCGTTGGTTATCACTGCTATTGTCATTGTTTTTGACGTTACTGTTTTCGGTATTATTGGTGTTTAAGCTTGGGGCAGCCGTCATCTCCATCTCTGTCACGACATTTTGAGTCGGTGGCGCTTGATAAGCAATCATCTGTCCCATGTCGTGTTGTAGCTGTAGATAAGCGTACTGCAGCTGAGCTAAATTATTAGCATGCACCTGCGCCCGTTCATGGGCACGGTTAACGCTATCAAACACTTGCCAGCCTGCAACAGCAAGCATGGCAAATATCGCCATCGCCACCATCAGCTCAAGTAGGGTAAAACCGATCTGCTGCCTCACAGATTACCCCCCGACTGTCCTGTGCTATGTTGGCCAACCTCTTGAGCCAAGCCACTTAAGTCAAGGCTAGCAATATCCTGCTGCTCATTGCTGATAAGCACGTTTATATCCGTTACTGCTGAGCGTGGCTGGCCTTCGACAATAGGCGCAACACTGATATTGACTGTTTTTGATGCTGGGGTGATGCTGTCTGAGACCGTCATAATCACTTGCCACTCACCACCTTGCGCCTTGACAGTTTGCGTGCGATTGGCCGTAAGCCAAGTCTGTTGTATGCGCAGCTCAGCCGCTGCATTTTGCGCCACGAAGTGCGCAAGCGTTTGCGTACGCAGCACATCTACCGAGCGCAGATAAGCGCTGCTGGCACGGCTGGCAGCCACTGCAACCACTGCCAAAATCGCCAGTGCCACCATCACTTCTATCAAGGTAAACCCACTTTCGCTCTTAGATGGCAGCGCAGTATCGCTGGTAAGACTCATCATCAAGGTACACCTATCCTATGTGCTAATGCCCTGTCTTAATACTGCCATCAGGCATGATAGTAATGACTTCTCCAACCAAGCGCGAATGATGACGCACTGCGATCGTCACTGGCGTGGCTTGCCCATTACCAAACCATAAAGCTTGTGGCACCGTCTGCGTTCTAAACCAAGGCTGTAGCGTTTGCGCTTGTTGGTTTGGCGACAGGCCAGTCTCCAAACTCTCGATACTCAGACTCATCCCAGTCGGCATATCTGGCAAAGACACCTCAGACTCGAGCACCCAGCTCGGGAGCGCTGCCTGATGATCAACAGTGCCGGACATCCCAGACAAATCTGCTGATAACTCCATCGCATTTTTGGGCATACTGTCACCTGCATTTGCTGTGAGCGCTGGCGTTTGATAAGCGCTATAAGGCGTCGACAAAGACACAATCACGGGGGTTATCTGACCTTGTTTGTCCGCTTGCAGACTAAGCCCCATGGGCTGCATACGTTCAGCCGCCAACAGTCTGACATAGCTGAGCGAGTCTGTCAGATGCTCATAAAACGCACGGTTTTTACGAGACTCACTACTGCCGACAGACAGACTTATCATGCCAGCAAATATAGACAAGATAACCACAACCACCACAATCTCAACCAAGCTAAAGCCTGATTGAGTAGACGTGAGCAAGCGTGAAGACGGTATACTAGGAGGTCTCTGCTTAAAAAAAGGCGCAGACAACGGTGGATCCATAAATAAAGCAGATGGATGAGGTGCGAGGCTGGACTGAGTTTTGACAGTAACCGGCATAAAACACCTAAAACTATAAATAGTAGCGACAAAAAAGCCATTTAAACCATCAAAGCTCAAAGACTATCGACAGCAGATCATCAATAAGTCGTATTGCGATGTGCCTCTGATTCTGTATCGATCTGATCTACAAGCTCCTGCATATCGACATCCATCATCTCTTCATCATCAATATACAGCGGATATTGACTGGGCAAGGCCAGCATTTGCTGCACAAACGCATAGCGCAGAGTGTCACGACGACCAAGATAGCGCTGATAAAAACTTGAATTCAAAAGTCCAGCACCACCTTGACCCATCGCCCATAGAGAAGACAAATAATCACGGGTGGTCATACGGCTACGCTCGTCTTTTAGATAGGCACTGATGATATCAATCACCCGTTTCATACGCTGGCGACGGATATCATAAAGCTCGCCAAATAAACGATTCAGACCTGTCGCTGACGCTGCCAAACGCTCTTCGATTTGATTAAGCAACATGGCTTTTTGTGGCTTAAGCAGCTGTTGCAGGAGCATACGTGTAATCCCTGCCGCAGGCGTATCATCGATACGATTGATCTCAAACAGCTGCTCTTCATAACGTATGATAATACGCAAATACAGCTCGTCCTTGCTAGAGAAATGCTTATACAGAGTGCCTTTCGCCAAATCAAGTTGGTCAGCCAAGCTATCTAAAGTAATATCACCATCGCCAGATTCAAGTAGTAAACGTTCAGCCATCGCCAAAATGTTTTCTTCTCGTGCTTTAAATTGTTGTTGACGGCTCATAATATCTCCTAAAACTTGACCAGATGACGCATATGATTAACGCTGTCACGGCTCGCTATCACCCCAAACGTGAATACCTCTTAACGGCCAGACAATAACTATAAAGAATGATAGTCCTTATATTCTATTAATAGTCATTAATAATCATACGGTTAGCACTATAAACAATGACGCAGCATTCAAATGATTTAATGAATGACTGACTGGTCATAGCATACCTACTTTAGTGGTACTGTGCCAGCAGATTTTCAAAGTTTTTTGCCGTCAGTGTGCCGACCTCCTCACTACTGCATCCATACATATCTGCCAAGTAGCTTGCGACATAAGGTACATAAGCTGGCTCGTTCGGTCGACCACGCTTGGGCACTGGGGCCAGATAAGGACTGTCAGTTTCGATGAGTATTCTATCTTTTGGCATGCGTCTGGCAGCATCTTGAATCATCTGCGCGCTCTTAAAGCTCACAATACCTGAAAATGAGATATAAAACCCTAAATCTAGCGCCCGTTTGGCTGTCTCCCAGTCTTCAGTAAAACAGTGAATAATGCCATGCTCAGCACCCTCTGCCTTTAAAATATCGATGGTGTCTTCTTTGGCATCACGCATATGCACGACAAGTGGTTTTTTGAGCTGCTGACTGGCATGAATATGACGGGCAAAGCTCTCACGCTGCTCGTGTGCGTTTTCAGTTGACCAGTAATAATCCAGCCCCGTCTCCCCAATGGCCCAGACCTGCTCGGCATTAGCCGTTTCTACCAAGCGCTCGACGGTCGCTGACTGTAATGTATTGATGTCTTCACAAGGATGAATCCCTACGCTCATACCAAGATTTAGAGTTTCATCGCTATACGTTCTAATGATATTGGCAATATCATCATATTCAGCAAAATCACACATAATGGCCATGGCACGCATCACTTGCGCCTCTTTCATGGCTGCAATCGCACCTTCTAACTTGCCATCATATTTGGCTAGGTCCAAACGGTTTAGATGACAATGGGTATCGGTAAACATAAACAATCTCGTTAATAAACATTAAGAAATAATAAGCGTTAAAAATAGAGTGTGGTCAGTTCAAAATAAAAAAGCATAAGCCTCTTAACCCATGACTGCTATACCTTTTAAATTGAAGCACCCCTACTGTTTATTGCTCTAAGTAGGTCTGTTTTCAAGTCCAATTAATGCAAAGGCACTACCCGCATCACCTCTTCTATACTCGTCAACCCCTCACTGATGCGCTTGGCCCCTGACAGACGCAGCGGTTGTACGCCTTCACGATAGGCTTGCTGTTTCAATATGTCCAAGCTGGCATCAGCGCTCACCAGTTTTTTGAGCTCATTCGATAGTGGCATAATCTCGTACAGTCCGACTCGGCCTTGATAACCGGTATGGCGACAGTGCTCACAGCCTTGAGCTGTATAAACTTGAGCAGGCAATGCCGCACGCCAAGGCTGTACCAGCTCCTGCCATTGTATAGCCACCTCACTATCTGCAATCACCGCCACAGCTTGCTTACAGTAAGAGCATAAAGTCCGTAGCAATCTTTGTGCCATCACGCCCAATATAGTCGCTGATGTCAAAAACGGCTGAACACCCAGATCATGCAAACGAGTGATCGAACTGGGTGCATCATTGGTATGCAGCGTCGAGAGCACCAAATGTCCGGTGAGTGACGCTTGCACCGCCATGTTGGCAGTTTCGGCATCACGAATCTCACCGACCATAATGATGTCTGGGTCTTGGCGCATTAAAGAGCGAATACCGTCAGCGAAAAGCAAATCCACGCCTGGATTGACTTGCATCTGATTAAAAGCCGGCTCAATCATCTCAATAGGGTCTTCGATGGTACAGACGTTTACCTGCTCAGTGGCCAGCTGCTTGAGCGTACTGTATAACGTCGTTGTTTTACCAGAGCCGGTCGGACCTGTAACCAGAATAATACCGTTTGGATGCGCAGTCAGCTCTTGCCACCTCTCGAGCTGACTGCCTGACAGGCCAAGCTGAGCAAAAGAGCGCACCAACACTTCAGGGTCAAACACTCGCATCACCAGCTTTTCACCAAAGGCAGTCGGCATGGTAGACAGGCGCAGCTCAGTCTCCATGCCATTATGAGTACGGGTCTTTAGACGCCCGTCTTGCGGTTTGCGTTTTTCTGCAACATTGAGCCGCCCTAAGATTTTGATGCGCGCCGTCACTGCTACTACAATCGCCAGTGGCATCTCATAAACCGTATGCAGCACGCCATCGATACGAAAGCGCACCTTGCCTGTCTCACGCCGTGGCTCTAGATGGATATCACTGGCACGCTGCTCAAAGGCGTATTGCAGTAGCCAATCGACGACTTTGACGATATGTTGGTCATTGGCATCGGGATTATTGTTGTCACCCAGCTGTAATAACGCCTCGACGTTGGTTACATCCGCAGCGGCGCGTTTATGGATGGAGTTGGCACCTGCAATCGCTTGCGTGACTTGATAGAACTCTTGCCGATAGCGATTGATCTGTTCAGGATTGATATAGACGGTGCGATAAGTTTTGGATTTAATCAGCTTTTCTATATTAGCGTGCCAATCCGTATAAAACGGCTGATCAGTACCAATGACCACTTCATCCATCGTGACTTCAATCGGCAAAATGTGCTGCGAGCGCGCGTATTCAAACGACATCAGCTGCGTCACGGCGGGCACATCGATCTTTAGCGGATCAATACGTACGAGCGCCATATCTGCTTTGGCTGCTAGCCACTGATTGAGCCATGCCAGCGTCAATGTTTGCTCTGAGTCGCTACCAAAGGCGTGGCCATTCGGCAGCCCAAACTCACTGATGGTCAACAGTGGATGCTGATCTTTATCACGGCGACTGGTCATCACCAAATTATAGCCGCGCTGATCAATGACTCTATCCGCTAGTAGCTCATCTAAGCACCAACGCAGATCAATCATTATCGAATACTTCTGAGCAGACATATTTTTCTTCTTTTATAATGGTCAAATATAATTTGTATAGTAGATTCAACAACTTAAAAATCAGCCTGCAATACTATAAGGCATCCTTAACCTCTACAACAGCCGTTATCTGCAACTGCCCCGACTCTATGAGCTGAAAACTCACATCGACCGACTTATAACGCATGATAAAAGTGGTATTCATCTCATCACGGCGATAAGCAGGGCGCGGATCATAGGCGATGAGGTCTTTAATACGCTCAATATCTGCATCTATCAAGCGGCTTTGTAGATGGTAGAGCACGCTGTCATGCGTTGATGGTTGTTTGTCAGCGTTTTGCTGAGCCTGCTGTTGCTCATGAGCTATTTGCATAAACTGCTGCTTGGCTGTGTCAGTCATCTGCACTACTAACTTCTCAAGCGCAGCGGTCGCAAAGCCACTCTTAGCGTCAGCCACAGCATCGCTGTAAGCGATATAAGGCTTAATATCGATAATCGGTGTACCATCGATCATATCAGCGCCGCTAATCATCAGTAACACGCGTCCTTCGATCACCTCAATGCGCTCAAGCTTGACCACAGACAGTCCCAGAGCTGACGGTCGATACATACTACGACTGGCAAACACGCCAACCTTTTGATTACCGCCGAGTCTTGGCGGACGGACTTGCGGACGAAACGTAGTTCTATTTGCATTTGCTGTGTCCGACTGATCGTTATGGCGCTCGTTAGAATGGCCTTTAGTTTCATTTTGCTTAGCTTTAGCTTGTTTAATATAGTTATGATGAAACTGCCAACTGAGCCACAGATGGCTAAAATGCTCTAAACCGACAAACGCCTCTGGCACGTCATAAGGCGCAATCATCTCAATCACGCTCATCAACGGTACCAAGTTTGGCTGTCTTGGTGCCCCAAACTTTTGTGATAGCGGTGCTCGGTGATAGCCTATAATCGGTGCTCTATGACAGCGCTCCGGCTGGTATGTCTCGAAAGATGCCGTAGCAGCAGTCATAACTTTCTCCAAACGCTGTAAAAACCTATGCAAACGTAACAAACCGCCTCAAGTAAAGCGGATAGACATGAGAATACAAAATTACTCACTAACGATATTCCATTTTATCATGGCGCATGACTGCCGCCAGACGGATTTTTATTTTAAAGTTTGTTATGATGAGCGATAAATTCAGTGCAGCCTTTTAAGCGCTTGGTTTACGTTATGTCCAAAACGCTATAGACACCCTTACTTATGTCTCATGCGACATAAAAAATGTTAGAATAGCCAGCCATAATATAGTGGACACGCACACCGTGTTATTGCGCTACGCATTCGTATTAAAAAAATAAGCATGGTCCACAACCATCTGAGCGCTAGAGTGTACTTCACTCACTACTAATCTTGCAAAAGATTAAACACTTTAATCAGTATTTAAAAACACTTAAACCTACTAACGCAGACAGCAATTTACCAACGAGGACTTTATGTCAAAACTTCGCACCGAAACGGTCACAGAGGTTCATCACTGGAACGACTCTCTATTTAGCATCAAAACCACGCGCGACGACGGCTTACGCTTTCGCAATGGCGAGTTTGCGATGATAGGCCTCGTTGTCGATGGCAGGCCACTGCTGCGTGCTTACTCACTTGCAAGTCCTAATTATGAAGAGCACTTAGAGTTCTTTTCGATCAAAGTTCAAGACGGCCCGCTTACCTCACGCTTGCAGCACATCAAGGTCGGCGACGAGCTACTGGTCAGCAAAAAGCCCACAGGCACGCTGGTATTAGACGATCTATTACCGGGCAAAAACCTATACATGCTCTCAAGCGGTACAGGGCTTGCGCCCTTCTTGTCTTTGTCACGTGACCCTGAGGTCTATGAGCGCTTTGATAAAGTCATCTTGGTACATGGTGTACGCCATGTAGAGGATTTGGCGTATCGTGATATGTTCGAAAACGAGCTGCCCAATGATGAGATCTTTGGTGAGTGGTTCCGTGAAAAATTCATCTACTACCCTACCGTCACACGCGATGAGTTTAGAAATACGGGTCGTATCACGGACTTAATGAAGTCTGGCAAGTTCTTTGAAGATATTGGTTTACCTCCGATGAACAAAGAAGATGACCGCGTTATGATTTGCGGTAGTATGCCTTTCAACGCCGACCTGTCCAAAATTTTAGACGACTTTGGTCTCACAGTTTCACCACGTATGGGCGTGCAAGCGGACTATGTGGTTGAGCGTGCCTTTGTCGGTTAAGTAGTCATACTAATAATCAATTGAGTACGATTTGTTAGGGATGGCCAGCTATGAAGCGTTAAATCTAAAGTTTTACGCCAAAATAGCAAAATCCCAGTAAATAATTCTTGACGCTCCAAAATAGGCTGTTATAATACGCAGCCTATACAGTTAACCCTGTAGCCCAATTCGATAATGTTTAGCAGTATAAACTTATCACCTTACATGCCAGTGTGATGGAATTGGTAGACATGACGGATTCAAAATCCGTTGCCTTTAAAAGCGTGTCGGTTCGAGTCCGACCACTGGTACCATATACAAAACCCTTACAGTCTATTGATTGTGAGGGTTTTTTATTGCCTATCAATATTGTCTAACAAATCATCTTCATAACCGTCCAGTTGCTCTATATTTGCTTATTTGCGCTTACTAATACCATTTCCAAAAATTAGAGTCACGCGAAAAACTTGTGCAAGTACTACACCTAGTAGGCTTAGCAAGTTTGACAACGTTAAACGCACTTTTTGGGTTTGGTATAACTCATGAGCAGTCGCTTTACCGATAATAAGCGCTTTATGATAAGGCAACACCATAACCTACTGATTGATAAACTAAGCAGTTCTCACATTAGATTTCGCTACGGTAGTTTATTGAACCAATATCCCGTATCATAACCACACTTTAGTTATGGTTATTATGGCTTTGTTAGTGAAACAGCCTTTATTTTTAATATTTATTTCCAAAAAACAAACTACTTCTCAAAAATCACTCTGTCGATTTATATCGAATATAGTGTTTTTAAGTGACACAGGGTTTTTGTTAGCTTACTTATAAGCCACTATGATCATCGTAAAAGGTTGCTTTTAGCCTCTGTTGTTAAAAATTACTGAAAAACTTTCAAAATATTTGAGGATGACAGAATTAGCCAACATATCGATTGGTCGTTTTCCGTTCTGTTTTCCGCATAAAAAGATGCATAGAGAAGAATAGGAACTCATCATGAAAAAGTCGTGGATTTTAATTCTCCTAGTCGTGGCTGCTGCTGTCGGTTGGTACTTCTGGCAACAGCAGCAACAGGCCGAAGCCCTTCCTTCAGGCATAGTCAGCTCAAACGGTAGACTAGAGCTAGAACAGTTTGATATTGCCAGCCTCTATCCAGGACGCATTGAGCAAATACTGGTTGATGAGGGAGAGGATGTCATGGCAGATCAATTGTTGGTTAAGCTGTCGTCCACTCAAAGCGAAAGCCAGCTCATGGCAGCGCAGGCTACTGAGCAGCGCGCTTATCAAATGGTATCGCAGGCTCAAGCAGGACGTAATCAAGCTGAGCAGGCAATGGCTCGCGCCCAAGCTGAGATCAATGCTCATCTTGAACAGCAAAAAGTCGCAAAAATGGATTTAGACAATGCACGTAAGATGCGCAGTGAAAACTTGATTTCAGACTCAGAGGTCAGTAAGAGAATGGCGGCTTACAATGGTGCCGTTGCAGCGGTGCAAGCGGCGCGAGCAGCACGAGCAGAAGCCCAAGCAGCTGCGCAACAAGTCGATGCTCAAATAGCAGAAGCCAAAGCTGGCGTCAATCAGGCAAAAGCTCAGCAACAAGCCGCTACTTCAATGAATGACGATATGCTTATCCGTAGCCCTAAAGCTGGGCGTGTCGAGTACCGTATTGCTGAGGTTGGTAGTGTCATTGCTGCAGGCAGTAAAGTGGTTAGTCTGCTCGATACTGAGGATGCATATATGAACATCTTCCTTCCTAACCAGCAGATGAGTAGTTTACAGGTGGGTGATGACGCAAGAATTGTGCTCGATGGACTCGATAGTGTATGGCCGGCACAAGTCTCGTTTATTGCTTCAGAAGCTCAGTTTACGCCCAAATCAGTAGAGACTCAGAATGAGCGCGAAAAGCTGATGTTTAAGGTGCGTATTAAGTTGCCTCTTGAAGTGGCACAAAAATATAAAGGCTTACTGAAGGGCGGTATGACAGGGAACGGTTATGTGCGTAGCGATACTGATGTAGCGTGGCCTGATGAGCTAACGATCAAGCTTCCTGCAGTAAAAATGCCTGTGCAAAATGCATCATAAATTATTCAGCAGCTTTTATGATCAATAAAACTGAATGCTTACGATGATAGAAAAGTTACCAGTACAAGATAAAGAGATGATGTATGGACAGCCAGCTTAATACAGTTGAGGTTAGCCATGTTTCTCATAGCTATGGCGAGACGATTGCTCTTGATGATATCTCCTTCAACATTCCACGCGGCGCCACCATGGGCCTGATTGGTCCTGACGGGGTGGGGAAATCCACTTTATTGTCTGTTATTGCTGGAGTCAAGATCATTCAAGAAGGCTCGGTGCAAGTGCTCGGTCAGGACATGGCAAAAAAAGCGGTACGTGATGATTTATCGCAGCATATTGCTTTTATGCCGCAAGGGCTGGGACACAACCTCTACCCCACACTTTCAGTGTATGAGAATGTGGATTTTCATGCGCGTTTGTTTGGCTTAGATGCGCACGAACGCCGTGCCCGAATCGCTCGATTACTTAAGGCAACAGGACTAGATCCCTTTCCAGATCGTCCGGCTGGCAAGCTCTCAGGTGGCATGAAACAAAAGCTTAGTCTTTGCTGCGCCTTGGTGAATAACCCAGAGCTGCTTATCCTTGATGAGCCAACCACTGGGGTGGACCCTTTAGCCCGTCGCCAGTTCTGGGCATTGGTGGCCTCGCTGCAAGCCGAACGCAAAGAGATGACCGTCATCGTCTCGACCGCCTATATAGAAGAAGCCGAAGACTTTGAATATTTGCTGGCGATGGATGATGGTAAGCTGCTGGCCAATGATCGCACGCAAACCGTCATGGAGCAGCTTGGGGTCACCTCGCTTGAAGAGGCGTACATCAAGCTTTTGCCAGCAGAGAAACAAACCAACTCAGGCAAACTAAAAATCCCTCCGTTCGAGCCCGATCCAGATGCGCCGCCCGCCATTGAGGCCGAAAACCTAACCAAGCGTTTTGGCGACTTCACTGCGGTCGATAGTGTCAGCTTTCGTATCGAAAAGGGAGAGATTTTTGGTTTTTTAGGCTCTAATGGTTGTGGTAAATCCACTACTATGAAAATGCTTACTGGCTTGATTGATAAGACTGAGGGATCAGCAAAGCTACTTGGTCAATCTATCGATGATGAAAATGTCGATACTCGCATGCGAGTTGGCTACATGTCGCAGACCTTCTCACTCTATGAAGAGCTGACCGTACGGCAAAACTTAGAGCTACACGCTAGGCTTTATCAGATAAAAGGCGCACGCGGACAGCAAGCGGTCAAGGACTCTTTAGAGCAGTTTGATTTGGTTGATGTGGCAGAGACTGACCCTTCCTCATTGTCGCTTGGTATTCGCCAAAGACTACAGCTGGCAGCCGCCTGTTTGCATCGTCCAGAGGTATTAATCCTCGATGAGCCAACCTCAGGGGTAGATCCAGAAGCGCGTGATATGTTTTGGCAAAAACTAATAGAGCTTTCTCGCGAAGAAAAAGTGACGATATTTATCTCTACTCATTTTATGAATGAGGCCTCTCGCTGTGATCGAATCTCCTTTATGCATCAAGGGCGCGTGCTCGATGTTGGTACGCCGCCAGAGCTAACACGCAATAAGAAGGCGGAAAACCTTGAAGAAGCCTTTGTGCAATATCTGCTTGACGATGAGCAAAGTCAAAAAGAGGACAGTCAGAACGCAGAACATGCAAACAACACAAATGACAGTCAAGGCCAGCCAACTAAAACCGCTGAAAACAGCACAGCTAAAAGCAGCACGGCTGAAAGTGAAGACAGCCCTATCGGCTCAGACATCATAGCATCTGCACCTGACAAGCAGGCCAATAAGACTGATACGCTTAGCTACTGGTTTAGTACTGTTTGGACATTTGCCACTCGTGAAGCTAAAGAGCTACTGCGCGATAAAATCAGATTCTTTTTTGCGATTCTCGGCCCCATCATCCTAATGGTTATGACTGGCTGGAGTATCTCTTTTGATGTCAATAATTTGCCATATACTGTTCTCGACCGAGATCAGACTATGCAAAGTCGACAGTTAACCGAGTATTTTTCTGGTTCAGAATACTTTATCACCAAGCCGCCTGTATATTCTTTAGAAGAGGCTGAGTATGCACTCAAAAGCTCCGAGGCCAAACTGGTGATCGATATTCCAGCGGGTTTTGGACGTGACATAGCAGCCAACAGACAGCCAGAAGTCAGCTTTTATATCGATGGAACTGTCCCCTTTAATGCGACTAACATTGAGGGCTATGTGGGCGGCATCATGAGGATGTATATGCAGGACCGCTTTCAGGACACGGGCTTGCCTATCGATCTAACGCCTGCTGCTGAAATAGTCCCGCGTTTTATGTATAACCAGGACTTTAGAAGTGTCAGCGCCGTCATCCCAAGTGTGATCATGATGATCCTGATGCTCATTCCAGCGATGATGACCACACTTGGGGTAGTACGTGAGCGCGAAATTGGCTCGATATCCAACCTCTATACGTCACCTGCCAGTGTGCCACAATACCTCATTGGCAAGCAGCTGCCTTATGTCGCTCTAGGCTTTATCAACTATATCATACTAGTATTAATGGCTGTTTTTTGGTTTCAAGTACCGGTAAAAGGCTCTTTTTTGGGCATGTCCTTTGGTGCCTTATTATTGGTATATGTGTCTACAGGACTGGGGCTGCTAGTATCCAGTTTGGTTCGCACCCAAATTGCAGCGCTACTGATAACCGCTATCGTGACTCTCATACCTACCATCAACTATTCTGGACTGCTCTACCCCATCTCCAGTATGGACGGTTTCGCTTATGCTCTGGGTGTCGGGTTTCCAGCATCTTGGTATCAGCGTATCAGTATTGGCGGTTTTACCAAAGGACTTGGCTGGAGCAGCTTTTTGACTGAGTATATGGTTCTGGCTGCCTTTGCCCTCACGTTTATCACACTGGCTTCTATTTTCCTGAAAAAGCAGGAGGTGTAAATGCGCTCTTTAAAGAATATCTGGACCTTAACCATCAAAGAGTTGCGTAGCTTGTTTGGAGATACCGTCCTATTTTTGATGATCGGCGTGGTTTTTTCTGTCACCATCTATACAGTAGCCGTCGGTATCAATACCGAGGTACGTAATGCCCCCATAGGTATTATAGATTCAGACCGTACCGCTCTGACCAGACAAATCCAAGAAGCTTTGCAGCAGCCCTACTTCATCCCGCCCGTTGACGTAAAGCGCGAAGAGGTTGATGAGTTGATGGATAAAGGCGAGCTTATCTTTGTATTGGATTTTCCGCCTGGGTTTGAGCGCGATGTGCTGGCTGGACGCAAACCGCAAGCCCAGCTACTGATTGACGCCACCACCATGACCCAAGCGGGTGTGGGACAGATTTATATTGCCCAAATATTTAATGAACAAATCAGCAGCTTTTTGAAGCAGGGAGATCCACCACTAATAGCTAAGCCCGTGCTCAATATGGTCTATAACCCAAATGCAGACAGCTATTGGTATACCCCAGTCATGGAGGTCTCTAATATGATCACGCTCTTGGCACTCGGCTTGTCGGGAGCTGCCGTCATCCGCGAGCGTGAACGAGGCACTATTGAGCACTTATTGGTGATGCCCGTTAATGCCACCGAGATTGTCATGTCAAAAATACTGGCCAACGGGATGGTTATTTTGGTTGCCTCCATGCTGTCGATGGTTTTTATGGTGCAGTACTTTCTCGGTATTCCTATTAACGGCTCACTAGTGCTATTCGGTATCGGCGTGGCAGTTTATCTGTTCTCGATATCTGCTTTGGGGATCATGCTATCGACCATAGCACCGACCATGCCACAGTTTGCGCTGTTGATGCTGCCGGTATTGGTGGTCTCCCTCCTGCTATCTGGCTCTATAGCGCCGCGCAGTAATATGCCCGAGATGGTGCAGCTGCTAAGTGAGTATTGGCCTACTACCCAGTTCATTGCTTTTGGCCAAAATGTGTTATTTCGTAATGCAGGATTAGATATTGTTTGGCCTGAGCTATTGGCGATGACGGGTATCGGAGGATTGTTTCTTATTTTTGCTTTGATACGCTTCAAAGCCATGCTTGAGCAATTGGGATAACCACTTAGGTAGAGTCAGTCCCATATAAAAAAGAGATATTCAAAATAGCGTTATTAATTTACTGTAGTTATATACGATAAACTTATAAAAATAACGCTGCTATATAGCCATATAATTAGGAGTAGCTTATGTTGCCAGTATCCAGAGTGGTTGCGTTGAGCGCATTAACTTTATTTATCAGCGCCTGTCAAACTCAGCCCACACAGGTGGTTAGACAAAGCGATGTACTCATTCCAACCAGCTTTAGCCAAGATCAAGCAGCAAAAGGCAGTCAAGATATCAGTCAGTGGTGGCAGCGCTGGGATGATCCAGTATTGACCCAGCTTATTGAGCAGGGACTGCAAAGTGGATTTGATGTAAGAGTGGCCCAAAGTCGTCTTGCCGAAGCCTCTGCCATCAGCCGCTTAGCCAACGCTGACCTTGGTCCTCAAGCTGGTGTTAATGCCTCTACAGGCATCACAAGGAGCTCATCCAATATCTACTCTACCGATAGATTGGGCTTGCCTGGCGGGAGCGTACCCTTATTAGAAGATCGTGTGCGCACCAGTGGCGACTATGGGTCGGTTGGGTTTGCCGCAGCTTGGGAGCCTGATATTTTCGGGCAAAAGCAAAGCGATGCAGACGCCGCTTATTATGCAGCACTAGGAGTACAAGAAAAGGTTTATGGCGCGCAAATGCTGGTGGCAAGCCAAATAGCTGACCACTATTTGCAGGCGCGTGCAGCGCAAAAACGTGAAGCCATCATTGATCAAAGTATCGCTACTCTGACGCAGTTCGAACGCTACGTACAGCTACGCTTTAACGCCGGTGACTCTACTATTAATGAGGTCAACAATACCAAAAGTAAGCTCAACGCTGCGCGTGCACTAAAAAGCACCTTGAATGCTGAATATGCCGCAAATGTACGCAGTATCGCAGTGCTAATAGGTCAGACGCCGCAAAGCTTTACGCTTCCTAAAGCACCCAAAGATATTTTTACTCATCTGCCATCGGCTCCCAGTGGCCAGACGCCGCAAGGCCTACTTGAGCGTCGCCCAGATATCAGAGCCTACGCCGCACTGGTGAACGCCTACTCTGCCAAACTGGCCAGTGCTGAGGCTGATTTGCTCCCGCGCTTCTCGATTAACTTTTTGGGTCAAGGGGGTCGTATCGATATTGATAGCGACGTGCCTAAACTGAAGGGTTGGGGCAGTATTTTAAACGTAGGCGTACAGCTGCCATTATTTACCAATGGCCGTATCCAAGCTAATATTGACAATGCGGATGCCAGATTACAGACCGCTTTATTAGAGTATGACCAAACTCTATTACGCGCACTCGGCGAAGTAGACAGTGCCTACCAGTTCCATTATGCGCTACAAAAGCAGCAATCCCTGTTAGAGACTGCTTATCGACAATCCGAGCAACATGCCAACGATGCACAAAAGCTATTCCGCTATGGTCATCATACTCTGGATTATGCGCTAAGGGCTCAGCTTGAATCGCAAGAGCTGCGTGAGAATTTGCTTAAGTCGCGACTCGCTCAAGCACAAATGCTAATAAACCTTAATAAAGCGCTTGGTGGTGGCTGGTCAACGAGTAACCAGCCATCTTAACTGATGGCTTGTTGGCTTACTCTAGAGTACAGCGCACCTATCATATATAGAATTAGACCCTATTCAGCGTCATCTATTAGGGTATTCAGCGCCTCTGCCATCTCATCATCGATCAGATTGTCTTCAATATAATTGACCAATTGATGGATGGTGTTCAGATCCATCTCCCTGATACCTAAGCTGGCCAGCTCTTCGTTGATAGTCTCTAAGCTTGCTAACTCTTTAGGATCACCCAATAGATGCTCTTCAAACCCCGCATTTACCAGCCAGTATATTTTTTCTAGCACGGTGTTTTTTTCGGTCAAGATGGAGTAGCTGTCGCCTTGAACAAACAAATTAAAGTGATAAGGTATCTCTACATCATTGATAAAAAAGGTACGCATACAGTCTATCGTGTAGGCTTGGTTGTCTAGGCTTTCTTGACCTTCATCACTTTCTTCGTCTTCTTCTACTTCCATCTGCTCTGTGACTAAGCTCCCTACTATTTGATAATCGCCTGTTTTTACTTTGTGATTATAGATGATAGTAGCGTCGGCTATGGCGTCAAAAATGACCGCGCTGATGTCTAAAGTATTGTTATCGATATCATAAAACCGCTTTAGCGCAGGTAAAAACTCGGTTAGCTGGTCTTCAGGTACTTGCGTGAGAAACTGCTGCTCGTATATCTTGATCATGTCTTCAGGAGCATAGGTATTTACGTTGTCTTCTTCGTTTCTGCCAGTAGGTTGTAGGGGCAAAAAATTATAAGGATTATCATTGGTCATGCAGGACTGCCTTGTTATGTAAGTTCGCGGTATTGGATGTCTATCTATGGCTATAAGTTTCGGCTTATTTTAGCTGTTATAGTGTCACAGAATCCATAACGGCTATTATCCCTTATTCGGTGGCTTTTAGATATATGGTTGTTTTAACACTCCCCTTTTCCAAAATCACATCTCTTTCCTTGTCTAGCCTAATCTATACGTATTGTGTAGACTAACGCATAAACTTGAGCTAATGATTTGTTAAATTTCGGATGAAAGAGTTAATGACTGATATGAATTTCGCAGAAAAATTAAAAGAATTTACGTCCAACTGGGTTCAAGCGACTCAAGAGCCTTTTTCAAATCATTGGCTAGCTAACTTCTTTAGGAATGATGTCAGAAAAGATATAGAAACTTTAGTAAAAGATTTTGATAACACCTATCAAGTCAAAGCCAGTGCTGGTGCTGGAAATTGGGCTAACGTGCCATGGCTTTCAATTCTTAATCCTAAAATTACAACGACAACGCAAGATGGTATTTATCCTGTCTACTTGTTTAAAGCTGATGGCTCCGGTTTTTACTTATCTCTAAACCAAGGAACAACAATACCTACCAAAGAGTTAGGAAAGCCTAAAGCAGAGCGTAGAGCTGAGTCAATTAAACAATATCTCCTTTCCCAGTTACCAGAGCTTAATTTTTGGGGGCAGCAAGAAATAGACTTACGTGCAAAAACTACCTTAGGTCAATCATATGAACCCTTTAATATAATCGCTAAGTACTATGATATATCTGAACAGTTAGATAACGCTCAACTTAAAAATGACTTTTTAGAACTTTTAAATATCTATAGGCAAATACAACCAATTTATAAAGAGATAAAAACAATTGATTTTGACTCACAGCCACAACTACATACCCAAATTAATGCCAGCGCTGTTATGAAAAAATCTCTTCCTGACGATGTAACGCCCCTGTCCAAACCCTTCCTACTCCTAGCTGGTATCTCCGGTACAGGTAAAACTCGCTTTGTCCGTGAGCAAGCCAAACTCACAGGTAGCCTTAGCGATACCTACTGCCTAACTTCCGTACGTCCTGACTGGCATGAACCAAGCGATGTACTCGGCTATATATCACGCTTGGGTGGAGATGGTAGCGCTGAATATATCACCACTGACGTGCTGCAGTTCATTGCCAAAGCTTGGCGAGCGATTATCGATGCAGAGCTTGAGCTAAAAGCTGATGACGACAGTCGCCTCATCATAACGGGTGATAAAGACCAATTAAATCAAGTGCTACCCTATTGGCTATGTTTGGATGAAATGAACTTAGCGCCTGTTGAGCAGTATTTTGCCGATTACCTATCCGTTTTAGAAACTCGTGAGTGGCAATGGGATGATGAGCAATTTAATTATTGCTGCGACCCGCTATTGAAATCAGCAACTATCAAGCAGCTAGAAGACAAAGACAAACTGCGTAAGGCATTGGGTTTTGCAGATGCAATGTACGATGACGCTTGGGATTTGTTCTGTTCGCATGGTTTAAGCCTGCCCTTTAATCTAATCGTGGCAGGTACGGTAAATATGGATGAAACCACCCATGGATTCTCACGTAAGGTCATCGATCGTGCTTTGAGTTTTGACTTTGGGGATTTTTTCCCCAATGACTTTGATCATTTCTTTGAGTCAAATGTCACTCATAACGCCCTAAGCTATCCTATTTACTCACACGCTAATAAAAGATATCTACCTGAAACTGATAGTGATGGATATAAAAGTATTGAGTTCTTAAAGTCTATTAATAAGGTATTGGATAATACGCCATTCCAATTGGCTTTTAGAGCTCTCAACGAGCTATTACTAGCCGTTATTAGCGCCGACCCTAAAGATGAACAGCAGCTACAAGCAGTCTGGGATGACTTCTTGATGTGCAAAGTATTGCCACGTATCGAGGGTGATTACGACAAATTAGCACTTATGAATGAAGCTACTAGCAACAATGAGCAGTCATTGCTCACAGAGTTAGCAACCATCTTAAAACAAGAGCTAAATGATATTTGGCCTACCGAAAATTATCCAGATAACCTGCGCCCTGATTTATATCGCAAAAATGCAGATGATAGTGTTTTGTCTATCACTTGTCGAAGCAAGGCTAAATTAGCTTGGATGCAACAGCGCCTAGAGCGTTCAGGCTTTACCAGTTTTTGGCCTTAAAATAGAGACAGCTGAACGAATGGAGCGATAATGCCAGATCTGTTAAGGATACAAACCGCTGATTTTGAGCTGTCTATTTGGTGTAGCGATATCAGCAAACGCCAAGCGACCTATCAGTCGACCTTGGCTAAGCGTCAGGCTATCAGCAATCATAGCGCTGGGCAGCCTATCATACGTTTCTCTCCGCCCTTAGCCATTGTTGAAGCTAGCTTTATGGATCAGCCCATAGAGATAAAAGGTAGCTTCACTCATTCTGGATTGGTAGAAGCGCTTAAGTTGGATGATTTTATTTTCTTTGAAAATATCCAATACCACTTTGAATGGATTTTTTTGAACAACAAACGTATTGATGAAACTAGCGTAGATGAATCTGATCAAAAAACTGAAAAGCAAGCTAGTAAAAATGACGTTAAACAGGCTTATCTGACCCACCGTAGTCATTTAATCAATGAGAGTTTTCGGTTTAGTCAGTCTCGCTCGCGAATGCCTGCGCATCTGACAGGCACTGTCAATACCGCAAACGATGTCGGTTGGCTGCGTTTGCCCCTCAATTACGTCAAATCAAACCAAACCTATAAAAGCAATATCGCCTTTGAAGTCTTGCCCACCAAGATGAGTCTGCACGATGACTTGCCAGCGATGTATCAAGCGATTGATACCGTCTTTCCACTGTGGCGCTTTAGTCTGGTAGAAAAAACCGAACAAGATAGTGCGCAAACCAAACAGCGCCATCAGTTTCCCCTACTTTGGCTCGCTAACTTTAGTCATTTACGCAACCAGCTGACGCATGCGCTAAAAGTTATTAATCAAGCACCTCATAGTCGTTTACAGGCTCATACCTCTTATAACAAAGCAGCACGGCTAAAAGGCAAACTGCCTGCGCGACTGGGAGCAAAAATAAAAGAGGACTTCGCGAATGGTCTGCATGAGCAGCGTTATCAGGTCACCAAAAAGCAGCTAAGTGTCGATACCCCAGAGAACCGCTTTATTAAAATGGTGGTAGCTACCTCTAAGAAACGACTGGCTGACTTTGAATATAAACTTAGGCAAAGCAATGCAGCACCAGATAAGCAGCGGCTGTCTGATGCCTTTTTAGATGAGCTGCATCAGTGGCAACAACCGCTACAAAAAACCTTGAAACAAGGCTTTATGACTGATGTGGGTGATTATAACGGCCGTAACCGTGAGTCACTGGTGTTGCAGCAAAAGGTCGGCTACAGCTCCGTCTATCGAATTTGGCAAGAGTTGAAGTTTTACCTAGATGTCTTTGACAATCAATCTAGTATCTCTATGAAGTCGGTCGCAGAAATCTATGAAGTGTGGTGCTTTTTGACCCTAAGAAACATCTTAATGGATGAGTTGGGCTTTAAAGAGGTAGCAGCTAACAAGCAAGCGTTAAGACTTAAAGACTTTTTTGAATACCAGCTCCAAGACGGCTTCGCTGGCGCATTTGAGTTTGAGCGTAACGATGGCATTACAGCAAGGCTCGCGCACGAGCCTCCATTTAATAAAACTACCAAAGACATCCGAACTTACTCAGTTAATCAAAAGCCTGATATCGTCTTGGAAGTCATCCTACCAAACAACAAACGCTTTATTTGGTTATTCGATGCCAAATATCGCATCAAAACCAAAAAGCATCACTACGATGACCCCGAACAAAACATTGATGCGATTGACTATGTGCCAGATGATGCTATCAATCAAATGCACCGTTATCGTGATGCACTGATTCGTATTGAACGAGATCAAGGGGCTTTTGATGAAGCAAACAGCAATAAAGAGAACAACAATAAAAAAACAGCCAACCTAAAAAAAAGCCGTCCGACATTTGGTGCTTTTGCGCTATATCCAGGTTATTTTGACCAAGTAAATACTAATAATCCTTATCTCGACTCCATTGACGAGGTCAGTATCGGTGCTTTTGCACTATTACCAAGTGCCCTGCAAACGGATTCAACAGTCAACAATGGGCATTATTGGCTATTAGATTTTCTCCACCAACAGCTTGGCACTGGCATCACTACTGAATCAAACGATATACAATCAACCGCTACCCAGTTGATAGATGATAAGTTAAGCAATAGCAAGGTAAACAGCAATGCTGTCGCTTATCAGGCCAATAACTATCAGATTGACCAAATTATTCAGCACAACCATCAGCTCGAAGAGCATCTGTATTTGCAAGAAGCAGCACGTATTCCACATTCAGGTATGCAGCAAATACTATATCCTGACTTGACCTTAACGGTGGCTCTGCCAGGGCAAAAAGGCCGTAACGCTGCTTACTTTGACAACTTTAGAGATGGCTTGGCTAAATGGTATCACTTACCTAAAAACACACTTTTGGGTAAGTATAAACAGCATATTGTGAATGAAATACGCTATTTAGCATTGGCAATGACCTCTGATCAAGATGCACATAGTAAGCAAATCACCAAAATATGGCCTATTAAAAACGTCGTGCTGAAACCAAGAAATAAGCTTACTTCAGAGCAAGCAGGCAGTCATTCAAACTCTGATGAGGATTATTACTTGTTTGAGCTGGGCAAGCCACTAACTCTAAAAAACATGGTTTCTCGTGTCCCTCATCGCCCTTTCAAAAACTCAATGAAGCTCACTACCCTAGATCACTTACAGCAAGCAGCTACGTTTAATGAGCTTCAGACAGTTTATTAAAACGCCGCGATACAATAAAGATAAAGCAGGGATAATCATCTACATCTTGATTGTCCATATGAAGACATTTCAAAAAAACCCTGAATAATGATACACTTAGTTAATAATTTAACCGTATTGTTAACTGTAGCTATAAAATAGAGGGAAAATAAAAAAATGCAAATTGTAATCTTAGAGTCGCTAGGAATTAGTGATGAAGTATTAAATACATTATCAAAACCTTTGACGGATAATGGCCATGAGTTATTGATATATGACGATGGAAAATTAGACGATGAGACGCTCAAAACGAGAATCAAAGATGCAGAGGTTATAGTCCTCGCTAATACACCACTGAGCGGTGAAGTCATCGATACTGCAGAAAATTTAAAATATATTTCAGTCGCCTTCACGGGCTTCAATCATATCGATTTAGAAAAGTGCAAAGAGAAAGGGATTAAAGTCTCCAATGCTGCGGGTTATAGCACCAACTCTGTAGCAGAAATTACGTTTGGGCTGATCATTTCACTGTTACGTAATATCGTACCTTTAGAGGCGGTCGTCAGAGACGGCGGTACCAAGGATGGCTACAGACAGCTTGATTTAAAAGGTAAAACTTTGGGCGTCTTAGGTACGGGAGACATAGGCGGGGCAGTCGCTAAACTAGGCTTAGCGTTCGGCTGTCAGGTCATCGCATATAACAGAAGTGAAAAGCCAGACTTGATAAGTAAAGGCGTAGAGTATAAGTCGTTAGATGAAGTCTTAAAGACGAGTGATATTGTGACCCTGCATACGCCTCTCACCGATGAAACCAAACACTTAATTGATAAAGACAAGCTGGCATTGATGAAAACCAGCTCATTCTTAATCAACACAGCTGTGGGTCCGATTGTTGATAATGAGGCATTGGCAGAAGCGCTGCACAAGGGAGAAATCGCTGGTGCAGGCTTAGATAGAGTCGATATGGAGCCACCAGTTCCCGCAGATTACCCGATCCTAGCTGCTCCGAATGTCGTTTTACTTCCGCATATCGGCTTTGCAACAGAAGAAGCGATGGTAAGAAGAGCCGAAATTACCTTTGAAAACATTGTCAAATGGCAAAAAGGCGAACAAGAAAACATTGTTCTTTAGAAAACTGTGCTTTAGAACAGTTCTTTAAACCAACATAAAACAAACCTATCGCAACGATAGGTTTGTTTTTATTTATTGGAAACTTCTTAATGAGTCCATATCTAATACCATTCCCAAAAATTAGAGTAACGCGGAAAACTTGTGCAAGTACTACTCCTAGTAGACTTAGCAAGTTTGACAAAGTTAATCGTACTTTTTGGGTTTGGTATAAGGATATGGTTGCAGAGGTCATGAGCTTACCACCTGCTCTTCTGGTTCACGACTTATAAACCCTTAAGCCGATAAACGCTCACGATCATGAGACGTGGTAAAGTCCAAATACGGCCCAACAGGCACGATACGCGTTGGATTAATGTTTGCATGACTGCCGTAATAATGCTCCTTGATATGATCCATATCCACCGTCTCGGCAATACCTGGCACCTGATACAGGTCGCGCAGATAGCCCCAAAGATTTGGATAATCGATGATACGGCGTATATTACATTTAAAGTGACCCACATACACCGCATCAAAACGCACTAAAGTCGTAAATAAGCGCCAATCTGCTTCAGTGATGGTATCACCCGTCAGGTAACGACGATCTTCCAGACGCTGCTCTAATATATCTAGCGCATCGAAAATTTCTACAACCGCTTCTTCGTAGGCTGCTTGCGTCGTCGCAAAGCCAGTACGATACACGCCATTATTGATCGCAGGGTAGATCAGATCATTCATCGCCTCGATGTCTGCTAATAGCGCGGACGGTGTAAAGTCGCCTAGTAAAGCACCAACCTCGTCAAATGCCGAATCAAACATACGAATGATTTCAGACGACTCATTACTGACGATGGTATTGGTTTTTTTGTCCCACAGCGTCGGTACAGTGACACGCCCTGTATAGTCAGGCTTGGCCGCTGTATAGACTTCATAAAGATAATTTGCATTGAGTACTGGATCAGCGACCACCCCTTCGCCTTCTGCAAACGTCCAACCGTTTTCGCCCATAAACGGATGCACCACGGAGACCGATATCATGTCCTCCAAGCCTTTTAGCTTGCGATAAATCATGGTACGGTGCGCCCAAGGGCAGGCCAAAGACACATACAAATGATAACGATTGGGCTCGGCTTTAAAGCCGCCAATACCTGATGGCCCAGCACTGCCGTCTGCGGTGATCCAGTTTCTAAAGCCAGATTCTTCACGCTGGAAACGGCCGTCACTCGCCTCTGTGTCGTACCATTTATCTTGCCATTTACCATCGACTAATAAACCCATATCGCGCTCCTTGTTAGTATTTATTTCCAATTATTTATCTTGCATTATGTATTCTTAATTAGGATCTCTTCAACACGCTTTAATATTTCGCCAAAGCATGATAACAGTGTACTGGTTAACTCAAGCGAAATAAACAGCAGCAATCACAAATCAAAGTTCTGATTTGGAGAACAGTTGTTTATCAGATGACAGCATGCTTTGAGGATGACACAGCCAAAACTTTAAAGAAATTCTCCTATGATCCATCCACTATAAAACCAATATAGAGTTGATCCTACATAAAACTGGCTTTTATTGATTTGGTAGCATCGGCAACCAAAACACCAAAGCCAACAGCGTCGCTAACAATACTGGCGGCGTGATAAGCAGGCCGATTTTCATATACTGCCCCCAGCTGATTTTATAGTCCTTCTCTGCCAACACATGTAGCCATAACAAGGTCGCAAGGCTACCGATGGGCGTAAACTTCGGTCCCAAATCATTGCCAATCACATTGGCATAAATCATCAGCTCGCGAGTCGCTGCGGGTACTTGCGCGCTATCAATAGCCAGCGCGCCTACCAAGGTTGATGGCATATTATTCATGATAGAAGCCACAATTGCTGAAAGGAATCCAGTCCCTACTGTAGCGATGATATTGCCCTGTTGTCCTAACCAATTCAGTATTTGAGCACCATAAGCCGTTAGCCCTGCATTACCCAAGCCATACACCACCAAATACATACCGACAGAAAACAAGACGATTTGCCAAGGCGCGTTACGTACGACGTCAGATACAGAAACAACGGCATCTCGCCCGCCCTGCCACCAGCGGCCTGCAATAGCCATTAATACCAATGCCGCTGCTCCCGTGACGAGGGAAATAGGAATACCTAGTGATTCAGTCGCAAAATAAGCAACAAGTAATAATGCTAATAACGGAAAAGCTGCCTTAAAAACCAATGGATCTTCAATAGCGGATACAGGTGCGCTAAGATTGGCGATGGAATAATGTGTTGGAATTTGGCGCGCATATACCACCCATAGCACTGCTAATGTCGCGATGACAGAAACGATATTGACTGGCACCATGACCGCCGCATAACGTCCAAAGCCAATATCAAAATAATTGGCGCTGACGATATTAACCAGATTAGAAGTCACTAACGGCAAACTTGCAGTATCAGCAATAAAGCCCGTCGCTATAATAAAAGCCAATGCCGATGGCGGTGAAAACTTAAGCCGTAGCAAGATAGCGATGACAATCGGTGTTAGAAGTAATGCAGCGCCATCATTGGCAAAAAACGCGGAGATAAACGCGCCCAATATCACAATCATGGGAAATAATAACCGCCCTTGCCCATTGCCAAGTCTCGCTACATGTAGCGCCGCCCAACCAAAAAACCCCGCTTTATCTAAGATAAGTGAGATGATAATCAGCGCCACAAAGGTAAAAGTCGCATCCCAAACGATGTCCCACACCACACCGACATCGGATAATTGCACCACGCCAAAAGCTAAAGCGACCAATGCTCCGCCCAGCGCACTCCAACCAATGCCCAACCCTTTAGGCTGCCATATCACCAAAACCAAGGTCACGATAAAGATAATTAATGCGAGCATGGAGCAACCTTATTTACAGCGTGGTGATTATAACTAGGAGATATTACAGCGACTTTTGATTGACGCGCTGTGACACTTCCTCAGCACTTTCCACCCGTTCTGAATAGCGATCAGTCAGATAAGCTGAGCGTCCACGGGTCAGCCAAGTGAACTTTACCAGCTCTTCACAGACATCAACTAGGCGCAAGTATAAAGGCGACTTGTCCATACGATTGTCATCATTGAGTTCTAAAAAGGCTTTCGGGATAGACGATTGATTCGGGATAGTAATCATGCGCATCCAGCGCCCAAGAATACGCAGCTGATTGACGGTATTAAAGCTTTGGCTGCCACCGC
The DNA here is from genome assembly GCF_017498085.1 of Psychrobacter coccoides. GTDB lineage: Bacteria > Pseudomonadota > Gammaproteobacteria > Pseudomonadales > Moraxellaceae > Psychrobacter > Psychrobacter coccoides. The sequence continues at coordinate 82,003 of NZ_JAGBKM010000008.1, forward strand.
TCACTTGCATCACCGCTAAGGTTTTGCCTTGAGTTGGTCGTACGCCGCCCAGTGCGAGTGGTATCCAATCAATTTGTGCTTTCATAATACTGGTGATGCTGCCGTGGCGCTCTGGACTCACCCACAGCATGCCTTCTGACCACTGCGCCAGCTCGCGCAGCTCTTGTACCTTTGGATGGTCGCTATCAGCATCATCTGGCAGTGGTAAACCCGATGGATTAAACATCCGTACCTCGCAGCCGTACCAACGCAACAGACGACTTGCCTCTTCGGCCGCTAGCCTAGAGAATGAGCGCTCACGTAACGACCCGTATAGCACGAGTATCTTTGGCGGATGATGTGGATCATTTGGCGCAATTAATGACTCAATATCGATCGGCTGTAATTGACTGGCATCAATATTGGGCATGTCATCTAGATTGGCTAAGTCATCTACGTCAGGTTGCTCTTTATTAACCTTTACCATAATGTAGAACCTCTCCATCCTCTTTAGTAAAGCTGCTCACTGGATTTTCTAACAATTCAAACACTCGCTCTGATGGTCGGCATAACGCTGCGCCTTTATCCGTGACCACGATAGGACGATTGATTAAGATAGGATGCGCCATCATCGCATCGATAATGTCGTTATCAGACAGCTCAGGATTGTCTAAGCCCAGCTCATCATTGATGGCTTCTTTACTACGTAGCAACTCTCTTGGCGAGAGGTTCATTTTTGCCAATAGCTCAACTAACTCATCACGGCTCGGCGGGTTTTTCAGATACTCCACTACTTTTGGCTGCTCGCCTGATGCCTTTATGATGGCAAGGGTATTGCGAGAAGTACCGCAGTTAGGATTATGAAAAATTAATGGTTTCATAGCAATCTCACCTATTTTATGGGTATGGTTATTAATAATATATTTGTTCAGAAAACGTTTATTAAGAATCTATTAGTTCTACTACTTCTATTAGTTAAGAGATAGTTATTGAGTCAGCTATCGGCTTAGCGCTTACTTTACAGATTGTCTTTATTATTAAGTTTAGCAGTCTCACATCCACTCAAAATTTCCATGAGCGAGGCACACAGCTCTGGATGTCCCGCACAGCAGTCTTGCAATAAAAACTGCACGACCGCCTCCATATGCGACAACGACGCGCGATAGATTATCTGCCGACTTTGGCGTTTTGACACTACCCACCCTGCTCGTGCCAGCACCGATAAATGCGCCGACATAGTGTTATGTGGTACAGACAGCTGACGGGCTATCTCACCCGCAGGTAAACCCTCGGGCTCTTGACTGACAAGTAACCTAAAGGCTTTGAGACGAGTATCTTGAGAGAGCGCAGCGAAGCTTGCGATAGCATTTATTATTTCCATATGTCCAATAATACAGACATATTAATTTAATGTCAAAAATTATAGTTTATTGGTGGCCGGCTACTCATAGCCACTGCCATGACTTATCAAAAATATATACAAGTGACTGATAGCACTTAACAATGTGATTCGAGCACATTTACTAAAACAAAGTAATAAGCTTATCTAACCCATCGACTTTATCCCTATTTATTGCTACAGTTATTTTTCAGCGTTGCTAAGTGACAACCCTCAGCACAGACGCTTTATGAGCTTAACCTTGTTGTAAATTTGACCTATTTTTCTACAACCCTTTGTCGTCCTTACCGATACCCGAGACCTGTTATGATGTTAAAAAAGCGCTATTTTGCCCTGTTACCCATCGTGCTCGCTGCCAGCTGTGTCAGCCAACCAACCAAGCAAACCAGTAAACCGGTGCGCCAAGGCAATGTTAAGATTGAGCAAACCCAAACCATTCAAGTCAAACCCGCCCCTGTCATCATTCAAAAAGAAACGGTCATAACGCCCAAGCCGACCTATGGTAGCTTTTCGGACTGGAAGTCAGACTTTTCTATGCGTGCCATGTCTGCTGGTTACAGTGCTTCGGATGTGCAGCGATTACTAGGCTCCGCCTACCTAAACCAACAAGTGGTTTCGCTGGATAGAGGTCAGCCTGAATTTGCTAAAATGCCGTGGGATTACGCAGACTCTGCGGTATCAAGTGGCCGAGTGTCTGTCGGTAAACGTAAGTTTTCAGAGCAGCGCACCTACCTCTCAGGTCTAGAGTCACAATACGGGGTAAACGCTGAGATTATTGCAGCGATCTGGGGTATGGAGTCATCCTTTGGGGCAGTGACAGGTAGCAGTCATTTGCCAAGCGCACTTGCCAGCCTCGCTTATGATGGCCGCCGCCAAGAGTTTGCAGAGACTCAGCTCTTGTCTCTAGTGACGCTGCTACAACGGGGTGATGTCTCTTGGTCACAGCTCGAAGGCTCTTGGGCCGGCGGTATGGGGCAAACGCAGTTTATCCCTGCCACTTGGCTTGAGCATGGTGTCGACGGTGATGGCAATGGACATCGTAACCCGTGGTCAACGGCTGATGCGCTCGCTTCAACGGCCAACTATCTAAGCCGTTCAGGCTGGGTACGGGGCTTAGCACCTTTTTATGAAGTGGTGCTGCCACCATCTTTTGATTACTCTACGGTCAGTACCAAGCTACCTGCAGTTCGATGGGCTGCACTCGGGGTCGACACCATAGCAGATGTGTCTTTGGATGCCGACACCCAAATGGAGCTTTGGCTGCCTGCTGGCAAGAATGGTCCAGCACTGCTTCTAAGCCCTAACTTTGATGTGATTAAAGTCTACAACAACTCCTCAAACTACGCTTTAGGGGTTAGCTTATTGGCAAAAGCCATTGTTGGTCAAAGCGGTCTACGTACCTCATGGCCACGCTATGAGCGCCCATTATCAACCTCACAAGTGACCCGTCTGCAGCAGCGCTTGACCAGTGCTGGCTACGATACCAAAGGCGCTGATGGCATCATTGGCACCAATACTCGCAAGGCATTTCAGCGCTGGCAAGCGGACAACGGTCAAACCCCAGATGGCTTTATCAGTCAAAGCAGTGCGTCGTCATTGACCTATTGGTAAGGGTGTAGAGTCTGCAGCGCTTTTAGCAGCTCTTGCATACTAGGATAGCGCTGCTGTACGGGTTTGGCGAGAGCACGATTTAAAATCTGTTGATAACGCTGGTGCGGTTTTGGCAGTATTGGGGTTGGCTGTTGACAATGCTGAGTGGCCCACGCTGCTATAAGCGCAGCCTCTTGTTGCTCACGATGTTGCTGTGTGATCGCAAAGGGTCGCTCGCCCATTAAAACCTCATAGAGCAAAACACCAAACGCATAAATATCAGTTTGCACTGTTTTACCCTGCCCGTGCCAGCATTCAGGTGCCAGATAAGCTGGCGTCCCTGCAGAAGAGACTCTACCTACTGTCTGTGACTTAAGCTGAGCGCCTTTGATATATTCAGCCAATGCAAAGTCGGTAAGCATCAAGGCATGCTCGTCACTGATTAAGAGATTACTAGGTTTGATGTCATTGTGTAGCCAGTTTGACTGATGTAGATGATCGATAAGGATAGCTGCTTGGATGATAAACCGGTGTTTTTGCTGCGCACTTTGTGCCTGCTTGAGTGCATAGGCTAGGCTACCATTAGAGTAATAAGGCATGATCAGCACAGTTAATCGCTGCTGTGATAGAGAAATGGTTTTATGATCTAGCCATGGCGGGGTTATGATTGCGCTGCTGTTTTTTTGATACTGATTTAGCGTCCTTAACACTCTGATTTCATGGTGTAAGCTGCTGTTATCTGCCATAGGGCTAGGGTTGCTGTCCAACTGCCATTTTATCATCACCTGGCCAAACCGTGTTTGGTATGCTCGTGTGAGCCCTTGATAGCAGTCATGAGCTCCTGCGATATTCTGTTGACTGATGCGCTGGTGAACAATCTCGCTATAACCCAATCCGATCAATACGTCGGTCAGGGCAGGCAGCATTTGCTTCGCTTGTCTGTGTAGTGCTTGTATTGCCGCTGAATTACTGGCACTATTTCTCATAAATTCGTACCCTTCGCTCATTCACACTTAATTTATCGATATTTACAAGTAACCATGCTATGTCTATACCGTCTAATGCTTCTAATTACGCCTTGCCTGAGTCTTTATTGACACTACTCACGACATACCTAACAGAGCGTATCACACCTGATATCAAAATAGATCCTGAACAGTTGGCTTACCGCTGGGTCGGTGGGCGCTCAGGGCATTTAGAGCCGCTATCTGTCAATTTGTTTTTGAGCCTAGACGACCTGCAAGGTATCGACACCCAAAAATCCAAGCTGATACAGAACACGCGGCAGTTTCTCAAAGGCTTCCCCGCCAACCATGTATTGATGACGGGTACTCGTGGTGCAGGTAAATCATCGCTGATTCGGGCTTTGCTACATGCCTATCATAGCGAAGGGCTGCGCATTATCGAGATCGCCCGTGACGACTTACTTGTACTGGATAAAATTCGTGCGGCGATCAATGAGCTGCCTACTGATTGTGATTGTCGTTATATTGTCTATTGCGATGATTTGGCATTTAATGGTCAAGATGAAAGCTATCGTACGCTGAAAAGTGTGCTTGATGGATCGCTTGATTCTGAGCAAGACAAGCTATTGGTCTATGCCACCAGTAATCGTCGTCATTTATTACCGCAATTAATGAAAGACAATGTCAACATCTATGATGGTCAAACCGACGAAGTCAATCCTTATGAGACCATTGATGAAACCGTCTCACTCTCTGATCGCTTTGGATTGTGGCTGTCTTTTTATCCGATGAACCAGCAGACTTATTTGCAAATTGTCCAACATTATTTAAGCTTACAGCAAGCCCAGATGACTGACAGTGTCATTCATACTGACACGAGCAACGACAGCGATGATAAAGCGCTTGATGAGAATATTAGAGCGGAGGCATTGCGCTGGGCGTCACAGCGTGGCGGACGCTCAGGACGGGTGGCGTATCAGTTTAGTCGTTATTGGATCGGTCAAATGCAGTTGGCAGCGCTAGACAACCCTTCTTAGGGACTGTATCAAGTCTGGCCTAAAGCTACCAGTGCTTCAAGATTTGTGATGAGCCAAACCCAAGGACGTCACCTGGTTATCAGTACCTTTGACCAGATACTGCTCAAAGTCAGCCGCCAGCCATAGATTGCCTTTGTAGGTGCTTGCGGCATCCAAACGAATATGTCCCATATTGGGTGTCTCACTCTCAGGATTATCAAAGCTTTGATAACGAGCACTAAAGTGCGTCAAGATGAGATTTTGAAGACCGCTGTCTTGTGCAAACCTGCCGACTTGCGCAGCGCTACTGTGCATCGGGTCATAATCTGAGTGGCTGGCTTGTATCTTGGCCTGTACTTTAGCGAGCACATCAGCGGTATACGTCGCCTCGTGTACCAACAGATGGGTATCCGTCAAGGCGGCGCTCAAACAAGCTGGTGTATCATTATCACCAGCGACCACGACTCTGGTTCGCAATACTTCGCTATTGACATAATCTGTTGCGCGCAGTGATCTGCCGTCTTCAGTTATCACATCTTCACCTTGCTGCAGCCTACCCCATAACGCACTGGCTGGGATACCTTCTGCCAGCAGTTTATCGGTATTGAGGGTGCGACGACTGATGCTCTGAGTAATGCCAAACCCATAGCAGGGTACCCGATGCGATAAAGGATGAATATCAATAGTTAAGGCTTGCTTATCTATGCTGACGTCTAGCTTAGCGCTATTTTCCTTGCCTTGTTGCGACAGCAAATCTTCTATCGCCATAAAGTTGATGGCAAATGGAAAGTACAGCTCAGTGGTGAGCGTTATCGTATCTAGTAATTTAGCGATGGCCTTTGGAGCGATAAGGGTCAATGGCGCAGTTCGTCCTGACATGGCAGCACTAGCAAGCAGCCCAGGCAAGCCATAGCAGTGATCACCGTGCACATGAGTGATACAAATAGCGCTGAGCCGGTGCAGCGATAGTTTGGTATGCAACAATTGCTGCTGCGTGCCCTCGCCACAATCAATGAGCAACCATGGCCGTGATTTTTTGCTATGTTGCTTAGAGCCTGACAGATAAGGATTGAGGCACTCCACCGCCAACGCAGTGACGTTACGCTGCTTGGTTGGCACCCCTGCCGAGGTGCCCAAAAAAGTAAGCTTAAGCATAAGCAATATCTCTCATGAATAACCACTCATCATATATCGCCGATACTAAGGCAGCTGGCACAATAACGTTCTTTGCCCTTCAACCATCTGCCCTCCATGGATCGCACATTCATTGACCATATAAGACTCATAAGACTTCCAGCCGCCATAAAAACTGGCTATACACAATAAGACCACCAACAGTTTTTGTGTCCACGCCTTGATTGAGACTTGCTGCGCATCTGCCTGCTGTCTTATCAAGCTATCGGTTTCAGTATCCGTAGCTTTAGTATTGATATTATCAGGGTCTGTCATCGTTTTACCTTCTAAAAACTTTTATCAATGAAAGCGGCAGGGGTTAGAACTGAATACGACCGCCTTTGGCTTCAGCTCGTTTAAAGGCCTCACGTTCTTGACAGCGTTTTAACCAAATAATGATGTTGGCATACTTAATTCTATCTAAGCCCTCTCCGGCATTGGCAGCGGCAACAGCAAAGTGCATCTGAATGTCAGCAGCACTAAACTCTGTCCCTGCAAACCAGTGATTGTCTTGCAGACGATCTTCCATCATCAGCAGCATCTTGGTCAAGCTGGTATTTATCATATTGTTCTCGACCTGTTTGCGAATGCTTTTACTCACTGGCCTGATAAGTCTTGGCGACTTTTCGACAACCTTGGTAAACACCAAGCGCATGACCAATAACGGCATAATTGAAGCCTCAGCGAAGTGCAGCCAAAAAGTATAAGCCTCCCACGCCGCTTCGTTATCGTCAGCAGGTTTAAACTGCTGCTCTGTATCATAATGCTTGAGCAAATACTCAATGATAAACCCAGATTCTATCAGAGCCTGATCATTCACTTCCAATATAGGGGTATGGCCAAGTGGATGAATTTTTTTTAGGCTCTCGGGTGCCCGAAAGGCTTTATTGCGCTGATAGCAAGTCAACTGATAATCGACATTCAACTCTTCTAATAACCATAAAATACGGAACGAGCGTGAGTTCTCTAAATGATGCAGGTGTAACATAAACTTATCCTAAAAATTAATAGTGATGATACTGCTGATGACTGGCACGCTTACTCATCGTCATGGGTATGTTGTCAAGGCGCTGTTTGCTTAGGTCATGATGGCCTTTGATCGTGATACTCATGCATTAAGACTATCAAAAATAGCACTGACAGCGACTGTTTACGACTGTTTAATAGACCCTAAAACCAACTCCTGATAATAACGCACTTATAGCAACATTGATATAAATAACGTGCCCCTCTATTTTCTATCTTAAAAACAGAGCCTAAATATAGTGAGCTCGAAATACTATCCATACTCCCATACCCGCCCAGCTTACTCATGTAATGCATCTATTTTATTTACGCCCTGTCATTACTATCAACCCCATTCAGTCATCACAAATACGCCCTTACATCGGGTCTCTTTATTTGGAATAAAGCTGGTTGATTTTATGCGACATCTTATCTATCTTGTGCTGATAACGTCTGATTTTACGGAATCGATGCGCTGTGAGCACGCCTTGAATCCGGCGGTTTTTTAGACGACGACGCGGTGGAAAGCTGCCGACCTGCGGCTCATTGTAACCATGCAAACGATTGTCACGACGACGTGCCAGATAACCAAGCCCACTGTCTAGTATCATAATCATCAACGCAGCAAAAATCATACCATACATAAATAAAGAGCCACCCTCATCGACGTTTTGCTGCAGCAACGTGATCGAAAACACAAACAAAAATATCGGCTCAAGGTAACATAAAGTACCAAATAAGGAGACTGGCAGCTTGCGGCTAGCAACCATGGTCAATGACATCGCCGCCGTACTGATAATGCCCAATAATGGGAGCAAGTACCACAGCTTACTGGTCGTGATGGCCAACTCAAAGCCGCCAGTAAAATATAAGGCCACTATTACCACAGGTAACAATAACACAAGATCAGAGATCAGCCCTGTGATGGGCGGTACTGCAAGCTTGCGGCGCAATAGATAGTAAGGCGGATAACCCAAGCACACAAACAAAGTCGCCCACGATATCGTGCCGTATTGAAACACGTCATAAGCAATACCAATGGCAGCAAATATAGTCGCAAACCATTGGAGCAGGCTCATCTCTTCATTATAAAAAAACCGGCCAACCATGATCATAATCATTGGATATAAAAAATAGCCCAACGTCACATCCAGTCCCAAGCCATTTACAGGCGCCCACATAAATATCCAAATTTGCGCACCCAAAATCGGCGTTGGAATGAGAAACAAAAACCACTCCATCGGGGTTTTTAGCGTTTTTAGATAATCTACAATATGCTGCCACTGTTTCATCACGGTCACTAACAGCACCAAGCTGATCAGCATCATGATGACACGCCATGAAGCGACTTGCGTACCTGACAAGGGCTGCATAATCAAACCAAATAAAAACAATAACGAGTATAAAAAATTAGCTGCCACCGCAGTGATCGTACCCTGCGCAGTTTGGTTGGTGGTAAACATAATAATAGCCTTAAAAAGTGATACCAGACCCAAAATTACGATTGACGGGGTCAAACTTACGACAGTAGTTTGTGCACAAGTTTTCCGCCTTACGCTAACTTTTGGCAATGGTATTTGCGCGCTTCCTTGGCAATTTTAGAGAAAAACAAAAGCCTCAGACGCGAACGTCGGAGGCTTTTTGTCTATAAGATGCTTATACTGCAAACATAAAGCTATGGTCAAAGGTGCTTTAAGAGCACGAAAATATAAATATATCGGCCTTAACTTTCTTCGACTACAATCATCATACTTTAAGATAAATGCGTGGATTTTATAGTCAGTCTAATATGAAAAAGATACAGCGGAACTGGGATGCTTAGTTTTTTAATGTTGGTTTTGCAGCCTCTGTCGGCGTAGGCACAGCAAGCTAAAAAAATTTATACCAGTTTCGCATTATAAAATAACGTATCCATTTTATTTAGTATCGACTATACCTCGTATTTATCACGGGCGGCATTATGTCAAAGTCAGAATAGATAAGCAATACATCGATCTAACTGACCCGTCAATCTATAATAATGTCCATTTACAAGTATTACAGCCCTACTGGTACAGCATCCACCAACCGTACTGAGTATCGACTGCATACTACCTCATACCTTTTATTTGGAATCAAGCTGCTCAATTTTTCGTTGTATTCTATCCATCTTTTTTTGATAGCGACGAATCTTACGAAAACGATGGGCTTGTAGTACCCCATCGATACGGCGGTTTATCAAACGACGACGTGGCGGGAACCCCCCTACTTGCGGCTCTCTGTATCCATGTAAGTCATCATCACGCTTACGCATCATATAGCCCATAGCGCTATCGGCCACCATGATCAATAATGCCAAACCAATCATCCCATACATAAATAAAGAGCCACCCTCATCCAGACTTTGACCCAATACCGTGATCGATAACACAAATAACAGCATAGGCTCGATATAGCTCAATGCACCAAATAATGACACAGGCAGCTTACTACTGGCAATCATCGTCAACGACATCGCAAGCGCACTAAACGCCCCAAGTAGCGGCAATAAATACCAAAATTTAGGGTACTGTGCTGCCATGCCAAAGCCATCACTAGCATAAAGCATAACCAACACCACTGGCGTCAATAAGGTCAAGTCAGACAACAACCCTGTAATCGGCGGCACCGCAATGGCACGCCTGAGCAGATAGTATGGCGGATAACCCAAACAGACAAACAGCGTCACCCAAGATATACTGCCATACTGCAAAATATCATAGCCAATACCTAACGCTGCGCAGAGTGCTGCTGACCATTGCAATGTGCTCATATTCTCATGATAAAAAAAGCGCCCAATCACAATCATCACCAGCGGCAATAAAAAATAGCCCAACGTGACATCAAGACCATAGCCATTGACTGGCCCCCACATAAACAGCCAAATCTGCCCACCTAATATCGGCGTTGGTAAGATAAATACCACCCAGTCTTTCGGCGTTTTTAAGGTTTTTAGGTAATCAAAGACATGCTGCCACTGTTTGGTCAGACTGACCAATAACACCAGACTCAGCAGCATCATAAGCACCCGCCATGATGCTACCTGAGTCCCTGTAAGTGGCAGCATAAACAGCCCAAACAAAAACATCATCGAAAACAAAAAGCTCGATGATACTGAGGCTAAAGTTCCCTGAAAGGTTCGGTTGGTAGTCAGCATAAAAACAACCTTAAAAATAAAACTGGATTAGGATTTAGGGAGTATTCACAAACTAGTACTGCTCATAGCTATAATGCTTCTAGACACCGTCATATATTTATTGTTATAACCAAGCCAAAAAAGTAAAAGCCCCCGACGATAACGTCAGAGGCTTTTGTTAGACAGTACGATAAGACTCGACTAAAAAGCTAACTGCTGAAACCGTTATTCGTCATCTGACTCTTCATCAATAGTATCATCATTGGCCATATCCATACTGTCGCTGATATCAGTGCTAGCCGTACTGTCAGTCACTGCATCGACCGCCTGCTGCTCCTGACCTGCAACATCAAACGTCCCATCTTCCCGCATGGCCTCAATCAGCTCATCATCGTTCTCTTCATGCTCCACACGTGCCATAGCGACGAGCTTTTCATCTTTTGATAAACGAATCAAGGTCACGCCTTGAGTATTACGACCAGAGCTGGCCACATGCTCAACTGGCGTACGCACGAGCGTACCTTTGTCCGAGATTAGAATGATATCGTCTGTAGGGTCAACCTTGGTCGCTCGCACCAGTGCGCCATTACGTGCGCTGGTTTTGATGGCTATCACACCGCCGCCGCCGCGGTTTTGCGTATTAAACTCGTCGATAAAGGTACGCTTACCAAAGCCGTTCTCACAAGCGATAAGGATTTCGCGTATATCATCTTCGATAACGACTAGTGATTTGATAAATTCATCATCAGCCAAACGCATACCGCGTACACCTTTGGCAGTACGGCCCATGGCGCGGGCATCGTTTTCATCAAAACGAATGGCTTTACCACTCGATGCAAACAGCATCACCTCTTGGCTACCGTTGGTGATACGGGCGCTCACCAGTTTGTCACCGTCTTCTAGACCAATGGCAATCAAGCCATTGGAGCGGATATTGGCAAACTGCTTGAGCTCTACGCGCTTCACCGTACCATTGGCAGTGGCAAAGAAAACAAACGGCGGCTCGGCCTCATTGCTACTCTCTGAGTTATCATCATCGCCATCACTCACAGCATTGCCAGACAGCTCTTCGACGATTTTTGGAATAGGCAAAATGGTGGTGACGGTTTCGTCAGCATCCAAACTGATGAGGTTGACCAATGGACGACCGCGTGAGCCTCGGCTAGCAATCGGCACTTCAAACCCACGTAAGCTAAAGACGCGGCCGCTGTCCGTAAAGCACAGCACGGTCGCATGCGTCGAGGTCACTACCAAGTGATCTATCACATCATCTTCTTTCATAGCAGTTGCCGACTTGCCTTTGCCGCCGCGTTTTTGCGCCACATAATCATCGATAGGCTGTGTTTTGGCGTAGCCGGTGCGCGAGACAGTCATCACGACAGTCTGCTCAGGGATGAGATCTTCACGGTTAAAGTCCATACGCGAGTCGATAATATCGGTACGGCGCTCATCCCCAAAGTTATCACGAATCTCGATAAGCTCATTAGAGATGATACTCATCAGCTTATCAAAATCACCAAGAATCGACTCCAAATGAGCGATTTCACGCAGCAAATCTTGATATTCTTCGGTCAATTTGTCTTGCTCAAGCCCCGTCAAACGGTGCAGCTGCATGTCTAAAATCGCATTGACCTGCTCAAGTGATAAGCGATAGCGCTCCTCACCTTCGATCAAACCAAACGGCGCTTTTGGGTCCTCGCCTTCGATAAACTCAGGACGCACAGACTGGCTACCAGCCGCTGTTAGCATCGCCACGACACTACCGGAGCCCCATGTATTATTTAATAAGCTCTCGCGTGCCAAGCCGCGGTTGGCCGAGGCTTTGATAGTGGCGATGATATCGTCGATATTGGCGAGCGCAACGGTCAAACCTTCGAGCAAATGACCACGGACGCGCGCTTTATTTAGCTCAAAAATCGTACGACGCGTCACCACTTCTTGACGGTGACGAACAAAGGCGGCTATCAGCTGGCGCAAAGTCAGCAGTTTTGGCTGACCATTATCCAGCGCCACCATATTGATACTAAAGCTCGACTCTAGCGGCGTTTGCAAAAACAAATTATTGACAATGACTTCAGCCGTCTCGCCGCGGCGCAAGTCAATGGCGATACGCATCCCTTCTTTATCAGACTCATCACGAATCTCGGTGATGCCCTCGATTTTTTTGTCTCGTACCAGCTCGGCGATACGCTCAATCAGCTTAGCTTTGTTGGCCTGATACGGCACTTCGGTAAAGACAATACGCTCGCGATCACGGTTGACACCTGTGTCACTCATCGGCTCGATATGATAGCGCCCACGAATATGCAAGCGGCCTTTACCGGTGCGATAGGCATCTAAAATACCCGCGCGGCCATAAATAATACCGCCCGTTGGGAAATCAGGGCCTGAGATATGCGACATCAGCTCTTCCGCCGAAACTTGCGGATTTGCAGCATAGGCCAGACAAGCATTGATGACTTCTGTCAAGTTATGCGGCGCCATATTGGTCGCCATACCAACGGCGATACCTGTTGCGCCGTTGACCAGTAGGTTGGGAATACGCGCTGGCATCACGCTTGGCATGCGCTCAGAGCCATCGTAGTTGTCTTCCCAATCGACCGTGTCTTTATCCAAATCAGCAAGCATCTGGTGCGTGAGCTTGGTCATACGAACTTCGGTATAACGCATGGCCGCCGGTGGATCATCATCGATCGAGCCAAAGTTACCTTGGCCATCGACCATCGGATAACGCAGACTAAAATCCTGCGCCATACGCACGATGGCATCATAGACCGCACTATCACCATGTGGGTGATATTTACCGATGACGTCACCGACCACACGTGCTGATTTTTTATAGGGTTTGTTATAATCGTTTGATAGCACGTGCATGGCATACATCACACGGCGGTGTACAGGCTTGAACCCATCACGCACATCAGGCAGCGCACGTGAGACGATCACGCTCATCGCATAATCCAAATACGATTGCTTTAGTTCATCTACGATGCCAATAGGACTGACCGATTCGCTCATATACACTCCTTCACTCACACCCACTCTCTAATATTTTTATATATAAGCATTTACAGTCAAAAATAACGGCACAAATGCGCCGTCATTTTATGAAGATAGTGACCATCAAAAAAGCTTACAAACAACTCAATTCTATAGAGAAATAGCGATAGTTTTAATGTTGAATAAAAGAAGTCATTTTAGCACAAATTTGCCGTGTTAGGGGCATTTGCACGGTATTAAAATCAAGCAAATCAGGTCACTAGTCATCATTATTTATGACTCTTGATTAGCTTTTCGCTGACCCTAACGATATATCTATTTGGATTGACAGCTTTTGCTGTTATTGTAAAAAAACTGCATCCAATGAATACAGTTTTTTAATAGTAATACTATTGATCTAACGTAAGTTTTAAAGCTTTTAAATTGACTTAAATTCTTGATCAAAAAATTGACGGGTGGCATTGATACAGGCAGTGCTAACAAGACCAGCGTGATACGTACTGGCTATAGCAACTTGTGCAGCATACTGTGCTTCTGCTACTGTACCACCGCTATTAATAGTCTGATCATATGCATTTTTGCCAATCAATTGCACCGTTCCAGCAAATTTAGTTTGAATATCTGGTATAGCTGAAGTTAGCATCCAAGGATTGCTCATAGCTGAGCCAATTGAGGTTACCGTATTCTGTACACGATCTTCATCATTAGTAGCATCAACATCTAAGACTGTAACATTAAGCTTAACGGTTGGGCTGCTTGCACTTACTTGCTGCAGTATCCCTGCCATTGCGCCAGTATTGAGATCATAAAAAACAGTTGGGTCTTGATTACCACCGCAAATCAGCGTTGGCATTTTTGGAGTATAACCTCGTAAATCGTTAGCTTTTAACGCTTTACGTAACTCGTTTTGTGGATTTTGCTCTGGTAACAGCCCTGTGTCTGCTAATAAATTATCAGGATTTGCTTGAGCATCTGCTAGATAAGCCGCGCGAAAGCTCGTTTGAATCAAATAATTTTGTGTATCAAACCCAAAGCCTGTTTCGTTAGTATTGGCCTCAAATAAAGCGGTCTGTGGTAGCTTGCCAGCTCTTATAAGATCTTCAAAGCTTGACGTTGTTGGTAGCTTAGTACCCGCATACTGATCAGTAAAGATTTCAGTAGGATTACGATAAATCTTGCCATCCACGTTTTGTAGACTTCTCGCCAATAACGGCACAAAAGCAGTAGCACCGACGTTGACATTACCGGATACTATAGCATCACCAAACGCAGCTAACGCATAAGGCCCTGAAGATGGTGCGATAGCGGTAACCACTTTATTTTGATCTTGTAGTAATTGAGCAGTCGCCATAGCCACATGCCCACCCTGCGAGTAACCTGTTAAGAATAATTTTCCAGAATCTTTAACATTGATATAATTGGTATTATTAACACTCTGTTGCTGTTTAATAAGAGAACGAGCAGTATCAAGAGCCGTCACCATCTCTTCTGATTGCTGTTTAGCGTTTAAGTAAGGATGATAATCGAGAGTAGAAGTGTCATATCCAGCGTAGTTAGGAGCGACGACGATATAACCCTGAGCAGCAAAGTTTGCCGCCATTAAAGTCGCTCTCGCCCCAGCAGGGTTATCAGTATTGCCTACTTGCGTAAAGTCATACGACTTCTCAGTCGCTGTACCATGAGCATGTAAGAGTACTGGGCGATCACCTTGACAGTCTTTACTCTCACCAGTAGGCAGCATCAAAGCAGCAGTGGCATTAGTCGCCTCACCGCCTGAGCCTTTGGTCTGATAGCTGATTTTTTCTACCGTGACCCCGCAGACAGCATCTGGCGTGACCGCTTTACCTATCGCTGAGGCCTCTTGTAATTCTTGATCTATTTCACTGGCAGTAAAAGAAGCGATATGCTGAGGTGCATTGGTATAAGTAATCTTATCATTGTCGTCGTTACAACCAACCAGCAGTAAGCTGCTGGCGATGGCTACTGATAAGAGACAACGTGTCATTATCGGTGTGTTTGTTGAATGGATAAAAGAAGTAGAATGAATACGAGTAGCAGAATTGGTGTTATTTTTAGAAGGTATCATAAGCGCTATCCTTAGCAAAAATAAGTTTTTCTGAACGTCAGAAACGGTGATCTATCACTGCTTTTTATATATAAACTAAGAACCTATGTTTAATCAAAACAGTATCTATCACCTTACTGGTTATACCCTAAAGTATTATAAATAGCTACTGTGAAGTATGTATGCAAACGTCATAGGCTTTATCTGCAATTTTATGACTGCCAAGCGTTGACCTACAGTATGTTGCCAACAGCTTTCATTTTTATCACCATCCTAATCACATAAAAAGCGTTCATGATGCTATTTTTTCGTCGCCTATAGACAAATTTTTTTTAGCCGCTACACTAACTCATCTTTTATGACTCTTAAATAACCACTAAATAGGCCACTCTTATTATGGATATCCTTCTTGCGCTGGTTTGGATTTTAGCGATGGTGCTATATAGCTTCTCTAGCGATTATGTGGCCAGCTTTCCTAACCACAATAATCGTGCTGTACCCTACGTCCGCTGGGGAGCATTGCTGGTGGCTATGGCCTTATCGGCATACTTAGCGCAAGCTTATCAAGAAAACCTACAAGGTAATGGAATGTGGGTGTTTGTTGTGGTGGTATTTGTCATTATCACCTTATCGAAAGTCATCTTCAAATGGGTCATTAATAGACGTCTAAAACGCTAGGAGCTGCTTCATAATTTATCCCCTTCAACCTCTTACCTATCTATCTGAACGCATTATGTCAACTGAACACCAAGATACCCAGCCTCACTCAAACCACCTTGTCGCAGCAACAGACGATCGGATAGACCGTAGCTTTGACGGCATTGCGGATCACTTTGAAAAAAAGGTTTACGGTGGCCTAAAGGGTGAGATTCGCTTGGCCGTTTTGCGCCGAGATATCTTTGGCTATGTCGAGCAGCTAAGCCAAAGTCTTGGGCGGCCTTTACGTGTCTTAGATGTGGGCGCAGGTCTGGCACAGATTGCGCTAGAGCTTGCCGAACAAGGTCATCATGTGGTGATCAATGACATTTCAGCAAATATGTTGGCAAAAGCAAAAGCGAGCGTCAAACAAAAAAGCACAGCACTTAATATCTCCTGGCACGTCTGCCCTTATCAAGCGCTTGCAGAGAAGCTGGCTACAGACAATGTAGGCAAGTTTGATTTGATATTATGTCATGCTTTGCTCGAATGGTTAGCGGAGCCTAAAGCGGTGATGGATTTCTTTGATAGCCAACTGACTGATGATGGTGTGCTGTCATTATGCTTTTATAATCCAGCAAGCTTTGACTACCGCAATCTCATCATGGGCAACTTTAATTTGTTGGATGCTGTATCTGAAAAATCCAATTATCATGCAGACAACAAAAAAAGCCTGACACCCAGTTATCCAGTCGCCAAAGAAGAAGTGGCATCTTGGTTACAGCAGCATCATTATAAAGTGATCATCGAAAGTGGCCTGCGTGTTTTTCATGACTATGTATCACTAAAGCGTGGCGGTCATAATGACCCAGAGGCGGTCATACGTATGGAGCTGCGTTACTCACAACAAGCGCCTTATAAATGGCTCGGACGTTATCTGCATGTGATGGCCATGCGTCAAGCCTAAACAGATTTCGGTGAAAACACCTAGCTGAGATCAGCTTACTGAACCTCAGTAACCATATCCGCTCTGTCGTACTCTGACCACGTGGTGGCGTTGATGTCTTTTTCATCAAATACCACCACATGTTCGAGAATAGGCAAAATACCAATGTGAGAGCCGACTTCATGGTTGTGATGGCTGGGTACTAATGACAGGACGGTCTGACCATCTGCAAGTTGCAAGCGATACAGATAGTTGGCACCCCGAAAGACACGACCAACGACTAACGCTGTCTGACTACTGTCATCATCATGAATGATATCATCTGGGCGTACCAGTACTTTGATGGGCGTGCCATTGGGATAGTCATACTCACAGTACTGCGGCCGCCCCAGCTCATCGCAGACTTCCATACGCCGATAAATATCACCCAGTGCCGTCTCGACATGCCCCTCTTGGATAATCCCATCTATCATCGCCCCTTCACCGACGAACTCAGCGACAAACGGACTGACAGGCTCATGGTATAGATCACTCGGAGTCGCCCATTGCACCAGCTTGCCTTCGTGCATGACGCCGACCTTGTCTGCGATGGCAAAGGCTTCGTTTTGGTCATGAGTGACCAAGATGGCTGTGGTGTTGGTGCGTTTTAAAATATCACGTACGCTCATAGCGAGTGATTCACGCAGCACCACATCTAGGTTAGAGAATGGCTCATCAAGTAATAAAAGCTTAGGCTTAGGTGCCAAAGCCCTTGCTAAAGCGACACGCTGTTGTTGCCCGCCTGAGAGTTCAGCTGGGCGTTTATTGGCATGCTCAGACAACTCAACGAGACGCAGCATTTCAGCCACTCGTGCCTGCTTGTCAGATTTTGACCAGTTATTGAGCCCAAAAGCGATGTTTTTGGCGACTGTTAGGTGACCAAATAGAGCATAGTCTTGAAACACCATGCCCATGCCACGTTTGGCAGGGGCCACAGCAAATGAAGTGCGTGATGTCTGCTCCGTTAGACGCTGACCATTTAAGCTGATCATACCTTGACGTGTCGGCTCTAATCCGGCAATGGCACGTAACGCTGTGGTTTTACCACAACCACTGTATCCCAAAAAACAGCCTATCTCGCCTTGCTTTAAGGTTAAAGATAAGCCATCGACGACAGTGATATCATCATAGCCCACTACCAAATCTTTCACCTTGAGATAAGGTTTTTCCTCAGTTGCTGACAGCGCTTGTTGATGAGTATCATGCTGGGCCTTATGGCGGGCAAGAGTATGCTTAGATTGCTCTGTAAGGTCTGCTGAGGCTTTAATCAGGTTTTTCTGCATAAATGTTACCGATAAGAAAAAAAGAAGTACTACCACAAGCATACCTTGTCCAAACGACCAAGCACACTTTAACTGTTTTTATCACTTTGACGCAGTAAAATCCATACTGGAATCAGTCCCACCAGTACAATAAGTAAGCTCGGTAGTGCCGCTCGTGCCCACATCCCTTCACTGGTCATCTCAAACACCCGTACCGCAAGCGTATCCCAGCCTTGCCGCCGAGTCATAAGCGTAATGGGCATCTCTTTCATGACCTCGACGAACCCCATTAACAAAGCCGTAAGCACGCCAGGCTTGAGCACTGGTAATACCACTTGATACCAGCGCTGTAGTGGATTCGTGGTCAGTATCTTCGCTGCAGCTTCTTGATTAACTGTCAGCCGTTGTAACTGACGATCGATTGGCTGAAAACTAACCGTCATAAAACGGGTTGAAAGCGCAAGCAGCATCACAATGACACTGCCTGACAGCAGTTGCTTGGAACTCAGACCAAAAGCAATCAGCTGGTTATCAAGCCAAGCGATAGGAATAAAAACACCGACAGCAAGCACCGTACCTGGTACTACATAACCTAAATTGGCCAAGGTAATCATCAGCTTGGTTGATGGGTCAGTATACTGACGTTTAATCCAAGCAATAATAATAGCAAAAAAGGCGATGAGCAGCGTGGTCATACTCGCTATCATCAGACTATTGGTGACAAAATCGATGTAGCGTGCATCAAAATCTTCTTGATAGTTCATCGCTGTCCAATATAGCAGCTGCAAAAACGGCAGTAAAAATGCTATAAAAAACACCAAAGCACAAAACAGCATCATCGCCACTTTGGCAGCGGTACTGGTCTCAAAACGGCGGCTGTTGCCCTGCGTCACTGTATTACCACGCCGAGCTTGCCAATATTGCTCAAAAAACACCACTATAAACACGACGCCAATAAGCAAGGCGGCCAGTTGCGCCGCTGTGGTGAGACTAAAAAAACCAAACCATGCTTTATAAATAGCAGTGGTAAAAGTATCTACATTAAACACTGACACTGCACCAAAATCTGCCAATGTTTCCATACAGGCAAGCAGTAAACCGCCAATAATCCAAGGCAGCGCTTGTGGCAATGCCAAACGCAGCAGCACCTTACCACGGCTTAGCCCTAGCATTTGACCCGCTTCAATCGCACGGCGACCTTGTGATAAAAACGCCTGCCTTGCCAGCAGATAAACATAAGGATAAAACGCTAAAGACAGTATCAGCCCTGCCCCCCAGACATTGCGTACTGAGGGTATCGCAGCACTAACACCCAAATCACGCAACCCCGTCTGCAAAGGTCCACTAAAATCGACGATACCAACGGTGACAAAGGCCAACACATAGGCGGGCATCGCTAACGGCAACATCAGTGCCCACGAAAAAAACCGCTGGCCTGGAAAGCGGTACATACTCGTGATCCATGCCAAAGCCGTACCGATACTACCTGCAATCACAGTCACCATGAGCAGTAAGATGGCTGTGTTTTTGGCGACTTGCGGCAGCACATAGTCGGTCATGTGCTCCCAAATATCTGCAACTGGCTGTGTCCATGAAAAGAGCACTACTAAAATCGGGATAAGCATAAACAACGAAATCAGTCCTAGGACTGATTTCGAAAAAACACGCTTAAAGATGACATGCTCTTGACCGATAGCATGATTGTCACTGACAGTGTCTTCTTTGACAGCATGATCTTCTTTAATAGAAGCTTTTGTCATTGTCATAATAAAAATACTACCGTGTCATACGCATAAAAGCCAAATTATATACCTTTTAGCAAATCATTTATAACCTACTTTTTATTTATAACCGGCTTTATCCATCATCTGAATCGCTTGAGTCTGTAGCTCACCAAACTTTGCTACATTGATGCTATCTTGGGTAAAGTCGCCCCACGATCTGAGCATATCTGATTTATCAACGCCTTCTTTTACTGGAAACTCCTTGTCAGCACTGGCATAGATGCCTTGTGCTTCATCAGATGATAACCATTCCATTAGCTTAAGTGCGCCATCAGGATTGTTTGAATTGGCGACTACGCCTGCACCTGAGACATTGACGTGAGTGCCCGTGCCACCTTGGTTTGCCCAAAATATCTCAACTGGGAAATCAGGATTGTCGTCTAAAATACGGCCATAATAATAACTGTTGGCAATACCGACTTCGCACTGACCTGCGGCGATAGCTTTTAGC
The DNA here is from genome assembly GCF_017498085.1 of Psychrobacter coccoides. Taxonomy (GTDB): domain Bacteria; phylum Pseudomonadota; class Gammaproteobacteria; order Pseudomonadales; family Moraxellaceae; genus Psychrobacter; species Psychrobacter coccoides. The sequence continues at coordinate 102,467 of NZ_JAGBKM010000008.1, forward strand.
AAACTGGTATCATCACTAAACACATCTGTCGCCAAGTTATCTACCCAGCCACGTATGACCTCTTCTGTCTTTTCAGCCCCTAAGTGCTCAATCATACTGGCAACCAGTGATTGATTATAGACTTTCTTTGAGGTGCGTAAGCATAGCTTACCCTTCCACTTTGGGTCTGCAAGATCAGCATAGGTAGACAACTGGTCCGCATCTACCTTGCTTGGGTCATAGAATATCGTGCGGGCACGTAGAGATAGACCTGTCCAATGACCGTTTGGATCACGATATTTGGCAGGGACATTACTCTCAAGTACGGTTGACGCTACTGGCTGCAACAACCCTTGTTGGGAGGCTTGCCATAAGTTACCTGCATCGACGGTCAGTAACATATCGGCAGGTGTGTTTTGACCTTCTGCCTGCAGACGTGCCATAAGCGGACCAGTCTTATCAGTCACCAGCTCAATATCTACGCCCGTGGCTTCAGTATACTTATCCAATAATGGCTTGATCAGCTGCTCATTACGTGACGAATAAATGGTCACAGCTTGGTCGCTATCAGCAGATGCAGCTGTGGTATCCGTTACCGTCTCTTGCTCAGGTGTTTGCGATTCTGTCTCTGCACTGTCGGCAGGTGTAGAGGCATTATTACAGCCCGCCAGACCTAGCATGAAGCCAAATACAGCGACAGACAAAGTGGCTTTAACAGGGCGAGTCAAGGATAGGTTTTTGCTAATCGCAGTCACTGACATGGTGTTCTCCATAATTATTGCGATAAATAGTAGATAGGTGAGATTGTATGGATAGCAAGCTGCTGAGCGATTATTAAACCCACAATAAGCTTAATAAAAGTCAGTTAATCATAAAAACTAAAACCACATACTAATCTAAATGAGATTAGTTATCAATACATTTATCATACCTATGGTGAGTTTGAAATAAAACCGATATGCTGGTATCACCGTGCTACTGATGCAGTAGCCAGTGTCCAAGCAGCACGTTTACCGCCGCCTCTGTGCGTAAAATTCTTGAGCCCATATGTACCGCTTGGCAGCCCTGAGCAGCCAGTAGCTCAATCTCATAGTCAATCCAGCCGCCCTCACTGCCTATAAAAACCACACTTGGCAAAACAGCCTTGGCTGTTGATGCTTGAGAGATGGCATTTTGCTGACTGTACTGTGTTAATGACATCTCACTGTAAGGATGGGCGACGATAGCATCAGGTTTCATCAGGCTGAGCAGCTCATCTTCCACAAAAGGCTTAAAACGCTTTCGCAGTTGAATTTGCGGTGCTACGGTATCAACGCCTTGTTGCAGACCTTCTAAAACAAACGCCTCAAGGCGTGCCAGCATCGGACTTTGCCAGTAGCTTTTTTGTGTACGGTAGCTGTTGATCAAAACTATATCCCGCACCCCAAGTACTGTCATATCCATAATCAGGCGGCGCAGTACTTTTGGGCGTGGTAAGGCCAGCACCACAGTGACATCTAACTTTGGCGGTGCTGCTATGTCAAGCTGTACGCCGCTTAGCTTGATACTATCAGATGACATACTGCTGATGACTGCTGTGCCAAGGTTGCCACCGAGCTGACCTATTTTTAGCGTATCGCCAACTTGTAGTTTTAGCACGTTATTAATGTGCGTGATTTGAGCCGCATCATTAATCTGCGCATCAGGTAGCGTCATATCGGACTTGGGCAATAAGATACAGTTCATAGATGATCCGTCATGATTTATGGGTCGTAGATGAGCGTCTGCCCCCTAGTTTTAGTAACGTTATAAACTAGAGTGTGAGAGGTTACTTAGATGACTTCTGGTTCAATAGCATGCTGTTCAATAACCTCTTGTATCATATTGAGCTGTCGTGTCAGCACTTGCTGCTGCTGCACTGTCATCTGCTCACCTATCTGCCCTGCGCGCTTGGCAATATCCGGACGACTCAACCAAAGCATTAACTGCTGATAAATCCGTTCGATATCAGCACAAGCCTTATGTTCATCATCAGTCTCAGTACTGATTGCCTTTATTGCATGTGTATGGGCAGATTCGATGCTGGCGTGTTCGTCTACAGCAAGCGCTTGATAATGCTCATTGTCAGGTTGATATAAAGCACCAACACTGGCAAGCTTATCTACCACGCTTTGACACGACTGTGTGTATCGTCCCATAAGAACTGGCGTACCGATACTCATGGGCTCCACAGGATTGTGGCCACCAATATTGACCACAGAGCCACCCACCAATGCCACATCCGCTATAGCGTACCAGTGCATTAACTCACCCATACTATCTGCCAGATATACTTGCGTATCGGCGGTAATGGCCTCGTTTTTACTGCGTCTGGCCATCTGTAATCCTGACGCTGTAATCAACGTAGCAACATCATCAAAGCGCTCAGGATGTCTGGGTACGATAATCAGCAAAGTATTCTCAAGCTCAGCTCTCTCAAGCAGTCTTTTTTGTAGCATCAAGACGGCGCTTTCTTCGCCATCATGAGTGCTGGCCGCCACCCAAACTTGGCGCTCTGCCGCCACAACGTCACTTTTACTGCTCATAGCCATGTCTGCTGTCGCTTTGGCATGCAGCTCCTTGTCTGCAGCTGCTGTTTGAGGTTTGGCAGCCAGCTTGGTAGCTTTGGGGGTATTAATTACCCATTTTAGTGAGCCTGCGACACGTATCTGAGTACATTGCGCCCCCAGTTCACGAAAGCGTTTAGCAGATTCGCCGTCTTGAGCGATGATGAGCGTTAGGTTTTGCATCATGCTGGCACTGACGGCACTAATTTTTTGATAACGATCAAAAGAGGTCGCAGATAAACGCCCGTTGACCAAAATACTGGGAATGTTTTTTTGCGCCAAGGCTGACAAGATGTTTGCCCACAGTTCGGTTTCGACAAACAAAGCCGCTATTGGCTGCACATGCGCTAAGAAAGTCTCGATGACCGCAGGAGCATCTACTGGTACATAGCTATGGCTCATACGGCCTTGTGCAATCTCTTCGGCGAAGCGGCTTGCACCCCGAGCGTGCCCTGTCTGCGTGGTATTGGTCAACCAAACCTTATAACCTTGGGCCAATAGCGCATCCAGTAGCGGCGCAACTGTATTGGTCTCGCCAAGCGATACGGCATGACACCAAATAATACGATGAGTCGATGACGCCGTGGCAGACATAGGTAGTGGTGGATATTGCTTACCAAAACGCTGAGCCACTTCTTGCTGGTAGTTGGGTCGCTTATGCGAACGGTGCCAGACTTGCGCCTGATACAGGGGCTTTAACAGTCTTATTACCAATCGATAATAGCTTGGTGGTTTCACCACTGCTCGTTTTTTGCGTGAAGCTTGCTTCGAGGGCGATTTCGGTTCTGTATTAGGCGGCGGGATATTAGAAGTTGGCATGAGGAAAACCAGAGTAGTAGTAAAAGGGATAAAGTCTATTAAAGATTGTGATAAACAAATAGCGCTTATACAAAAATAAAGAGCAAAACAGTAAGCACCAGTATCACTGCTATCAGCAGCTGATAACGTTTGATACTGTGCTGCTCTTGTTGCTGAGTGGTTATTAACGCTTGTGCTTTTTGCCACTGCGCTTCTAGTTCAGCCGCTTCTGCATGGCCGTTTTTGGCCGCCTGCGCAAGCCAATAGTTGCCACTGTCGAGATCTTGCGCTACCCCAACACCTTGATAGTACATTTTGCTCAATAAACGCTGAGCCCGACTGTCTTGTTTATCGGCTGCTTGCTTGACCAGAGCCACGCCTGCTTCCTTGCTTGACTCAAGGTCTGTATCCAACCCTTCATCTAGCAATTGGTACATCGCCATCCTTAGCATGGCACTGGTATGACCAAGTTTGGCAGCATTCTGTAGTTTGAGTAGTGCCTGCCGACGTGCTTTTTTATGCTGGTCAGAAAACCGTACTTGATACCGCGGTTTTTGTTGCTGTGCTATATAACGCTCAAACTGATCTAGAATTTTTCGTGCTTGTTGATACTCAGTGACACCTGCGCTTTGTGCAACCTCGATATCATCAAGTTCTAACAACAACTGACTAAACATCTCAAGTGTGGGAGCGGTGGTTTTAGGGGAGATTACCGCTTCAGGTGGCGTACTTGGCGTTGGTGAGACCTGGGTGTTGGCAACCTGATCTTTTTTGACTGACGTTGGTGTGTCTAAAGATTCTTTAGTCAGCCCAGAGGTGGTCTTTGTCATGAGCACAGATTGGCTTTGATACTGATTGTCGCTTTGGCTTAGATTTTGAGTGTCGTTAGCAGCTGCCATGCTCGCCTTAGGTAGACGAGCACAAACCGCTTGATACAGGCTACTTGTCACCGGCCCTCCCCCTTGTGTGGCCTGAAACCTACGATCGATATGCCCAAACAGCCGTTGGCCTATCGGCTCTAGTGCAAAAAAAACACCTGTATCGTCCCTAATGTCATCTCGATACTTGACCGCCATCTGCTGATAAAAGTCATCTACTTTTAGAACAAGATTGGGATAGCGGTTTTGCAATTCGGACTGACCATACCACTGTGCCAAAACATGCCATTGCCTCGCCAGCACTCGCCCCGCATAAAAAGCCAAAAACCATAACAGATGACGATAGCGGTCGTCATCCAATAGCTTGGTTTCATCTAAACGGTCAGACTTGGTCAGCTCACGGCGAACATGCGAGATCAGTGTATCTACTCGCTGCAAGCTGGCTAAGGTTTCGTCCAATTGGCATTCATGCAGCTGCGCTTCATAAGCAACGCCGCCAGCGACAGGCTGCGCTGCTTTGAAGTCTTGCCAGTACCCCTCAGCGACATAGTCTAGAGATGTTTTGGGTATTGTTTTATGATGATTGGGAGCAGACATCAGGGACTAAATCCTTGGTATAAGTTTATAAACAGCGTTAAAGCAAAGGACTAAATAAACGAACCACATTATCAAACAAACGCTGCGAATCAGGGCGTTGTTGCCACTCTTCTAAGCTTAAAAAGCGACAGTGCTGCAAATAGACATCTTGGCATTCAGCCACTTGAGCGACCATTTCAGGCGTATATATTGCCAAGCTCACTTCCATATTCAGATAAAAGCTGCGCATATCAATATTTACTGTACCAAACAGACAGTAATCATCGTCAATCACCACTGTTTTGGCATGTAACAATCCTCCTTTAAACAGTGCAATTTTTACTCCAACTTCTAGTAGCTCTTGATAATAAGCTTGTGAAGCATGCTGTACCAAAAACGAATCCACCTTTTCTGGGACAATCAGTGTCACATCTACGCCACGTTTCGCTGCAGTTATCAACGCACCTGATATCGGCTCATCAGGGACAAAGTATGGTGTGGTAATTTGAATCCGCTTATTAGCACGATGAATCACTGTGACCAACGTATTATAGATCACATGAGCGGTCAACTGAGGCGCTGAGGGAATCAGCTGCGCAATCACACCATCAACCACTGGCATTGGTGGGATCGAGATCGAAGTTGACCCTATCTCTGGTGCTGGCTCCCGTGTTTTTTCACTCAAGACCTCTACCCGACTGTTGATATCATTGATGGTCGGATTGAGCACGTACAGCTTTCGTGTGTAGCTGTTGACCCGCTGATGTAGCGCATGCAAGTTATCGTTGTTTTCTGCACCAATATCAGTCACGACGACTTTGGCCATCGCTGTTGCGATACTCACTGGCTGCTGGCTGACACTGCGTATCATCAAATCAATCCATTGACCGACATTCTTATCTTGTTTAAAAAATCTAGGATCTACCAGATTAAAACTACCCGTATAACCTATATACTCATCAATCACTACGATTTTGCGATGATTGCGCAAATCTGAGCGCTTAAAGAGTGTTTTAAACAGCCCCACTGGTAAGGATTGATGCACAAACACGCCAGCTCGCTCTAAAGCTTGATGCTCAGTCCCATTAAAAAAACTAAAGCTACCGACACTGTCAACCAAAAGATGACACTCAACCCCACGCTGAGCTGCCGCTTTTAGCGCTGCCAGCACCTCTAACACCTGTCCTTTGGGGTAAATAATATAAAACTCTATAAAAATAGTGCGCTTTGCGTGCTCAATATCATAAATAATATGACTAAAAATCGCTTGCGGCGATGTCAACAGCTGCATTTGATGGCCAGGAAAGACCCCAAACCCAGTTCGCCGTGTCCCGATACGACTGACGCCGCGGTAGCTGTCTGACAATAAGTCCTGCCCTTGATTAAATATCAGACGCTCACGGGTCGCCATATCATTCATAAGCAAGCTTGCCTGATCCATGCGCTCACGGTAACGACGGCCAATCATCGGCTCACCTACGAGAATATAAGCGATAAAACCAACCAAAGGTAAGATATATAAGACCGCTATCCACGCAATCGTCACCCCGATATTACGCTGTACCGATACCACACGTAAAGTCATGACCACCATCAATATAATGTGCAGTACCAATCCTATCCCTGCAAGGTCGCCCCACGACCATGCAGCCAAGTAATGACCAGTAGCCAAATCGTTTATAACAGCCTCCATGAACTAAAAAAATAAAGCAAAAAACATAAGTAGTATAGTAGCTTTTGCCATTCAAACAATAGGTAACAATCATAAGTATCTTTGTAGCAGCATTTCAGACCAATCGACTTATGTTATTGTAAATCATGGTTTTTAAGCCCTATTTTTAATTATTTGCTAAAATAATTAAAATAACGTTTGACAGGTATGTGTAAATGTATATAATACACACCCACAGAGCGAGGCTTTAGTTAGCTATCTTCTGTTAAAAGCCTTTCAAAGGGTGACAGCTTTGAATATCGAAGCTTTTAGAATTTTCCCTTTAAGGAAAATTCTCTTGCGAAGCTAAAATTGCAGTGATACTTATAATATTGCGTTTAGGTACAAAGCTTTTGAAAATCCTATTTAAAGGATTTTCCTTGCAGAGCTAAAAAAGCATTGCTTTTTTTATACGCTCTTCAGGGTGATTAGCTCAGTTGGTAG
>NZ_JAGBKM010000080.1 GCF_017498085.1 Psychrobacter coccoides
TTGGTGCGCCAGTTGAGTTTGGCTTTTTTAAACTGTTTACGGCTTTTGGCATGGGTTTCTGAGATGGCTTGTAGGGTTTGACTGTGCAGATTTAGGTATTCACCCGCCCCTTTGGTGTAGACAGCCAAATCATAAGCTGAAAAGAATTTGCCTGTGCGCTTAAGGTGTTTAAAACTTAGCTCATTAACGTAATTCCAGACAAAGTTAACCGCCCCAGCTAA
>NZ_JAGBKM010000081.1 GCF_017498085.1 Psychrobacter coccoides
AGGAGGTCAACGGTTCGACTCCGTTTGGCTCCACCACTATAGCAGCTGCATAGCGAAGACTTAAACGACAAGTATAAATAGAAACAAGTGATTATGACTGATTACTTCTTTCTGTTTTATACAGAATCTGTGACTTGACGAAAGCACAGAGACTATTTAAAAACATAGATATGAGTCTGGGTTAGCGATAACATTTCACGTGTTATTGTTAACCTGAAG
>NZ_JAGBKM010000082.1 GCF_017498085.1 Psychrobacter coccoides
AATCTGCACAGTCAAACCCTACAAGCCATCTCAGAAACCCATGCCAAAAGCCGTAAACAGTTTAAAAAAGCCAAACTCAACTGGCGCACCAATAATCCAAAGGCCAAGAGAAAGAGTTTGGGCTGGATTCCGTTTAAAAAGACCGCTATTAAGCATATCAGTACGCGCCAAAGCGGTAAAAAGTCTCTAAAAAGCACCCTGCAATTCAGCTTAGCTAA
>NZ_JAGBKM010000083.1 GCF_017498085.1 Psychrobacter coccoides
GGCATGGGCCAAGTCGGTATTGATTTAGGCTGTAAAGATGCCGCAGTCACTAGTGAAGGTGATCAGCTACAAATCAAAGTCACCCATCAATACGCAGAAAAACTGGCCATCGCTCAACGTGCCAAAAACAAAAAACGGGTTAAGGCCATTCATGCCAAGATTAAAAACACCCGCCAAGATCTGATTCATAAATTCACATCAAAGCTTGTTAAAGCCAA
>NZ_JAGBKM010000084.1 GCF_017498085.1 Psychrobacter coccoides
AGGAGGTCAACGGTTCGACTCCGTTTGGCTCCACCACTATAGCAGCTGCATAGCGAAGACTTAAACGACAAGTATAAATAGAAACAAGTGATTATAACTGAATTACTTCTTTCTGTTTTATACGGAAATCTGTGACTTGACGAAAGCACAGAGACTATTTAAAAACATAGATATGAGTCTGGGTTAGCGATAACATTTCACGTGTTATTG
>NZ_JAGBKM010000085.1 GCF_017498085.1 Psychrobacter coccoides
TTATTTCATTCAATCTTCAGGATGTTGCTAGCTGCTTAATATGTTAATACATATTTGCTGCTGGTAGCTCGTCCTGATGAGGTGCGTATTATAGACGCTTTATTTAGCAAGTCAAGAAGTATTTTGATTTAGTTTGAAGTTTTTATCTTATAAGATTTAAACTTCTCTCTATTGGCTGGTTGGCTAGTATGATAGGTCATTCT
>NZ_JAGBKM010000009.1 GCF_017498085.1 Psychrobacter coccoides
CTTGTGCCCATTTTTTCTCAATGGGGTTAAGATCAGGGCTATAGGGTGGCAGCCATAGAATGCGATGACCATGTCTGTTGAGCAGTTTTTGGATACGTCTGCTTTTATGAAACCTAGCGTTATCCATAACGATCACGCATTTAGTCTTGAGACTTGGAATAAGTGTGATCTTACACCAGTCATAAAATATATTGCTATTGATATTCTGTTCAAAGTAATCAAGCGCAAACAGCATCTTGTTATAAAGAGCACCGATGACGTTAGTTCTCTTTTTTGCTTGCCAGTTGTAGCTGTCGATACAGGGTGTACCAATCGGTGCATAGCCATGAGAGCGGATGGTCTCGTGCTCAAAGCCGCTTTCATCCATATAGATAATGGGATAGCCTTGCTGCGTAAAGCGATCAAGTTTACTCTGATAAGCCACTCTTTTTATCAGGCAGGCTTTTGGATGCTCTAAGGTCTTTTTTTTGACTGATACCTAGACGTTTTAAAGCAGTGTGCATGCCGGTCTTACTACAGTTGAATCGCCTAGCTCGCTCGTACAGATAATCGTCTGGATATTGTTCAACGTCTTTTAAGAGTGCTTCATTCGGTATTTTAGTTGGTGATTTATCTCGAGTTTGTTTGATACTTGGGTTTCTCAGCCAGCGCTGTAATGCGGTTTTGCTAACATTATAGAAAGTACAAGCCTGACGGATACTCATGTCTTTGTTTTTGACACTTTTAATCACTTGTGCTCGAAAATCTGCTGAATAGGTCATTTGTTCTTCTGCTATTTCGCTTGCTTTAAAACGATTGTATCTTATTTAAAAAGAACTGACTATACAAAGAATTCCTAGAAGAATTAGAATCTAACGCAATAGATTATATGAAAATATTAAACCCTAAAAGAGAAGACTATGGAAATCGAAAAGAATATTTTTGGCTCGTTCAAAGTTTAAACGTATTGATGAACTATTTTAATATAGTACAGGTAAGAGTAGGATTATTGGCACTGTTCCAAATGAAGAATCAAGGCTATATTTCAACTAAAATATTCAAATCTACAGTTCTTTATTTAGAGAATTTTCATTTCGCATATAATGCGATTACATCGGGAAGAGCTAACAAGTTCGAAAAAATATATTCTAATTTCGCAATCAACCTAAGGTTGAGTAAAAATAAAACAGAAGCCCATAGTAAAATAGACAACCTGTTAATAAAACCTTTAAACGATCTATTTCCAGATTTCGAACTATTTTCCAGAAAATTTATTCTACTAAGTTTTACTAAAAAGTCAGTGCATAACAATTTAAAAACAAAATATGCTGTGCAGAAACTCAATGCTCTATTCGAAGGTGACGACCTTTTTTCAGATGTAGGTAGTATTGAACATATATGCCCAGAGAATGATGATATTACGTTTAATATTGGAAATCTAATCTTGTTGGAAGAAAAGTTGAACCATAAAGCAGGTTGCCTAAGTTATATAGAGAAAAAAAATATATATGAACAATCTAATTTCAAATGGGTTGAAGATTTCGTAAGCAATAATGAAGAATGGAAAGAATCTAGTATCGAAAATAGAGCTAATGAACTAGCTAAAGTTTATTACGAAAAAATTCTTGGAAAGAAAGCTCAATAAATCTACTGATCTCTAAGACCGTAGGATGGGTTGACGAAGGAAACCCAACGATTCATATTATACAAAATTATCTATGTTGGGTCTCGTTCCTCGACACCAACCTACCTTGCATTATTCATACTTAACATTAGATCCGTCGCAGGCTGAGTGAAGCTTGCGACACCCAACCTACAAGTTAGATATTTTTCAGAGTTGATGTATAAAAACACCCCACCTAAATAAACTCCCGCTCCACATTCATCATCCGTGCGTCGACACTACGTTCTATCTTCTCCTCGATTTGACTACACTGTGACTCAACGTCACGTTTCGATAGCCCGACGATCACAAATGTCCATTCGCTGGCATCATGACGATCACGCTCGCCGCTTTCACAAACGGCAACGCTTGGGTTATTGCCAAAGCGTGCGTGCAAGCCGCCCATACGTTGGCGCTTTTCTTTGAGTGAGCTGCATCCGGGTAAGGAGAACGTCAGCGTCAAAATAGCGATATGCATCTTATGTTCCTTTTTTCTTTATCAACGTGAACGTTATTTACGCTTCATGGTATCATCAAGCAGACCGTTTGCGTAGGCGACTGCCGCTCAGCATTGCCAAGTATCCGCTGACCACGCAAACCATTTGTATTGATAACCAATCTGCGTACTTAACCCATGACCCCTATCAGCTATGTACAGCAACAGCACATTACGCGCTTATGCGTGCGCTGCGGCCTACTGCTTATGCAATACGGCGCTGAGTCTGCCGTAGTGGTAGACTTATCCAAGCGCTTAGGACTGGCTTTGGGAATGAACAGCGTGGAGTGTTCGCTGAACTTTAATGCCATTACCTTGACCACCATCCACAATGAACGATGTATCACCACCACCAGAGACACCATCAATCAAAGCATCAACGTCAATTTATTGGTACAAATTCAGCAAATTGTCAATAAAACCGAAGCTGCCAAAGACACCCATAATAACAATAACCAGCTGAATCATAAGTTGACAGAACACACCACTCACGCATTTGATAAATTAGATAAAACGGCTTATCCGATATGGCTGGTGGGGGTGTTTGTTGGCACGTCCTGTGCCGCTTTTGCTTATCTAAATGGCGGCAGCTTATCGATTACCGCTGTGACCTTTGTCGCTGGTATGGTGGCGATGCTTACCCGTATTTATTTGGCTAAGCATCATTTTAACCCCTTTATCACGGTGATTATGACTGCCTTTATTGCTTCTTTAATTGGCGCAACGACTTACTATTTCGATATCGGTAATAATGCTGATATCGCCGTCGCCTCTAGCGTGCTGCTACTGGTGCCAAGCTTCCCTTTGATCAACTCTTTATCAGATATCCTAAAAGGCTATGTTGATATTGGCATTGGACGGGCTGTTTTTACTTATATGTTGACCTTGTCAGCGTGCGTTGGCATTGTGATGGCGCTGGTCTTGCTACAAATACAGCACTGGGGGTTTTGACATGTGGTTCATCGAAACCGTTTTGCTAGCCTGCCTGATAACCCTTGGCTGGACATTGATGTTTACCGTACCCAAACGTTATATTTTGCCGTGCTTGCTGATGACGGCGTTTGGATTTGGATTAAAAACCGCCCTTGTCTATCAGCACATTCACCTCGTGGTTGCCAGCTTTTTTGGGGCGATGCTTGCCAGCTTTTTGGGGGTGTATTTTTCTAAAAAATATACCCTGCCGCCCAAGGCGCTGATTTCGCCCAGTGTCATCTGTATGATGCCAGGCATCGCCGCCTACAAGGCAATGGTCAGTATGGTACAGATTGGTTATTTTGGCTTTTCAGACGAGCTGTTTAGTCAAATGATGGTGTATTTGTTTGAGGCCTTATTTGTGACTTCAGGATTGGTGCTGGGCTTGTCCATTCCTGGACTGCTATTTTATAGACGCCGTGCCATTGTATAGTGAGATATAGGTAGCGGCTATTTTGCTTAAACATTAGCTATACTGACGTCACTTAACATGCCTTAATCATGAAAAACTTGTAAGAGTTATAATCACACCCATTACAATAGGGTTCAAAGCGGTATCCACACGCACTCATTAGAGAGAGATAACAATGACCAAACATTATGACTATATCGCCATTGGTGGCGGTAGCGGCGGTATTTCTTCCATCAACCGCGCAGCGAGCTATGGCAAAAAATGCGCCATTATCGAAGCCGAACAGTTGGGCGGCACCTGCGTAAACTTGGGCTGTGTGCCCAAAAAAGTGATGTGGTACGGCGCCCAAGTGGCCGAAGCCATTCATAAGTATGCACCAGATTATGGCTTTGATATCGATGTCAAAGGTTTTGACTTTCAAAAGCTGGTGCATAGCCGTCAACAATATATCGAAAACATTCACCGTGCCTACGATAATAACTTGGCAAAAAATGGCGTTGAGGTGATCAAAGGCTTTGCCAAATTCGTCGATAGCAACACGGTCGAGGTCAATGGCGAGCATATTACCGCCGATCATATCTTGATCGCTACCGGCGGTCATCCTATTCGCCCTGATATCAAAGGCGGAGAGCACGGCATCGATTCTGATGGTTTTTTTGCTCTAAATCAGCTGCCAAAACGAGTGGCTATCGTGGGTGCAGGATATATTGCTGTTGAGATCGCAGGGCTACTCAATGGCTTAGGTGCTGAGGTGCATCTGTATGTGCGTCAGCATTCGCCGCTGCGCTCATTTGATCACAGTATCGTTGAGACCTTGTTGATAGAGATGGAGCAAGAAGGCATTCAACTACATACCAACACCACGCTTACTGAAGTCCGCAAAAATGACGACGAGAGCCTGACCCTGTGCACTAAAGACGGCAGTCTTGATACGGTGGATTGTTTAATCTGGGCAATTGGCCGTGCGCCTTCCACTGACAATATCAACTTGCAAGTGACGGGGGTAGAGACCACTGACACTGGCAAAATCAAAGTCGATAAATTCCAAAACACCAATGTCGATGGCATATATGCGGTCGGCGACATTATCGAGGGCAGTATTGATTTGACGCCAGTGGCTATTGCGGCAGGTCGTCGCTTGTCTGAGCGCTTATTTAATAATAAGCACGATGAGCACTTGGTTTATGACTTGATACCGACGGTTATCTTTACTCACCCCCCTATCGGCACCATTGGCATGTCTGAAATCGAGGCGGTCAACGAGTATGGCAAGGACAATATCAAATGCTACACCTCGACATTTACCCCGATGTACAGTGCGGTGACCCAACATCGCCAGAAGTGCATGATGAAATTAATATGCTTAGGCGATGAGGAAAAAGTCATTGGTTTGCATGGTATTGGTTTTGGCGTCGATGAGATGATTCAAGGCTTTGCGGTAGCGATTAAGATGGGCGCAACCAAGGCTGACTTTGATAATACCGTCGCCATTCATCCGACAGGCTCAGAAGAGTTTGTGACGATGCGTTAGATGGATTGGGCAAGCTACAAGTTTACCAAACGGGCTATTCTGAATCAGAATAGCCCGTTTGATTTAAACCAGCATAGTTTGCTCTGAGTAATCAACTCCCAAGCGCCCACTCATCATTATATTTATACACTAAAAAATTAACTGTCTTGGTTTCGCTCTCGTTATCCTTAGTTTGCGTAATGTCTGCAATACAGCGATAGCGCTCTTCACCATCTTCCGAGCGGCACTTTACATTACTGACGTTTTCAAGCGTCGGCATCACTACCTGACTATGCGCTGCAGATAGCATACCATGCGCTTGCTCATATTGCGCTTTAATCAAATCTTCCACTACCTCATCGGCAGGCGCATTCGAGCAAGCCGCTAACAGTGGCGTTAGTAGTAACAGTGTGAGCAGTTTTTTAAGGTTATTCATAAGCGTATCAGTTTCTTTTGAGTATGGACTCTGATGATTAGAGCACGTTGGATGATGAAGGCTTGCTGGATAGTTACTGACAGTGTAATACCGATACTGCTATCATGCCAGTATTCTGAACTGTTGAGAGATGACTGTGTGGCAGATGTATCTTTTTATATTACCGATTGGTCTGGGCATTATGACTTTGGCCGCCAGTTTGCTGTTCTTATTTGCTTTTTTGATGTCTGATGACAATGCCACACGCTTGCCCGCTTTTAACTGGTTTAAGCGCTTGATTATTGTGGCATTCTTATTACTCAGTGTTGGGCTGTTTATGACCTTTGGACATTTTTGGGGTTAAATCAAGCCTGATGTCGTTAGAGCTAAAATTTATGCGTTAACGATTTTCTCTAATTCTAACAACTCTAAGTCTTGACGCTTGGGCTCGCCATTATTACCGTCGTCTGGAAATGGCATTTTATTGCCATTTAACTGATAGCCACGGCGCTGATAATAAGCCAGCAGCTCAGGACGATGGCTGAGAATAGACATGGTCAGGCGAGCAGGTTTTTCATCTTGCACCTGCATGCTTGACTGCAAGTGCCGTGCTGCAAAAGTCTCTGCCGCTTCTAAAATCACATGACCAACACCCTGCCCTTGCAGCGCTGGATGTACCGCAAACATACCGATGTAGGCTTTATTTTTATCAGTGCTGGTATTTTGATCCTCTTTATTTGAGTCGGTATCGACTTTTATATCGACTGCGATACAACCCAGCAACTCACCAGTGTCATCGCCATCACGAGTACCGGTTGTGGTTTTGGGATAAACAAACAGATAGTGTTTTGGGTTGTCGATGACGCTTGCCAGCTCAGCTTGAGTGATGCGAATACCACCGACCAAGTCTGCTTCATTGGTCCAGCCCTCTGCCTGCCGATAGCAAAGGTTTAATAGCTGCTCAATGGCACCGATATCATTTGTTTCGGCTTGACGTAAAAACACCTCATTTTGATTCATCGCTTTATCCTTAAGAGTCTCTTTGCTTACTTACAGGCAAAAAAATGGCTGACCTAAAAATATAAGTCAGCCTTTATCATAGCGATTTTATGAAAAAACTTCTATGGCGATAACGCCTGCGCTTGTTTGATAATATCAAACCCTGCCTTGATTTGCGCACGGGTTGGTGCATGACCACGGCGTAATAACTCAGAAAAAGCGATTAGCTCTTTATCACGCCCAAGCGAGCTGGCAGCACTGGCACGTGTATCCTCCCCATCATCATCGAAATAGTACTCAATATAATCAAGGTTATCTGGCGAACCAAATAGGATACCGTTATCAGGCGTGGCAGCATGGCCGCTATAGCGTAGACTTTTGCCATATTGCCCTGTCCAAAAGAACGGAATGCGCTCCTCTAGTGAATTGACATGGTCTTGATCTAAGATAGCGGCCGCTGTTACCATGCCATGCTGTAACGCCACCCGCCAATGCTCGATACGCATGCGGCCCATTTGATTGGTGGCTTTGGCGATATCGCCTAGCGCATAGACACCATCACGCAGTTGCAGTTGGTCATTGACTTGTACGCCATCAGGGTCGTTCACGTCACTTAATAAGTCCGTACGTGGCGCCACTCCTGTCCCTAAGATCACCATATCAGCATCAAGGCTACTGCCATCTGATAAAGTCACACTGCTCACTCTACCATCATCGCCGTTGATCTCTTTGACACCTGCGCCAAGGGCGAACTCAATACCATTTTCTTTGTGTAGATTGATGAGCGCATTACTCACGTTTTCAGAGACGATATTGCCCATCACCCGCTGACTGAGACCCACGACGGTGATAGAGGCGGCTTTGTCTGCTTGTGCCAATGCGGAGGCCACTTCCATCCCGATAAAGCCCGTGCCTACGATGACCACCCGCTGATCTACACTGGCTTCTTTGATGTCTTTGGCGTCATCCATACTGCGTAGTGTATAGACGCCATCCAGCTCAGCGCCTTTAAATGGCGGTATCTTTGGCTCAGCGCCTGTCGCTACTACTAAAAAGTCCGCCGTTTGCCTTTCCTGTTCGCCATTTTTATTGTTGATGACGACAGTACATTCATTGGGAAGGACTTCACTGACGGTTTGGTTTAAGCGTAGATCAATGTTATTTTTACTGGCCCAATCTGCCCCGCCCAGCAGTAAGTATTTCTCATCCATTTTGCCTGCCAAAAACATCTTGGAGAGCAAAGGACGATTATAAGGGGCTTTGTCATCGGCACTAATCATAGTGATTTTGCCGCCATAACCCGTCTTGCGCAGTTGGTCAGCTGTCATAAAGCCTGCACCCCCGCCACCAATGATGAGGGTATGGGTGTCTGTCAGCTTGTCATTGTCGATGCGTTTGTCCAGCTTTTCTGAGGTATTGACCGTCAAGCGATCGCCCTCGTCAATCAGCTGATATTGGGTCAATCCGCGCATGGCGACAGGCTCTAGCAAGGTGCCATCTCGGCTATCAAAGCTCCCATGATGCCACGGGCAGACTACTCGATTGCCGCAGCGCAGCCCCTCGCCCAAATCTGCGCCAGCATGTGGGCATTTGCCATCAAAAGCACTAAACTCATCCTCATCACGAGTGATTAAAATGATACTATCATCATCTTGCTTATAGGACTTCATGCCGCCATCTGGGATATCGGCTTTGCTGATGGTGACGGTATTGATCGTTGCGTTAGTCATAAGTCATCCTTAACAGTTATAATGGCTTGCTGAATAAAACGTGTGGATATAGTCAATATGCTTTAAAAAGCAGATTCCTTGATAGTAACAAGACCATTTAGCATACGCTGTTTATTTGTATGTTCACTGCGTTGCAAAACGTAAATACCATTCATACACTTGAAAATGATGCAAAAAACCTTTCAATCAAACCTACCCTCTTATTAAATGACACTTTTATGACCGCTATCAGTAACAACGATCCCCGACCTCTTGATCTCGCTAATATTGATTTTTCAACTGTGACAGATACCTCAAGATTGCCTCAACCCATGATGCCGCCTATCAAGCAAGCGACATATAAAGCCAGTGCAACTGATTTTGTCGTCAATGAGATACTGCCGCTAGACTTTACTGGTGAGGGTGAGCATTTATGGCTACATATTGAGAAGTCAGGGATAAACACCGCCTATCTGGCCAAGCTACTGTCAGAGTGGGCTGATATCCCATTACGTGATGTCGGCTACTCAGGACTCAAAGACCGTCAGGCATTGACGACGCAGTGGTTTAGCTTACGAATTCCTTTGAGGCAACTCCCAGAATCTGAATTTGCACCGATAGATATCGGAGACAACGAGTCGGTCACTATCCTCGCCCAACATTGGCACAATAAAAAGCTTAATCGTGGCACGCACAGAGCCAATCAATTTATCATTACCTTACGAGGTATTGAGGGGCAAGACACCGATAAATCCTCTATAGAGCAGCACTTGCAACACATTAGCGCAAGCGGTGTGCCCAACTATTTTGGCCCACAGCGCTTTGGGTGGAATGGCAATAATATTAGAGAAGCATTGGCCTTATTTGCCCGGCCACTGCCAGAAAAACGCCCAGCGGCAAAGAAAAGCAAGCGCAAACGAGCACCGAGAGAGCAAAACGCCATGGAGCTATCTGCCGCTCGTAGCTTGATATTTAATGAAATATTGGCAGCGAGAGTACAAGACGGCAGCTGGAATACTGGACTGGCAGGTGAAGTGTTTAACTTAGACGGCTCAGGCTCAATATTTGCTAGTGAAGATATAGATGATACGTTGCGTGCACGGTTGGCAAACGGTGACATTCACCCCACTGGCGCGCTTTGGGGCGTGGATAATGATAAAATCAGTGGCCTAGCAGCTCGGATCGAGGACAAGGTTGTAAATAATAGTCCATTATTAACACAGCTGGCGACAGGCTTAGAGCAGCGTCATGTCAAAGCACAACGACGAGCGCTAAGACTACCGATTGAAGACATGAGCTGGGAGTGGCCAGACGAGCAGCACAATGATACGCAGACGCTGGTATTAAGCTTTACTTTGACCACTGGCAGCTTTGCCACCAGTGTCTTGGCGAGTATGGTACAGCAGTTACACACAGCTGAGTTGAATTAAAGAGACTCAGTGCCAGAAGCAGAGGGCGACTCAGACCTGCTTTTTGCGGCACGCATCTCATTAGCACTGACGACTTGATTACGGCCACGGTCTTTGGCTTCATATAGAGCCTTGTCCGCAATACTGATCAAACGCTGGCACATATCACTTGGTAAACCATTCTGTGCTTGCTCAGAGATACTATACTCAACTTGTGTTTGCTTGTTATGACGACGTTTTAGTTTTTGTAGCTTTGTCAGTACGGGCTTGACCGGCTCAGACTCTGACGTCATATGATCTTGCTTAATGCGTGTCAGTTCCTCACAGGTTAAGGTATAAACCCCAAAGCTTGCGGTTACCTGTAGACTAAAGTCGTCCGTCATCTGTATCACATGTTCTGCAATATTAGAGCGTAGCTGTTCAGCGATGGTCAATACTTCTCTATGGCTGGTGTCTGGCAAGACAATTAAAAACTCCTCACCACCATAGCGACTGACATTGCATGTCTCTTGCAGTGTCGACTTTAAGACACCTGCCACCTCTTGTAGTACTTGATCGCCAACCTGATGTCCATAGTTATCATTAATTCTCTTAAAAAAGTCCAGATCCATCAAGATTACGCTATAATTTTGTTTATCTTCTAACACAAAGAGGGAGAAGGTGTCTTGCATTTTCATCAGCCCATAACGACGATTGGTCAGTTGGGTTAACCCATCTTGATTGGCGTGTTTTAATGTTTCTTCTTTACTGGTGTCTAAGATAATTAATAAGGTTCGAAACACATAAACGATAAAAATGGCTTTGGGCACTGCCAGGTACATATATGTTGAATGCCAAAAAAGCATAGCAGACCGGCGAATTTCATCAAGTGCTGTTAGGCGATCTATATCATTTTCAAGCGCTAAGACGATGGCTGTCTCTGCAAGATGATTATAGCTGCCGAGTATTTCGACGCCAGATATGGCTCGTTGTAAATTGGGAATATTAACCCCGCCCCACTGCTGTAGACTTGTCAGCACTAAAATCAGTAGCAACTGTCCTAAAAAAGCCCGCCAAATATAACGCCGCCTAATCAGCATCATCCCTAGCATGATACCACCGAC
Organism: Psychrobacter coccoides; assembly: GCF_017498085.1. Lineage (GTDB taxonomy): Bacteria > Pseudomonadota > Gammaproteobacteria > Pseudomonadales > Moraxellaceae > Psychrobacter > Psychrobacter coccoides. Next base: position 10,668 of record NZ_JAGBKM010000009.1, read on the forward strand.
TAAAGACACCCCTGCAAAAAAGCCACTATGCCCTAACAGCAGCCCTATAAGGATGATATAAACACTATAGACTGAAACAAATACAATTTGCCATCGATTCAGACGGACATCATCGTTTTTAATACGTGATAAATACTCGACCATCCACCAGGTAAACAGTCCCATGACATTGATGCAAAGCCAGACGGGATACAGCATCTCTATATCGACATAAGCACCTAAGGTATCTCGGCGTATCCAGACATACAAACACCACAGCCAGTGTAAATAAGTCTCCATTAGGATAAACAATGCCATTAGCGAGACACGATCTGCAGCTTGCCACTCAAATATGATTCGAGAAAGCTTTTTGTAGCCCAACTGGTATATAGATACAGTCATCAGCACCTTACTGCATGCAGAGTCATCCTATCAGCAGCTATAATACAAACAATACCGGTTCAGATATTAGAGTGCAGCTGAAAGATAGGATGAAAATAATAAAAATATAGACATTTAATGCGGATCAGGATGTCACTCAGCTGAAGCATTAAGCACTATATGGTTGAGGTTAATCTCACTAACTGTTTTTATTATTTTTCATAGCTAAACCGCTGATTCTGGCAATTTTCTCAAAACATAGCAACAGACTTTGCACGAAAGGCTTCAATGGGCGATATACGGTTATATTTAATCATTTATGACTGATAATCATCACTAATATTGTAACAATGCAGTAAATTTTTGCCACACGCCTTGCTGTTCGACATTTAAACTCGGCACATCGCCAAGGCGTCGCCACGGCATATTACTGCCATGAAAGTCACTGCCAATCGAGACAGCTAGACCATGCTCGGCGACACTCCGATCGACCATGCGCCGAGTACTAATGGGCTCACTATTGGCTGGTAGCTCACAAGCATCACCACCAAGCTCAGCAAACTCAGCAATCAGTTTACGGATGCGAGTGGCTGACAGCTGATAGCGTGTCGGATGCGCAAGTACTGCCTTGCCTCCGCAGTCTTGTATCAACTGAATACCCTCCGCCATACTCAAGGCATCAATGGCAACATAAGCAGGTTTGTTGTCTGCCAGATACTTATCAAAAGCTTGTTGTACTGTTTTGACCTGTCCTTGCTCAAACAACACTTGACCAATATGTGCTCGTCCCACCGCTTGAGCATTGCCACCAGCTTTATCAAGCACCGCTTGCCACAACACATCAAAGCGAATGTCCAACAGCTCGCTCAGTTTTTGGGTAATACGCTGACCACGATTGGCACGGCTGTCTTGTAACTGCTGCAAGGCCGTCTGCATTTTTTTACGATCCGTAAAGTCCAGCCCGACCACATGGATGACTTTATTAGCGGATTTGTTTTTGCCATAGCCACCACTGAGCGTATGCTCACAGCTGATCTCGACACCATTAATCAGCGTCATATCACAGGCATCAGCCGCAGCTCTCGCCTCATCAATCCCTGCTAAGGTATCGTGATCGGTCAGGGCCAACACCTTGATACCAGCTGCATGCGCCCGCTTTACTACCTCTGTTGGGGCATAAGTACCGTCAGAGCAAGTACTGTGACAATGTAGGTCGAGCTGTAAATCAGTTTTCATGGCGTTGCCTTAATTTTATGAATATAGATATAGTGAGTATAAAGAAATCATTAATGATATATTAGGGCGTGTCTTCATTTTGAAAATGGTCATAAAAATGAGATAAATTGCTGTCAGACAAAGAAAATAACGCAGATAATATCAGGATATTAACCAGCTATTTGACGCGGTATGACAAAACTTAGCCATTTTTAGCCCATTTAGATACCATCATTTGAATTGAAAACATGCCCTAGGCTTGGCAACAGGATCGAGCAGAGCCTGCGATCACAACCCTGTTATTGATACAAGCCGTTATTGTGTGGTTGATTGCTTTTTTTTGCCTCAGTAGACGTGTAAACTAGCGGCTACGTTTTTGTTGGATATTTCATCTGCTATGAAAGCTCTATTAGACTTTATTCCGCTTATTGCTTTTTTTATCGCTGCCCGTCAAAGCGGCATTTTGGCAGCGGCAGGCGCTTTACTGGTGGCCACTCTGGTTGTTTATGCCATTCACTTTGTCCGCCAAAAAGGCAAGTTCGATAAGCAGCAATGGGTGGTTTTATTGCTAACCATCGTCTTCTGCGGTGGCACCTTGCTGCTGCGTGATGATATTTATCTGCGTTGGAAATCACCGATTATCAACGGTGTTTTTGCGCTCACTCTGTTTGTCAGCGCTTTGATTAACAAACCCTTGATGCAGCTGGCAATGAAAGAGGTCTTTTCACTGACCATGAATGGCTGGAAAAAACTGACCATTGCATGGGGATTGTTCTTTGTGCTGATGGGCGCTCTCCATTATATCACGGCATTTACCATGTCAAATGAAGCATGGATCAACTTCAAGACTTACGGCTGGATTCCGATCATGCTGGTGTTTATTGTGGCCCAGTTTGCAGTATTAAAAAATCACCTCAACCCCGCATTAAGTGACAAACCCGCTAAGAAGTAGCTGATATGAGCATCAAAGCTGGGTTTCACTCACTCAATGACTGCATGGTTCAATATTCCACACATACTCGACTATTAAGGAAGACTTATGCCTTTATTTGCTATTATCGGTCATGACGTTGCTAATAGCAGCGAGCAAAGACAGCTGACTCGTGCTGAGCATCTGCAGCGTCTGCAAGCATTAGAGGCTGAGCAGCGTTTAATCATTGCCGGGCCAACCCCGATTGAGCACGGCGACAGTGCTATGTCAGGTAGTATTGTCATCGCTGAGTTTGAATCTTTTGAGGCGGCGCAGACATGGGCAAGTGCTGAGCCTTACTTGCGTGACGGTGTCTATAGTCATGTTGACCTCAAGCCTTTTATCCATGTCCTGCCCAAGCCAGAAGATACCGCTACGGATAAGGTTACAAAATCGTGAGTCAGCTATCCATCCTTTTAAGATTTATAAGCTTACTGCTGCGTAGCAGTGCTAAAGTGGGGTTGGCATTAACTATCATGCTGTCAGCGATAACGGTGCAAGCCGCACCGACAGTAATTACCGACGATCCTGCGACAGAGACAGCTGCTACAGACACTACCTTTGCCTCTCAGATGCAGCCCTCAGATAATGCGCTATCAGACGCCAATCAACAGCTACTGAGCCGTAATGCGCAGTTGCAAAGACAGGTCAATGACCTGCAAACGCAAGTCAATGTTTTGATCTATGAAAGCAAAGGGCAGCTGTTTTTGTATGGCGCCTTCACTGTTTTAGTCAGCTTATTAGTCGGTGTGTTTATTGGTTGGTTAGTATTTGTACGTCGTGAGCGCTGGTAGCCCTTGTCGCTATCAGTAGCCCTAATAGATAAACCCTCTATAGTCTCTAATGTGATCCCTTATGTCTACCTCTGCCTCAAAAGCCACCGGCGCTGCTGCCACGTCTGCCCAAAACACTCATTCAGACATTATCATCCCCGCCAAGATTGTCTGGCAAACAGACGATACAGGCAATAAAGTGCCCGTGTCAGGTGAGTTTGGTGATGTGTATTTTTCGCATGCCGACGGCCTAGCAGAGTCACGTTATGTGTTTTTGGCACACAATCAGCTACCAGAGCGATTGGCCGAGCTTGCACCCAAACAGTGCTTTACTATCGCAGAACTGGGGCTTGGGACAGGTCTCAACCTATTGGCAACATGGCAACTATGGCGACAGCTGCGTGCCACCCATCCACATTTGGCCACTGCAAGACTGCACTTCATTAGTACAGAAAAATTTCCCATAGCCCGTGCCGATCTGACCCAGATACTTGCCCTATGGGGTGAGCGTGCGCCAGAGCTTGCAGCGCTCATCGAGCAGTTTTTAGCCGCCTACCCGCCTCTGATTGCAGGTTGTCATCGGTTACGCTTTTTTGAGGACAATTTGACCGTTGATATTTGGCTGGGTGATGCAGCGACCAGCTTAAGTCAGTTGGCTTTGGACACCTCTCTTGCAGCGCCACCTTCTATCGACGCTTGGTATCTGGATGGCTTTGCACCCGCTTGCAATAGCACCTTATGGGCAGATCAGATATTTGCGCAAATGCAGCGCCTATCACGCCCTCATACGACTGCGGCTACTTACAGCTGTGCTGGTGTGGTCAAACGAGGCTTACAAGCCAGTGGCTTTATCATCAAGAAGGTCAAAGGCTTTGGGCGTAAGCGTGAGATGCTGACCGCTATTATGACTGACCCTGACTATTCAGAGGATATTGAGAGCGAACATAATAGCCATAACTCCGACATATCCCATAGCATCGTCATTGGTGCTGGCGTCTCAGGGCTGCTCACCGCTTGGACGCTGGCCAATCATGGTATTCACGTCACCTTACTAGACAAGTTAGCGCCGCTGGCAGGCGCATCGGGCAACCCTCGTGCCCTGCTTGCACCCAAGATGACGCCTATCCATCATGTCGAGGAGCATCTGCATAGCATCGGCTATCTGTATAGCAGCAGGTTATATCGACAACTCAATAATAAGGCAGCACAGCAGCATACAGCGCCAGTACTTGAGCCTACAGGTGCGCTTGATCTGCTTATGAAAGCCAATATCGGTGTGGCGCAAATCGCTGATTATCCTGATGAGATGGCCACCACCTTGTCACTTAAGCAGGCACAAGATATCAGCGGCTTGAAAGAGCAAGATTTATCAGAGAACTTGTATTTACCGCAATCTGGCTTGGTCAATCCGCAAGCTTTAAAAAACGTTATCTTAGCGCATCCGCTTATTCAATTTCAGCAATTAGACGTTAATGATATCAGCGAGACTGCAAAAGAAGTCTTTGTTAAAGGCAGCCATCAGGATAAGCAAACGCTAACGCTCAGCGCTGACACTGTGGTGATTTGCGCCGCTTATGAGAGCCATCAGTTAGATCAGCGTATTTTTGATTGTCGTAAGATTCGTGGTCAGCTTTCTTGGTTTACCCCTAGTGCCGAACAACTTAAAAGCCTACCGACAATACCGCTTAAATATAGCGGCTACTGCACTGGATTTACGGCAAAACCTGGTGATAGTGAATTGAATGATGTGGTGGAAGGTGCAGCGCATTTCTTACTGGGCGCAAGCTTTATCCGCAATGATACAAACACAGACATCCGTCAAGATGAGCATCAGATGAGCCGTGATAAACTGGTCTCAGCCATTCCTGAGATGCAGTCCATCATCCCAACCGATACAGCACTTTGGCAAGGCCGGGCTGGCATTCGTACGCAAACACCTGACTATCATCCAATAGTCGGACAATTGGTAGATAGTCAACGGATTTGGGTAGTGAGCGCAATGGGCGCTAAAGGTTATGCGTTGGCACCGATAGGTGCTGAAGCCTTGGCAGATATGATGCTCGGCTCGTTTGCGCCCTTATCAGCGGCGATGCTGTCACGGCTATCGCCCAATCGTACGCGATTGCAGACGCCGCTGACTTAAAATATCTAACAATTGGGGTTATGGACATTTTTTATGTTGGTGTAAGGTCTAAAGCTACATACGGTCTGTATTGGCCGGCACTCAAGACCATGCAGCAAAAAAATATATCACTTCAACCAAAGCCCGTTGTCTTGCTAAACAGACCGACCAGCCAACTGAGCACTGCCCATAATCCCCAGCCAATGACCACAATGACGAGCAAACCAAGCATATCAGGGATATGCAAATACAACCACGCAACAACTGGGTTGCGCCAAAACCAGCCAAAGCGGCTTTGCTGCTGTTTGTCTTCTAAGGATTGATGCAAAAACGGCCGATCCATATGCATGGTCTCAGTGATGCCATACTCATGGTGCAAATGCTCGTGGACGATGCCCAAGGTCTTGCGACTGGGACGAATAAAAATATCAATGACCGTACCGACACCAGGCACGATACCAACCACCATATCAATGAGCGCCAATCTGACGGCTGGCGTCATCTTATGTGCTGGTACGCCCAGCTGCCGACCCAATATAAAGGCATAACTGGTTAAGGCAAGTCCCGCCAAATCACCAGCCAGCGGAATGGTCGACAGCGCCGCATCAGCACCCATGCCTTGCTTGGTAAACGGCACACGCACCAGCGAATCCATGGTATTGGCAAACTTTGCCAGTTTACGCTCAGTGGCGATGACTTGCTCACGGGTCAGTCCCTGCTCAGCCAGCTTGGCTTGATAGTCGATAATAGGCGCATTAGGGTCAGCAGCCTTTCTTGTTTTTCGTATCGAAAACTTATTTGGTTTATCCATTAAAAGTCGTCCATAGACAAGCAATAGCGATAAGTGCAAAGACGTAACGTCCGACCCATATGTTGGCCAAAAACGCCTGAAAACATGCTAAAGCTTGACGACTGGCACAAGCGCTGTTTTGTTTGGCAAACATCATCGCCACCAAAGCCAAACCAAATACGGGGATTATCCCTAAGACTGTCGGCGCAAAATAATGCCACATGACCACGCCCATGATGAGCAAAAATAACATTTGTAGTAATGAGATAATAATCACATCATAGCGGCCAAAGAGTATCGCCGTGGATTTTACGCCTATCTTAAGATCGTCTTCACGATCGGCCATGGCGTATTGGGTATCATAAGCCACCGTCCAGCACATATAAGCGATAAACAACAGCCAACACCAGATATCAGGCGCACCTTGTATCGCCACGTAGGCCATAGGTATCGCCCAGCCAAACGCTGCGGCCAAAAACACTTGTGGCAGATGGGTAAAGCGCTTCATAAAAGGGTAAATAAACGCCAACACCACTGCCCCAAGCGACCAGTAAAACACGGCAATGGGCAAAAACAAAAGCAAGCTGGCACTGAGTAATACCAACACTAAAAATGCGGCAACGGCTTCTTTGGCAGACAGACGTCCATCAGCGAGCGGGCGTCCTTTGGTACGAGACACATGACCATCGACTTTGCGATCGGCAAAGTCGTTAATCGCACAGCCTGCCGCCCGCATCAAAATCGCACCCAAAGCAAATAGTACAAATATCTTTAGGCTAGGCAGACCAGCGGTCGCCCCTTGCTGCTGCGCTTGTCCCATCGCTGCGAACATCACGCCCCATAAGGTCGGCCAGAGTAATAGCTCAATGCCTACGGGTTTATCAAAGCGTGTCAGCTGTAAGTAGGCGTGTAATTTATCTTGAAAGGTCATGGTTTTTTTATTGTCATTGATAGAAAAGTGGATTGATCACTGCAGTTGCTGCCACAATTTATTGGCTTCAATAAGTGACAGCTCAGGGTATTTCTTACGTAGCGCCTTAATGGCTGCCACTTTATTGTTTTGCGTTGCCTGTGCTTGCTGGTGCAAATATTTTAAGTACTCTTGTGAGCCTCTTAGCTCTTTGAGCGATGCTTCAAGCCGCAGAATACGAGTACGGAGCATGATATTTATCAACAATAACCCTGCACCCATGACCCATATGATTAGCGCTGACATAACCTGCTCCTAAATCCATTTATTATCCTAAATAACGCCTATCAAAAATAGACATCGCACAAAACAACCCTCACCCGAAATAGCCATCAAAACGCACCACGTCATTTTGCCAACGCTCATCAGGTGGGTGTTGCGCCAAAAATGGCGCATGTTGTGGACGCTTTACGACAACTCGACCTTGTCCCTGTGCGTGGTTGGCTACCATTCTTTGCGCCTCACCTAACAGTTGTTGTTCTTCGATCTGTGTTGGTGGTTGAGCCATCTGATGCAGCGCCTGCATATGTTTGCCGACTTTAGCACCTTTGCCCGACTTACTGTCTTGATAGCTGTCTTCTGGGAACATCGGATCTAGATACACCACATCGACTGGGTCATGCGGCGTTGTCGTTTGAGCTTGCCGTGCTGCAAAATAACTCAGCGCATCAATATTAATAATCTGTAGCCGGCTCATGAGCTTTTGCCAATTAGGCTGTGCACTCATGCGCTGCTGCTCTGCTAGTAGTAACAGCGCTATTAATGGCTGCTGCTCGAGCATAATGACCTGAGCGCCGGTACTGGCCAATATCAAGCTATCATGACCAAAACCTGCCGTGGCATCGATGACATGACTGTCCGCTGTGGTTTTGGCTGCTTGCAGCAATAGCTCAGACTTACGTCCAGCGCTGACCACTCGCCGCTGCAATTTATCCCATTCTGGTGCAACACTAAAACCAGCACTCAGCCATGACAGTTTGTTTTTTTCGTCCAATAACAATATAGGTTGGGTTGCTGTCTGGCTTAATTGTTGGCGACGTTTTTGATTGAGCTTATCGGTAAACAGCTCGGCATTTAACATGATTGGCAATTGATGCTGCTCTATCAAGGCCTGCAGGCGCTCAACCTGTGCTTGCTGCAACTCGCTCACATAAAGTAGGTGGCAATGTACAAAGGTGCTCGATGTTTTTTGCAAAGCATTCATGAAAGCCATCCTTTTTACTACTGCGACAGTTAAAACCATAGTTAAAACGCTTTAAACGACACAATGCTACTAACCAAACGCTACTACAGTGAATCTTAAAGAAGGGTACGACTATATCGTTAGAGCCTAGCCGGCCATTTGATAGCCAAAGCCCCAAGCCGCGACCAATACGATGATGCCCGTGACAATGCGCAACCAAGCAAAAATTTTGAAGTCACGGCGGCTGACCCACGCCACCAGCCAGCGAATACAAAGCAGGGCGACGATAAAGGACACCACGGTGCCTATGCCCAATACCAACCAGTCCTCGCTATTGGTCAATACGTCATAATGCTTGAGTAAATCCAATAATGCCGCACCGACGATGACTGGAATGCCTAAAAAGAAAGAGAACTCTGCCGACGCCTTACGTGAGACGCCAAGCCAAAGCGCACCAATAATGGTAGCACCCGAGCGTGATGTGCCAGGCACCAAGGCAAGACATTGAAACAGCCCTATCATCAGCGCTGTCTTTAAGCTGACATCTTCTGCTTCTTGCGCAATGATGGTTTTGGGCCGGTTTTCGACATAAAATATCAGCAGACCACCGATGATGAGCATGATGGCGACAGTAATGGGATTAAATAAATAGGTCTTAATCTCATCGGCAAAGGTAAAACCGACAATCATCACTGGAATGGTCGCCACGATTAAGCTCAGTCCCAGCTGTCTTGGGTTACTCATACCCTCTGCTTTACCCGTCAGCAAACCCATAAACGCCTGCCAGAGCCGCCCCCAATAGTCATAGATAACGGCTAAGATAGCACCAAGCTGCACCACCACCACAAACAAATCAACCTTGTCTTTGGTCCAAAACCCCATAACATCTGCTGATAAAATCAAGTAGCCTGTGCTAGAAATGGGTAAAAACTCAGTGATACCTTCAACGATACCCATGATCACAGCTTGAATTAATAACAGTATATCCACAATTGACTTCCTAAAAACAGGCCCACTGGCTGTCCTATATTATCGTTGTTTTGGCATGAGCTCATGCATCATTGATGCTAGATCTTTATTGGTTATAAATGGTTTTGATTTCAAAAAAAGCTACGCCTTGCCTTGCTCTTTGAGCGTTTTCCACGCTTGATTGCGCAGATATTTCGGCAGCGCGTGTGCCGCATCCGTACCACCAGAGGTCGCAAACTGAGCGATGCCTAACTGTCCTATCACCACTGCATCTGGCCAGACATCCTCATAACACTGCTGCTCCTTATATGAGGCCAATAGCGGCGCACCATTACCAACGATCGGTAGGCTAAGCTCTGTCTGGCTGTCATAGTCAAGCAGTCGCTCTGTATCTGTATGTGGCTCATCATAGACCGGCTGCATCATATCGCCTTGTAATCGATAGTGGCCAAAGTACACTTGCTGCATTCGGGCATCAAGGGCGCTATACACCTCGGTCAAGTCGTAGCGCTGATGGGCACACTGGGCGATCGCTTGTAGGCTTGAGACGCCTATACAGGGGATATCATGCGCCACAGACAACGCCTGCACCACGGCGGTATTGATTCGTATGCCACTAAAAGCGCCGGGACCTCGGTTAAAGGCAAGCGCCTTTACATCAGCCAAGCTGAGATCGGCCTCAAGCAGTGCTGCATCAATCATCGGCAGGATTTGCTGGGTCTGTTGCCGTTTACCCGTCTCAGTGTGACTAGATAGCACCTGACCATTGGTATCCAAAATGGCGATCGAACATTGGTCAAACACGGTATCCATTGCTAAAAACATCACAACCTCGGCTTATTTGTTTGGCTAAATCACAGTAGCACAAAAAACGCTCCACTAAATCAGCGCCTATCATAGCATTTAGGATAGACAAATTTTATGAATTTCTATATTTTTGCGCTCATGGGCGCTTTTATATTTAATTCATTCAGCGCTATTAAACATCAAAAACCTCAAAACCATAGCAGTTTTGAGGTCTGTATCAAACACACTTATTAAAACTGGCGTCTGTCTAGCAGACCTTAGTCGCTAAAAGCTTAAAAACGGGTTTTAAACTTTTTTGGCGCTTGGTCCTGTAGCTCTTGCATTTGCTTTTGCATCTCTTCGGTGCTCGGCATGTTGTTTGGGTCCAGTCCCATTTGCTTGGCCATCTGTGCTGGGTTCACATCTTTGGCACTGCCTTGTTGACCGCCACCAAACAGTGGACCACCGCCGCCAGCACCGCCGCCGCCCATCAAACCTTGCATCGACTTCATCATCTTGCTGATGCCTTCAGGCTTAGAGATCATTTTCATCATTTTTGCCATTTGCTTATGCTGCTTGAGCAGGCGATTGACGTCTTGAATCTCACGGCCTGAGCCGGCAGCAATACGGCGCTTACGACTGGGATTGATCTTATCTGGATTTTTACGCTCAAACGGCGTCATAGAGTTGATCAGCGCCTCCATCTCACGCACTTTTTCTTCTGGCTTGGCTTCTTCGACCGCTTTTTGCATTCCAGAGCCGCTCATACCCGGCATCTTGTCTAAAAAACCTGCCATGCCGCCCATGTTTTTCATTTGCTGAAACTGGGTCAGTAGGTCTTCTAGGTCAAAGTCGCCCCCTTTTTGTATCTTTTTCGCCATTTTTTCGGCTTTATCACGGTCGATTTTTTGTTCGACTTCTTCGACCAAGCTTAGTACGTCACCCATACCCAAGATACGTTGGGCGATACGCTCAGGGTGAAACAGCTCTAAAGCATCTAGCTTTTCGCCACGACCTAAGAACTTGATCGGCTTACCTGTGATCGCTCGTACAGACAGCGCCGCACCGCCACGAGCATCACCATCGGTCTTGGTGAGGATAACGCCTGTCAATGGCAAGGCATCATTAAAGGCTTTGGCGGTATTGGCCGCATCTTGACCTGTCATCGCATCAACGACAAACAGCGTTTCAGCAGGGTTGACGGCGGCAGTTAGCGCCTTGATCTCGTCCATCATGGTATCATCGATGTGCAAGCGGCCAGCGGTATCAATGATCAAGATGTCTTGATATTGGATCTTGGCCTCTTCGATAGCACGGCGAGCGATGTCAATCGGGTTTTCGTCTGTTGTTGAGTCGACAAACTTGGCATTGACCTGACCGGCAACTTGCTCAAGCTGTTTGATGGCAGCAGGACGATAGACGTCAGCTGAGACCAGCATGACTTTTTTCTTATGGCGCTCTTGTAAAAACTTGGCCAACTTACCAGCGGTGGTGGTCTTACCCGCACCTTGTAGGCCCGCTAACAGATAGACCACAGGCGGTTTGCCCGTCATCTCTAATTGCTGGTTGGCACTGCCCATCATTTCGGTCAGCTCATCATGGACGATTTTGACAAAAGCCTGACCTGGCGCCAACTCTTTGAGCACCTCTGCCCCTAGCGCCTGCTCTTTGACACGCTTCACAAAATCACGAGTGACAGGTAGTGCCACGTCTGCTTCTAGCAGCGCCATGCGCACTTCACGCAAGGTGTCTTTGATGTTGTCTTCGGTCAGTTGTCCCGTACCCACGATATTACGCAGGCTCGACGATAAGCGTTCTGTTAAGGTATCAAACATAAATAGCTCTCAGTTAAAATAATGTATCGTTAGTAATGTATGGTGAATAATGTATCGTTAATCATTGATCGTGACTACAGTGGTTCATTCAATTGGTTTTTGGCTCAGCTCAGCATTTATAAGGAATCAGCAAGATGAAGCTCAATTGATACCCATTTTATGATAAATTGGACGATTATTCTAATTAATCTGATAATACCACTTTAGTGGCACCATTCGCTGAAAATAAAAGGTTATGACTTATTGGATGCGCTATTGGTATCACCTGTGACAGTATATCGACTATACCGTGAGCGGCTCATTTGCGCTCATTATGAGATGAGGTTTTTTATCCGTGCATGTTGCATTTTTGATTGCTGGTTTGGCTTATATTTTAGTCAGTGTTCATATTGGTTGGGCACTGATTCAAGATAAGACCATTCACAAAAGCCTGAGTTTAGGACTGTTGGTGATCGGTATGCTCGCCCATGCGACGCTACTTTATCCCTCTATCGTCACTCTGTACGGGCTAAACTTTAACTTATTCAACACGCTGAGCTTGATCAGCTTATTTTTCTTATTGTTTTATGTGCTGTTTTGTCTGTATCGATCTATTCTTAGCCTCGGCATCCTCGCCGCACCGACGGCCTTGGCTGGACTGATCGTTGGTAACGTTGGCCGTGCGCCTTATCAGCCTTTGACTGATATCAGCATCGGCCTCGAAACCCATATACTACTATCGTTAGCTGCTTACTGTGTGCTGCTGATGGCGGCGGTACAAGCGCTGTTTTTGCGTCTACAGATTCGTGAGCTGAAGCATCAGACCATCCATCGTTTTTGGGTCAACAAACTGCCTTCATTACAAAGTATGGAGAGCTTATTGTTTGATATGCTGCTGGTCGGCTTTATCCTACTGAGTATCGCACTGGGTATCGGCTTTGTCTATGTCAACGACTTAATGGCCCAGCATATCGCTCATAAGACAGTCTTTAGCGTGCTGTCATGGTTGCTCTTTGGGGCATTGCTGATTGGCAACTGGCGAGCTGGCTGGCGGGGCAAGCGTGCGGCAAACATTACCATCTACGCCTTTATTCTACTGGCGATTGGCTTTGTCGGCAGCAAGTTTGTGCTAGAGATGCTGTTATAAGCTTAGCATGATAACTGCATCTCTTCTGGACTAAAAACCCTATCAGTTAAAAACCACGGTTTTGTTATCTGCCACGATCACTCGGTTTTGCACATGCCAGTTTACCGCACGGGCCAACACATTGCGCTCGATATCACGGCCGATAGCACGCAGCTCTATCACACTCTGGCGATGGGTCACTCGATGCACGTCTTGCTCAATGATGGGCCCTTGATCCAGCTCAGCGGTGACATAATGCGCTGTCGCTCCGATGAGCTTGACGCCTTTGTCATGGGCCTGACGATATGGGTCTGCGCCGACAAAGGCTGGCAAAAATGAGTGATGAATGTTGATAATCTGCATCGGCCAGCGTGTCACAAAATCAGACGACAGTATCTGCATATAACGCGCCAATACCAGCAAATCATTGCCTGCCATCAAGTCATGAATCTGCTCTTCTGCCTCTGCTTTATTGTCCTTGGTCACAGGGACATGATGAAATGGAATACCGAAGTTTTCTACCGCTTGGCGTAAGTCTTCATGATTACTGACGACGGACGTAATCTCACAATCCAATAAACCGCGCTGATGACGCCATAGCAAATCTAACAGTGCATGGTCAAACTTAGATACCAAGATGCCCACTTTAAACTTGATACTGTTGTCATGCAGACGCCACGCCATGTCGTAACGCTTGGCTACAGTATGCGCAAAGCTGGCTTCAAAGTTATCAATGATTGCGCTTAGCCCTGCTAGAGCAAACTCCAAACGCATGAAGTACTGCCCGCCTTCATGGGCGGTGGAGTACTGATCCAGAGTAATGATGTTGCCACCATAGCGATGGATAAACTCAGATACGGCCTGTACGATGCCCGCCTGATCACGGCATTTGATGAGTAGTGTGGCGGTATCGATAGCTGTCGGCACTGTGGTACTGGTAGCAGGTGTGCTTGAGGTTGTTGAGTTAGAAGTTGTGTTTGTTGACGTTGTAGTAGTTGACATAGTGCGCCCAATTCAAAAAGAAAAACAAGTCTGTCTGCCGTTAAGCGATCACGCTCAAAGCAAAAGTTTAATAAAAGTATGAGAATCCGACTATTCTAATCGCTTTTGGAAAAAATTGCTGATTGAGTTGCTTGTATTTGGGTATTGAGATTACCAATGTAAAAACCCCCAACGCGAGGTTGGGGGTTTTTGATAAAAAACTCTATACCTAATGAGCTAATATCTACTGCGCTTTGATCACTCTGTTGAAACTAAAACCATTATTGCTGACGCTAACGACAGAGCCTAAGGCAAATGCTTGGTTAAAGTCTATTATATAAGTATTAAAGCCCATAGTTGGTAACTGCGTTGATGTATTACCATTAATAGACACACTATAACTTGATGAGTAAGGAGACAAAGTAACTCTAGTTAATGCAGGAACATTAGGCGTTCTAATGTTATCTTCTTCCTGAATACTTATATTCATACTATCCACACAGGTTGCGCCGCCTGTACCGAATGGACTCGCATTATCAATCCAAGGTGTAGTAAGATTTGAGCCATTAATAACTAAGTCATCTACTGCCGATGGCAACTGATAATTAATACTTTGCGTGTTTTCACTACCATTTAGGAAGGTAGTGGCATCAAAACGTACTTTTACCCAGTTTGAATAACGTAATGGATAACGAATCTCAAAGTCAGCACGACCCTCATCATCAGTCATAAAGCTATAGCCATCATCTGATACAATACCACCGATAATAGCAACTGGGTTAATGGCTTCTAGGCTGCCATTATTATTTTTATCTTCATTCAAGATAGGGTCATTATCTAAAGTATAATTATAGTTACCATCTTCGGTATCAATCCAACCTGAATTTTGTGGAACAGCTACTTTTTCAGCAGATGTTTTTAGCGCTGGGAGGATAATATTACCATCTTCTAAGAAACTCGAAGCTTGATAACTTACAGTACTATCTAACAAGCAGTATTTACCTTGCGCATACTCAATCGCATAAGACTTGATCGATACCTCTTTGTTTGGCACAGCACGTCCTGAGCCATCCATTACCGAGATGGAACCACGTACGGTGTAATAGATATCATCAGAGGCCAGCTTGTTACTAAATGCTAATGTGGTATACACCGCTTCTTCAGAGACAGTGATAGTGGTGGTCTTATCAGCAACCCCAAAGGTACTATCTAATAAGCGTGCATTGATAATGACACCGCCAATAGGTGAGCTGGCATTGGCTTTATACACCACCCGTGCTTCGCCTTTGCTGTCTGTTATCGCTGTAGCAGCCGATAAGCGACCTGCGGATGAGTCTGCCGCCCGACTAAAGACCACCGTTTGCCCTTCTACAGGCACATCATTTTTATCTTTTACCGTAGCGACGATTTCGGTGCTACCACCTGGTGTGATCACTGACTTCACTGCTTGGAATAGCATCTTGGCAGGTGTCGTGGCACGGAAACGGGTATCAACAGTGGTCTGGTAGCGAGGCTCGCCGTTTTGCAGATTTTCACCTAAAACTTTAGCCTGTAGTACCGCTGTGCCAGCAAGCTCAGACTTTAGCCAAAATTTTACAGTAATGACGTTGTCTTGAATATCGCTGGATTTAATGGGTTTAGAGACAACAACTTCACCGTTAAATTTACTGATATAGCTAGTAATTAAGCTACCTAATGAGGTTTGTAACTCTACTTGCTTCCCTATCAGTGAATTCGCTTGGTTAGCATTATCAGCACGGATTTGGATTTGAATCTCTTGTGGCTCATCGACATTATAAATATCTGCAATATTGATAAAGCTGATGCCTGCTTGTGAGACTTTGACCAGATCAATGCTATTGAGACTACGCTGAGTATTGATGCTATTTTCACCCAATGCTCTAGCAAATACACGTAGGTTGCCATTGCTATCAAAGCTCAAATCAGCTTCATTGATAGCAAATACCGCTTTACCATCCGCATTCGTAGTTGCGGTCGCACTTGCGGCAATCACATCACCATCTTCATTCACCAGCTCCATAGCAGCATTGGCAATAGCACGCCCTGCACCATCTATAAGAGTAGTAGTGATAGTAGTAGGTGCACCATCTTGCAGCTTGGTTTCTGAGGCCGATAGAGTGATTTGCGTACCTACCGCTGACAAGCTTAATGATTTCTCTTCACGCACTTGCATGCTGACATCGCCATTCGCATCATATTGTGGCGTGACTATTTTAGCATTGATCACCACGCTATGATTTAGACGCGCATTGATACTATTGGCTGCCAATAAAACACCCACATCGATCTGACCATTGGCATCAGTCGTTACCATACTTGGGGTGGTTAAAGCCGCCCCGCTGGCTTCAAGGTTCTCAATAGTGAGCTGTACAGGCACGCCAGCTAAGATACCGCCCTTACTGTCAGTGACCCGGATAGTGGCATTGGTCTGGTCGCCGCCCGTGTTTAGAGTAGATTTGTCAGAAGAGGCTATTATCTGGTAGCTATCAATAGTGGCAGTATCTACTGCTACGATATAGTTCTGTACCAATTCAGTGTTTTCAGCGGTGGTTGTGGTTGCTGTTAGTTTAATACCGCCTTCTAATACGGCTTGGTTGACGTTAGCACCATCCTCGAGCTTGAGATCAAAGGTCGCTACACCATCACCATTCGTTGTGGCAGTATTATTAGTCACAGTGACGCCAGTCTGTATAGGATCATCTACATTTAAACGCACTTCACGGTTGGCGATACCGATAGTTTTTACCTCATTGGTAACATCATCTTTGATACTTTTTGCGACTCGTACAAAGACCTTAAAGGTATCGCCTTTGGTATTAACAACTTTATTGGCGCCAATAGTGAGGTTTTCTTGGGTGCCGTTTACACTTGGTCTAACAGTAGTGACATTACTGGCTTGAGTGATAATAGTATTGTTTCTATCAGCGGCAGACAATGCGATAAAGAAGCTATTTCCAATAGTATCCTTCTGCGCATCTGTAAGATCGTTGGGCACAGCTATGGTAAAGGTCGCACGACCTGAGTCATCAGTCGTCTGACTGCCACCCGACACCAGCGTCACGCCTTGACTGGCAATAACTGCTGGCAGCGCAAGGAACACTTTTTGTCCAGCAACGACATTGCCATTATCATCTTCAGCAATCACCTCAATTTGTGTATCACCACCGTTTAGATTCAGCTTTTTTTCTGACTGACTACTGAGTAAGGAGAGTACAGCGGCTCTTGACTGTACTTTAATGTTTACTTCTTGCTCTTGATTGGTCAGTGCTTCTGTCAAGGTAGCAGTCAGTATTTGATCTCTTAATGCTTGCTTGTCTGCTGGCTCTAGGTTGCTTGGTACAGTCACCTCAAATCTAACAATACCATTGGCGTCTGTATTGGCTATAACAGTTGCAGAACCTGCACTACCGTTAACGGTTAATAGCCTTGCTAAGGCTTTGTTGGTGAATTCTAGTTCAACTGGTTGACTGGCTATCTGTGTTTTGTCAGTTTGATTGCTTAATTGTGCCTGAATAGTCGTAGTCTCACCCACTTCATTCAGGGTATAGCCTGCACGGTTATTAATATTGGTTGGGGCATTCAATACATTTAAAGCTATGGTCGGCGTGGTTATCTGCACCTTTTGAATTTGCTCGTAGATAACCCCGTTTTCTACATAAGACAGCTGATAGCTGATGCCTTTATTTTTAAGATCAGCGCGTTCAGCAGCTGTTAGATTGGCTGGTACATTGATAGTAAATATCACTTGACCATTAAAATCTGTCTTTTGAGTGGTTGGAGTAACAGTGACACCATAGGTATCAGCCACGCTATCTAGCTTTATTGTTACTTCTTGTTCTTTGATAGCTTGGGTGGTGTCCTGCTTAGAAACCAAGGCGACATTGACTTTACCTGTACCGCCTAACTGACTGATACTTGGACTAACAATAGAGCCGAACTGAATACTAGTCGCTGGCTTTTGCACTGCTGCCTTTTGCGTGATTTTTGACTGAGTACCATCATTATCCGTTAAGACTGTAGTATAAGTGATACCGGAAGTTGCCAAAGCATCCACTTGCTCAGGCGTTAAGTTTTGGTTGATACGAATGGTGAACTCTGCAATACCCGAGGCGTTGGTTGGCTTTTCATTGCCTACAACGGTCACCCCAACCCCATTATCGATAACCAGTTTTACGTCTCTACCAGCCGCCGCACTACCGTCAGCCCGCTTACCAGCAACTTGTAATTTAAAAGTCTCATCAGAAGTGGTGATCACTCTCGGTGCCGTAGCCGTCAATGTGATATCGCTTTTACCGATATCTGAACCGATGCGAATGGCTTCACTGTTTACCTCGCTGGTAATGCCTAAAGGCTCTTTCATACTTGCGGTGAGCAAGAAAGACCCTGCATTTTCTAATATCGTTTTTTTACCATCAGTAAGATTTCTAGGGATACGAATCGTATAGCTGACCTCACCATTATTATTGGTTATCTGCTTAGAGTTACCCTCTAGTGTCAACACCCCTGCTGCAACCAAATCATTGGGCAGTTTGGCGATCACTTCTTGATCAGCAACTGCGCCACCGTCCTTATTATTGACTCGGAAGCTAATGACAGCAGTGTCGCCAGAGCTGGATACTTGTTTTTTGTTACTCTCATTAAAGTTAATTTGGTAAGCTGCCGTTGGAATATAAACTGAACTTTCAAATGTTTTGACAGTAGTAGAGCGGTTAGGCTCAGATAAGGTGACGGTGTAGCTAATACCTTCTTCAGCCAGTTTTTGGCGAGTAGCAGCATCCAATGTTGGGGCGATAACCAAGTTTACATTCGCTTTACCCTTTGCGTCTAAGGTTAGCTGACTACTTGCTAAACTCACGCCATCAATCGCATTGTTAAGCTGAACACTGACTTTAGCACCGTTAATTTGAGTAGGTACTTTTTCATTAATAGCAGTAGCAGCAATGATTAACTGCTGGGTATCGCCATACGCATTGAGCTTTTCAGAACTACCGATGATGCTTAAAGCATAATCAGAGGTGGGAAGTGCGACAGGTAATGTTTTAATCTCTGTCTTTGTGGCACCGTTGTTTTCTTTTATATTTATGGTGTAGGTGACACCTTGCTGAATAAGTGCATCACGCTCTTCTGCTGTTAAGTTCCCATCAACTTTAATACTAAAAGTGGCGATACCATTGGCATCGGTCTTTTTGCCATTTCCACCAATGATGGACACGCCATCAGCACTCGTAAGACCTAAACCTACAGCCACATCTTCCACTCTTACATTATTTTTATCTTCCACTATGACACTGAAAGTCGCCGTATCTCCTGAAACATTTAAGATATTATTGGATACCGAAAACTCTGAATCAGTTTTTAGCTCTGATTTGACATTAAGGTCGCTTGCAATGACTTGAGAGCCTTCGCCGCTTCCCTGTTTAAATACAGGAACCGACCTTACCTGACTAATAACTGTACCATCAGCCTTAGTAGCAGAGGCAGTTAAAGTAAAGCCATTTTTTAACAGTGCTGCTTCATCAGCCACCGCCTGTGGATTTAGCTTCATTTGATAAACTGCATCACCCTTAGAATCAGTTACTAATGTACCTTGCCCTTCAATAGTCAATGCCCCAGAGTTTTTAGATGGCTCAACTCTCAAACTGACTTCTTGACCACTCATAGCGTCAAAGCTTGCTGTTTTTATTGCTTTTACTGTCACTGTAAACATTGTTGGTTCATCCAACTTATCAGAGAGCTCAATATTAGTTGGGTTCACAGTAATTTGTTGTAAAGTAAAATCTGCAGTGTTGCCTGGCTCTTGCTCACCACCATTGTTGCCACCACCTGTATTGCCATTATCACCAGTACCAGGTTGGGTAACACCCAAATCAGGTGGCGGAGCAATAGAATCCACAGTATCGCCATCACCACCACCACAACCTGCCAATGCCAATGCGCAAGTCAAAGAAGTGAGTTGAAACAGCTTAGAAGTAAGGGGACGTGAACTATAGGACATTTTTGAACTCCGAATCGGCAATGATGTATATTCGTAAAAACAAGCAAGAATCGTACCCAATCTAAGGGTATATAAAAATATAATTACTTATATTACGAAATAATTACCAGTTATATATATCGTATTAATTTTATAACAGCAACATTACTAAAGTTTACGATAACTTACAACTAAAAACTAGATTTAGCAGTTGAATAATCAATCACATCAGACAGCGAATAAAAGGTATAATGCCTGTCTAGCATCACGACAATAGTCATAAAATAATTTGAATATTTTTCGATTTTATGGTATAAATGTCGGCTTTAAAATTTTCTGAATTGGTCGTCCTGTTATTTGCCTTTAGATGACAGACACACCAACTCAACCTTCATATAGTTTTGTTTGGTGCAAAAGTTTCGCCTGCTGTGTCCATGCCGCAAAAACGCGCAACTTGCCCAGACTGGTATGAGATGCCCTCATACCTCATAGATTAGGAGTTCCTCATGGCTAGAGTTTGCCAAGTGACTGGAAAGCGCCCTATGGTGGGTAATAATGTTTCGCACGCGAATAACAAAACCCGTCGTCGCTTTTTGCCCAACCTTCACAACCATCGTATCTGGGTAGAGTCTGAAAATCGTTTTGTACGTCTACGTGTCTCTACTAAAGGTTTACGTGTTATCGATAAAGTTGGTATTGATAAAGTATTAGCAGATTTGCGCGCACAAGGTCAAAAAGTTTAAACTTTAAACCACGTGCTTATCGCCACCATCTAAAGGAAAGCTATCATGAGAGATAAAATCAAATTAGTATCAACGGCTGGTACTGGGTATTACTATACTACGACAAAAAACAAGCGTACGATGCCTGGTAAAATGGAGATCAAAAAGTATGATCCTAAAGTCCGCCAGCACGTGATCTTTAAAGAAGCAAAAATCAAATAATCAATATTATTTGTGGCACAAAAAAGGGTTTATCAATTCACTGATAAACCCTTTTTTTATATCCTGCTATATGCGTCATACACAATAACTTGAATTTTTAGTCAGTGTATGTGTCAACGCCATGCTATATATTAACTATAGTGCGTTGGTTCTTTATCATAGACATGGGCATGCCACTGGCTCACCTGCTTTTGCATAATGACCTGAATGGCCGCATGAATCATATGTTGTCCGATGGCCTGGGTATCGCTACCAAGAAGCTCTTTGAGCTTATCAGAAAAGTCAATGGTCATCAGTGGTGCTTCATTTTCATTAGCATCACGCAGCAGCAAGGTACCATCCTCAGCCTCTACCAACTCAAGCGTGGTTTCTTTACCAAATCCTGCCACTCTATCTTGGTTGTCGTAATCTACTTCTATTTCATTATCAATATCGTATGGCATTCATATCTTCCTTATTGTCCCGTTTGATACAAGTCAGACTGACTATCGCCAGTCATCACGCAGTCCTACGGGTAATTTCTCTTACTCATACAATGGACGCTTTGGACTTAGAATTCAAGGGCATTTGCATAAGTGAGAATAATAAAGGGCTAATAGGTAGATATTCACCTGTCTACTATAGTCCAGATAAAACTAGGGCATGCCCTCACCACTTTAGCGCCAATAGCGCAGTTTTGCCAAAGTGAATAATAGCGCCACAAACATACCTAAATAATAGGCAAGCTTGAGCTCAAAGCTTGGGTCACGGTACTTAAAGGGTAAGGCTACTGTTGCGGTAGCGGTCGGAAAGATCAGCAGCATGAGCAGCCAGTTTTCAAAGACATGTAGCCAGCCTTGTAAGTCAGTGCCATAGCGGAGACCTGCTAACCCTAATAGTAAGCAAGCAATGATTAGGATGACAAACAAGCTGTTTGGTAAGTCTTTTGGAAAGATAATGTCAGAGATGTTATGAGAGATTTTTGACATACTGGCGTCCAGTCACCCTAATGTGACGTGTTGATGAGTAGAAATGATTCGATGAAAGTAAGCGATAACACGTTTTAATCCGTTTGGCGCCGTATCAGCTATAAGTTCCCATGAGCCACAGCATAGAGACACAAGCGGTCAACCAACCAAGTGTCAGCGCATTGCGAGTTTCGATATGCGTGCCTTGTAGTTTATTGAATACTCGTGACCCCAGCCAAAACAGCAAGGGAATACCTAGGACAAATGCCGGCACAATCACGGCAGCATGACGCAGTACTGACGCTATATCCTCGCCGATCATCAGACGAAAACCATAACCCGCCAGACTTAACACCAGCGAAAACAGTGCTAAACCTATGGTAATCCCTTTGGGCACTAGGCTTTTTGGCTGCTCTTTCTGCTCATGCATGGGCTTATTCATAACTCACCTTTTTATGGCAAAACATACTCTAAGGCGTGTCCTCATTTGAGACAGGGCGATAACAATGAAGACACATCCTAACCAGACGCTGATTTGGCTCTGATTATGTGGCGCTATTGACTAGAGCCAACTCCTGACGCATCGCCGTAATGGCAGCTTGGTAATCCTCTTGATTGAAGATAGCAGAGCCTGCGACAAACATGTCAGCACCTGCTTCGGCGATGGCTCGAATGTTACTTGCTTTGATACCACCATCCACCTCCAGTCTGATATCACGTCCGCTGGCATCAATACGCTGACGAACGTCACGCACCTTATCTAAAGTACTCTCGATAAAGGATTGGCCACCAAATCCAGGGTTGACACTCATCAGTAGTATCTGATCGACTTTGTCCATCACATAATCCAGATAATGCAATGGCGTGGCTGGGTTTAGTACCAAACCACATTCAGCACCCCCATCTTTGATCAGTTGTAATGAGCGATCTACGTGATCACTGGCTTCTGGATGAAAAGTGATGATACTGGCACCAGCATCCAAAAACTGCTCAATCATACCATCGACAGGAGACACCATCAGATGCACATCAATAGGAGCCTCAATACCATAATCTCGCAGCGCCTTACAGATCATACTACCAAAGGTCAGGTTGGGCACATAGTGATTGTCCATCACATCAAAATGAATGACATCGGCGCCCGCTTTTAGGACGGTTTCGACCTCTTCGCCCAAACGGGCAAAATCAGCTGAGAGTATGGATGGGGCTATCAAATAATTAGGCTCAGTCTTGGTGGTAGAAGGTGTCGTCATAAGGAGTACCGTGATTAATATATCTATATAAGATTGGAATCTATTGAATAGGGGTTAAAAACTATGAGCCCATAAGCATACTCATAGTTTTTGAGGGTTTAATACATAATCTGAGAGCCGCATAGTAGCGCTTATGAGGTGAATTGTCTATTTATGACACGCTCTGCTGGCTCAGCCACTATCCGGCTCAACCACTGTCTAGGCCAATTGCGCCTTACGCCAGTGATGCTCAATGTGGTCATTGATGACCGTCTGGATAAAGTAATAACTGTGGTCGTGGCCGGCTTGATAGCGCAGCGTTAATGGCTGCTTGGCGTCTTCACAGGCTTGCTGTAGCTTTTGCGTTTGCAGCTGTCCTTTTGCCAAAAAGTTGTCGGCAGCGCCCTGATCGACTAGGATACTCGAGTACTGACGGCCAACAGTCTTGATGGTATGTGAGGCATCCGCCTGCGCCCATAGCGTCTTATCATCACCGAAATACTCCGTATAGGCAGCCTCTCCCCATGCCGACTCGCTGGCGGCACATACAGGCGATAACGCTGAGACACTGACAAACTTACTTGGGAATTTGAAACCTAATAACAGGGCGCCATGACCACCCATAGAGTGCCCTGTCACACCGATACTGCTAATCGCAAACTCAGAGCGCAATAGGTCATAGAGCTCATCGACGATATAGCTTTGCATATTAAAATGCTCTGACCACGGAGATTGGGTCGCATCGACATAGTAGCTGGCGCCCTGACCGACAAAATAGCGCTCATCATTTGGCACTTCTGTGCCTTCGCTACTGCGCGGCGATGTATCAGGAGCGATAAAAATCATGCCAAGCTCGCTACATCTTTGTTGAAAGTGCGCCTTATGCGTGACGTTATCTGCATTACAGGTCAGACCTGATAGATATAATAACGCAGGGCAACGGTGCCCTAATAGCGCTTCATCTGGCAAGTAAATGCTAAAGGTCATCGAAGTGTTGGTAGACGACGACTCATGACTGTAGTAATGCTGCTCACCATCAAAACAGCGATTGACACTGATTTGGGTTAGCTGAGTGTTGGCTGGTAGGCTTTTATTATAAGCATTATTCATGACTGATATCCTTTTTTATGACACTAAAACAAATGATGGTTTATAACACTATTTACTGAAAAGTTTCTTAATAAAAAACTCCTTAATAAAAAGCTGATTAATAATCTGTAGGGATGGTCGTAGTCATTGGTATATGTGTATTAGTAGCATCTTCAGCTAATATGTCAATAGCGCTATCGTCAGCACTGTAAGTCTGGCTCGCCACCTGAGAGCGCATCTTGTCGAACAATACTTGCTCAAAAGCAGGCAAGGCCGTCTTCATCAGACTACCAACGACCATCTGTGGCTCTGATGGCTCAAAACCCATAAGGCTTTCACGCTCTTGTACTCGCAGACTGGCATCTTTAAAGGCAGCAGAAAAACTATTGCTTTGGCGCAGGCTCTCAGCAAAAAACGCCTGCCCAAAGTAGGTCATCTCTGCAGTATTGCTACAGCCAAACGACATCTTATTAGCTGCAGACGCAGTGATGACCACCGTCGTCGGTGATGTCAGCTCATCGATAAATGAGCCTGAGTAACAGGCCGATACCACAATCACTCGCCAGCGAATACCTGATGCGTCCAGCGCCTCACGCAGCCATGTGGCATCTAAGTTATCCATCTCAAGAGGCGGGTTAGATAAGTGAATAAAGTCTTGATCACCATGTGAAGATAAGGCCATAAACAGCACATCTTCGTCAGCGTTCATTTGCTGTCCGATTCTCTTTAGGCCTTTTAAGACACTGGTTTTGGTTGCGATAGGCTCATCGAGCCAACCATAAGTATTATTGATTAATGATAAAGAGCGACCACTGGTGCCAAAGCGTACATCAAACAACTCACGCACTTTATGAATCTCAGAGCGAAACACATTTTGTTCTGCAAACCCAGCAACACCCATAAAGTACCAGTCCGTCTTACCTGCTGTGCTTGGATCGACTGCGGCAAGCGCCTGCTCAAGCAGCTGAGGCTGTTTGTACAGCGCTGCCTCTGCCAGCACAGGCTGCACAGGGACTGGTTTAAAGATGGGCTGATCGGCGACGTTACGCTGCCAGATCGTCAACAGCGCCACCGCACCTACCAGTATGATGATACGCTCCCACCAAGGCGTACGCAAACGGCGAGCAAATATCCACAACAACGCTATCGTCTGCCATAAAAACAGCACTAAAAATAAAATGGGTAAAAACGCATAACTCCAGTCTGGCAGCCAGCCGTGACTGCCCAAAAACTGCACCAAGCTTTGTAGTAGCGCCGAGATCATATCAGCAGCCAGCCACAACACCACGGGTACAAACAGCAGCATCTGATTGTTAGAGCGCCGAGCAAGGATGATACCACCTAAAGAGATAATCGCCGGCCAAATCAGATAGCTCACCAAACCTTGCTCATTAAAGACACTGCCATCTACAGCAGCTAGCCACGCAAAAAGCACGTTACTGCCCAGTGCCAATAGGGCAAAAGTGGCAAACTGGATAAAGGTTGGCTTGACCCAAGAAAAGGCACGGGTTGACCCTACCAGCATCCATAAAGCGGCAATAATATTGGCAGCGAAATTCAACGAAAAACGCTGTAAAGAAATGGTTTTTAACGATGAAAGTGGCAAGTACTTATACCTCTATCTGGTCGACAGACCCTAATATTAAGCAAGGCTCTATCTTGCTCACATGGTCTTCTAGTTTATATTGCTAACCTTTCACGATTGTAACGGATTGTCAGTTAAGACCATAACCATGATTTGTAAAATACCCTATATTCGCATAAATAGATATAAAAAAAGAGGCCTTAATCATAAGACCTCCCTTTTTAAATGAAAAGACTGCTTGCTATATTAGCGCATCAAGAGCTCATTGACACGTTTTAGATAAGCGGCTGGGTCTTCTAGTTGACCGCCATCAGCCAACAATGCCTGATCAAAGATCACTTGCGCCAAATCATCAAACTGCTCGTTACCATCTAGCTTTTTAATCAGCGGATGCTCAGGGTTGATCTCCAAAACAGGCTGAGTATCTGGCACTTCTTGACCCATTTGTTTGAGCATCTGAATCATTTGTGGTGACAATTCACCCTCTGGCGTGACCAAGATGGCTGGACTGTCTACCAAACGATTAGAGACTCGTACGTCTTTTGCCCGCTCGCCTAGAGTGGTTTTGAGCTTATCAACCACAGGCTTCATCGTCTCTTGTGCTTTTTCAGCTTCTGCTTTTTCTTCCTCATCCTGCAAGTCGCCTAAATCTACCGCACCTTTGGCAATGTTTTGCAGTGGCGTATCATCAAACTGAGTCAAGAAGTTCATCGCCCACTCATCGACACGGCTGGTCATGAGGATCACTTCGATGCCTTTTTTCTTAAACAGTTCAAGCTGTGGGCTGTTTTTTGCCGCAGCAAGGTTGTCAGCGGTGAGGTAGTAGATGGCTTTTTGGCCGTCGATCATACGTGCTTTGTAGTCCTCAAAGCTGGTCTCGACCTTGTCATTGGTGCTGGTGGCATAACGCAGCAATTTGGCAATGCGCGCTTGGTTGCTCATGTCCTCACCGAGGCCTTCTTTGATGACATCACCAAACTCGCTATAGAACTGGGCGAACTTCTCTTGCTTGGCATCATCTTCACTATTGGCAAGGCTTGCGAGCATGGTCAAGACACGGCGTGCGTTACCATCACGGATGGATTTGACATCACGTGACTCTTGTAGCAGCTCACGGCTGACGTTCAGTGGTAAGTCTGCTGAATCGATGACCCCTTTGACAAAGCGCAGATACATCGGCAACAGCTGTTCAGCGTCGTCCATGATGAACACACGTTTGACGTACAGCTTAAGACCATGCTGCTGCTCACGAGTGTAAAGATCCATTGGTGCTTTTTTAGGGATATAAAGCAGCTGTGTATATTGAACACGGCCTTCGACACGGTTGTGAGTCCACGTTAATGGCTCATCGAAGTCATAAGTGATGTTTTTATAAAAGTCGATATACTCGTCGTCGTCAATCTCAGACGCTGAGCGTGTCCATAGCGCACTGGCCTTGTTGATGGTTTCCCACTCATCAGTCAGTACCATCTCGCCGCCCGCTGGCGCTTGATCCTCTGTGTCATCACCTTCTTCTTTCACGTCTTCTTGCCAGACTTCTTTACGCATCTGAATCGGCAAGCTGATGTGATCTGAGTATTTATTGACCAAACGCTTGATCTTGCCACGATCGAGATAGTTGTCCTCACCTTCGCTATACTCTTCTTTTAGATGTAAGGTGATGCTGGTGCCACGAGTGTCTTTAGTGATGGTCTCTACAGTGAAGCTGCCTGTACCATCTGATATCCAGCGCACGCCTTTGTCGCTCGGCTCGCCGGCTTTGCGTGATTCAACGGTGATGGTGTCGGCCACGATAAATCCAGAATAAAACCCAACCCCAAACTGTCCAATGAGTTGACCGTCTTGCTTTTGCGACTCAGAGAGCTTGTCCAAAAACGCCTTGGTACCTGACTTGGCAATGGTACCTAGGTTTTCAATCGCATCGGTTTCATTCATGCCGATACCATTATCAGTAAAGGTAATGGTTTTGGCTTCCTCATCGACGGCAATACGAATTTTTAGCTCGCCATCATCTTCATACAGGCTGTCATCATTGGTGGCTTCAAAACGTAACTTATCGCAGGCATCAGAGGCGTTTGATACCAGCTCACGCACAAAAATATCCGCATTAGAGTAGAGTGAATGCGTCACTAAGTGCAGCAGCTGCGCCACTTCCGCTTCAAACGTATGTTTTTTTACCTCTGGATTTTGATTGTCTTCACTCATAACAAACTCCTTTAATGTGTGTCAAAACTTATTATTAAACAGCAGTAATCAAACCAAAGTCACGCAAGTCAGCATCAAATTTGCATCAGAGCGTTTGGTTTTAAATAGCGCTAGGCTGTTACTACTAATAGGGGCACAGCGGAATATTTCAAGCGCAAAAACTCGGTTATGAATAAGTTAAGCAAAAAAACACCGCCTCAGTTGTCTAAGGCGGCGTCGTTATACAATGAGTGGTTTATCTTTGATATCGACCGATTACAAGCAGCTAGGCAAATGACGAGCTGGATCTGAGTCACGAGCAGCCATCGCATCTTCAACGGTCATGCCAAGCGCTTTGGCAACGCCTTCGCCGTAAGCAGGCTCACACCAGTTGCAGTTACGGATGTGGCGATACTTGATGAAGTCAGGCGCATCACCCATATTTCTGGCAGTGTTTTCAAACAAAACTTGCTGCTGTTCGCTGCTCATTAAATTAAACAGCGCACGGGGCTGGCTGAAGTAGTCATCGTCATCTTCACGGAAATCATAGTGCGCCGCATCGCCGTTGATTTTCAGTGGTGGCTCAGCATACTCAGGCTGTTCTTGCCACTGGCTAAAGCTGTTTGGCTCGTAATGCGGACGATCACCATAGTTATCATCGACACGCCCTTCACCGTCACGGTGGTTGCTCATCACAGGGCAACGTGGCTTGTTGACAGGGATTTGCTGATGGTTGACACCGACACGATAGCGCTGAGCATCGGCATAGTTGATCAAGCGATTTTGCAGCATTTTGTCTGGTGAGACACTGATGCCAGGCACCAAGTTGCTAGGCGCAAATGCAGCTTGTTCGACATCGACAAAGTAGTTGTTCGAGTTTTTATTGAGCTCAAACTCACCCACTTCAATCAGCGGATAGTCGCCTTTGGGCCATACCTTGGTCAAGTCAAACGGATGGTAAGGTACTTGATCTGCTTCTTCTTCAGGCATAATCTGTACATACATCTTCCACTTCGGAAAGTCACCATTATCGATAGCATTGAGCAGATCTCTTTGGTTACTCTCACGATCCATACCGACGACCTCTGCTGCTTCTGCATCGGTTAAGTTTTTGATGCCTTGCTGCGTGCGGAAGTGGAACTTAACCCAAAAGCGCTCATTGTCTTCATTCCAAAAACTGTAAGTATGCGAGCTAAAGCCATGCATATGTCTATAAGAAGCTGGAATACCACGATCACTCATCAAGATAGTGACTTGATGAAACGCTTCTGGCAATAATGTCCAAAAATCCCAGTTGTTGGTCGCTGAGCGCATATTGGTACGTGGGTCACGCTTAACCGCTTTGTTCAAATCTGGGAACTTACGTGGGTCACGCATAAAGAACACTGGTGTATTGTTACCCACCATATCCCAGTTGCCTTCTTCGGTATAAAACTTCAGCGCAAAACCACGGATATCACGCTCAGCGTCAGCAGCGCCACGCTCACCTGCAACCGTACTAAAGCGTGCAAACATCTCAGTCTGTTTACCCACTTCACTAAAAATCTTAGCTCGAGTGTACTTGGTGATATCATTGGTCACAGTAAAGGTACCAAAGGCACCAGAGCCTTTAGCATGCATACGGCGCTCTGGAATCACTTCACGCACGAAGTTGCCCAGTTTTTCGTTTAGCCAGACATCTTGCGCCAATAGCGGGCCACGCTTACCTGCCGTCAGGCTGTTTTGGTTATCAGCGACTGGGGCGCCATTGCCCATGGTCAACTGGGTGGGTGCGTAGGGACATTTTTTATCACTCATGTCATTGCTCATAGTAATACTCCTTTGAAAAGCAATTAAATTAAGGTACACACTCTATTCTGAATACGCTTCTAGCAGCAGCTCTAGAACAGTCGTCAGTTTGTTTGAAAAACGGTGCGTCTGTTTCATGATTTTCTATTAATGCCGTTATGTTGCCTTGTTGAGTACTATTACAACTGATTTTTATATATTTGCATAATCAATTAATTATATTTTTTTGTTTTGTTTTTTAAAACATAAATCACTGCATGATTGGTTAATAAAAACGACTGAGCGATAAAAACCACAGCTACTGAAGTCAGTCGGCTTATCACAGTAGTGCTATATACTAGCTTGGCATCGGACGAATAGTGAGAATCTGCTCACTACGACCAAACGGACCCTGCACATCATGCAATATCGCACTGGTAAGCCCTATACCGTCATCACCATACTGCTGCACCGCCTCGATACCCAGCCACTTTCCTTGTGGCGTACGATGCATATGAATCTGTAAATCCGTATTGGGGAACATCCATTGTAACTCTGACAGTCCCAGACCAAGTCTTGGCACCACGCCATTGGCCGTATCCACCATGCCCAATAGATGTACCAAATCAGCGGTGGTTTCGCCTTCGACCATGTCGATATCATTGGTGATCCAAACCATCCCTTTACCCGCACGGCGCTCTGGCGCTGCAACCAAATGCACGCTTTCGATAAAACCGCCCGGCCAGCCTTTCATATCATCCCAGACAGGCAGGTCCTCTGGCGTGTTTACTGCACTTTGATCTTCAAGCCCTGCAATCTCGCTGGTGTCTTGAGTCATGAGTCGCCATGCACGAGCAATGATGCAATCACGTCCTCGGCTACTCATCACCGCCTCCACAAGCTCAATCGTCTTGCCGGGGCGAATACAGCGGGTGGTGATCGTAAACTCATCAAGCGGAATCAGTCCCAATATATCCAGACTAATACGGGCGATGCGCATATTGGTTTGCGGTGCAAACTGGCTCAGCTCTGCTGTGAGTATACCTGTCGCTGGTGCCATATGTTGCTCATGCTCGTTCCAAGCGCCTTGCGCATGCTTGGTGGGCTGATAGTGGGCAACGCTGACACCACCTTCCTGCTGTTCACGTTTGATGAAGTTATAGTAAGCTGACATGACCTTCCTTAGCTTTGTAGCATATACTTCGCATGCATCCAGTTATGTTGCTGGTTATGAGAAGCTATTATTATTGTTGTGTGTAAAAATATTGATATAAAAACACGGTGACGCCTGTTGATTCAATAGAGCATATCTACATACACTCTATTGATGGTCTCATACGGGATTTATTTGGTAGATTATTTATACCTCTTCAGTTCTTGTTTTCTCATCATAAGGAGCTTTCGACTTTTTAGGGTTAAATAAAGTAAGACCGCCATAATAACAATGAGCACGCCATAAAACAGACTATACGCTTGCATAAAGTGTGCGATATCTAATCCAAGCATCATCGCCAATATGCTAATGACAAACATATTGATATTCAGCTGTTTATTGACTTCTTTCAGATTGGCTTCTGCCAGTACAAACTTTTTTCTTGGTTTTTTCATTGCCCTTAACCCACGCTAGTCTTATAGGCCCACAAACTAATCCACACCCCAGTAGCTCACCTACCGACTTGAGTAACAGGAATGCGCAACGCTTTAGGTAAGCTAAAAGTGACGTTTTCTTCAATACCTGACAGCTCACTCGGCAAATCGCCACCCCAGTCTTGCAGCTGCTGCAGTACTTCTTGGATCAACACCTCAGGAGCTGATGCACCAGCGGTAACACCGACACTTTGTACCCCATCGAACCACTGTCGATTCATCTCATTGGCATTATCGATCAGATAGGCACGGCAATTCATACGCTCTGCCAACTCACGCAGGCGGTTGGAATTTGATGAGTTTGGTGAACCGACGACCAACACCACTTCACAGCGCCCCGCCAAATCTTTGACCGCATCTTGACGGTTTTGGGTAGCATAACAAATATCATCCTTACGTGGCCCTTGAATACTCGGAAACTTATCACGCAATGCATCGATGACACGTGCCGTATCATCCATCGACAACGTGGTTTGAGTAACAAACGCCAAACGCTCAGCGTCTTGAACAGTTAACGCTTCGACATCACTTTCGTTTTCGACCAGATGGATTTGCCCCCCATGCTTTCGGTTAAAGCGACCCATGGTGCCTTCGACTTCTGGGTGTCCGGCATGACCAATGAGTACCGCATCCATGCCGCCCTGCGCAAACTTAGCCACCTCGATATGCACCTTGGTGACCAGCGGACAAGTGGCGTCAAACACAGTCAAATCACGACGCTCAGCCTCATCTTCGACTGCTTTTGATACCCCATGTGCAGAAAAGATGACGATAGCGCCATCTGGTACTTCATCGAGCTCCTCGACAAACACTGCACCACGATTGGCTAAATCTGAGACCACAAACTTATTATGTACCACTTCATGACGCACATAAATAGGAGGCTCAAATCGTGTCAATGCTTCGTTTACGATCGCTATCGCACGGTCGACACCAGCACAAAACCCACGTGGATTGGCAAGATAAATTTGCATAAAAAGGCCTATCATTAGATAATTTAGAATCAAAAGTTTACAATAATGCGAATACCCTACTTTAGCATAATTTGCCTTGGTTGCCGTTTAAAATACCACCGTCTCAGTCGTAATACGGTAAAGTAGGCTTTTCAATAAAACCAAAGCATCGAAAGCGATTTATAATAAAAAGGCATGCTGTATTTGCACAGATCTACATGATGCTTCTTTTTTATTTTTCCAGCCCTTGCCCACTCACCCTGCCCATTAAAAACACTGCATTAGGAAACACGGTATGACAGGTTCATTATTTATTATCACTGCGGCTTCTGGTACTGGCAAAACCTCACTGGTCAAGCAGTTGTTAGCGACGACCAACGATTTGACGGTCAGTACCTCGCACACCACTCGAGCGCCAAGACCTGGCGAGATTGACGGACATCATTATCATTTTACTGATATCACTTCTTTTAAGTCCGCAATCGAAGATGGGAGGTTTTTGGAATACGCTGAAGTATTTGGTAACTATTACGGCACTTCAGAACAAAGCGTTCGAACGCAGCTAGAAGCAGGAATCGATGTTATCTTGGAGATCGACTGGCAAGGAGCGCTACAAGTCAAAAAAGTCTTCACCGATGCCATTATGGTATTTATCTTGCCCCCCAGCTTGACCACATTGCGCCAACGCTTGTCCTCTCGCAATCAAGACTCTGCCGAGGTCATCGAACAGCGTCTAGCGGGTGCAGTGACTGAGATGGAGCAGTACGTGAACTTCGACTTTGTGATAATTAATGACAGCTTTGAAGTCGCACTGACTGAACTCAAGTCTATCATAGTGGCTGATAGACAGACCCTAAAGCGGCAGCAGCAGCGCTACCATCGCACCATCACCACGTTATTGAACCCAGCAGATCCTAAATAAAAAAGCAAATGCGCAATGACGCAAAAAATGCTATCATATCCAGCTATTCCCTTTTTATTTTAGATATTATTTTTTATTCAGCGGTGAGCACAGCTCGCTGCTAATAAAAGCAACCGAGGTAGCTATTTATGGCACGAGTGACGATTGAAGATTGTTTGGGTAATGTGGATAATCGCTTTGAGCTGGTTTTAGTTGCCAGCAAACGCGCCCGTCAGTTGGCCAAGGGTATCGCAGAACCAATGGTTGATGTTGACAACGATAAGCCTACAGTTCTAGCCCTACGTGAAGTCGCAGCAGGTCATATTACCCGCGACATTTTAAATCAGCCAGAGCATAACTTTGCAACCAGCTCATTGGATCTTGCTTTATCCGGTGATCATAGCTTTTAGGCTTGCGATGACCATCTTTACGCTTAAGACTATTAACTAAGCGGGATATTCAACTGATCCAAAAAGATGATTAATGCCATATTCTAATCTCTAGAACCACAGTGTCATGCTGTGGTTCTTTGAGTTTAGGCCTGCTGTTTTCGCCAAATACTTCTGGGCTTTTTTATGTTTCCGCCCTGTTTTGATGACAGCGCTCAAAAGTATTTGGCTGGCCTAGTCGCTTAGTGGTTGACATTCAAAGCGATTTACGATTAATTAGAGGGTGGCTTTATGAAAATAAAACACCACCTTTTAAAGGCAGGCCAGCGTCATACCATCAGCGGATAAAACACTGCTTAACAGATCATTTTTGATCCGCTATCTCTACAAAGCAACGAACCATTACTACTATAGGATCATCCCTCTATGAGCCAAACTCTACCCAAGCTCAGTCATCATTTGGTTGATGAAGCTCAGTATAACTTACTGCGTTCAGTTGGGTATCTTAGTGCAGCTGATCGCCGTGATATTATTGATGCTTGTAAGTTTGGCGATATCGCTCATATAAAAGACAAGCGCAAATCTGGTGAGCCCTATATCACGCATCCGATTGCCGTTGCTGAGATATTGGCGGGTTTTCGCTTAGATCGAGACAGTATCATTGCAGCAATTTTGCATGATACTGTCGAAGACACAGAGGTCAGCGATGACGAAATCAAGCAGCGTTATGGTAAGGTGGTCGCCACCTTGGTCGACGGTGTGACTAAGCTTAAGTCATCCAATCATGATAAACAACAAAACAAAGCCGCTACCTTTCATAAAATCCTAACCGCCACCCTCGCTGATCCACGCGTGTTAATCATTAAGCTTGCTGATCGATTGCACAATATGTCTACGCTGGATGCGGTACGTCCAGAAAAGCAGCGTGCGACAGCCCAAGAGACATTGGATTTTTATGTGCCATTTGCACGTTTGATGGGTCTCAATGATATTGCTGACTATATCGAAGTGCTGTGTTATCGCAATCTTGATTCTGAGATGTACAACAAGCTCTCTGACAAGCTGCTACAGCATGGCCTTGGACGCAACTTTCAACGAGAGTCTATTCACCGTTATCTCACTATCGTCCTCAACAATCTAGACCTAAATGGGCATGTTAAGGTGCTCGATAATCGGGTGGTGATATATCGTCAGTTTTTCCGCAATCGTGGGGAGATTAGTGCCTTACTACGTCACTATGCTTTTGAGGTGGTGCTAGAGAGTATCGAAGAGTGCGACAAACTGGCTTATTACCTGATCAAAAAATATCAAATAGAAAACTCTCATATTGAAGACAATATCCGTCGTCCTCTACCCGGTGGCAACCAGTCATTGACACTGATATATGAGCGTGACAATGATTTTGTAAAAGTAACCATTTTGACCAAAAAGATGCAAAATGCCGCAAGACTTGGCGTCATCGGCGCAGAGCATGCCTCTGACGTCAGTCGTTCAGTCATTCAAGCGTCACTACGCAATATGAAAGATTTGGTCGATGAAGAAACCTTAGACGAAGACAATCCAGATTTTACAGCCGCTGTCTCTACGATTAATGAGCTGATGGACTATCTACACTCAAGCAAAATCATTTGCTATAGCCCGCAAGGTCGTGCCTATGAGCTGCCTCAAGGAGCAACAGCGTTGGACTTTGCCTATGCCGTAGGCCCTATGGTCGGTAATGTCGCTGTTGGGGCTAATATCGATGGTAAAAAAGCCAAACTGGGCACGGTAGTCAAAGATGGCCAGCAAGTCGAGATCGAAACCAATCGTCATTCTGAGCCAAAAGCGGAATGGCTAGGGTTTGTACTGACCAACAAGGCCCGTGAAGAGATACTGCGCTGGTTTAAGGACTTATCTACCGCTGATAAGCAGCATCACGGTCAGCAAGCTTTAGATCGGGCACTCAAAACCTACCAAAAGAGTCTCGATGACCTAACAGATAATGACTGGCAAAACTTAATAGAATGGCGCGGCGTGCCAGACAAAGGCGTCTTGTTTGAACAAATCAGCTCTGGAACTTTATTGCCACAACTGGTCGTCTCACGCCTATTTAGTGATGAAGTCTGCGACTTGCAGACGCAGCATAGCCATAATATGACACAGCCACAGCAGCTTATAGCAAACGCAACAGGCGTTGAGGTTGACTTTGCCAACTGCTGTCATCCAATTTATGGCGACCCTATTGTCGGCCACTTATCACGTCACGGTCTGGTCGTACATCGACACAAATGCTTCTCGCTTGATGACATTCGCAAAGACAATCCTTATCAGGTCATTCAACTGCGATGGCGTGAGGATCAAGCCGTCAAAGTAAACGAGCTAAAAGTGCCTAGTGGTAAAAACAGTGGTGAAATACGCTTTCCTGCGTATCTGAAGCTTTCAATCGCTTTGACTGACGAGCAGATCAGTGAGGTGATTTACCATCTTCGCCAACTTAATATCGGTGTCGAAAAAGTCGATGTGCGTAGCAGTGATACGGTTTTGCACATTATTGTCCGTAGTCGCAATCATTTAGCACAAGGCATACGTGACCTACGCTCTTTACTAGATTTTCCAAATATTATACGTCTATATCAACTATAATCACGATGAGCATTTTGTTTTTTGTTCACTAGGTTTTGAGCATTAGACCAGACAACTGTATTTTTAAGTATGAGTGCAAAAACTAATTATCTTCTCGCTAACTCATTAGCAAATCAATTCAAGTATTAAAAGGATATCCTATGACTCGTCAGACCATTCAAACTGATAACGCCCCTGCAGCCGTTGGCACTTACTCACAAGCGGTCAAAGTTGGCAATACCGTCTATGTTTCAGGTCAGCTGGGCTTTGACCCTAAGACGATGGAGCTAAAAGACGGCTTTGAAGCCCAAGCTAAGCAAGTGTTTGAAAACCTAAAGGCCGTTTGTGAGGCTGCTGGCGGTAGCTTAAACGACGTGGTTAAGTTTAATGTGTCTTTAACCGACCTCAATGACTTTGCGGTACTCAATGACATATTTGCCGCCAATCTAAGTGAGCCGTATCCTGCTCGTGCTGCTGTACAGGTTGCGGCTTTACCCAAAGGCGGTGTGGTTGAGATTGAAGCGATCATGTATATTGAATAAACGGATAAATCTGTTTATTTAGAGTCTGCCCTAGACTCAAGTCACTTGATAAAAACAATGCCGTTAATAACCTGTGTTTATCAAACCGATTTATCATAAGCCCAAATAGTCTATTTGGGCTTATTGCTATCATTTATCTTGATATCATTATCCATATCTCTACAAACGATACTTAAAAGCTAGGGTACATTTATGTTGCTACAAGTTGCTCTACCTGTGCCCCTCTACCGGGTATTTGACTATCGTTTGCCGACAGCGATAGAGGCTTTGTCGGATGCTGTCTTACCTGCTGTCGGGTGCCGTGTCGAAGTGCCTTTTGGTCGCCAGACACTTATCGGCATCGTAGTAGCCCATATCGCAAAGACAAGTAGCAACGTACCTGTCAACAAGCTTAAGTCCATCAATAGATGCTTGGACGCTACACCTATACTAGACGCACATATGCTCAAGCTGGCTCACTGGTTGGCTGGCTATTATCATTATCCCCTCGGTGATGTATTGGCCGTTATCTTGCCAAGTCTCGTGCGACAAGGCAAGCCACTTGATCTTTTGATTACCCATTGGCGCATACTGCCCCACGTCACTGATGACGACTTTCATCCCAATGCCAAAAAGCAAAAGCAACAATTTGATATGCTCAAGCTACATGGAGAGCGTGGCGCCAGCGAGGATGTGCTGCTGTTAGAAGGGATGGAAAGAGCTTTTTTGAAGACTTTAGAAGATAAAGGTCTTATCGAGCGCTATATTGAGCCCAAACAAGCCCCTGCGCCTGTCAAACTTGCCAAGCTACCACTAGATATGAATGCTGAGCAGCAGCAAGCGGTCAATGCCATCATTGCGGCTCATGAAGCGCACCATTACACTGGTTTTTTGTTAAATGGCATCACAGGAAGTGGCAAGACAGAAGTCTATCTACAAGCCATGCAACAGGTACTAGAAGCTGGCAAACAAGTGCTTATCTTGGTACCTGAGATTGGCTTGACGCCGCAGACACGGGCTCGTTTTGCCAGTCGGTTTGCAGCTCATATCGTGCTGCTACACTCTGGTATGAATAACACCCATCGCCTACAAGGCTGGCAAGACTGTCGCACCGGGCACGCACAAATAGTCATAGGAACACGCTCAGCAGTGCTATATCCTTTTAAGGATTTAGGGCTCATTATCGTCGACGAAGCGCATGATGGCTCTTATAAACAGCAAGACACGCTGCGTTATCACGCTGCTGATGTGGCGCTCTATCGGGGACTGCAGCAGCATATTCCTGTGGTGCTAGGCACTGCTACGCCCTCTCTTGAACATCTAAAACTGGTCGCTGATGGCAAGCTAGTAGAACGCCGGCTGCTGACTCGCCCAGGCAATGCCAAGCCTGCCACCATGCAGCTTATCGATGCTCGTCTGCAAAGCACGCACCAACAGACAACAGACGATGGCGCACGCTATGATACAGGGCTAACAGACGCTATGATTGGTGCGATACGGCAGACATTAGAAGCAGGCGATCAGGTATTGATATTTTTAAATCGTCGGGGTTACGCTCCTGTTTTATTGTGTCAAGCTTGTGGTTGGCAGGCAGATTGTCCTCGCTGCGATGCTCATTTGACGGTACATTACAGCAGACAAAATCGACAAAACGCCTACTTAAAATGCCATCACTGTGATTGGCAAGCTTACATTCCTACTGTGTGTCCAGATTGTGGCAGTCCAAATTTAGACGCCAAAGGGATGGGCACCACAAGACTGAGCGAAAACCTACACGCTATCTTTGCCAATCCACAGACTAGCAAACAGATCTATCCTATTATCCAAATCGATCGTGATACCACCAGACGCAAAGACAGCTGGGAACGTATCTATCAGCGTATCAATCAAGGAGCACCTGCGATATTGGTCGGCACACAAATGGTCGCCAAAGGCCATCATTTCCCCAATGTCACCTTAGTGTGTATGCCAAACGCCGATCGTGGCTTTTTGTCTGCAGATTTTCGCTCACCTGAACATACCGCCCAGTTGATGATTCAAGTTGCAGGACGTGCAGGACGCGGGGACAAAGCTGGACGAGTACTGATCCAAACCCTGCAGCCCGACAATGAGCTTTTATTAAAACTGGTCAAAGATGGCTACCTATCATTTGCTCATGAGTTATTACAAGAGCGCAAAATGATGGGGCTACCACCTTATAGCCATGCTGCACTGATACGCTGTGAAGGCAAAACCCTCGCTGCCACCGTTCAAGCGCTCAAAGACGCTATAGCCAACCTGCCTCAGGGACACAACTTGGCCGTTCTTGGCCCTATCGACGCCCCTATGAGCAAAAAAAACAGCCGTTATCATTCACAGCTGCTATTGCTCGCTAAAGACAGGCGACAATTGCATCAGGTGCTAAATCAATGGTGGCAGCCGATACTTGCCCTACCCAGCACAAAATACCTAAAGCTAACTTTAGACATTGATCCTATCGGTTGGTGATGCCCTCTACATTTGCTATTCTAGTGAGAGCGGCCTTATAGCATTGGCAAAATGAGCATAGCAAAAAAAAGGTTTCGATAAGCGCTGAGGATATATTATGAGTCAAAAAGACTATATGTATGACGATAAAGACGATCATGACCACGATGAGCATTTGGAGCAGACCGTAGCGCCACGAGATACCAAAGGCTATCAGCGTACGCTGCTATTTAGCTTTATTATCATTACAGGCTATATGTTTATCGAAGCGATTGGCGGCTTACTGACGGGCAGCTTAGCGCTACTATCTGATGCCGGTCATATGCTCAGCGACGCTATTGCCCTTGGTGCTACCTTAATGGCATTCAAAATCGGCGAAAAAACAGCCACTCATCAAAAGACCTTTGGCTATAAACGCTTTGAGATCATTGTGGCTACTGTCAATGGTGCCACCCTGGTCATCATTGCACTTATGATTTTTTATGAGGCCATTGAACGCTTTAACACCCCCACTGAAATCGCCAGCCAAGGCATGCTCATCATTGCCACTATCGGTATGTTGGTCAACATCTTGGTCGCTTGGCTGATGCATCGTGGTAGTAGTGGTGACGACCATCATGGTCATAGCCACGGTACGAGTGACTCAGCAGCTGATATCAAAGCGCCTGTCAATCTCAATATGCAAAGTGCCTACCTACATGTCTTGAGTGATCTCTTAGGTTCAGTCGCTGCTATCATTGCTGCCTTATTGATGATGGGCTTTGGCTGGATATGGGCAGATGCGGTAGCTTCGGTGATCGTTGCGGTCCTTATCTTGGTCAGTGGCTACCGTGTGGTACGCGACTCAGTACATATCTTGATGGAAGGTACGCCAGAGGGTATTTCTTTAAGCACTGTGGAAGCCAAGTTGTTGGCACATAAGCAAGTACAGCAAGTGCATGACTTACATGTCTGGAGTATCACCAGTGGCTTGAACGCCTTATCGTGTCATGTGGTCGTCAATGGCGATATGAGTATCTCCGCGGCCAGTATGCTTATCGCTGACTTAGAGCAGCGGTTATTAGCACTAGATATTCAGCATGTCACCATTCAGGTAGAGAGCGCATCACACCCGCAAACTCAAGCGCACGGTGAGGCGCTGGTTTGTGATATATCAGAGCGTCCAGTTGATAATGACAGTAGTCACATAGGGCACAGTCATTAAAAATGTCATTAACCACACCATTAACAATAACTATTGAATGATTGGGTGATAACAGCTCCATAATTATTTAATACTTCTGAATAAATGATAACCGTAACGAAACATAGACCAAATCAGCCAAATGGCAGTGAGGAACCAAATCAGCAACCCAACAGCCAAAAAGGTCATTCTGATCCACATATCTAAACAGCCATCGCCGACCTCAGGTAGATAAGCGGGTCCCATGTTTGAGGCCATAACCAACCAAAAGCCAGAGATTAGCGCTAATCCTATCGCCAGTACCCGCATTGCTATCTTGCCAACAACATTTAATACAAAGACTTGTTTTTGTTTCATTATAATACCTTGATAAAAATAACGAAAATATAGCTGCACTCTCATAATTTGATTATAAATTAGGTATACTTACCTAACTTACGACATTTAACGAATAACATTATGTCCAGACGCTCAGCCCCTTTCGTCGCTCCCGACTATATTGACAACCCTACGTCAAAAGACGGCAAAAAACACGCTAAAGCTTTATTGTCTACCTTGCAAGAAGACATTGCCAGCTTTCGAGATGAGCAGTTCCCGCCTGATATCTTACGTCAGATTCGGGATATGCCCATTTATGAAGGAAATTTAGCTGAAGTTCAGGCCTATCAGCAGCGCTGGCAACCACTGCTTGAGCGTGCAATGGGTTTTTATCCCGCAGCCAATCTTCCGCCTGACTTCCTCCCCTTGCCAGCCAGCCTTGAGATTCCGCAGTTTATCTATCACGTGCAGCGTCTACATCTGACCAAGACTCGAGCCAAAGAGTCCAAAAGCTTTGGTTCTGTCGGTGCTTTGATTGAGAAGTGTGGCGACTACAGTGATGATGAGATTTCACGTATGTCGGCGGTGTTCGATAAAGATGATGAGGCACGTTTAGTCGCGCATCGTGAGTTTATAGATCTGCGAGCTTATGTGTTTTGTCGTGACAGTAAGGGTGAGCTGCTGGAGCCTGAGCGGGTGCGATTTTATCGTACAGGGCTGATCGTCCATGCGCTACCTGATTTTAAAATTGTTGATAGCAGACAAACACCTCGTAAGCGGCGTAATGATGCGTATAGCAACCCGATAGCAGATAATGGCATATGGAAGATTTACCGTAAAAAATAATGGCGTTATTATCTTATGTATACCCGATCTTAGATGCATTTAAGCGCTTAAAAGAATAGTCACACGCACGCTACCGTTTTAAACAGATTGCTAAGGATATGATATGTTCGCTGCCGCTGCCGGCTCACCAAACCTGATGCTACAAGCCACTATTTTTTTGGGTGCAGCGCTACTTTTTGTCCCATTAGGCAAGCGCTTTGGTATAGCCACAGTACTGGGCTATCTCATTACTGGTTTGATCTTAGGCCCAAGTGCGCTTGATGTGGCAGGTGATGCCGAGAGTTTGCTACATTTCTCTGAATTTGGCGTGGTGATGTTATTGTTCATCATTGGTCTTGAGCTACAGCCATCACGGTTATGGGCATTACGGCGCTCTATCTTTATGCTCGGGGGGTTGCAAGTTGGACTGACAGGCGTGCTATTGATGGCGATTTTGTATCAGTTCTTCGCTTTACATTTAGACACGGCTTTTATCGTTGGTTTTGGTTTGGCGCTTTCTTCCACAGCCTTTGTCCTGCAGATTCTGACTGAAAAACAGCAGCTCTCGAGCACCCATGGCCGTGAAGCCTTTACTATTTTATTATTCCAAGATATCGCTGTGATACCCTTACTGGCAGTGATTCCGTTTTTGTCCGGAGTGCGTGAGCAGAGCTATGATTTAGTATATTTTGCTAAAGTCTTTGCGGTATTTGCTGGGCTTATCTTTGCCAGCCGTTACGTCATTCGACCGTTTTTTAAGTTTGTGGCCTCAAGTGGTGCTTCAGAGCTGCTCACTGCGGTGGCACTATTTATCGTTATGGGCGTGTCGATTTTGATGGGTCAAATCGGTCTCTCAATGGCACTTGGGGCTTTTTTGACTGGTGTGCTATTGGCAGATTCAGAGTATCGTCATGAGCTAGAAGCCAGTATTGAGCCGTTCAAAGGCTTGCTACTGGGTTTGTTCTTTATGTCTGTGGGTATGTTGACAGACATAAAGCTCATCATGGCACACCCCATATTTATTATCAGCTGTGCACTCGCATTGATGTTTATTAAA
The DNA here is from genome assembly GCF_017498085.1 of Psychrobacter coccoides. Lineage (GTDB taxonomy): Bacteria > Pseudomonadota > Gammaproteobacteria > Pseudomonadales > Moraxellaceae > Psychrobacter > Psychrobacter coccoides. The sequence continues at coordinate 53,331 of NZ_JAGBKM010000009.1, forward strand.
TTTGCTGTCATTACCGCTATCGCCAAAGTATCAGGCAATCGTTGGCCCACCAGTATCCGTCTTGGGGTTACCCTAGCTCAAGGCGGTGAGTTTGCTTTTGTCTTATTCAATGTCGCAGCGACTCAAAACGTCTTGGCCCCTGAGTTAGAAAACACACTCAACCTTATCGTGACCATCTCTATGGCACTGACGCCTCTAGCCTTTTTATTATTGGATAAAATTGGTGAGCCTTTATTTTCTAAGCGTAAACCAAGCCGTGAATACGATACCATTCCAGATCACGAGCATCCTGTCATCATTGCAGGTTTTGGCCGAGTTGGACAAATTATTGGTCGTGTTTTACGCATGCACAATATCGAGTTTACCGCCATCGAACGCTCAGCAAATCGAGTAGACTTCGTGCGTAAGTTTGGTAACCAAGTCTATTATGGTGACCCTAAAAACCCCGAGATTCTAAGAGCGGCAGGCATTAAACAGGCCAAGCTGTTTATCATTGCTGTCGATGATTTAGAGCGTTCTATCACGACCGCTGAATACTTACACAAAAACTATCCTGACTTAGTCATACTGGCTCGGGCCCGTGATAGACAGCACTATTATCGCCTGCGTGAAGTCGGCGTACGTCATATTTGGCGTGAGACTTACTTATCTTCATTAGACATGTCGCGTGAGTCGTTACAACTGCTTGGCATACCTTCAGATAAAGCTCGAGATACCATCCAGACCTTCCGTGATTATGATGACGACCTGATCGAGCGGCAGCAGGCGATTTATGACGATGAAGCAAGTATGATCGAATCAGCGCAGTCTGCCATGGCTGAGCTTGAGAGCTTGTTTGATGAGGATATTGATAAAGCCAGAAAGATGGACTTAGAGGAGTTTTATGAGGCGCTAAAAGATCAAGCAACGCCTGTAAAAGATACCACAGGCGATATCACTGCCGACCCTAAAGTGTAGAACCACCTCAATCAGAGGCACAGTATGCCGGTGCTTGTTTTTTATTTAGTGAGCTGACGCACTCCCAATTATCGTTATCAAGATTGTGATAAAACACAAAGGTCTGATCGTTTAGATAACGGGTAGGAAACTTGATATTCTGCATCGTACCGACTACAGCGCAGTCATTGTCAGCCACACCCTGCATCTGAGCTGTCATATGTAGTCGTACTTGCTCATTATCACTGGTCAATGGCAAACTGACTGGACATTGACCATTTTGCTGATAGACATCTTCGACCTCATCTTGCGCCATTTTGGTCGTATAATAAGCATCAAACAGTATCTCTGTCTCCTTTTTCTTAGCGATAATGGGTAAAAACTGCACATTAATAACCATTAATGCGAAAATAAAAAAGCCAAACCCAAGCCCTAAACCAAACAAACTTACCCCACCCTCACGACGTAAGTGCGCTTTTTGCGCTGCTTCATCACGTGGATAGTCCTCGAGCGCATCAGCTATCTCACGTCGAGCCATGCGATAATAGTAGGCATCAGTCCAGCGTGCCACCATAGCTGCCCAAAACAGCCAAATCACAGCTGCAATGCCTATACGTATAGGCATCTGATAAACATCTGCGATAAACGGCATGGCAATAAACTCAAACGTCACCAACGCAATGACGATATTAAGCTGAATAAATGACCACCCAGCGACACTGTACACCAACGCATCCATATAACGTTTACGATACAACAGCCATGGCAAAGTGATAAAAAACCCAGCCCAATGCCATTTCGGTGACAGATAGCCTTGCTCATCAAATTGCTCAAAACGTTTGAGGTAGTAGCTTTGTGTTCGGTGACCAATAAACCACTGGTCCAACTGCTTACGCTTAGCTGGCGTCAGTTGTTCTTGATAAAATGGTGGTGGCGAATCTGTCTCGATAAATAACATGACCATAGACTCTATTAGCTCTTTAAGTTTGCTGCTTATCATTATTATATGATAACGCACATTGAGATGCGACGCCCTTGTCTAAGCTTTCACACGTCACTTACGCTTTCACACGTCACTATCTGTCATTTAGATTGTGCGTTCACTCTAGAGGCTATATGACTTATAATACGCTTATCTTTACTACTTATTTAAGCCCTACTCATCATGACTCAAAATCCTCATACCGAAAACCCTATTGATAGCCCTGCGCCCATCAACACTGATACTCAGACCGATGATAAGCTCCTAACTCATCAAGCAGACTCACCCAATGATAAGCATAAACGCATTGTCAAAACGTTTATGAAACGCCGTACCCACATGAATAAAAATGCCGAGCTGGCGTTGACTGATCCAGAGTTCGCTGATTACATCGTCAATAATAGCTTTGGAGATGGCGACCTAAAAGGTATCCATGACTTACGTGTGTTGTTCGCCAACAGTCCCAATGGCAGTGATGCGCCTCTTACTTTAGAGATTGGCTTTGGCTTGGGTGATTCGTTTATAGAAATGGCAGCAGCAGAGCCGACACGTAACTTTGTAGGCATTGAGGTACATGAGCCTGGTATCGGTAAATGTGCCTATATGGCAGGTACGCAAGCGCTGAGCAATGTCAAAATCATCAATGGCGATGCGATCCAATTACTCAAACAACTGCCAGAGAACCATATCGATCGTATCCAACTGTACTTCCCTGATCCATGGCAAAAAAAGCGCCATTATAAACGCCGCTTTGTTAGTCCTGAGCGTATGGCTATTGTCACTCGCAGTCTCAAGACAGGCGGCTGGTTCCATACAGCAACGGATTGGGAGCATTATGCTTTTTGGATGCTCGACGTATTGGACCACTTTGACGGGTTGACCAACCAATCTGGCGCAGGCAACTTTGCCGACCGACCTGATTTTCGTCCGATGACTAAGTTTGAACGTCGGGGCTTGGATCGAGGACACGGTGTTTGGGATCTTATCTATATCAAAGACTAAAGGTGTTAGGGCTTGTCCTCATTTAAAAATGGAGATAAAAATGAGATAAATTGTCGTCAAACAAGGAAAATAGTGCAGATAATATCGGGATATTACCTAGCTATTTAACGCTGTTTGGCAAGATTTAGCCATTTTTAGCCCATTTAGGTATCCTTCGATTGAATTGAGGACATGCCCTAGTCAGCTGATAACTGCCATGTAAAGCGACTCTGTTTTGAGTCGCTTTTTTTATGCTGTATTTGATTAAAGACGACTTCCAAATACTCCTGATCGTGTGGAACATGGCGATAACCAACCGTTTTTTTGCTATTTATTATCTTCATTTGCGTTCGTTAAGATGCTTTTATCCGCAGACCAAATATTGGTCCTCTGCGCTAACATCGACAGGATAAGGCTTTGGTGAGTTCTCCACATAAACTGTGGATAACTATGTGGATAAGTGGCGACTTGACATGGATCTGGCTTGATATATGAATGCCTTAGGTAAAATTGGTTACTTTTTGTACAATTTTAATTATCAATTAAATCAAAGACTTACTGAGATAAAATATTAAAACAAACTTTTTTATAAATAATTTTTATCTTAAGCAATGTTTCACGACACTGATCATCAATGTTATGTTTTTCTGTGGACAAACTTTCACTCTCGATGATAATTTGGAGAAACAAACGGCTTAAATAAGATTGAATAATGGCTCTTATATTGATCAAATCTCACGTGCTGTTTAGATGCGACACCTGCTGTCGTTTAATATGGTTTAAACCATTCATCGTTTCTATATTTTGTTATACTTAACTCATCTACTCTTATAACACAATCATACACTATAAGGAATCCACTATGGATGAGAACAAAGCCAAAGCGCTAAAAGCAGCATTGGGTCAGATTGAAAAGCAGTTTGGCAAAAACACCATTATGCACTTAGGTGATGACTCTGCGACGCTTGATGCGGATGTGGTATCGACCGGTTCATTGGGACTAGATATTGCCCTTGGCATAGGTGGTCTACCAAAAGGCCGTATTATCGAGATCTATGGTCCAGAGAGCTCTGGTAAAACTACCATGACCCTACAAGCAATCGCAGAGTGTCAAAAGCAAGGTGGTACTTGTGCTTTTATTGACGCTGAGCATGCGCTTGATCCAGTCTATGCACGCAAACTCGGTGTCAATACTGATGATCTACTCGTCTCTCAACCTGACAACGGTGAGCAGGCGCTGGAGATTACCGATATGTTGGTACGCTCAGGAGCAGTCGATATGATCGTCGTTGACTCTGTTGCGGCTTTGACCCCGCGTGCGGAGATTGAGGGCGAGATGGGCGACTCGCATATGGGTCTACAAGCTCGCTTGATGAGCCAAGCACTGCGTAAAATCACAGGTAACGCCAAGCGCTCCAATTGTATGGTGGTCTTCATCAACCAAATCCGTATGAAGATTGGTGTGATGTTTGGTAGTCCTGAAACCACGACAGGTGGTAATGCGCTTAAGTTCTATGCGTCGGTACGTATGGACATTCGCCGTATCGGGGCGGTCAAAAATGGCGACGAAATCATCGGTAACCAAACCCGAGTTAAAGTCATCAAAAACAAAATGGCACCCCCATTTCGCCAAGCTGAGTTTGAAATTACTTACGGTGAAGGTACCAACCATTTAGCCGAGGTCATCGACTTAGGTGTAGAGATCGGTGCTGTGGGCAAAGCTGGCTCTTGGTACAGCTACGGTGATGAAAAAATCGGTCAGGGTAAAGCCAACTCAGTATTGTTTCTAAAAGAAAACCCTGCGATCGCTCAAGAGATTGAAGCAAAAATCCGGGCAGAAAAGCTTGGAACAAAAAAAGAGAGTACTGAGGCAGAAACTGCTGAGAGTAATGAAGGCTTAGCTTCTGAGCCTGCACAGTAACGGCCCAAACATTCACCGTTGTTTACTGTTATGATGTATTATGAACATTAAAACTTTAGCTGAAATACTTGCTGAATCAGATATCGATTCAGCAAGTCATTCGCATGCCAAACCAAAAAAACCTGCCAAACCCGCTTATCCCTCATTTCAGGATAAGACCAAACAACCTGAAAAACCGTACCATCGTACAGACCATCACAACCAAAGTAACAAGCGAGGCTTATCCGACAACTCAAGCATTGATATAGAGGCTAGCGCTTCGTATTCACCGATTCAGTACGACCTGCCTCAAACTAAAAAGCAAAAAAAACGTAAAAAACGCTTTCATCCTGCGGCGACATTTAACCCTGAGCCTAGCAGTGTACCTACGTACCAACCACCTGCCGCCCAAAGCGTCAAAGAGATGTTGGCTGAGGTTAAGCGTGACGCTCATGATGTGACTAGCAATAGCGATGATCAGCAAAAAGAGTTCGCTGAAAGCTCTCAAACAGACCTTGATAACTTGCCCTCTGCACTCAAAGCGTATTTACGCACTCCTGAACAAAAACAAGCGGAAATTGACGCTATCAAAGCAGAAAGCCGTCTTCGTTGGTTGGCATTTTATTACCTATCACGCCGTGAGTATGGCAAAGCTGAACTCAAGCAAAAGTTAATCGACAAAGAACAAGACCCAGAAAAGGTTGACGCTCTGCTTGATGAGTTTGAGAAAAAAGGGTATCAAAGCGATTATCGTACTACCCTGATGCTTATCCGAGAAAATATTCGCAAAGGTCGTGGCCGTGGCCGCATCAAACAGGAGTTTTATCGAAAAAAGGTAGAGATGCCAGATAATATCGATGAGCTTATAGACATGGCAAATACAGAATCTGAAGAGTTTAGTGAGTTTGTTGACGATAGTGAAGACAGCCTAGTTGAAGGCGTTGACTGGCTTAAGCTTGCTGTCACCGCACGTATCAAAAAATACGGCAATGACATTCCTACTGAACAAAAAGATAAAGCTCGCCAACTGCGCTTTTTACAGTATCGTGGCTTTCAAAGCGACATCTGCTTTGCCGCACTCAATTATACATTAGAGACTTTAGATGAGCGTTTTTGAGTAACGCCCACCCTGCTTTTCATTGATATGGCTTCTAAGTACTGACTAATAATAACCAAGTACTTTCCACCAAATCAGACCTGCGCCTATCCATATCATTAAGTTAACCACACTCATTATCGCACCAATGCTCCACCACTCCTTTAGCGTCACATAGCCCGAATTAAAGATAACAGGAGCAGTACCTGTTGCGTAATGGGTCAAGGTCATCATGATATTTCCCGCTGCTGCAAGTATCAATGCATATAGCATCGGCGGTGCACCTAAGCTCAGTCCTACCGCATAAAAGGCAGCGAATAGTGCAGTAATGTGAGCTGTGGTACTAGCAAAAAAGTAATGAATATACAGATAAACCAAGGTCAAGATAGTCACTGCCCCTATCCAACCAAATCCAGTCGTGCCAATCATTGACTCGATGTTACTTGAGAACCAACCAATCAAGCCAAGCTCATTTAGGTAAGCTGCCATCATAATAAGAGCACCAAACCAAATGATAGTATCCCAAGCAGACTTTTCTTTAAGCACGTCGTCCCATGTGAGCACACCAGTTAGTATCAAAGTTGTCAATCCGATAAAGGCTGTCGTCGTGGCGTTAACACTAAAAGCTTCACCGAATATAAGAGCAGGAATATTCGCCCACAATATCAACATCAGTGCAAAGACACCAAGCATGATTTTTTCCTGTGTATCGATACTTCCCATTTCATCTAAATTATCTTTGGCGAAACCTCTAGCATTGGGAGTTGCTTTTATATCAGGCGGATAAATCATATAAATAATCAATGGCATAATGAGCAAGCATAATATTCCTGGTACGAACATTGCTATAGCCCACGTCGTCCATGACAGTTGAATATCCCCACCTGTCGCTTTATTAACTAGATCAACGACTAAAGGGTTAGGTGCTGTAGCCGTGATAAACATGCCTGAAGTAATGGGATTGGCATGGTAATTAACCATCGCTAAATAACGACCAATTTTATTTTGGGTGCCCTCCTCTGGTGTTGAGTTAAAACTTTTTGCAATGGACCTCATAATAGGATGAATAATACCGCCACCACGCGCCGTATTAGAAGGCGTAATAGGCGCTATTATCAGCTCAGCTGCTGTTAAAGAGTAAGCCACGCCGATGCTTTTTTTACCAAAAACTGAGATAAAGTAATAAGCAATACGTCGACCAAGGCCTGTTTTTATTAAGCCTCGTGATATCATTACTGCGATACCAATCAGCCAAATCAATGGGCTTGAATAGCTTGATAATGCATCACTGATTGCTTGCTTTGGACTATCACTCGTTACACCTGTTAATGCCACCAAGGTGACTGCAATGATAGCAATCGCCCCAATAGGCAACACTTTACCTATGATTGCCACAATAGTAGCGATAAACAATGCCAACATATGCCAAGCTTCGGGTGTAACACCAGTAGGCACTGGAATGACGAACCAAATGATCAGACCAACTAAGATAGCTATAGCAGCTTGAATAGGCTTAAATGGCATTATTGACTCAACCTTATTAAACTTTTTGGGATTGGTAAGATATTATTTATTAGCTTCGATAGCTTTGTAGTTCTGAAACCCGATTACTTGATAGTTCGAACTTATAAAGTTATGACTGCAACTAAACTATATATTGAAGCTACCATTAACTCATTATATAGCTATGATATAACGATTAGACTATTACTGCTTTGTTGCTCACTTTTTTTAACATAAATCTTCAAAGGTCAATAGTCTAAAGGGTAGTAGTGCTACAAATCTTGATTATTAATCATAAAAAAAGAGCACATTATTAAATGTACTCTTTTATAGATTAGCGCTGTTGATCACTAAAACTGGAAAATAATTATCTTACTTTAGCGTACCAAGACGACTAGATAGTTGACTGACAATCTGGTCTATCTCTTGATTGGCCTCTGCTTCATTGTCTAAATTGCCATGTGGCGTCAGCTGGTTCACTACTTCAGGGAGTAATTCAGCCAAGCCTTGGCGCACCTCGGCCTCGTTAGCGCCTGTATGTGCAGCAACTTGTTGAATCTCAGTGGTATCAAATAAGCGAGTAATATCATTAGGGTCTAGATTATCATTCGTTTCATTTGTACTCATCCAAGAGCGTGCTTGACTATCAAAACCCATGTTGGTGATTTTAGATAAGGCACCACCCAGGCCACCATTGCGCTGAATCCAGCTCATCACCATGGGTAACAGTGCGGCTATGAGCATGCCTTTGCCACCGCCAAAGCCACTTCTATTCGTCTGGCCACCTAGTACGCTGCCTAAGATATCACCTAAGCCACCAGCTCCTGAATTGGTATGGGTACGTTGATTACCACCCATCAAGCCGCCCAACACATCGTCTAAACCAAAGCCATTGTTTGCTTGAGCAGTATTAGAATTACCACCAAGCACCCCGCCTAAAATATCGCCGAGTCCACCTGTGCGTCGTGGATTGATATTCTGGTTTACGGGGTTTCTGCTTGAATCTTCTGGGTCCATAGCGCTGCGGGCCACTTGGGTAATTAAATTTCCTAACAAACTCATACTCTTCTCCTTTAATATAATATATGACTTAAGCAGTGACTCAGCTCCTGTCTAATGACTCACTATAAGATACTGCTTTAGCAAGTTATTGAGTCATGCTTTTTTATTAACATAACAAATTCTACCGAGTTTTGAGTTAAGTGTTTTGTTATCACCCGTAGCGTTTCGTTAGCTGACTGCTGCAAGCTCAAACCATAAAATAAAGCTTCATGCTTCTTTGGACTACATAGACTTCAAGTCAGCTGAATTCGCTAAAACCATCAGCTGACGCCATTGGTCTTTACTTACCTGATCTCGATATATCACAACCGTTATCTGACGTCTGAACGGCTCAACCGTCATGACATTACAGGTTATCAGCCAACTGTAGCTATTTATACTCTTTAACTCTGCCAGCCACAATTCGTCAGCACGACTTGTACGCATCAATAATTGCCAGTCTTTATCAACTTGTCTATCGACAGGGGGTTGACTAATATGCAGTAAAATCGGTTTAGTAAATACTAAATATATGCCTACCACTGCACTGATCGTTAAGACAAATATATATTGCCATAACACCAATTGGGCGAACCAAGCCAAAAACAGCATGACGCCAATCATGCTCAAATAAAGCACCGCACGTAAGCAGCTGTTTGGCTTGATGGCTGTATCTATACGTAGGGCGCGTACATCTTTAGCAGTCGTCATCTTGTCTAGCTTCTAATATACACAGGTTTTAGTCAGGTGTTTTTTGCATGACGCCACGTCTTAATCTTATTTACCAACGCCCAAATAGCATCTTCTTCTGGACGAGATTGATTGGTAAAGTAATCTAATAAGTCAGGATCTTCATGCGTAAGCATTTGGGCAAACGCTGCTTGCTCGGCAGCGTCTGCTGTCAAATATAGCTCTTTTACATAAGGGTCAATATAGAAGTCCAGCTCTTTTAATCCACGTCGAGCTTGATAGATAATACGTCGCTGCTCATTGGTGGGCTCAGGTTGAGGTTTTTTATTCATAGCATTTGTACTCATATGATCAGTCTCATCGGATAAATGTATCAAGGTAGTCGGTAAGGAGTTAACGTTGGGCCAAACTCAGTTGCTTTCATTGCGGCTGTGACAGCTTGTATTCAACTGGCTATAGCTGGATAGCTGCTGCCAAAGTGCCACAGCTTGCTGCATCATCGCCACATTGTGAGTACGGATGATACTTGCGCCCTGTTGCAAAGCAAATAAGCCAGCAGCGCTCCCTATCACATCACGCTCAGCCGCCTGAGTTTCAGCTACGCTATCAACACCACTCTTGGTCAACACATGCGCTAAAAAGCGTTTACGTGAAATACCAAACATCATTGGCAAGCCAAGTGATTGTAACTTATCAAGCTGAGTTAGTAACGCACAATGGTGTTCATAGTTTTTTGCAAAACCAAAGCCTGGGTCGATAATAATATTGCGGCGCTTGACGCCGATACCTGTCACCTCATCGATACGGTCGAGCAGCTCGCTACTGACCTCACCGACCACATCATTATACTGTGCCAGCTCATTCATCGTGGTTGGCTCGCCGCGCATATGCATCAGCATCACTGGAATGTCTAGCTCTGCAGCCAATGCTGCAGCACCGTCTCGCTTAAGCGCTCGTACATCGTTCCAGATATCAGCGCCAGCAGCAAAAGCCGCCTGCATCACTGCTGGGTTACTGGTATCAATAGACAGCCATATATCATCACCCATACTTCGTCTAATGGCTTGCACCACTGGCACCACACGTTGTATTTCAGTATATGTATCGACAGTGGCTGCATTTGGACGGGTAGACTCGCCGCCGATATCGATAATACTGACGCCCTCATTCATCATCTGCTGACAGTGGCGAATCGCTTTATCTACTGCATTAAATTGCCCACCATCTGAAAAAGAATCTGGCGTGACATTAAGAATGCCCATAATATGTGGCTGCGATAAATCCAGTACTTTATTGTGGCTGGTGACATGATAGGGCGGTAAAGGCTGAAATAGTGACATGGGCCATCCATCGTAAGTGAGGTTATGAAAAGCAGACTTAAATTTTATTATGTGGCTGCACTGCCTATGATACCAGTAAATTCTCTGCTTGTTTTACACCCCTTATGAAATAATGACCATAAAAAAGCCCTTTATACAAAAGGGCTTTTAATACTTACAGTCATTCGACGAGCAGTCCAATACCGCTAACTCTGCAGCTTACATCGCTGGTAATGGCGGCGGTGTCGGACGAGTCGTTTTGATATCATCTTTAGACAGATTGACTTCGTTAGGCTGATATACTCTTGGTGGACGTGGCTCTTCACCTGCTAAAATATCTTGTAGCTGGTCGCGATCTATCGTTTCCCACTTCATCAATGCATCAACCATCGCATGCATCTTGTCTTGATTGGCTTCAATTAGCTCACGAGCGATATCATATTGTTCTTCCAGCATACGACGTACTTCTTCGTCCACTTTTTGCTGAGTGGCTTCTGAGATGGTACGGCTGCTAGAACCAAAGTAGCCTTGTGAGCTGTCATCATCTTCATAGACCATGACGCCAAGCGCATCAGACATGCCATACTTAGTGACCATCGCTCGTGCCATCTTGGTAGCACGTTCAAAGTCATTTGAGGCACCAGTCGACATCTGATTAATAAACACTTCTTCAGCGATACGACCACCAAACAAAATCGCAATATCATTAAGCATTTTTGACTTATACATACTGGTCTGATCGTGCTCAGGCAACTGCCAAGTCACGCCCAGTGCAAAGCCACGTGGCATAATGGTCACTTTGTGCACAGGATCTGTACCAGGCAACAGTTCAGCAACCAGCGCATGACCTGCTTCATGATAAGCAGTGGCACGGCGCTCTTCTTCACGTATCACCATAGACTTACGCTCAGGACCCATATACAGCTTATCTTTAGCATCTTCAAAGTCATTCATGTCGACACTGGTCTTGTTACGACGAGCAGCAAACAATGCCGCTTCGTTGACAAGGTTGGCAAGTTGAGCACCACTAAAGCCAGGGGTACCACGAGCCAATGCATTCGCATCTACGCCAATAGTATTTGGCAGCTTTTTTAAATGTACTTTTAGAATTTGTTCACGGCCTTTGATATCTGGTAGGCCCACTTGTACCTGACGGTCAAAACGACCCGGACGTAGTAGCGCCTTATCTAAGACGTCGGCACGGTTGGTGGCTGCAATCACGATAACGCCTTCATTACCTTCAAAGCCATCCATCTCGACCAGAAGCTGGTTCAATGTCTGCTCACGCTCGTCATTACCACCGCCCATACCAGAGCCACGATGACGACCGACGGCATCAATCTCATCAATAAAGATAATACAAGGCGCACTTTTTTTGGCTTGCTCAAACATATCACGGACACGTGAGGCACCAACCCCGACAAACATCTCGACAAAGTCAGAGCCTGAGATAGAAAAGAACGGCACTTTAGCTTCACCAGCAATGGCACGTGCTAAGAGTGTCTTACCCGTACCCGGAGGACCAACCATCAAGATACCACGTGGAATCGTAGCACCAAGCTTAGTGAACTTATCAGGATCACGTAAGAAATCGACCACCTCAACGACTTCTTCTTTGGCTTCTTCACAGCCAGCCACGTCTTCAAAGTTGACGTTGATCTGATCTTCGCTGAGCATCTTGGCTTTTGATTTACCAAAGCTCATCGGTCCACCACCCTTGCCACCGGCGCCACCTTGCATATTACGCATAAAGAATAAGAACAAACCAATAATCAATAGAATTGGGAAACTGGCTATCAGTAATTGCATCAAGACGCTTTGGCGTTTTGGCGCAGTACCTTGAACTTCGACTTGATTCTCACGCAGCATTGGCATCAGCTGATCGTCAGATACAGCAGGTCTAATGGTTTCAAAGGTTGAACCATTTTTCTTTTCACCGGTGATTTGTTCACCATCAATTTCAACACTGGCTACTTGGTTTTCTGCTACTGCAGTGACAAACTCAGAGTAGTTAAGGTTATCCGGCTCAGAGGATTGATCAAAGCCGCTAAACACCAGCACTAAAATGCCGATGACCACCAGCCACAATAAGGTATTTTTTACCATGTCGCTCACAAGTTTTCCCATCCCTTACTTATTGGTGTGTCTACTAAACACGTGACGCCTTGTAACGTATCATTTAGTCTTTGCGTTATCACGCAATTTTTTAATGCAAATCGTATGTTCATACTATTATGCTCATCTTACCGCATATTTAAAGGTAAAAAGAGACAAATCAAAAGAATATATATAAAGACCTGTTACGTTATCAAACGACTTTGCTTAAAACAAAGTTAATATATAGATTTATATGTGGTATTGACCGGCATAATTCAAGCAAGAGCGCCATTTATTGGGTAAAGGTTTGTAGTGGTTTACCATTGTCACCCCATCTCGCCAGTCCTTATAGAGTAAGCATCTGTACTTAATAGTTTATTGCTATAAATTATTTGATAGCTACCCAAAACATCTCTTTAGAACGTGGTCTCGATGCCCCAGGCTTAATACTACGAATCTTACTAAAATCGTGCTGCATTTGCTTGCGTAATTCTTGTGCGCCTTCTCCTTGAAACACTTTCATAATAAGCGCGCCACCTTCTGGCAAGGTTTCTAAGGCGAAATCTACTGCAAGCTCACATAAGTACATCATTCTTGGTTGGTCAACAGCACTATTACCTGCCGTATTAGGCGCCATGTCAGACAACACCACATCGACCTGCGTATCGCCAACTTCCGCCATAATACGCTCAAACACTGCCGCTTCACGAAAGTCACCTTGAATAAAAGTGACATTTTCTAATTTATCCATTGGTAAAATATCGGAGGCAATCAAGGTGCCATTCTCGCCTACCAGCTGCCCTGCGACCTGCGACCAACTGCCTGGGGCACTACCTAGGTCGACCACGGTCATGCCAGGTTGAATGAGCTTGGTTTTTTCATTGATTTCAAGCAATTTATAGGCTGCACGGGCACGATAGCCGTCTTTTTGCGCTTGCTTAACATAATGATCATCCAGATGCTCTCTCATCCAAGCGCTACTACTCTTCGACAACTTTTTATTTTTAATGCGCGTAACCAAAATGCCTGCTCCTATCACTTATTAAAGCGTTAATGCACTTTTGTCATTAATGAAAATAAACGACTCACCATTTACGTCACTGAATTACAATAAACGCAGTCTGAATCAGATTGTTTATCACTAGGGCGTGTCCTCAATTCAATCGAAGGATACCTAAATGGGCTAAAAATGGCTAAATCTTGCCAAACAGCGTTAAATAGCTAGGTAATATCCCGATATTATCTGCGCTATTTTCCTTGTTTGACGGCAATTTATCTCATTTTTATCTCCATTTTTAAAATGAGGACACGCCCTAATGACTTTAATCACTAAATTCTATTGTCTAAACCACTGCTTTATCAGACAGTAGCGTTTATAATGTGACCAAACCTGCAGTTTAACATTTTCATCACGTAAAATCGTGCATAATCCTGCTGATCTCATGCAAGTTGATCATAGATTATCTATAATGTTCAATAACTGCTTTGGCAGTACCCTTTTTATTTTTATCAACACCTAGGAACGCTATGCAACTCGACAACGCTACCATCAAACGTCTAAAAGGCATCGGCCACGAGCTAAAACCTATCGTTATGATTGGCAATAAAGGCATCACTCCTTCAATTACTGAAGAGATAGACCGGGCTTTAGATGACCACGAACTCATTAAAGTGAAACTCCCTGCTGGCAGCAAGCATGACCGTGACTTGGTGAGTACCGAAATCGCCCAAGCGGTCAACGCTAAGGTCATTCATACCATTGGCCGCATGGCACTATTGTTGCGCCAAAATCCAAATGCCAACCCCAAGCTGTCTAATTTGGTGCGTCACCCGCAATAGATCAGGTGTGATAAAGTCGTATCCTCTTTGTTCGCTTTTTTATCAAAGAATTAAGATTGAGACCACGTTCCTTATGTTCGTGGTTTTTTGTCATTTATCATATTCACTTAGGCCATCATTATGAGCCATGTTATGAGCCAAGTTTTCAACTTACAACTCGCCCAAGATGATCTCAATACAGCAGCCAACACGCTTGGCGTGAGCATCGAGCAACTACAGGATATCAAGATACAGGTAAGGGTATCGATTAAACCCAGCTCTGCCCCTCATAATCCTGAGGCCAAAGGTTTTGATGAGCAGCTATGGTTTCATTACTGCATAACCCTACCCTCATCAATCCTAGCAAAGCAACTTGATTGGACGACTTGGCAGCAAGATAACGTGGGTTTCACGGATTACTTATGGGAGCAGACCTGTCTTGAATGCTTTATGAGTAACCGTATAGATGATGACAGCAGCTATATTGAGATCAATGTCAATCCAAACGGACAATATGCACTGTATCACTTCCACAGCTATCGAAGTCCATCCACACGGCCACCAGCGCCTTTAATGGCGGCTCAGCAGCGTGCCAACCTCATTTGGCCCAGCATGCTATCATCGCCGGCGACCTATAAACAAGGCTATCGCTATCATTGTAGTTTTGGTTTTGATTTAAACCAGCTGCCTAGCGAATGGTTTATTGAGGGCAAGGTCAGCTCTACCTGCCCTAAAAACATGTCAGGCCACCCTCTTTACTCGAATGTCAAAACCAGTAATCCCAGTAATCAGAGTAAAGCCATAGGGTATATACAGCCATGTGTTATTTTATGGTTTGGTACCACTGATTTATATTTTGCCCCTGTCCATGCTACGCCACCTGACTTTCATCAGCGTCATTTGTGGCCCTGCTTTGATCATCAGGCAGCATCGGCTCTATAAGTCTCGTGCGTCACTACTTGGTCGGTATGCGCTGTTATAAAGAGCGCTTGATGAAAACACAAAAAAACTCAGTAACATCTGCTTAGATATTACTGAGCCTGGAGAAAACGTCATACGCTATGCATGGATATGGCAATTATTAAATGCTATTACTCTGCCATAGCAAGATAGATACCACGATCTGACGCATCATCTACGTATTGCGAATCGCGCCAAGTGGTATAGCTGTGCGTGCCACTATAAGGGCTGATACTTTTTTGACGGAAATCTGATACCCAGCCATTACCATCAAAGATTTGGATATGACCGTGCGGGCGTCGTGAGGTACGGTCATAAACGACCACATCACCGATTTGTGGTGGCGTATCATTACTGATTTTGGTAAAGCCTGCTTGTGCTAGCGTACCACGAGAAGCGTACTGATACGCTGAAGGGTTTGGCGTAAACTCATAGCCAGCTGATTGTAGTGCTTTACGAACATAACGAGCACAGTAGCCTGTACTTCTAGCGTGTGCCGCTCGTGATGCTCTGGCTGCGGCAAGCGCAGGTGCTGAGTTACTATCAGGGATACGACTGCTTGCTTGCTGTTGGCGCTCATAAGAGAGGCGACTGGTTAATGAGGCCAGCTGATATTCTTTTTGTTTGGCATGAGCGCTTAGGTTATCGATAGCTTGACTGATTTCGTCGTTACTAAAGACATGAGCGCCACTATTGGTGCTATAGATATTACGGCTAGAGCCATAGTTGTTTGAGGCTGAGATATTAGTGGTGGTATGAGTCAAGGTATTATTTGATTGAAAGGTCGTTTCGACAGCACCACTCGTTTGTGCTATGCCCATTCCCAATACTGACAAAACTAATAAAGCTTGTTTCATAAATTTACTACCTATTGTTAATACAAGATTGCCTGTTATCCATAACGAAGCATCGATTAATGTGTAGAATATAATCATGAGACATTCATGATAAAATTCTGAATACAGCCGCCAGCTAACTGGTCTACAGTGTTCAACCTAGGCGTCATTGCCATTTGGGTCGTTCACCTCGTAATTAACTTGCTTGTCATTCTTGATAAGTATGAGCTTAACTCTTTTACATATCGGCTTAATCACCCACTTTCATTGCCACATCGATGAGTAAATACTATGCAAAAAAAACAGCCTAACCGGCTCGCTCAGCTTATTGATCATCAGGAGTTTGCTGGTAGCGCACTTCCTAAAACTTTAGCTGAAAATATGCACCTTTATAAACAGACCACTGATGAGGTAAAAGCGCTTTTGGTAGACTGCCTACCTGATGAAATCCTTAATACCTGCTGGGTGGTAGGCTTTACACCTGAACAACTCACACTCAGTGTTGGTTCAGTGACAGCAGCCAATCATATTCGTTATTTACACAATGCGTATTTGCAAGTATTAACAGAGCAGTCCATTACATTTCAACAACTCAAGAAAATTCGCATCGTGGTAACCAATACTGGTGCTATAAACACCCAAATCAAGCAGCAATTAGAACCATCGACACAAACGCTTAAATCACATAAAGCCAATGAAAATCAGGCGCTTAGCCAAAACACAAAGCGGACTATAACACAGGCTGCAGAGCATGTCACCACTGATAAAAACCTTAAAAAAGCCCTTTTACGCCTAGCAGAACAATAAAAAATAACGACTTACATTGTAAAGTTATGTAATCGAACAGCATAAGAAAACAGTGTGAGCAGATAAAAATATTTTTCTTTTAAATAAAAAAAATCGCCTGAACGTTAAATTCAAACTATGAACTTAACTTTCAAGCGATTAATCAACCGGTGAAACTTTTATATATTCAGGGTTTTAGAAAATATATTAACTTTCACAAATACAAATATTCACTAAAACGATTATAATCTCATCGTTTTTACGCACTACTCATGTAATCTTACGTAAATGTTTCGATACATCATGTATATTTGCGTATTCATCCTTCAACTGTCAAACCTTTTAAAGGTAAATACTCGATAGGACTGGTTACATTGTCATCAAATGTTACAATTTCAAAGTTATTTTCGTCTGACAATATTTCACGGACCAATAAATTATTTAAGGCATGGCCTGATTTATAGGCATTAAACCGACCCAAAATAGGATAACCAATCAAATATAGATCACCAATAGCATCTAGTATCTTATGACGGACGAACTCATCAGCAAAGCGTAACCCTTCAGTATTCAATACTCGCGTATCATCAATAACAATAGCATTGTCCATGCTACCGCCTAATGCAAGGTTGTTTTTGCGTAGGGTCTCAATATCTTGTAAAAACCCAAAGGTACGAGCCTCACTGAGTTGCTCAATGAAGTTTTGTGTCGAAAACTGCAACTGCGCGTGTTGGTAGTCTTTATTAAAAGCTGGATGCTCGAAATCAATCTCAAAATTCAGCTCAAACCCATCATAAGGGCGCAGCTCTGCCCATTTATCATCGACATTAACTCGTACCGGTCGCACAATTCGTAAAAACTTCTTCGGTGCATCTTGTTCACAAAAACCTGATTGTAATAGCAAGCCTATAAATGGAGAAGCACTACCATCCATAATAGGAATCTCACTAGCCGACACCCGAATCAATAAGTTATCAATACCAAGGCCCGCAATCGCACTTAACAGATGTTCAACCGTGCCTACCCGGGTCCCACCAAACACTAAGTTTGAGGACATCATGGTATCTTGTACCAAAAACGCACTGGCTGGAATCGGGGCACTTCCCTCTATATCCGAGCGCTCAAAAATGATTCCGGTATCTATCGGTTGCGGATGAAACTCTAAATCGACAGGTTCGCCACTATGTAGACCGATACCTGTAATAGCAATCGCTTTTTTTATGGTTCTCTGGTTCATGGCTACTTCCTCACATATCTTGTTACAATTAGCCTAGTGTACCATTAGCTACCCCCTGTTCGCTATAGCAAAAAATAGTAATTTGCTTATTTCTTCAATTGATTTGACTTATCATGGACATTTTTTTGGTAAAATGTACTAATTATGGGCTTTTATAACTGTAATGATATCAATGGTGACAGCCTACCCTCTCTTTTCTATTGAGGCTCACAATAGCCGAGGTCATGAAACTTATATCAAAAACAGCCAAAGCTCTTTGTTTGGACTAAATAGCGTCTAGCCTACATAAAACATAGGCTGATTGACTTTTGTAAGAGTGTTAACTTATAGAGTAAGTGCATTAAAATGATTGACTTGGCTCATAGTAAACTGAGAAATGAGCACAAAAAAAACCAGTACTTAAGTACTGGTTTTTTATAATGTTTATCAAAATATGCAAAGACAGTCTATTTTTCTACCATTAATACATGACTAAAAATGAGTATTTATCACCATGTATTTAGAGTTAAATCAAACAACCTATTTGTTTTGCTGGCGCTTTAGATAGTCTTGAATACTATTTGTTTTGGTTTGTGGCTGTTCTTGTGCCGGCGTAGAACGGGTCAAACTGTCTTGATAGGCGCGAGCTTGTGACAGTTTTTGACTGTTTAATGCGCTCGTATGCACAGTAGGATCTACTGGCTGCGTACTCGTCACAGGAGGTACGGATTGTGGTTGTTTGGCTTGCTCATTAGGACGCTCGTCTAAAGTAAGACCAGTCGCAATGACAGTGACATGAATATCATCGCCCATTTCTTCATCAACCACTGACCCATAGAATATGTTGGCATCGTCTGTATCCGTAATACCTTCTACGATTTCACTAATCTTGCTAAATTCATCCAAAGATAGGGTTTCTGATGAAATCACGTTGACCAATAGACCTTGAGCATTTTCTAAGCACAGATCATCAAGTAGAGGCGACTTAATCGCTTTTTCAGTTGCCTGACGAGCACGGTCGTCACCACTGGCACGGCCGATACCCATCATCGCATGGCCTTTAGCTGTCATAGCTGTGCGGATGTCATTAAAGTCAATGTTAATCAGACCTGAACGAGCGATGGTTTCAGCGATACCTTGTACAGCATGCAACAACACATCGTCTGCTTTTTTGAAGGCATCTTTCATAGAGATATTGCCGTAGACACTCATCAGCTTGTCGTTCGGAATGGTAATAATTGAGTCAACAAAATTGGTCAATTGCTCAATACCCGCTTTAGCAGATTTGTTACGTTTACCGCCTTCAAACTTAAAAGGTGTGGTCACTACTGCAACTGTCAGCACTTCCATTTCTTTGGCTATACGCGCAATAACTGGCGCGGCGCCGGTACCTGTCCCGCCGCCCATACCTGCGGTAATAAAGACCATATCTGAGTCTTCGAGCAATGTCCGAATGGCTTCTTCTTCACTCTCTGCCGCTTCACGTCCAACTTCTGGATTGGCACCTGCGCCCAAGCCACGGTTGGTTTTGGCACCAAGTTGTAATTTGTGCGGTACCGTTAGACGATCAAGCGCTTGCCTATCCGTATTGGCGCAGACGAAAGTAACACCTTTAATCCCTTGTTGAACCATATGTTCAACCGCATTACCGCCGCCGCCACCCACACCGAATACTGTAAAGCGGGCTTGACCGTTGTTTAGAGGTTGGTTTTCATCTGGCATGGTGTATTTTGACATAAAAAAGATTCTCCAGTTGCAGATAGCGTGATGGTCGATACGTGATAACGCACGCACATAATATACTATCGACTTACTATATATAAATGTATTTAAATTAAATAATTTCGTTTAAAGTGAGGCTTATGTTCCATTATTCTAAAGATATTTAGAGTATTTTTTTAAGTACACTAGTAAAGCGTTGTCCCACATTACGAAAGGTACTTTTCATCCCTCCCTTTTGCAATGCCTCAGGCTCGCTTTTTTCACTACGACGAAACTGCTCGCTTTGACTATAAAGCAAAGTACCAAATGCAGTCTGATAAGCACGATCATTAAGTTGTAAGTTGAGCTGCTTAAACAGTGCTTCATTATCAAAGTAACTATAGGCACTGATCGCCGGATGCGTATTAGACAATACCACAGGCATTTTCAGTAGCTTTTTGGCAAAAGGTACCATACCTTTAATCGTACTACCACCACCTGTCAATACGATGCCACGCTCAATGTAGCTGAGTAGACCTGCTTCGTGCAGCTGACGAGCCACCTCAGTAAATATTTGTATATAACGAGCCTCTATGATACGAGCCAAATTGTATACGCTGACATTGATCTCATCGCCTGAACCCTGCGGCTTAAACACAAAAAACGCACTTGGATCTATACTATGAAGGTCCACTGTGCCATGTTGTTTTTTTAATTTTTCAGCCTCTATCATGGAGATACCCATATCTGCTGAGATATCCATGGTCACCTCATGACCACCACTTGGGATACAATGAGTAAAGATAAGCTTGTTTTCTTTATAGACACAAAGACTGGTGCTTCCTGCGCCGATATCTACCAAGCAAACACCTTGTTGACGCTCTTCACTCATCAACCCATACTCTGCACTAGTAACGGCATCAAACACAATATGATCAATCCCAACATCACAGCTTTGCAGTAGTTTTTGAATATTTTGTCGACTGGCGACTGGCAGCATCATCATGTGATACATCACCGTGATGTCATGGGCAAACATCTCGATAGCATCATCTACCATGGTTTCTTGTTCATCGATATAAATGCCTTGCTGACAGCAATGCATCAAATAATAATCCGAGGGCAGATCTTTGGATTTAGCATTTGCAAGCGCCTGTACCATATCCTTAGCGCTCACCGTCTCTTCTTCTACTGTGACATAGCCTGAGCTGTTTTTGCTCAATAACTCAGGGGTCGCTATCGTCAACCATACACTATGCACGCGGCAATTGGCAGTATCTTCAGCATCTTGAATGGCCTGCTTGATAGCACCTTGCAAGCGCTCCCGATGTTTAATCTGCCCCTGATAATAATCACTGTTTTTTACCTGTCCGACACCCATAATTCGGATGTCATCTGCGGACACAACTCTGCCAATCACTGCATAGACTGCAGTGGCACTTATATGGACAACAACCAGGTTTTCAGTATTTTTCATGTTATCAAACAAATTATCGCTAAACAGGAAACCAGATGATGTTTCCATTAGATTATTAAAAGAGTGTTATATTTAAACGATTACACGACACCTTAGTACACCAAATCAAGCACTTTTCTATGGGCTATCATTTTCATTAGGGCAAATTATTGTTGCCGAATGACAATTCATCTTAATCAGATATAGCTGTGTTTGATCCAGTTACTTTCCAAGCAATAGTAAAGCCATTCTTGTAGCGCAAATCGATAGACTGCATCTCTTCAAGGCGTGTACTCAACTGATTGCCTAATAATTGACTAAGACTCAAGATTTTTTGCGCTGTATTTTCATTATCTACAATGACTCTTAAGCCATTATCAAAACGTACCAACCAAGTCATGCGAGGCGTTAAAATAATATCTTCCACCCGCATACCAAGTGGGGCGTACCAATCATTAATCTGCTGCATTTGCTGCATGATTACCGGTGCTTGACTGGTTTCTCCTTGCAGAGTAGCAAACTGGGCACTTGTCAGCTCTTGGCTGTCTGCAGGAACAAATACCGTACCTTTGGCATCTACCAGCCGTTCGGTACCAAAATGCGCCACGGCCTGTTTTGGTAGCGCAGTAATAATGATGCCCTGTTGCCAATCACGAGTGACACTCACTTGGTCAACCCAGGCCAGTCCCATCGCTATATCACGCAAAGATTGCAGATTCGTGGTAAAAAAACTATTGACCGGCTGTTGCTTCATAGTCTGATGCAAAGCCTGATGCTGAGCAGCGGTCAATCCTTGAGTGCTAACTTGTATAGACGCTGGAGGTGCCTCTCGTAGGGCTTTAATACCCATAACGAGTATCAGCAGCAACAGACCTATTCCTAAAGCGGTAAAAAAATATTTTGCCGCTGTGGGCAACTGCAAGTTGGTTTTTGGACGACGGGCGTTATCACTCATCAAGTCAGTTGCTCTGTTGACAGTTTGAGCCATAATCGCACGTGTCCCTATATTTAATATACGCTATTGAGTCATTTGTCACTTAATAATTTGTCTCAATGATTGACATCCGCTGGCCATCATTTACCAACACTTTGCTGACATTGATATATTATTAAGTCAACTTTACCCTAAAATGAGATGAATCTTGCCAAAATAAACTTATTCTTACAATATTAACGTATTTCGAGGGCAAACAATAGCCCAACTTAAGCTGTTGTTGTTGATTTTACACAAGTTTACATGATGATGTGTTATAGCAGCTCTAGAGATACATTTAATGTTTCTTAAACTGTTTGCGCTAATATATGCCAGCATAGGCTCTCAAAGTCCATACCTCTTGCCTTGGCAGCCATTGGCACCAAACTATGACTGGTCATGCCAGGTACAGTATTGATTTCCAGTAGCCAAAAATTGCCATTATTATCCTGCATGGCATCGATACGCCCCCACCCTTTTGCATCTACGGCACGAAATGCAGCCAAACTTAACGCTTGTAGATGTTTTTCATCATTATCGCTAAGGCCACAAGGAATATAATAACCGGTGTCATTACGGTTATATTTGGCTTCAAAGTCATAAAAGTTGCTGATATCAGCAGGCTCCAAACGTATCACGGGATACGCCTCATCATCTATGATGACGATGGTAAACTCACGACCAGTAATCCAGCGCTCTGCCATGACTTCATCACCACACTGGGCTGCTGTGGCATAAGCAGCTGGCAACTCATTTAAATGGTTGACTTTTGTCATACCGATGCTTGAGCCTTCATGAACTGGTTTGATAATCAGTGGTAGTCCTAGCATGTTTACCACTTGCTGCCAGTCCGTCTCGGCGGTTAATAGTGAAAATGGTGCCGTTGATAACCCGCAGCCTTGCCAAAGCTGCTTGGTACGTACTTTGTCCATACCCAATGCCGACGCCAATACTCCTGAGCCTGTTTGCGGTATGTCCAGCCACTGCAAAACCCCTTGTAGTAGACCATCTTCTCCGCCTCGACCATGCAGTACATTAAATACTCGGTCATAATCACGTAACTCAGTAATGTCTTGATACTTAGGATCAAAGTGAGTGGCATCAACGCCTTGGTTCTGTAGTGCTTGCAATACCGCAGCACCACTGTCTAAAGAAACGCTGCGCTCATTACTATGGCCGCCATAGACTACAGCGACCTTCCCAAACTCGCTGGCATCTTTTACCTTACTGCTTACAGTATGAGACATAGGCTCATGGTCTGATAGGTGATTGACTTGATCGCTTTGTTTTTGTTGTGCAGCAGCTGCCAATGCAGGCTCCGGATTGGTAATAGTCGTCGTATCCTCGGCGCTACCTATGCTATTAATGGCTTTAATAGGCGTATGCAGATGTGATGAATTACTATTGTCTTGGTCATTAACAGTCATGAGGATGGCTCCAAAAGTTCTTTAAAGGCTTACTTAAGATATAGATTATTAGCAGCCAGCTCAACCGCTATCTGGCCTACGTTGCCTGCGCCTTGGGTGAGCAGCATGTCACCGGCTCTAAGTAGACGCTGCATCGTCGGGGCCAGATTATCTTTATCGATGATTGTCGGCTCAACTTCGCCACGCAGACGGATACTACGAGCTAATGCCTTGGTATCAGCCCCTGTAATTGGCGTCTCGCCTGCTGAATATACATCCAATAATAGTAACTCATCCACACTAGATAGTACTTCTACAAACTCATCAAAGCAGTCACGGGTACGACTATATCGATGCGGCTGAAACAGCATGACCAAACGGCGCTCAGGGAAGCTTTGACGTGCCGCTTTAATCGTGGCATCGACTTCCTTAGGATGATGACCATAATCATCTATCAGCAGCACGTCCCCTTCATCGATCACTACAGGCGGATGCTGCTCAAAGCGGCGACCCACCCCTTCAAACTTTTGTAACGCACGCTCAATGGCGGCATCGTCCACGCCTTCGTCGGTCGCCATCGTGATAGCCGCTAGGGCGTTATAGACGTTATGGATACCGGGGATATTCAAGGTCAAATGCAACGGCTCACGATCACGGCGCAGTACCGTGAAGTGGGTTTTTGTACCTTCTGTGATGACATCTACAGCTTGCACATCGTTGAACGGTTCAAGACCAAAGGTTAATACAGGACGCCCAATCTCATCAATCATCGCATACAGCTCAGGGTCGTCACCACAGACTACCGCTAGACCATAAAACGGCATGTTTTGTAAAAACTGAATGTAAGCGGCTTTTAGTTTATCAAAGCTGTTTTCATAGGTTTCCATATGATCTTGATCAATGTTGGTGACAATCGCTGACATCGGATGTAAAGATAAGAATGACGCATCAGACTCATCAGCTTCGGCAATCAAAAAACGACTGCTGCCAAGGGCTGCGTTTTTGCCTGAGGCATTGAGCTTACCACCAATCACATAAGTAGGATCAAGCCCTTCTTCTGCGAGCATCGTCGTCAATAAGCTCGTCGTCGTGGTTTTGCCATGAGCGCCAGCCACGGCGATACCATGACGATAGCGCATCAACTCACCCAACATATCTGCCCGGCGTACTACTGGCAGACGAGCTTTGAGGGCGGCCGTAATCTCAGGATTACTGCGATCAATGGCGGATGACACCACGATCACATCAGCATTGGCGATGTTTCTTGAGTCGTGACCGATAAACACCTCTATACCGATGTTTTGCAGTCGCTGCGTCACTAAGCTTTCTGCGATATCTGAGCCACTCACTTGATAGCCTTGGTTGCTCATAACCTCAGCGATACCGCACATGCCTGAACCACCAATCCCCACAAAGTGCAGATGCTGAATACGGCGCATTTCTGGAATTTCAATCAAACGTTTAGGCAGGGTATTGTCTTTAGACTTAACAGCAAAAGCAGTGGGCGACATAGGGCTTCTCTTTATGAATAATAAATATAGTAGATTCAGTTCAAATGGGTTGCAGCGATACTGGGATGAATTTTCTCAGCCACTGTGTGAGCAGCACGCAAGGAAAGTTATACCAGTAGCGTTTTTAACGTTATAACAGCTTTATTGTCAACTGGCTATAGGATAGCCTAATGGGCAAAACTGGCACAAAACAGCTCAGACACTGATGCATCAGACAACCTGAAAGTACCGTTAAAGCTTTGACACGTTATTTGCTTTATAAAGCCAAATTATAACGACTGCCAAATAATATCGGCAACGTTTTGGCTGGCATGACGGTTGGCAAGCGCATGGGCTTTTTTAGCCATCGTTAAGCAGGCGCCTCGATCAAGAGCCGCAAGCTCAGCATGCAAGCGTTCGGGCGTCAAGTCAGACTGGGGTAACAAAATCGCCGCTTCATGATCCGTTAACGTGCGTGCGTTAGCGGTTTGATGATCATCGACAGCATGCGGCAGTGGGACAAAAATCGCAGCAATGCCAACGTTTTGAATCTCAGTAACCGTCAACGCTCCTGCTCGGCAAACTATCATATCTGCCCAATTATAAGCCGCTGCCATATCATCAATAAATGGCTGCACCACAAACTCGTGCAGACCCAATTCTTGCGCCTCATAAGCGGCCTGAGTCGCTGCTTCATTGTCACGTCCACATTGATGATGTACTACAAAAGGACGGTCCGTCAATGCCAATGCTTTTGGCACTGTCTCATTGAGCACCTGCGCCCCGAGTGAGCCGCCCACCACCAACAGCTTTAGGGGCGAGTCGTCATTGATATCATAGCGCTGGGCGGGCTCAGTGACACCTGTAATGGCATTACGTACTGGATTGCCCACGGTTTCGAGCTTCGCATCCTGTGAGCTATGAGCAAAAGTGTTCTCAAACGCTTGTAAGATTTTGGTGGCCATTTTGGCCAAGTAACGATTACTCATACCAGCGATGGCATTTTGCTCATGAATCACAAGCGGCGTGCCACTCAGACGAGCAGCAATACCGCCAGGCGCTGTGACATAGCCACCAAAACCTACCACCATATCGATACGATTACTGCGAATCACCTTGATGGCTGCCATAGTCGCTGACAATAAGGTAAACGGCAGTTTGAGTACTCGCCCTATACCTTTGCCGCGCAAGCCTTGCATCTCGATCGCATGAAAAGCATAGCCTGTCGGCTCAACCAAGCGGTTCTCCATACCTGAAGGCGTACCCAGCCAATGAATGACTGCACCACGTTGTGTGAGTTCCTCAGCAACAGCTAACGCTGGGAATACGTGGCCGCCTGTACCAGCAGCCATCATTAGTATATGCGGTGTCTTCATCAATCTTGCCTTTATTGTTTTTACTTTTCATCGACTACAGGGGTTCGTTAAAGTGCTGGATAGAGGCCATGGCTTAGCGCCTCAAACCTGCATAGTATAGAATAAGTTAAGTTACTTTATAAAGCTACTTATGCAAGCAACGTGCCTCTATCGCTACTATAAAATCAGTAGCTATGTCAGTACCACACTGATCATCAATCTCACGTACACAAGTGGGACTGGTCACATTAATCTCAGTGATACGGCCGCCAATTAAATCTAGGCCGACAAACATAAGGCCTTTTTCTTTTACAATTGGCGCCACTACCTCTGCAACTTGACGTTCAGTATCGGTTAGCGGCATCGCCACCCCATTACCCCCTGCTGCTAGATTTCCACGAGTCTCGCCTTTGATAGGGATACGGGCCAAGCTATAATCAACAACCTCTCCATCAACGATTAAAACTCGCTTATCGCCATCGACAATCTCCGGCAAATAACGCTGCGCCATAATCGGCAAAGTTTCAAGCTCAGTTAATATTTCTAGCGTTACCCCGATGTTTGGGCTATCAGCAGTCAGACGAAAAATACCAGTACCGCCCATACCATCGAGCGGCTTGACGATAACATCTTGTTGCTCAGTGATAAACTTGCGAATATGTGCTTGTTTGCTGGTCACAATCGTTGGGCTCATATAGTCACTAAACCAGGTCGCAAATAGTTTTTCGTTACAGTCGCGAATGGCCTGCGCATCATTGACCACCAGCACGCCTGCCGCTTTGGCGTGATCAAGCATGTAAGTTGAATAAAGAAAGCGCATATCAAACGGTGGATCTTTACGCATCAAGATCACATCGTAATCACTGACGGGACCTGTAGTCTTATCACCTAAAGTATAGAAGTTTTCAGGGTCACGCTTCACTGTCACTGGCTGCGTATCGACCATCAACTGTCCACGGTCTAACCATAAGTCATGAATCTGACAGTAGCCTAATGTATGACCACGATCTTGCGCTGACCACATCATAGCAAGGCTGGTGTCTTTTTTATAATTAACTTGCTCAATGGGATCCATAATGACAAGGATGCTCAGGGATTTATTCTCTTTTTCTTGGCTCATGATAGGACTCACTTACTTAATGTATGTTGATAAGATGGTTTAAACGCCGTACTGCTCACGGTAATGCTGCATTTTTGCCAGCTGTGCTGCCTCTTTATCCTGACTGTCTGCATCTGCTAAGTAGCTGATTAAGTCATCTATATCGACCAACGCCTGTACCGGCACTTGTAGATTGGCTGCAAGCTCCTGAATCGCTGAGTGCTCGCCCCGGCCTTTTTCTTTGCGATCAAGTGCTACGATAATACCAGCCACACTTGCACCTGCCTGCTCTAAGATGTCCACCACTTCACGCATAGCTGTGCCAGCGGTAATCACATCATCTAGCACCCATACCGCCTTGCCACTCACATCCGCACCGACTAAGTTACCACCCTCGCCGTGGGTTTTGGCTTCTTTGCGATTGTAGCCCCATTTGGCATTGATGCCATGGTGCTGCCACAAGGCTTGGGCTGTGGCTGCCACAAATGGAATGCCCTTATAGGCTGCGCCAAAGATAACCAACTCTTTATTACTCTGAGCTGCCATCTGCTTTGCTAATGCATCAGCATAGCCTCGTGCGAGCAACGACAACATCTCTCCTGTCGCCAGTAGACCGGCAT
Source organism: Psychrobacter coccoides (assembly GCF_017498085.1). GTDB lineage: Bacteria > Pseudomonadota > Gammaproteobacteria > Pseudomonadales > Moraxellaceae > Psychrobacter > Psychrobacter coccoides. Next base: position 81,592 of record NZ_JAGBKM010000009.1, read on the forward strand.
TAAAAAAATACGGACTGACCCGTCCAGACTTAAGGACAAATTCGCCAAACTTGAGCACTTGGTTGTCTAAAGCCAGCTGAATAAATTGATGAGAAGAAAAAGACGTGTTTTGGATGTACTGAGCATCAGGCATAAGCGATTCCTATCAAAAAGGGGCGAATCAAAAAAAGCGAAAAAATTGCAGTATTGTACGTATTATTGTTTAGCTTGACCAACCATTGATATAGTAGCTTTGCATATCAGCATAGCGAGTTAGCAGTCGGCTACGTGATGATATATTAAAATAGCATTGCCCGTCCTTGCTAATATGTATACTCCAGCCCAAATGCACAGCAGCAACGATAATATGTCCAGAAAACAACCGTATCTGACGGTATGCATGGCGCTGCGTCGGCGCTAAGTTTACCTGACTCAGCAAGTAGCTACGGATATAACGACAAAGCTGCTCAGCATCATAACTGTGATTGATACTTTTACGGGTACTACATTGTTTTAGGGCATGTACCGCCACACTACAAGCCATAATATCAGTCGCCAGGCTGCCTACCCCTGTATCAAATTGCTGCGGCTGTAAGATAACTTGCCAGTCATCGGCATACAGGCCATTTAGCAGCTCATCGGGATTGTGGCGTTTGGCGATAGCATGCAGGCTCAGCGCTTGGCTATCATTATGAGGTACTGATGCTGTCTCAGCAGATGACTGAAACCCATAACGAGTCAGCTTCGGATATTGAGAAGTCACTGCCTGAATATCTGCCATATCCAATAAGGTCATGTGTTCAAGCGATGATAATAAAGACTGAGCACCTTGGTTGCTGTGTTGCCACTGGTTTTGGTAGGGACGGTAAAAACTATCTGGAAGCTCAATAAGCTTGGCGGCGCTTAATAACGCCAAATGCTCAGCAAAAGGCTCTGATTCGACCAGCTGCCATTTTGATAAGCTCTCCTCTCTAGGCTGATAAAAACGCACAGACTTACCATAAAGACGACGCAGCTGTTGATGGCCGCGGCGAGCAGGCTCTGGTATATCTGTTAACGGTCTGGCGGGATCAAGAGGCGTCTGACTAGGATCAAAGTTTGGGTGAACAATAGCCGGTTGAGTACTGTTGGCCCGGTGAGCTGATGAGTCAGTACCGTTTGCCGTAGACTTATCCTGCCCAAGCAATGACTGGACATGGGATAAGTGATTATCAGAAGTAAACGACTGAGTCATGCTCGCTCCACAAGTAAGAATGGGGTAATACCCCCCCTAAGACAGTATATAGTCAATCCTAAATAAAAATGACACACTATGCCACGTATTACTGGCATTCATTACAGGCAGCATCGAGCAGCATAGACATAGCACATAAAGGATATGAATATCAGTAGTCAGTAGCGCTGTGCCTGTTTTAAAGTGTGCTAACTTTAGCAACATATTTTAGAAACATTATAGCGTGACTGGCATTATTTTTACTCACTTACCACACACTTCATGCTAGTGCGTATCGGATAAACACTCAAACATATTGATGATGCTGCAAAATATCGTGATATCCGACTTGCCAATCAGGATAGCGCAGCCAAGCTAACGGAATATTGCTATGTAAGCGTTTCCCTGTCACTGAGAGTTGTTTGTCATCTATAGTAGGTGCTGTCGATCCCATCTGTGCGCTTAGCCACGTCATCAGCTCAAAGCTCGTAACTGGTGCATAATCAGTGGCTATATAAAGTGGCTTTGGCGCATCGCTCTTTAGTACTTGCACAATAATATTGACCAAATCGCTATCCATTATGCGATTGCTCCAGTGAGCCATAGGTAGGGGCTGTTTTTGTGCCTCCCGAGCCTGACGCAAGCGCATCAGACGCTCACGCCCATAAATCCCACTAGGACGGATGACAGTCGCTTGGTCACCAAAACCCTGCTGCAGTACTTGTTCAGCTTGCCATATAACCTGTGAGGCTTCACGCTTAGGCTTGACAGGCATGGTATGAACATCTATCCACTCACCCGCATCTTGTCCATATACCCCAGTCGATGAGATAAAAACAATGCGCTTGAGAGTCGTTAACTGCCCTGCAAGCTGCGCTATATGCTGATTAATAGCCAAGTAGCTGTCCTGATAGCCACTACTAGAGTACTCATCAGGGGTGACGATAATAGCGATGTGAGTAAAGCCCTGCAGGTGACTGGCTGTCAAGGTCAATGCATCCGCTTTTATAAATCGTGCCTCCTCATGTAAGTCATAATGCTCACGGGTACGACGAGCCAGCCCAGTGACCAAAAAACCATCTTTAGCAAGCGTATTGGTCACGGGCACACCGATATCGCCTTGACCGATGACAAGTATACGTTGATCACTCATAATATATCCTCAAAAATAACGCATATAAGACAGTTTTACGTCATCATTTGCTACGATACGGTCTTGCCACTCATAGCTGGCATTGATACGAAGGGCTTGTTTGCGGTCGATATCGTACTGCAGCCCAATTGTACTAATTGGCTGCCAATATCCGCTTTGAACGCCCTGCTGGTCACTGCTGCCATGATACCAATATGGTAATTGCAATTCAGCTTGAGCACGTAACCGATTGTTAATCTGATAGCGACAACCTGCATTTACCCCTGCCCCAATACGAAAACCTTTATTGATACCGCGGCCGCCTTGTACGGCACCTGTTGCAAAGGTATAACACAGCTGTGGCGGCATCTCGCCTGTATCTGTCGTTGGGGTGCCAAATACCCACGACTTACCATACTCAAGCGCCGTACTCGCCACCAGATGTGAGCCGCCCTCCGGCTGTGAGCCGTCATTAATACGTGTGGCTTCGACGTTTAACCCCCATGTCTGACCTTTTTTGGCTGAATTGACAGGATTAAAAGAGCGTCCTCGAATCAAAGTGGCGTTTTGCAAGACCACGCTTTTTGGCTGGTTGGGCTTGGCGCTGTCGGTATCGTATAAGCGTAGCGTCGCTGCCGCACCTTCAAGATCAAGAAACTGCGGAAACCCCGATGGGCGATCAAGCATACTATGATAGCCCGCCCGTAGACCAAGCTCGATGTAGCTGTTATCACCCTGACGCCCAACCCCTAGGTGTCCGCGCTGTAGGGGCTGACGATCGATTGGGTTATTGTCCGACGCCTCTATGTCAAATGACACTAGGCTTTGTTTGTCTGCTGATATGCTGGAGACCACATTCGCTTGTTCTGACTTAATGCTATTTATATCGTCTTGAGTAAATGTGGCGTAACCCAGCTGTAACGCTTCATTGGCTTTGTTGAGCTGTGCTTGACGCAAAGTGCCATCGGAAGGAGTATACAGTGTACTGGTCAGCAAGCTCTCATTATCAAGTAATTGGATCACATCGGAAGGAATGACAGCATAAGGTAACTGGCTCAATAAGCGCTGCTGCGGACGTACCACATCAATAAGGCGTAAAATCTCAGACGCACAGTTGTCGGTGGCGAAGTAGTAAGGAATATGTAGATCTTTGGTTTCCCAAACATGGCGCATGATTTGCTGCACCTCTGCTGGGGTCAAATCCAGTTGATAGGTCCAAGTATCACGCTCATCTTTTTTTAGATAGTTTGCCCACTTTTCTGGATAAGGGTCGATCTCGATACGGTTGTCATAGCCACCGCTTGCCGCTTTTATGGCAAAAATCAGAAAATTATCATCAGGATTGCCATCGACGGTATCGTTCAGCGCATAGGCGTGATGAACTTGGCTTGGGTCTGCCAAGCTGGCCTTGGAGTCAATGCGTAATAAGGTATGAGCAAAAGCTGAGATGGGATTGTCCAGATACTCTTGACCAAACATAATGGATAACTGCTCAGGCGCCAGCATCTCCATCCACTCATCTAGCTCTGAACAGGACGCTTTCAAGTTAGGGTGCTCGATACCTAGCGCCTCAGCCAAAAAACTTACCCGTGCTGGATAGCGACACAATACTGAATCACTACTTATATGCGACTGGGACAATGCTTGAGACAAGGCCATCAGCATAGCATCCAGCTCTGCTGCTGAATCATACTGGCCTTCGGTGCTCAAAAAAAACGCTGAATCACTGACGAGACTTTTATTTTTACCTTTAGTAAAGATGTTTTTATTGTCATCAAGAAAATAAAGCAGCCGTCGCCATGTGGTATGCTGAGCTAAATTATCAGCCTGCGCTTGCTGACGCCACGATGCCAGCATTGACGCGGCTGCTGTGCTTTTGATACTTTGGCGGTCATTATCACTGGTCGATAGCTCAGTATTACGGATCAGTGTTTCATGATTTAGCGTACTGGCCGTTTCTTCGTCGGCTTCCAAAACCGCCACAGGGACAGGTAAGGTAGCTTGCGCTGACACACTAAATAGCGCACCTACTATGAAGCCTATCATCGCTCCACCTGTCGTCATGGGGGCTGTCATGATACTGAACAGGGATAAACGAGGGGGAGAATCAGCCGTACAGGCATGTTTTCTAATCATGAATAAAGTCTCTTCTTTTAAAAGTACAATCTATACCGTTTATCATAGCGCTGTCGGCTACAAAATGCGTTATCATCTATCATAAATTCAGTCAGTGTCACTATTTTAGTAAAACCAGAGAAAACTATGTCATCTGCCGCTCAGACCCTGTCACACCCTTCTATGACGATTAACAATGGCCTCTTGTCCACTGCCACTTGGCTGGCTTCACCAAACTGCAATACCAGACCAGCTGATACCAGTATTGACACCATCGTCATTCATAACATTAGCCTGCCTCCCAATGAATTTGGAGCACGTGACGCAGATGGCCTGCACTATGTTAAGGCGTTATTTACCAATCAGCTAGATTGGGAAGCACACCCTTACTTCCAAACGATTAAAGGTGCAGAGGTCTCGGCTCATTTACTTATCGAGCGTGATGGTACAATCACTCAGTTTGTCAACTTTAATGAGCGGGCGTGGCATGCAGGCAGATCAAGCTACCTCGGCCGGTCTGAATGCAATGATTATAGCATTGGTATCGAACTTGAAGGGTCAGACTTTGTAGCCTTTACTGCTGCTCAATATGACACGCTCGTACACGTGATCGCTGCAATATACGACGCCTACCCCAAAACCCGCAGACACCTAACAGGACACAGTGATATTGCTCCTGGTCGTAAAACAGATCCTGGTGAGTATTTTGACTGGGCACGGCTACGGGAGGAGCTTTTCAAACATCTGACCCGATAGTATTCAACATACTCTAATACTTTCTCTACTGATGTTCACATTCAATTCATTTATCCGCATACAGAAAGTGCTATAATCCGTCAGTTTTTTGACAGTATTAAGTCAACAACTATATCCGCAGATAAATTAGCAAATAGGTTCTCATGGCAAAAAGTCGACTGTTTCGTTCTACCATGGTGGTCAGTAGCATGACCATGCTGTCACGTGTCTTAGGCCTGCTGCGTGATGTGGTGTTATTGAGTGTGTTTGGTGCAGGCGGGCTGATGGATGCCTTTTTGGTCGCCTTTAAGATCCCCAATTTTTTGCGGCGTCTATTTGCTGAAGGCGCCTTTAGCCAAGCCTTTGTGCCCGTCTTGTCTGAGTATAAAGAAAAATATAGCTTACAACAGGTACAGATACTGGTCAGTCGCACTTCAGGCGCCTTGCTATTGGTGCTGTCGATGTTGACAGTGGTAGTGATATTGATAGCACCTTGGGTCGTGACCTTGTTTGCCCCTGGATTTGCAGACCAGCCTGATAAATTTGCTGTCACCGCTGAGCTTTTGCGTCTGACCTTCCCTTATTTATTATTCATTTCCATGACTGCTTTTGCCAGCGGCATCTTACAAAGCTATGGGCGCTTTGCTGCCCCTGCCTTTGCGCCTGTTTTATTAAACCTATGTATGATTGGTGGTGCTTTGATCTTTGCACCGATGTTTGATACCCCAATTATGGCACTTGGTTATGCTGTCGCTATCGCCGGTCTGTTGCAGTTTTTGATACAGCTGCCGCAACTATGGCAACAAAAACTACTCGTCGCTCCCAAGGTTGATTTTGGCCATGAGGGCGTGCAGCGTATATTAAAGCTGATGCTACCAGCGATCTTTGGTGTGTCTGTCACTCAGATTAACCTGTTGCTCAACACCGTTTTTGCCTCATTAATGATAGGGGGCTCGGTCTCTTGGCTCTATGCTGCTGAGCGTATGAGTGAGTTACCATTAGGGCTAATCGGAGTGGCAATCGGTACAGTTATCTTGCCCAGTCTGTCTAAAAGCGAGGCTCAAAAAGACGATGTTAGCTTCAAAAAAACCATCGACTGGGCGGCACGGCTGATTATTTTAGTCGGGGTTCCAGCCTCTGCAGCTTTATTTGTACTCTCTGATGTGCTGATGCAGGCGCTGTTTTTGCGTGGTGAGTTTTCGTTGCGTGACGCCCAAATGAGTGGCCTGGCTCTGCGCAGTATGGCCGGCGGCATATTAGGGTTTATGCTTATCAAGATATTTGCCCCCGCCTTCTTTGCAAGGCAAGACACCAAGACGCCAGTAAAAATCGGTATCGTATCTGTGTTTGCCAATATGGTTTTTAGCGTGGTTTTTATCGGCATATTTTATCTGGCTGAGATGCCGCTGCATGGCGGTCTGGCGCTGGCGACCACAGGCGCTGCCTTTGTCAACGCAGGCTTACTGTATTACTTCTTGTATAAGCGTGAGATATTTCGCTTTGGCAGTCATTGGAAAAAGCTTTTTGCACAATTTATCATTGCGACAAGCGCCATGGTTGCCGTGCTTTATGTCATGCTACCTTACTTCCCGACTGCTGATGCCCAGTGGCGACGGATGGTAGCCCTGCTGATTATGTGTGCAGTTGGCGCTTTAGTATATGGTGTGGTGTTGCTGGCTACTGGCTTTAGGCCTCGTCAGTTAAGACACGGTTAGAGTCGCTAAAAAATGCCGCTTACCAAACCAAAACAAGCTTAATATGAGAATTGACAGCCAGCCATAGGATTCATTGTCATAATCAGTGATGAGCAATCAATGACGAATAAACCAACATTAAGGTTGACTATCTATGACATTAAAGTATTTTAAATCGCAAGAATGCCAAACACTATCTGCTGTGGTGACGGCAAGTATATTAAGCACTGGGCTAGTGTTGAGCGCCTGTAGTAATACAGATAGTACGCGAGTAGAGAGCGCCGCAGAGACAACCACGAATACTAAAGAGGCGGCAGCTGTGGTTGAAGATTCAGAAAACGACGCGGCGGTTCAAGTAAAAACAGTAGATGATGATGCTAAAAAGGAGCAGATAGCAGATGATACTCATGCTGATGTAGTAAAGAATGAAACCACCATCAGTAATGATAATATAAACCCTATTACCCACACTGATAAGCAACCCAGCCTGGTCACTAACGCTACTCAGCCCAACACACCTGAAGCGGCGCTAAAGCAGGCTGTAGATGCTTTGTATTATGGTGATGCAAAAACTGCTGCCACTTACTATAAAGTAGATATCGCCAACTTTGAGCAGGCGCTCGCCGACACACAAGCTGCGTTTCAACAAACGGTCGAGAGTATCACCATCACCGACACCAAATACAATGACGACAACACTCGTGCCACGATTACAGGTGAACTGAAGCTAAAAGGTCAGAGCCAACCTGCGCCTTTAAATTATGAATTACAAAAAATGGATGGCAAGTGGAAAATTTTGGGCTAAAGGTTTTGACCATTATGATTTAACGCTGTGTTGTCTGCCGTTACGGCGCGCCCTAGCATCACCACATCAGCGATAAAATCGTCCATATCACAAACTTTTGGCATATACCCCCACTGCTCGAAGCCAAGCTTACGAAACAGCCCTAAACTTGGCTGATTATGGGCAAATATCAATGCCACCACATTATGTATGCCAAGACGTGGCGCTTGTGTCAGCATCCAACGAGTGAGTAAGCTACCCAACCCGAGGCTCTGATAGGCTTGATGCAAGTAGATACTGATCTCAGTGCTGATATGATAGGCGGTACGTGCATACAGGTCACTAAAGCTGCCCCAAGCGACAATGGGCTGTTTACTCTGTGTCATGCGATAATGATAGCTGTTACTCTGATTATCTGCTGATACTGCGATAGAGCTATCCACCGCTTTAACCACATAGATAGGGCGTGTCGCACTGTTTAGGTGCTCGTTAAACCAAGCACTTCGCTCATCGACAGTCACTGGTGCCAGATTAGCCGTGGCCTGCTTACTAGGCACGCTCTGATTATAGATATCTAACACCATCGGTAAGTCATCTATACAGGCAAGCTGTACTATAAACTGATCGCTTAACTTATGTATCAATGATACGGGTGCTGTTGTGTTTGGTTCAGACACCGCTGTGTTTTGAATAATCGCTTCCTGATGAGTCATTAGAATCTACTGCCAAATAAATATGATGTACTGATATTAGTGCCAGGGCTGCTATTTTACTTTATAATGGCAAGTTTTGAACACATCTATGCTTATTATTGGTGCGTTTTTATTTATTATTTGACCTTATGATAGCCGCAAACTTATGAACACCTACTTTCTTGAGCAACTGATGGCGTCACCAAGCGCTATGCAAGATGATACTTGCCCAATAGCGCTCGCACCTTGTGTGCTGACTATTGGTAACTTCGATGGCGTACATTTAGGCCATCAAGCAATGCTTGCTCAAGTACGTGAGCTGGCAGATGAGCGCAAGCTTGGCTCAGCGGTGATGATATTTGAGCCGCAGCCACGTGAGTTTTTTTCGCCAGAGACGGCACCTGCTCGCTTGACCAATCTCACAGAAAAACAAGCTTTACTAAAAGAGCATGGTGTCGAGACCTTGATTGTTGCCAGCTTTGATGCTTCGTTTCGAGCATTATCCGCACAAGCTTTTGCTGATATATTGGTTAATGACCTCAACGTAAAAGCGTTGGTATTAGGAGATGATTTTCGATTTGGTCATGACCGCACAGGAGACAGTCAGTTTTTGCGTGACTATGGCTTGCATGTGACCAACCTACACACAGTGACAGATGTCAATACTACAGATACTGCCACACGTATTAGCTCTACCCGTGTTCGAGACTTGTTGCTTGCCGGTGATATCAGTGCAGCCAATGCTTTATTAGGCCGTGACTATGCTATCTCTGGTACCGTAGTGGGGGGCGACAAGATCGGCCGTACTATGGATTTTCCTACAGCCAATGTTGATCTGGCACGGCTAAAGCCTGCCTTGCATGGTATCTTTGCAGTCGATGTGGTCTTGCTTGATACTGATGGACAGATCATACCAAATGGGCTGGCTGATTTAGCTGATAATAAATCGCAAGTGGGTTTATCAGGTCTACGGCCTCACAGCTTATTTGGTACCGCAAATATTGGTACTCGCCCTTCGGTAACGAAAGAAAAAGAGTGGCGCTTGGAGGTGCATTTTCCAGAACTGAAAGCCAATCTATATGACAAAAAACTACACGTACGCTTTCTGCACTTTTTGCATGGTGAGCGGCGCTATGATAGCTTGGAAGCACTCAAAGACGGTATTCAAAACGATATAAAAGAACTATTGGCATGGCGCATACAACAGCTGGATTCAATGACAGCTAAAAAGCCGCAATAATGAATTACCCCTTATAAGGAGGATCTTATAAGGGGTAAGGTATGATGCGCTTGTTTAAACAATGCTTATTTAAACAAAAGATAATATTAAGCGCTCGGATGCATACGCACATTTAAATCATCGATAACCTCTACCCACGCTGCATCTTTCTTCCACTCCTCTTGCAAAAACATACGTTGACTGTCTGTCCAAACGTCTGCTTCTATAAGCTTCTCTTCTTTATCCAATTGGTTTTTTTTGATAAAGTCATCAATAGCGTCATCAGAGCTGTCCATACCTAGTTGGGCAAATAATTCATTCATGTTGTATTCTGGTTCACCTAACATATATTGTCTCCTTAAGTATTCCATATTTAATTGTGGTTATTATCAAATCGAACATGTTTATTGTAGCAAGCTTTATTCTAAGCGCTGTTAAACAATGTTTATCTAACGTTAGGGATTCTGTTAACGATAAATACCTTCTACAAAAAAACCCTCAATAAATGAGGGTTTTTGTCTTTCTTAGATAAATAACTGAGTTTTTAGTATGCTAGCTACTTATGGAAGTAGATGAGATACCGCATCACGCTCTTCACTAAGCTCTTGCTCAGTCGCCGCCATTTTCTCTTTTGAGAAATCAGAAGACACGTCTACGCCATCTACAATAGACCAATCGCCATTGCTACAAGTACATGGGAATGAGTAGATTAAGCCTTCAGCGATACCATATTCGCCGTTTGAGTATACGCCCATTGATACCCAGTCGTTTTCGTCAGTACCAAGTGCCCAAGTACGCATATGTGCGATCGCAGCATTGGCCGCAGAGGCAGCTGATGAAGCGCCACGAGCTTTAATAATAGCCGCCCCACGTTGTTGAACTTCTGGAATATAAGTGTTTTCGTACCAGTCACGATCTACCAAATCTAGCGCTGGCTTACCATTTACTGTACAAGCCGTTAAATCTGGGTACTGGGTTGACGAGTGGTTGCCCCAAATCGTCATATGCTTGATGTCATTGACAGTGCTGTCAGTCTTTTCAGCCAACTGTGCCATAGCACGGTTGTGATCCAAGCGAGTCATCGCTGTAAAGTTACGTGGGTCAAGATCTGGTGCGTTACGCTGTGCGATCAGCGCATTTGTATTGGCTGGGTTACCGACGACCAAGACTTTTACATCACGGCTTGCCGCATCATTAAGAGCCTTACCTTGTGCTGAGAAAATCGCAGCGTTGGCTTCTAGTAAATCTTTGCGCTCCATACCAGGACCACGAGGACGGGCACCTACTAATAATGCATAATCAGCATCTTTAAAAGCGACATTAGCATCATCAGTTTGTACGATACCAGCCAACAAAGGGAATGCACAATCTTCTAGTTCCATAACGACACCTTTTAAAGCATCGAGAGCTGGAGTGATTTCTAGTAATTGCAAGATAACAGGCTGATCTTTTCCTAGCATCTCACCAGATGCAATACGAAATAACATAGCATAGCTGATATTACCAGCAGCACCAGTCACGGCAACGCGTAAAGGCTGTTTCATAGACATAGAATATTCCCTAATTGATTATTAGATAATTTTGTCACTGTTGTTCTTGCGTTGCTATCAGTGCTTTAAACACAAAACGCTTTGAACGCAAAAATGGTAGATGACATATACCGAGAGGTAGTGTATCACTTCATTTATAGCATCGTCTAGATAGAATATAACGATGACAGATAATTATATTGTTACATTTTATGCTAACAAAAGTTGGGGTTCATAGAATTACTTACGCCCGGAAATGATAAAGTTTTTACCGCAGCTGTTGACGACATTGTTGCACCGGCCAAAATCATTACCTTCATAGCAGATATGCACATCAGTCAATATCGATTGTCTGCGGCTACCATCTTGACAGATCAAATCGATACTCGAAGCAGACATACCTTGATTCAGACGCGTCATTTGCTTGATAAAACGTGACTTAGAAACAGTATAACTGTTACCAGTGTTTAACTCATCAGGTAGTTTTAGCTGACCTGCCAGATTGACCACTTGACGAAAATAACTGCTTGCGCTTAGAGGGCTACAGGCGCCGTAGTGTTGCCATGCTTGGGTACGAACACTACTGTCTGGCATGATACGGTTCACGACTTTTAGTTGTAGAGGGCTGAGTCTTGGCTGACTGCCACGACCACAGCGCTCACCATATCCCAAATCTAAGCCTGATACCGTTAATGAGTACCCTTCTAAGCATTGGCGCATACGGGCACGAGAGGGTTGCATGCGACATAAAGCAGGTGTCATCTCAATCATCAGAACGCGCTGTCCTATCTTAGACGCACTGGCTGCGTGTGCTGACGTTGGCAATAAAGTCACCCCTTGCAGTACTGCTGCACTGGCAATCATTGACAATATAGAATGGCGTTGAATCACTGGATTTTTACGGGCCTTTGATTTGTGTATGCTTGGCTTAAATGGCTCGTACTTATTCGTTACTTGTGCTTTTGTCATCATAGATCGTATTACTTGACGCACACGCTGGCTGAATGCCTGACATTCAGCTTTTTTTTGTACAAGCGTGTCGTTATATTGTTTTATCATAAGTAAAGGGCTATCAAACCATTATCAATCATACACAGAGGCACTCAAGCCATCTGCTACTCAAGCGATATTGCCAAACTAAAACATACGTTTAACGAAAAAAAGGTAGGTCACTGCTATAGTTGACCCTGTATAACACGGATACGTCTTTGCATGTGCTGCCAGTATATTTTTGCGTGCTGTGCCACCTTACAGAGTGGTGCGTATTTAGCCATGAGGAGCTGAGTTTAGATTTAGGCGTACTGTTTGACAATAGTAGCAAATACCTTTTTTTAATCCATAGCTAAATCGTAGGGTTAACGTAAAAATACAATCCATTAAAAATAAAATATCTAAAGGCTACTATGCTTTGAAAACCCCTCGTTGCCACGACCGCTATAACCTCTCTAAGTCTTATGCCTGCAAAATCTATTCCACCAACGCTACAGTCTTTAGAACGCAAAGCTTATATGGGAACTTTCGACATAAAAAAGCCATTAATCTTTGTGATTAATGGCATGTAGCTGTTCAACAGCTATAAGGGCTACTGAAGTAAAGGTTTAAAATGCTGCTGGAACCACGCCCATGCGTTGACTGATCGACTGGTTTCGGCCTAGAAGGCTACTATAGATAGTGGCGTTTTCCATAACATGCTTGGCATAATTGCGAGTCTCTGGAAAAGGAATTGACTCGATATACTGATCAGCGGCAAGCGAGCCGTAGACAGGCTGCCAGCGCTTAGCATTGTTAGGTCCTGCGTTATAACCAGCGGTTGCCAGTACAGGCTGTTGGTTGAGCTTGCCTAAAATATCACTCATATACCAGGTTCCATAACGAATATTGGTATCACCGCTATTGGCACGGCTGGCGCTATAGGACTCACCCAAATTACGGGCAATATACTTCGCCGTACCTGGCATAATCTGCATAAGACCGCTTGCACCCACATTGGAGCGTGCTGAGGTGACAAAGCGGCTCTCTTGACGCATGATACCGTATGCCCACGCAGGGTCAATACCAACAGATTGGCTATAACGCACCACTGCACTTTGATGCGGCATGGGATGCGACAATGCTAGATTATGCACGCTGTCGGTATTGTCAATGGCATAAATCGCCCGATCCAGCCAGCCCATATCATAAGCCTGACGAGCTGCAGCAAAGATTAAAGCATCATCACGATTGTCACGGGCTTGCTTCACTGCCCAGTTCCATTCACGATTGGCATAAGCACGGCTGGCATCCGCATTGTATAAGGCAAACGCACGGGCGAAATGCGGGTTTTGCATGACACGAGCACGATCAGCACTACTCACGTTAGGCAGATTTCCACCACCCATACTACTGACACTAAAGCGCTGACCGACCTTGTCTTTTGCCATCAATCCATAGTAGTCATTGCTTTTAGCCAGATGTTGATACATTTTTTTGGCGATATTGCGTCTACTGCCAGCGCTGGACTGTTCATAAGCCCGTGCCAACCAATATTGCCACTGATTGGTTTTTTGAACCTCGGCATCCATTTGGGAGATTGCTTCGATCACATCATCCCAGCGACTATAGCGAATCGCTGCCATGGCGTAATACTCCGCTTCCTCAAAGCTAAAGTCATCGTCTAAGCTTTGACGAAACCAATCAACAGCCTCGCTATTAAACCCGTCATCAGTGTTATGGTTCATACGCTGAACCCCAAGGATACGGTAGGCATAACGGCGGGTTTCATCATTCAGTAACCTGGCTGAGCGTCGGTTGTCTTGTTTGATGTCATAGTCGAGCTGTAGCGCTGCTTCACGATAAGACTTGCTGGCCAGACGGCCCATGGCATATAAGTATAGATATTGATTGGTTTGACTGTTTGGCTCAAGAGCAAAGCGACCAAAAAAAGCGGCTGGATTGAGTTGAATCTCACTGAGTTTTGAGTAAGGAATTGGGGTGCCAAGACGTGACGACAATGCCATGATGTCGCCAGTTTTGCCAGCACGCAGCATACGCTTAAGACGGGCGGCTCTATCTTGATTGCTAATCAAAGCATTGTTGTTCATCTCCATCGCCAACTGATTGCACAGTGCGGGCTGCTTTTTGACAGTCAGCCAAACATCAGACTTGGCAGCCAGTGCCCGCATACTATCACCGCCATTATTGAACCCAAGCGCTATCGCACAGCGCTCACTGGCATCTGCGTTGGTAATTAGATTGGCCACTTGACGCACAGCGGCATAGTCATTTGATGCCGCTTTGGTCTCCGCAAAGTCAGCGACCAGCTTTTCTGCCATTACTGTTCCTGAGTATTGGCGTACAAACTGTGATATCGCTGCTGAGCTTTGGCTGTTTAAATCTAAATTCATGCGCCAATACGTTGGGTACATCGCAAACAGACCCCCACTCATCATCTGCTCATAGTTAAATAAGGCACTAACATCGCCTCGATCAGCGGCGATTGCAGCCGCATTGAAATGGTTGATACTACTGTCTTGGTAGCCACTGCTTTGTTGGGTACTGTTATCACCCCACGTCAGATCCGCACAAGCCACTTGTGACAACCCCAACGCCCCTACCGCTGTCGCTAGGCTCATTACGCTCAATCGCAGCGGCCTTATATTTAAGCTTTGAGATTTCTTGGGTGAGCGGATGAATTTGTTTTTATTGATCAAGCGGACAAGGTTTGGCTTTGTCATATAGGCTCTCTTGGTCTCTATACAGGTGTTTGGATGGCGATCAGATAGTCATCGCTGAAGTAATGGTATTTATCATACTATAGCCGTTGTACTCTCAACCAGTGCTCTTACCATTTATCTATAAATAGGTTAGCCCTGTGTAACACAAAGATGATATAAGCATAAGCCTCAAAGCTGATTTTGCGATCAGTAGAGTAGATACTTCGGCAATATAAACAATTGATAGTATTGCAAATAATCTAGCACAGGCCCAATGAATAGTGCGTAGTTACTTTTCACATTGCTAGACGCTTATGATAAAATACGCCACCTATTAATGGCCAAGCTGCTACCTATTATTTGCTAATCATGGATAATCCTTATGAGTGTTTCTGTATTTAACCCCCGTACCGATGAGGTAGCAGACACTACCCGGACCTCTTCTTTGATGACACTCGAAGAGCCCCATTCTCATCAAGCTTCAGTCGAGACCTCTGCTGTAAAAAAGGTTTTTATCACCACTCAAGGTTGTCAGATGAACGTCTACGACTCTGATAAGATGCTTGATGTACTTGGCGACTCACACGGTATGGTAGTCACGCATGACATCGATGATGCTGATGTACTCTTAATGAATACATGCTCGATTCGTGAAAAAGCACAAGAAAAAGTGTTTTCAGAATTGGGGCGTTGGCGCAAACTTAAAGAAAAACGCCCTGATTTAGTCATTGGTGTCGGTGGCTGCGTGGCTTCACAAGAGGGAGACAATATCCAAAAACGTGCGCCTTATGTCGATATGATATTTGGGCCTCAAACGTTGCATCGTCTGCCAGAGCTTTATGACCAATCTAGCGAACAAAGCAGTGTCGCTCCTAAAAACCGTATCGGTACGATTGACATCTCCTTCCCTAGTATTGAGAAGTTCGACTTTTTGCCTGAGCCAAAGGTCGAGGGTTACAAAGCTTTTGTATCTATTATGGAGGGCTGCTCTAAATACTGCTCATTTTGCGTGGTGCCTTATACACGGGGTGAGGAATTATCACGTCCGCTTGACGATGTTTTGGCTGAGATTGACAGCCTAGCCGAACAGGGCGTGCGTGAGATTAATCTGCTGGGCCAAAACGTCAATGGCTATCGCGGCGAAAAAGACGATGGTAGTGTGTGCCGCTTTGCCGAATTATTACATTATGTCGCACACGTCGATGGAATTGAGCGTATTCGCTATACCACCAGTCACCCGCTGGAGTTCACCGATGACATCATTGATGCTTATGGCAAACTACCCGAGCTGGTCTCGCATTTGCATCTGCCCGTCCAAAGCGGATCAAACAATATACTTGCAGCGATGAAACGTAACCACACCATCGATGTGTATATCAATCAAATCAATAAGCTCAAGGCCATTCGTCCAGACATTCATCTGTCTAGCGACTTTATCATCGGCTTCCCAGGGGAGACCGATCAGGACTTTGAAGACACTTTGAACTTGGCAAAAGAATTGAACTTTGATCACTCTTATAGCTTTATTTACTCAAAGCGTCCTGGCACGCCAGCGGCTGAGTTACCTGACGATGTTAGCCTAAAGACTAAAAAAGAGCGTTTGGCGACATTTCAAAAAGTCATCGTCGACTCCACCTTACAAAAAACCCATGAAATGGTCGGCACCACGACCCGAGTGTTGGTAGAGCAAGTCGCTGATCGTCATCCAGACTGCCTCATCGGTACCGCTGATAATACACGAACAGTGATGTTCCCATATGATGAAGATAAAATGGATGAGCTATTGGGTAAAATCGTCAACGTACGTGTGACTGACTTTGTCAGTCCACATATGGTGAAAGGTGAGTTGATTGAGGTGTTGGCTTGATTTAATACTCTGTATGTTGATGATTTTAGACTAAAAAAGCCGTTTGCCCTCACCAGCAAACGGCTTTTTTGTATTTATCTTAATCTATTAGCCCATAAACCCGCTTACCACCTCTCCCAACAAAGCCGCCGCAATCAAGATAAATATCACGCCGCAAGCACGATTAAGCCATGCCAAACGATCACCGATATCGAGCCACCCTGCCAGCTGCTTGCCACCCACAGTATAGATAGCCTGCCAAATGGTTTCACTGAAAAACAGCCCTAACGTCAAGATAATATATTGTGGCCATAACGGCATACTAAAATTAATAAACTTAGGAAAAAAGGCAGCAAAGAATAAAATCGCTTTTGGATTAGATAACGACACCCAAATGCCCGTTCGAAATAGCGTCCAATCACTAGGAGCCACTTTGACTGCTGCGCTAGACAATGAGCGTGGCTGTGGCTGTGACTGCTGGCCAAGCTTGTTCTGGCTACTAAAATAATCAGCTGCTACAGCCTCTGTACCCATCGCACTGGCATCCTCTATCAGGCTACTTTGCCCAGTATCTCGCCACGAGCTGACACCCAAATAAATCAAATACAAGGCACCAACGGTCTTTATTACATCCAACAACCAAGGGGACTGACGGCTAATAGCATCCAACCCCAGCAAGGTTGACAACAGTAAGATAAACAGCCCAAGACTTAATCCAGCCAGTGTCCATAAGGTACGTTTGACGCCGTAGTTTAGTCCATATTGAAACGCCAACAGCATATTAGGGCCTGGGGTTGCGGAGATAAAAAACGTGCTGATAAAAAACATGGTAAACAGATGCCAAGACATCAATGCCCCTTACTTCTTATGTAGAAAATTTTAAATGTGATGTCACGAAAAAAACTAGGGTCTGTTGAACCCTCAAACAGACCCTAGATACCGCCATAAAAATAATGCATTGTATGTGAACTTACCGCAAAAACAAATACTTTAGGCCATATCCTCATTTAAAAAATGACGACCATCATAGCCCACTACTGATATGAGTTATGCCGTACAGCTCTCCAGCAGCTTTTGCAAAAACCCATCACAGCGCTCAATTTCACTAAGCGCCACAAACTCATCAGCTTTGTGCGCCTGCTCAATACTGCCAGGACCACAGATAATCGTGGGAATACCGCTATTGGTATACTGTCCGCCCTCGGTGGCATAAGCGACTTTATGGCGCTCATCATCACCTGTCAGTGCGGTTACTAGCGCTTGTAGTTCAGCATTATCACCATCTCTCATCGCCGGAACGCTTTCTTCTTGCAGCAGCTCGATCCCTGTCTCTGGTGCGCGTGCCTGCATCTGCTCTGTCAGTTCAGCGATTTTCGTCTGAATCGGTGCCACAATATCATCTTGCGTCATATGTGGCAGATTACGATAATCAAAAGTAAACTCACACAGGTTAGGCACGATATTGGTCGCTGTACCGCCGTGTATGGTGCCTACAGAAAGCGTCGAGTATGGCACATCAAACAAATCGTCGTTGTCATCACGATGGCTAATCGCTTGTGCCAGCTCATCGACAAACCCAATCAAACGACTGGCATAGCTGATAGCGTTGACACCTTGGTGGGTCAATGAAGAATGTGCTGACTTACCATGCACACGGCAACGATAGACAGCAATCCCCTTATGAGCCACGACCATGGTCATATTAGTGGGTTCGCCAACGATACAATAATCAGGGGTGATGCCACGCATTTTTAGATCCGCTAATATCAAGGGCGCACCCAGACAGCCTACTTCTTCATCGAATGACAACGCCAGATGCAGGGGTCGACGCAGCTTACCTTGATTAGACAAGGCGACGGCTTGGGGCAATAACGCCAGCGCACAAGCGATAAAACCCTTCATGTCACAAGCACCGCGGCCATAAAGCTTGTCGTCACGAATAGTGGCGACAAAAGGATCAGAGGTCCATGTCTGTCCATCGACAGGCACAACATCAGTATGTCCTGAGAGTACCAAGCCATGATTGATTTGGTCAGCATCCTGTCCAGCTGGTACAGTGACAAATAGATTGGCTTTGTTTTTTTCTTTATTAAAAGTTAAGTCTACTGTCAGACCCAGCTGCTCACAGTATGCTTGCACATCGTTGATCAGCGCCAAATTTGAATGGCGACTGACGGTATCAAAGCCAATCAAGCGAGTCAGCCAATCGATACTTTTTACAGGATAATCAGTAGATGACGCCTCTTGGCTCACCTTGTTCACTGTATTTAGGCTCATAAGATGTCCTTATCTTAAAGTATTAGTCAGGTTGATGGGCACGTTGGTGTAGTGCTTTTACCACTTTATCAAGGCCAGCAACTGGGCCTTCTACTGGGATACCTGGCGCTACTTGCTGGATAGACAAGGTATTGATAGGCGATGAGGAATTAGCACCAAACTCTTCCATCCACTCACCCAACTGCGTAGAGGAGCTGACATAGACGATGCGATCAAGCCCTGCCCATGCATGAGCTGCTGAGCACATCGCACAATGCTCACCTGAGGTATAGACGACCGCTTTTGCACGAGCGTCAGCAGTCATGTTTTGTGCCGCCCACTTTGCGACAGCGATCTCAGGATGATAGGTTGCATCGACTGTATTGGCACGATTACGATCCTCTCTTAGTACCTTGCCTTCTGCATCGACCAACACACTACCAAACGGCTCATCCCCTGCCGCTAGCGCTTCACGGGCCAGATCGACACAGCGGCGCAGATGAATCATATCTTTATCAGTAATCATGGCAGTCCCTTATTATCATAAAGTTCAGCAAGTTAAAAAGTATCACTTACGATGGATTATGCTGGTTCATCACATCGACGACAGGTGGTATCGGTTTGAGCAATGCGCCCTCTGCTTGACGCTCCTGCGTGGTTTTAGCATCTATCGGCAACCCTGCTATCAGCGCCAGCTCCTTTACAGATTTGCGCTTGCGGGTAGCAAAGCTCACTGGCACCATACGTGCAAACTCATAAATATAAAGATAGGACTCTTCACCACCTTCATAATCCTCATCTTCTGCCAAACGAATAGCACCAATCTTTGCCAAATCACTCAGCATCTCGTTTTCTTCAGCTGTTAGACGACAATCGCTAATACCAAAACCCGTCATAAAGCCATTGGCCCACTGTTTCAGTGCCATTACACGCTCGTATAGATCATGTTCATCATCAGGCACCAGTGGTGTGTAGGCATAGGCATCATCTTTATCTTTGAGCTGAAACACCGTATCTTCAGCCTCCTCTGTCAGCAAAGTCAAGGCAGGCTCTGGCAATGGTGCAAAGCTGAGCTCCTCGAGCACGGTCGCCCAACCTTGCTCATCTGGCGCATAGCACGCCGTCATCAGTCCCGTCATCAAGCCATGCAGCTCGCTAATGCTAACATCATTCCATTGTTCAAAAGCTACAGACCACTCATTCCAACCAGAAATATTATCATTCATAACCTACTTCCTATCGATTTATTTACGCTGACTGATTAGCGTCTCTTGATTTTAGATAATTATCGCTCTCTCTTATCCATAGATTATCTGCTTACCCAGAATAAAACAGAGCACAATATACGTATAGTCAAGGAATTTTAAAATCGCTACAAAGCGACCGACCGCAGATAGTACACTAAGTATATCTAGGGCGAGTAACACCGTAGCGGTTTCAAAGTACTCCGACTATAATTACTTTGTTGATATAGATATTATGCGGTCACCTATGGCATTATTAAACGTAACAGAGAAAATTCATCCACGTATCACATGTTAAGGATAAAAACTGACTATGTATGACCAACTCAAAGACCTAGAAAAAATGATACTCGACATCAAAAAACAGTATCAGCTTGTCAGTGCTGAACTTAGCAGCCTCAAACAAAAACCCAACGTTGACCCAAAAGAGTTGGCAACGCTAAAAACCCAGCTCGAAAATCGCAATACTGAACATGCTCAGGCAAAAAAGCAGCTGAGCGATCTTGATAAACGCTATCAAAGTTTGGCTGAAGCTCATCATATGATTGGTGAAGAACAAGACAAACTACAAAATCAGTTTGATAAGCTGCAACAACAAAATAGCGAACTCAAGCAGCAAAACCATGATCTTCAACAACAAAATAGTGAGCTGAAACAGCAAAACCATGATTTGCAAGAAAAAAATCAATTGGCAGCAGAACGTACACAGGTGGTACTAAAACGCCTGACTCACATCGATCAGATGGAAGGGTAACTCACTAAAAAAAGCGATGAGTTAAGTATGCAGCTGATACCCGCTATCTTTGTTAGCGTCTCCATACCCTGCTCTCAGAACTCTGATGACACCTTAGAGCTACTCAATACCATTACCTTGTAGGATTTCTCATGACTGACAATAATAGTACACCCACTACCAACGAAAAGCCTCAGCAAGCTAAAGATACGCCAAATCAAGCCAACGACACAAAAAAACCGACACTAGAATCAAGCGCTGCTCAGGATACGCCCACAAAAAAAACCGATCCTGAACCTCAAATGAAAAAAGTCGATATCGTCATCGCTGGCATCACATATCAGATTTACTGCCCAGTACACGAAGAAGCAGAACTGCGCTCAGCGGTCTATTATATAAACAACTTTCTTCTCGATATCAAAAAAAATGCGCCAAGCTTGAGCCAAGAAAACTTACTGGTATTATGCTGCTTAAACCTTTATGAGAAGATTCATAGCAACGCCAAAGCTGCTGAAGATGCCGAACAAGCGTCCAAACAAGCGAAAATGCTGCTCAGCAAAATCATGAAAGATGCCCAGTCTGTATTATAAGCTGATACCGTTATCAGCCGCAGTGACAGCAGGCTGTCATCCGCCAGCTCGATAGCTCTTGCCTGCGTGATAGTCTGCTTGATGCTCATAATTGCAAAAAAACAACGGCTTTTTTGCCAAGCCATCTGTATCAGTAGCTGTGGTAGAAGGCGTTTCCAGCACCCCGCGATATTCAGCAAGGCTGTTGCCACAAAAATCGCAATGGCGTGGGGTGGTCACATCGCCTTCTTTAGGCATCATGCTTTTTGGGGGACGGGGATACATAAACTTATAAAACGCCCACATCACCGCCCAAATAATGAGAATGACAATAATAGCAGCGAACACAGTAGTGCTCCTTTTGTTAGTCTTCGATAAGTGATCATACTTACATAGCGTAAAGCCATGATATAAATTCTACGTAAACAATGCTGATAGTACAATTGCTGCCCTGTCATTTAGCAGCACCTTTGTAACGCTGATAAAAATCAAAAAACTGGCTACAGTGTAGCCAGTTTTTTATGGTTTGTTGAACCTAGCTTTGTTCATTCACTTGTTCATTGAACTGCTTTGATTCACTCATAATCAGGTCATACTAAATTCTATTGAAACTTAGATTTTAGATTTGTAGCTCGCTGATATCAGCCACTGTCAAAAACAAAGCACGCACTTGTTGTAGTAATGCTAAGCGATTGGCTTTGAGCGCCTCATCATCGCTATTGACCATCACATTCGCAAAAAACTGCGCCAATGGCGCATCCAGTTGCGCCAAGGTCTGTAGTACCTGTGTGTAGTCAGCGGTTGCAAGCAATGGCGTGACGGCTGTTTGTGCTTGCTGCGCGGCCTGATACAAGTCCTTTTCAGCAGACTCAGTCAATAGGTCTGCATCGACATGGTCAGCCACCTTACCTTCTGACTTGGCCAGTATATTTGCCACACGTTTGTTTGAATCAGCCAGCTGCTCTGCTTGTGGCAAAGCGCTAAACGCTTGTACAGCGCGAAT
Organism: Psychrobacter coccoides; assembly: GCF_017498085.1. GTDB lineage: Bacteria > Pseudomonadota > Gammaproteobacteria > Pseudomonadales > Moraxellaceae > Psychrobacter > Psychrobacter coccoides. The sequence goes on from NZ_JAGBKM010000009.1 coordinate 104,027, forward strand.
ACGCTGATCAAAGTCTAGCGGCATATGCGGATGAATCGCTTGTACTGCTTGAATGGTATCGACACTGACACCTTGCTCGGTATACATCGCCCGATAACGTGAATTTAAAAAGCCCATCACTTGAGTAAAGGTATCACCCATCTTAGCGATTTTATGACCATCGGTATCACTGTAGTTTTTCACTGCTTGTTCAACCAACGCCACTAGGTTAATCGGCAGCTGCTTTTCAATCAAAATACGCAGGATACCAATAGCTGAGCGGCGTAAGCTAAATGGATCTTTCGAGCCGGTCGGTGCTTGATCTATAGCAAAGATACCGACGAGCGTATCTAGACGATCGGCAAGCGCCAAACAAATACCAATAGGAGTTTTTGGCAATACGTCACCACTGAATTTTGGTAGATACTGCTCTTCTATACTGGCCGCAATGGCCTCACTTTCGCCGTCGAGACGAGCATAATAAGTACCAGCAATACCTTGCAGCTCAGGATACTCTCCCACTAGCGAGCTTGCTAAGTCAGCTTTAGACAGTATGGCCGCTCGTACGGTGTCATCGACAGTAATATCGTGTCCTTGCTCTTGCAGGAGTGTCGCAATAAAAGCAGCCAACTTCGCAATACGCTCAGATTTTTCCCAAATCGTACCTAACTGGTCTTGGAACACACGAGTTTTTAGGCTTTCTGTCAAAACAAATAATGGCTGTTTTTGGTCTTGTAAAAAGAAAAACTCCGCATCGGCCAGACGTGGACGCACCACCTTTTCATTACCCTCAATGATTTGTTGCGGGTCTTTTGACTCGATATTGGTGATGAAGATAAAGTAGGGTAACAGGGTGCCTTCTTTGTCCGTTAGACAAAAGTACTTTTGATCCGCTTGCATGGTTGAGATCAGCGCCTCTTGTGGCACTCGTAAAAACCGTGGCTCAAAGTCCGCTCGTAGGGCAATCGGAAAGTCGACTAAGGCAGTCACTTCATCAAGTAAGGCTTGGGGTACGATAGCGTCAGCATTGACTTCATCAGCCAGTGTTTTGACTTGGTTTTTGATCAGCACCTGACGCTTATCAAAATCAGCGACGACCTTTAAACCGCTTAATAACGCCTCATAATCATTGGCGTGCTCGATAGTATGGTAGTCAGGACTGTGGAAACGATGGCCACGTGTCTGCTGGCCAGTCTGATGTCCTTGGATAGTGGCATCGATAACGCCATCATCTTGCATCAACACCGCCCACTGCACTGGACGCACAAACTCATTACGACTGCTACCAGCGCGCATACGTTTGGCGATGGGCAAGTCATCTAAAGCAGTTTGAAAGATCTCTGGCAATAGCTCTGTGGTGGCCTGGCCGTGGATGGTCTGCTCATAACCGACGTAATCGCCTTTGTCAGTATTGATGGTAATAAGCTCACTAGGTTCAATCCCTAGCCCTTTAGCAAAGCCCATTGCAGCACGGGTTGGATTGCCATCAGCGTCAAACGCTGCTTTGATCGCAGGGCCACGTTTTTGTTCTGTACGGTCAGGCTGCTTGTCACTGATGCCCTGAATCTGCAATGCCAAACGACGCGGGGCTGCAAATGCTTTGATGCTATCAAAACTGATATTGGCCTCTGTTAGTTGCTCGATTACGCTTGTTTTTAGCGCATCACGTAAGGGCTTTAGACTCTTTGGCGGTAGCTCTTCACACCCCAGTTCAAATAAAATAGTACTCATGGGATGCTCCTATTTATCGTTGTTTTGTTGAGTAGGTTCTGAATGTTTAGCTGCCATGTCATTTTCTTCTTTTGGCAAATACTTATCAAGAGCAACTTGGCGATGAGCCTCGTCTGCTAGAGGGAAGCCAAGCTTGGCCCGTGCTTCTACATAACCAAAGGCGACCTTGCGTGCCAGCGTACGCACCCGCAAGATAAAGCGCTGACGCTCAGTGACCGAAATAGCGCCACGGGCATCAAGTAAATTAAAGGCGTGTGAGGCTTTGAGCACCATCTCATAAGCAGGCAAGGGCAAGCCCGCCGCTACCAACTTATCTGCTTGCTGCTCGTAAAAGTCAAACATCTGACCCATCATGGGCACGTCAGCGTGTTCAAAATTATAAGTCGACTGCTCCACTTCGTTTTGATGGAACACATCGCCATAAGTGACACGGCCAAACTCGCCATCTGCCCACACCAAATCATAGACGCTATCGACGCCTTGCACATACATGGCTAGGCGCTCAAGACCGTAGGTAATCTCGCCGGTGACCGGGAAGCATTCGATACCACCGACTTGCTGGAAATAGGTGAACTGAGTGACTTCCATACCATTAAGCCAAATCTCCCAACCCAGCCCCCAAGCGCCAAGCGTCGGCGACTCCCAGTTGTCTTCGACGAAACGCACGTCGTGCACCAAAGGATCAATCCCAATGGCTCTAAGGGAATCTAAATACAGCTCTTGAATATTGGGCGGATTGGGCTTGAGTACCACTTGAAACTGATAATAATGTTGCAAGCGGTTGGGGTTGTCACCGTAGCGACCATCAGTTGGGCGACGTGATGGCTGTACATAAGCGGCGTTCCAGCGCTCGGGGCCTAGTGAGCGTAAAAAGGTAGCAGTATGAAACGTCCCGGCTCCGACCTCCATATCATACGGCTGTAGAACCACACAGCCTTTGGATGCCCAAAAGTTCTGCAAGGTTAAAATCAAATCCTGAAAAGTCATCGGTTGAAGAGTGCTTTGTTGAGAGGTCATAAAAGAATCACTGTGCAATGAGTAGTGTTAAGTGTGATACAAAATATATTCTATACAGTCTTGTCGTCCCATGCTTGACCCAAGTCTGTGCGCACGCTTACCTTACTAAAAATTCGCTATTTTATCTATATCTATAGCGATTAAATTTTCTGTTATCACTCGGTATGTTGCACAAAAAAATACCCAGATGAATGAGCATCTGGGCAGGAGGAAAAACGTGTCGCTATTATCCTGTTTGCATCAGGCTTTTTGATTATTTTGGGCCATCGAGTATAAGCCACTGTATTTGTAACGACTGACTATTTGTTAAGTATCATACCTACTCGTTAAGAATGTAGTTCATTGCCATATTTCATTGATATGACTGGCTAGTAGCCTTTGGCATGACAATCCATAAAATAATATAGATCAATATGCCAGGGACCGCAGCGCTCAGTGAAGATACCAACACAAATAGCACCCGCACCCACATCGGCGACCAGCCTAAATACTCTGCGATACCGCCCATCACACCTGCAATCATACGGTTATTACGTGAGCGATGTAATTTTGCTAATTTAGCCAAACCCCATACCTCTCTTCTTTCTATAATTGAGTTATATTTCGACCTATTTATTATTTAATAGGTATATTTAATTTATTCTTATATAGGTCTTTATCAAGTTATAAACAATTATAACAAGCATTCACTTTTAATCTGTTGACAGTGTGGGTATGCTTTGTGACTTTATGCTATTTAAACTTACAAGAGTCTGTCATATGTACCAGTAACTGCCTGATTTTAAACATATATTTCAAAATGTTTCATGGTTCGATTTGTTACGCCTTTCTTACACTAATTTTTAGCGCATTTTGCAAGAGTACTAGACCTCTTGCAAAAGTAGTTGTCAGACACAACGTATATTATTGAACTCTACTTACTTAATAGATATGCCAAACATAGATAAGCTACTCAAACAAAGTGACGCTGGTTTTAAACGCTACACTGGCATTCATAAAGCCACTTTTTATGACATGCTTGAGGCCATGCAAAAGCATGAAGCATCTAAGACCAAATCAGGTAGACCAAGTGTGCTCAGTCTTAAGGAGCAGATACTACTAGCCCTGACTTATTGGCGTGAATACCGCACGCTTTATCATATCAGTATGGACTTTGGTATTCATGAGTCTTCTGCTAGCCGTATCATTCGTAAAGTAGAAGACACACTGATTAACTCTGGCAAGTTTGAATTGCCCAAAAAGCTGCCTAGTCGTGTCGATGAGGACATCAATTGGTCAGTCGTCATTGTCGATGCCACCGAAACCCCAATTGAGCGTCCAAAAAAAACCAAAGAGACTACTACAGCGGCAAGAAAAAACAACACACCTTAAAAGCGCAGGTTATCGTTCATTGGCAAACCGGTTTGATACTTGATGTGCAAACCTGTAAAGGGTCCATCCACGATTTTAAGCTGTATAAAGATACTTGTCCTGATTGGTTACCTGAGAACACTAACTATCTAGCAGACAGTGGTTATCAAGGGTTAGCAAAGCGACATAACCAAACTTTCACACCATTTAAGAAACCTCGTGGTGGTCAGTTATTGGAGATATGCAAACAAGCCAATCAGTATCTGGCAAAGTTCCGTATTGTGGTTGAACACAAAATAGGCTTAATCAAGTTGTTTAAAATCGTGGCTCATAAATATCGCAACCGTCGTCAGCGCTA